>LEKJ01000001.1 GCA_029852775.1 Pasteurellaceae bacterium LFhippo2
ACGAAACAACACACGCAAACATGTTTGCGTATACACATGCAAATAACGTTTCGTATGATGGTGTCATAAGTCATTGATATTAATCGAAATGTTGATTTTTGCTCTAAAGATCTATCAAAGCACTTTTTTGTTGCACAAGGTTTAACGTGTTTATCGAGCATTTGGGGTGTCGGGGCGCAGCCCTGACCCAGTCACGTAGCGATAGCGGAGTGTATACTGGCTTACTCCTCTGCAAGCCTCGCCAGCCGTGATTTTTGCCAGATTTCGTGGTTTTCACGTTCAACAGCTCTATCGTGTTTTTGCCGTCCGTTCACCGTTAAAACGCCTCAGAAATCGGGACAAAAGATCGCTTCGGCTTTCTGAGTGAAGCTAAAGTGCGTGACCTGGTGGAC
>LEKJ01000002.1 GCA_029852775.1 Pasteurellaceae bacterium LFhippo2
TTGCTCGCCTTCCTGGCTCGTTTGATGTCGATGTAGCAGAGCTTGCACATGTTGAGTTTTTACAGGAGTTCGCTACCTGTGCACCAGGGCGATTTTTTACTCCCCGTCATCTTACGATGACGCCTTCCGACATCAGAACGATTTTTCATATTTATTCCTTTATTTCAAACAGTTAATACACTTACCTCTCATGTATTATGAAGTTTAAAAAGACATTCCGGCGTGGCCGTCCGTGTAAAACGGACGCGCCGGAAAGGCATGGACACGTTACTGAAAGACGCTGTCAGACAGACGAAACGGTCATCAGAACGCTGGTCACGAGCGACGATTTTCTGGCTGGCCTTATGTGATGC
>LEKJ01000003.1 GCA_029852775.1 Pasteurellaceae bacterium LFhippo2
GAGATACAAGGGACACGGTGTCCGCGGACGTGATGCTCGCGTCCCTACAAAATAAGGAAATAATTATGTCTAGAACTATTATTCTGATTCCAATCAGCACAGGTGTTGGTTTAACGAGTGTTAGCTTAGGTTTAGTTCACTCTTTAGAACAAAAAGGCGCAAAAATTGGCTTTTTAAAACCAATCGCACAACCAATCAGCGGTGAAGATACATTAGACCGCTCTACTACGATTATCCGTTTATCACAATCAACAGAAGTGGGTGAACCATTTATGTTGAGCGATGCGGAAGCGCTATTAAGCTCAAACCAAAAAGATGTTTTATTAGAAAAAGTGGTTGAGCGTCATCAACAATTAAGCAAAAACAGCGATATTATTGTTATCGAAGGCTTAATCCCAACACGTAAAAATTCTTACGCAACAAGCTTAAACTACGAAATCGCAAAAACATTAGATGCGGAAATCGTGTTAGTTGCAGCACCTTCAGCTGATACTCCAGCACAATTAAAAGAACGTATTGATACTGCAGCAACTCAATTTGGTGGTCGTAACAACCCTAACCTTTTAGGTGTGGTTATCAATAAATTCAATGCACCAATCGATGAATCAGGTCGAACACGTCCAGACTTAACTGAAATCTTTGATTCATTCCAACACAGTTCAAATAACATTGCTGAAATCGAAGGTTTATTCAAAACAGGTCCAATCAAATTATTAGCGTGTATTCCTTGGAAAGCTGATTTAATCGCAACTCGTGCTATCGACTTAGTAAAACACTTAGGTGCGGCAATTATCAATGAAGGCGATGTAGCAAAACGCCGTATTCGTTCAATTACATTCTGTGCACGTAGCCTACCTAACATGGTTGATCACTTCAAAACAGGCAGTTTGTTAGTAACTTCTGCAGATCGTCCAGATGTAATCGTTGCAGCATCTCTTGCATCAATGAATGGTGTAGAATTGGGTGCAGTATTATTAACAGGTGGTTACAAAGTGGATAGCCAAATTATGAAACTTTGCCAACCAGCGTTAGAAACAGGCTTACCAGTATTCCGTATTGAAGGTAATACATGGCAAACTGCTTTAAATCTACAAAGTTTCAGCCTTGAAGTGCCAGTAGATGATAAAGAGCGTATTGACGCAATTAAGAGCTATGTTTCTGAACAATTTGACGCAGGCTTTATCGAAGGCGTTTCAAAAGGCGCTGTACGCGCTCGCCGCTTATCTCCAGCTGCATTCCGTTATCAATTAACTGAATTAGCTCGTCAAGCGAAAAAACGTATTGTTCTTCCAGAAGGTGATGAACCACGTACAGTTAAAGCAGCAGTATTATGTGCAGAACGCGGTATTGCGGAATGTATCTTATTAGCAAACCCTGCTGAAGTTCAACGTGTTGCTGACGCACAAGGCGTTCAATTAGGTAAAGGCATTACAGTTATTGACCCTGAAGCAGTACGTGAAAACTATGTGGCTCGTTTAGTTGAATTACGTAAAAACAAAGGTATGACCGAAGTTGTTGCACGTGAACAATTAACTGACACTGTAGTATTAGGTACTATGATGTTAGAAGCTAACGAAGTTGATGGTTTAGTATCTGGTGCAGTTCACACAACAGCAAATACAATCCGTCCGCCAATGCAGATCATCAAAACTGCACCAGGTAACTCAATTATTTCATCTGTGTTCTTTATGTTATTACCAGATCAAGTTCTTGTTTACGGTGACTGTGCGGTTAACCCAGATCCAAATGCAGAACAATTAGCAGAAATCGCTATCCAATCGGCTGAATCTGCGAAATCATTTGGTATCGACCCACGCGTTGCAATGATCTCATACTCTACTGGTACTTCTGGTTCTGGTGCAGATGTTGAGAAAGTTGCAGAAGCAACTCGTATTGCAAAAGAACGTCGTCCAGATTTAATCATCGACGGTCCATTACAATACGACGCAGCGATTATGGAAGATGTTGCACGCTCTAAAGCGCCTAACTCTCCAGTGGCAGGTAAAGCAACCGTATTCGTATTCCCTGACTTAAATACAGGTAACACGACTTATAAAGCGGTACAACGTTCAGCAGATTTAGTATCAATTGGTCCAATGCTTCAAGGTATGCGTAAACCAGTGAATGACTTATCTCGCGGTGCGTTAGTTGATGATATTGTTTACACAATTGCATTAACAGCGATTCAAGCGACTCAATAGTCATATTTGAGATATGCAAAAGCCCCCTCTCGAAGGGGGTTTTTTATACCTACTTGAAAATATATATGGCATTGCTATATACTAACCGTTAATATCTGTCGGTATAGGAGATTTAATATGGAAGCATCCGTTTTTATGACAAATCGTACACAAGCGGTTAGATTACCTGCATCAATGCGTTTTGATGATAATGTTAAAAAAGTAAGCGTGCGTATTGTAGGTAAAGAACGTATTTTAAGCCCTGTTGAAAATAGCTGGGATAGTTTTTTCCTTTCTAGCAATAAAGTAACTGATGACTTTATGTCTGAACGTGAAATATCAATGCAACCTGAACGTGAAGACTTTTAGGGGCTGATATGCTGAAATATATGTTAGACACCAATATTGTAATTTACGCAATTAAGCGTCGCCCAATTGAAATATTAGAATATTTTAATCGTTACGCAAGCCAACTTTGTGTAAGTAGTATTACTGTTGCAGAACTTTATTATGGCGCAGAAAAAAGCAGTTATCCTGCTCATAACCTTGCAACTATTGAAGACTTTCTATCGCGCTTAACAATTCTGCCTTATGAATCTAAAGCTGCAGCGCATTTTGGAAACATTAAGGCAGAATTAAGCAAGACGGGTAAAATTATTGGTGAAAATGATATCCATATTGCAGGACATTGCCGCAGTGAAGGATTGATACTAGTAACAAATAACTTACGTGAATTTGAACGAGTAGATGGTTTGCGTTTAGAAAATTGGGTTTAGTTTCTAGAAAAATGGGCGCTCTAAACGCCCATTTTCTATAATCAAACACTCAACTCATCCGCAATCACTTCTGCCTGTTCAATCACAAAGTTAATTGCTTCTTGTTGCTGATCTGGCGGGTATTTATATAAACGCAGGGTAATACGCACTAAATTACGCATTTTGGCACGCACCGCCTCTTTATATTGCCAGTCGATAGTCGCTGATTTGCGCAGTTTATCGGTGATCTCTTTAGCTAATTTCTTCAACACATCATCGCCTAACTGCTCTACAGCACTACCATTACGGCTTAACGCATCATAGAACGCCATTTCCGCTGGCGAAAGCCCGAGTTTTTCACCACGATCCATTCGCTCCACAAACTCTTTACCCATATTCAGCAACTCTTCCAATACTTCCAAAATGGTTAAATTTTGGTTGTGATATTGATTTAATGCCTCTTTTAAACGGGTTTCAAAGTCTTTTTGAACGGCAATATTGCTTGCGCCTTGCTCGCTGATCTTACTTTTCAGATAACGCTCAATCGCCTCTAACCATAAATCTTTGGTATCACTGCCCTTAATGGTTTCTAAAAATTCTTCGGAAAGAATATCAATATTAGGCTTCTCACGGTTTAGCAAATCAAAGAGATTAACCGCCCCTTCCGCATCCACAGCTTTATTCAATAATTCTACTAATTTCAACTGGCGATCAGCATTGCTAGCGGTTGAATTGCCTTCACGTTTTGCAATAATGGCACGTACCGCATCAAAGAAAGCTAACTCTTTTTGATAGCAACGCACATCAGCATTTGCCCCACATAGACTATAACCTTTCTTCGCATTACGCACCGCCTTTAAGAAAGCGTTACGTCGTGGCGTTTTATCCTGTTCTGATTTATCGCTATGTTGCGCATCTAAGGCTAAAATATGGTTTGCACCAAGCATTACCTGCTTAAACAACGCCATTTCATCTTCCAATTTGAGCACATCAAACAGCGGGAAGACCTTATTCTCAACCGCCGTTGCAAATTGTCCACGCACAATATCGATATATTCCAACATCTTAGTTTTCACCGCTTCGATATTGTGGGTCATCTGCCCTTTGCCATTTGCTCGAGTATATTCTTCCGTTGCCTCACGTAATTCTGTCGTCAGCCCCACATAATCGACAATCAAACCGCCATTTTCCTTACTCTTATTGCGGAAAACACGGTTTACACGGGCAATCGCTTGCATTAAATTATGCCCTTTCATTGGCTTATCGATATACATCGTATGGCAACAAGGCGCATCAAACCCTGTTAGCCACATATCACGCACAATCACGATTTTAAGCGGATCATTCGGGTCTTTAAAACGGCGTTCTAGCTCTTTCTTGTCTTGTGGGGAATAAACGTGCTGGCGAATATGTTCAGGATCCGTTGCCGCCCCTGTCATAATAATTTTAATCGCCCCTTCATTCACATTTTCACTGTGCCATTCAGGGCGTAAAGCGGTGATTTTTTGGTAAAGTTTTACACAAATCTCACGGCTCATTGCCACAACCATTGCTTTACCATCAACGCTACTCGTACGCTGTTCCCAATGGGCAACAAAATCTTCCGCCAAACGCTCTAAACGGCTGTCCGTTCCCATTAATTTTTCACGCAAACGGAAGTTATAGCCATTTTCTTCATCACTAAATAATGCTTCAGCCTCTTGAACCACCGAGCCAAAATCACTACTTTCCGCAATCGGAATTTGACGAGCTTCGTAGATAATCGGCACCGTTGCGCCATCTTCCACCGCATCGACAATATCATAAATCGACACATAAGCCCCGAATACCTCTTGGGTATCTTTATCATCAAGGCTAATCGGTGTCCCCGTAAAACCGATAAAAGACGCATTTGGCAATGCATCTCTTAGATGTTTTGCATAACCAACTCGATATTCACCTGTTTGAGTAGCTTGGTTCAATTTCATTGTTTGGCTAAAGCCATATTGCGAACGGTGCGCCTCATCGCTGATCACGATAATGTTATGACGATCGTTTAAGATCGGGTGCGATTTTTCGCCTTCTTGCAAGCCAAATTTTTGAATAGTAGTAAAAATGATCCCGCCCGTTTCTCGTTTCGCAAGTTCTAAGCGTAGCTCATCACGCCCGTCTGCCTGTACGGGCTCTTGGCGAATAAGATCTTTACCGCCCGAGAAAGTGGCATACAGTTGCCCGTCTAAATCATTACGGTCGGTTACCACCACAATGGTTGGATTTTTCAGTTCAGGTTCAGATAATAACCTGCCTGCATAGAACAACATTGATAGCGATTTACCCGAACCCTGTGTATGCCACATCACCCCAATTTTGCCGTCACCCTGCTCACTGGCAGCAATTAGAGTGCAATCCACCGCTTCATTTACCCCATAGAACTGATGATAAGCCGCAATTTTTTTAATCAACTTGCCATTATCACGCTCAAAAAGAATAAAGTTCTGCACATAGTTCAGTAGATTTTCAGGTAGGAACAGTCCTTGCAATAAACCATCTAGCTCATTTTCAAAGTGAATACGCTGTTTCGCTTTTTCATCCACCACACGCCACGGGGTAAAACGCTCAAAATTAGCGGTGAGCGAACCGATACGGGCAGAAATCCCATCACTGATAACAAGTGCTTGGCTATACACAAACAGATCGGTAATTTCGTCTTTATAGGTTTGAAGTTGATTAAAGGCTTGGGAAAGGTCAGCGCTCTCTTTTAGGGGATTTTTCAGCTCAAACACCACCAACGGCAACCCGTTGATATAACAAATCACATCAGGACGGCGATTGCCTTTGCGCCCTTGAATAGTCAGCTGATTAACCACATCAAAGCGGTTATTTTGTGGATTTTGGAAGTCAATCAAACGAGCAAAATCAATCTTCTGCTCATTCTCAACACGGTACTCAACCCTCACACCATTGCGCAAAAAACCATAGAAACGTTGGTTACGCTCGGTTAAATCGGTAATATCCGCCTTAACCGCCGTTGCCACCACTTCATCTACCGCTGTTTCAGGTAACTGCGGATTTAAACGTGCAACAGCTTGTTTCAGCAAATCTCTAAACACCACCTCATCAGCCCGATTTCGCCACGGATTTTCCCCTTCGGCATTAATTGTTACCCCAAATGTATATCCCCACCCGAGATCCTCCAGCGTACGAATTGCCGCCTGTTCAATGGTATTTTCGTTGATGTGCATAGGTTGTCCTTGTTATTTTTTAAAAGTCAATCTCAAAATTTTAATTTTTCGACACAGATCGAGAAAATAATATTTTTGGTCTGAATTTTGAAATTGTTTGGGTTATAGTTTTCATACAGTTACCCACATTCGATTGTAATTTTATAAAGAATGTAGGGGCGTACTGCGTACGCCCGCAGACAATGCCAAATATATAAAGAAAATTCATAGGATAATATATGTCAAAACCACAACGTAAAAACATCCGTGCGCAATGGGATAATTACCAAAATGGCACATATTTCATTACAATTTGCACCCACGAAAAACAGCACTATTTTGGCTACATTGCCAATAATGAAATGCACCTAAATGTTCTTGGATTAAAGCTACAACAAATTATTTTTGATACATTAGCACTGCGAAAAGATCAATTTGTTGAAATCCCCATTTTCACAATTATGCCTAACCATCTACATTTTTTATTGGTTTTAAATACGGATATTGATTTTTCCCAACATTGTTTTAAATCCAATAAGCGCAATTTATCGTCCATTATTCGTGGCATTAAATCATCATTAACTAGTTTTGCTATCAAACAACAAATCCCATTTGAATGGCAAAGGGGATATTACGATCGCATTGTTCGTGATGAATACGAATTTTCAAATGTATATGATTACATTGGGAATAATGTGATCAATTGGCAACAAGATGAGTTTTATTAATGCCAATGTTGATATTTACTTTCGAGCAGCGGGCGTACGCAGTACGCCCCTACATTCTTTAACTGAATTACATCTGTGTGTGAATAATGCTTATTTGTTGCGGGCGTATGCAGTACGCCCCTACATCCTTTATTTGAATTATATCTATGTGTGAATAATGCTCATTTGGTTATGGGCGTACGCAGTACGCCCCTACATTCTTTATTTGAATTACATCTGTGTGTAAATAATGCTCGTTTGTTGCGGGCGTACGCAGTACGCCCCTACATCCTTTATAAAATTACGATTGGGAGTAAATAATCCTCATTAGTAGGGGCGTACTGCGTACGCCCGCACCTAGCACGGCTCGTGCTAGGTGATTTCACATATATAATCAAATTGCCTTTCTAGCCTAATGCCTTTAGCTGACTTAGCATACGGATTTTTCTCAGGCAGTAAGTTAAGAATAGCGTGAATACCTTCTCCTTCTAAATAAATGAGCTCATTTTTAGTGAAATTTAGCTCCGAATAGCGGATAAGACATTCTAAGCGTTTATCAATATAAAAAATGATATTATCAAGATGTTGCTTACTTACTTTAAATTGACGATAAATATTATTGATATCAAAATCATCTATATGTGCAACAGCTTTATTTCTGATTTTATTTACAGAAAAGATCACTCTTTCAAATTCATCACTTAGTTTCAAATTTTTGATAAATTCATTATTCTTAGAAATGAAGTCATTTATTCTAAAAATATTTACAACACTATTTTTATCAAAAATAATATTTAAGTTTAGAAAAACCATATCTAAATATGCTTTTCTGAAATACTTTAAAAATAAATGATATTCTTCATAAAATCCTTTCTTTTCAGAAAGAAAATTCATCATTGTTTCCCATTCTTGTAAATAATGATTTATGGTATCCAGTCGGCTATTAATGTCTTTAATAACTTTTTCTAATTCTGAATTATCTTTAATAGCTTTAACCACAATCATAACTCCCCACTCAACAACTTAGGCAATAAACTATCTCTAATGCTTTCTAACGAAGAAATTTCTTCTATATTATTTCGTATTGCCTTAAAAAAAGGCTCAATGCGAATTTGAAATTGCTTAATAACTTCACTGCTTGGTTCTAAAATTCTCATTTCTTTGATTGTTTTGGAATTAACTGCTGTAGCAATAGATGATGTACTTCCCAAATCATTAAAATTGAACTTTTTCAGAAATAAATATAGATATTCTGTTGTTAATACTGATTTTTTCCCTATAAGAAAATGAGCTATTGCCTCATTCGTTGTTGTTTCTTGAGTAGAAATACATACTCGCCCAACAGTTAATTTGAAACTCAACAATACAGTATTATTAGGAATACGTTTTACATTAAAGCGTTCAACTGCTTCTTTCGTTAAATACTCACTACTTTTCGTAATGTAAGTACTAGCATTTCCCATATCTTTGATAGAAATCCACTGTATGTCATTAGGATTTTCTGAAAACCATTCTGGTTCTTTTCTTGGTGGAGTTTTACCAATAGCAACATCGAATAATTGTTCTGATGATTTAACACCCCACCCCTTCGGCACTTCTCCAACCCCTTCAACTTCCTCAAACCCACTCGGAAATGCTTCTGCAAGTTCCCAAAGCTGTTGATATTCTGTTGGTTTTTCTACTTGCAACCGGTCTAATTCTTCAAAAGTTTTACCAGAAATAACCTCCATAGCTGCAAGGTTAGCTTGTTGTGCGGTTTTACCTTGAGCGATAACCTCTGCTTTGGCAGTAACAGGGTCAAAATCAATAAACCAGCTTTTAAAAATCGTTTGAGCGATTTGTTCTAGGGTTTGGTTGATTTGGGTGTTTAGGGATATTTTTTCTTCCAAAGTACCAATGATCTCTATAATTTTCTTTTGCTTTTGAAGACTAAAAACAGGAATTTTAATCTTTTTGATATCCTTGATTGGTAGTTGGGGAACTGCTGAGCCAGAAATCAAATTACCAACTTGATTTTTAAAAAGATACGAATTGAGAAAAATATTAATAAATTCGTTACAAAACTGCTTATCTTTATTTCTAGCTATAACCATTCCTGAATTTATTCTCACGTGTTCAAAAGGAACTTTATCATCAAATAATGCAACATTTCCTATTGTTCCTCTCGTTGTGATAACTATATCGCCTCTTTCTAGCTTACCTTTTCTTAATTCATAGTCTTTTATTTGAGAAATGAATGACTTTTCCTCAAACAAAAAGCCATTATCCGTCACATTTTTTGCTGACAAAAATAAGCAAAAACCTCTATCAGAAAAATCACTTTGTTTAGGGTAGTTTTTACCACGATCACCATCAATAAATTCTATTGCTGTATTCTCTAAATTAGTTAATTCCATATCCCAATCCCCCTAAATTTGCTTTAATCTTCGCTTCTAGCTCTGCACTTTGTTCAAACTGTTGTTTAAGTAAAGCGGTCAGTTCTTGCATTTTTTCTGCAAATGGAATGCCGTCATCTTCTTCCTCTGGGGCACCTACGTAACGTCCTGGGGTGAGTACAAAGTCGTTTTGCTCAATATCGGCTAGGCTTGCGGAATAGCAGAACGCTGGAATATCTTGATAGTCGCTGTTGTTTTGCCATTTGTGGTAGGTTTGGGCAACTTGGGCGATATCTTCGGCGGTGAAATCACGGATCACACGGGTTTTCATATAGCCGAGTTGGCGGGCGTCGATAAACAGCACTTCGCCTTTGCGTGATTTGTTTTTATTAATCACCCAAATACAGGCAGGTACAGTCGCATTGGTAAATAGATTGCTTGGTAAG
The DNA here is from genome assembly GCA_029852775.1 of Pasteurellaceae bacterium LFhippo2. GTDB lineage: Bacteria > Pseudomonadota > Gammaproteobacteria > Enterobacterales > Pasteurellaceae. Next base: position 9,664 of record LEKJ01000003.1, read on the forward strand.
GCAATCATTGCTTCGACTAAATCGGCTTTAACGATATTTTGGCGGATTGTGCCTTCGTTGTTGGTTTGGCTCGACATTGAACCATTCGCTAACACTAAGCCCATTTTGCCTTTCGGGGAAAGTTGGTAGATCATATGCTGGATCCACGCAAAGTTCGCATTACCCTCTGGCGGTGTGCCAAATTGCCAACGGGGATCTTGGGCAAGTGCTTCGCTCCACCAGTCTTTCATATTGAACGGCGGGTTTGCCATCACAAAATCCATTTTGGTATCACGGTGTTGCGGGTTGCTAAAGGTATCAGCATTACCTTTACCAAAGTCGAACTCAATACCACGGATAGCCATATTCATCGCCGCTAGTTTCCACGTGGTAGGGTTAAATTCTTGCCCGAAAATCGAGATATTTTTCTGCTTGCCGGCTGGATTGCGATCTTTATGCTCGTTGATAAAGCGTTCTGTTTGCACAAAGAAACCGCCCGAGCCCATCGCAGGATCGTAGATACGCCCTTCGTAAGGTTCAAGCATTTCGATAATTAAGGTTACGATTGATTTTGGTGTGAAGTATTGACCGCCCTTTTTACCTTCTGCAAGGGCAAATTCACCAAGAAAATATTCATACACATGGCCAAGAATATCTTTCGCCCCGAGTGAAATCGGTTTGCCATCTAAGGTTGGTTTGGTAAAGCTGGTGTCAGAAAAGAGATCAACTAAGCCAATTAAAGTGCTTTCATCAACATTATAGGTTGAGATACGTTGGATTACGCCTTTTAGTTTTGGGTTGTCTTGTTCGATTTTGTCAAAGGCATCATCAATTAAATTTGCTACGCCTTTAAAGATTTTATCGCCCCAAATTTTATCACCGATATTGGTACGCACCACGCTTTTGATTTCGTCCCAACGTGCCTGTTGTGGCACCCAGAAAACGTTGTCTTGGGTGTAGTTATCACGATATTCCAATTCAGATTGCAATGCTTCTTGTATTTCGTCTACTGAAAGCATAGCTGGATCGAGATAAAAATCTGATTGTGGATCTTGGTATTTGTGAAGAATGATTTCACGTTGTGCGGTAAAACTGTCTGAAACGTATTTAAGGAAGATTAAGCCTAAAACGATATGTTTGTAGTTTGCTGCGTCAAGCTGTTGGCGGAGTTTATCCGCAGATTTCCAAAGGCGTGCGTCTAAGTCGTTAAGAAAGGATTGTTGATTGGCTAAAATTTCAGCAGGTGCTGTGCTGTGCTGTGCTGTGCTGTGCATTATAATACCCTTTATTGTGTTAAATATTAAGTAAAATCAAATGGTTATGGTTTGATTGATCGGTTTTGATACGGTTTTCGGGCGTACGCAGTACGCCCCTACATTCTTTATATGAATTACATTTGTGTGTGAATACATTCATTTGTTGTATGACGCTCATTCGTAGGGGCGTACTGCGTACGCCCGTTATGTATGCCCCACATTACATTCAAAAAATCATAAAATATAACCTGTAAATTCTATGCTTTAACCCCTTCCCCGTCAATTCTAGGCCCATATTTTATTTACAAAAAAAGCGGGCAATCTGCCCGCTTGTATCTATCTGCTTTCGCAATTATTTTTTCTTCGCTTTTGCATTTGGAAGGTCTGTGATAGAGCCTTCGAATACTTCTGCTGCTAAACCAACTGATTCGTGTAATGTTGGGTGAGCGTGGATAGTTAATGCGATGTCTTCTGCATCACAACCCATTTCGATTGCTAAGCCGATTTCACCTAATAATTCACCACCGTTTGTACCCACGATAGCACCACCTAATAAACGGTGAGTATCTTTATCGAAGATTAACTTAGTCATACCGTCTGCACATTCTGATGCAATCGCACGACCTGAAGCTGCCCAAGGGAATTTAGCCACTTCGTAGTTTAAGCCTTCTTGTTTACACTCTTTCTCAGTTTTACCTACCCAAGCAACTTCTGGCTCAGTATAAGCGATTGATGGAATCACTTTAGGATCGAAGTAGTGTTTTTGTCCTGCGATAACTTCTGCAGCAACGTGACCTTCGTGAACACCTTTGTGCGCTAACATTGGTTGACCAACGATGTCACCGATAGCGAAGATGTGTGGTACGTTTGTACGCATTTGTTTGTCAACATTGATGAAGCCACGCTCATCAACTTCAACGCCTGCTTTACCCGCATCTAATAATTTACCGTTTGGTACACGACCGATAGCAACTAATACTGCGTCATAACGTTTAGTGTCGTTGCACGCTTTACCTTCCATTGAAACATAGATACCGTCATCTTTCGCTTCAACTTTAGTTACTTTAGTTTCAAGCATTAACTTGAATTTCTTCTCGATACGTTTAGTGAAGATAGAAACAATATCTTTATCCGCTGCTGGGATAACTTGGTCGAACATTTCAACCACTTCAACTTCTGAACCTAAGGCTTCATACACAGTACCCATCTCTAAACCGATGATACCACCACCCATAATTAAAAGTTTCTTAGGAATTTCTTTTAATTTAAGTGCGTCTGTTGAATCCCAAACACGTGGGTCATCGTGTGGAATAAATGGTAATTGGATTGGGCGTGAGCCTGCTGCGATAATTGCGTTATCGAATTTGATTGTTGTAGGATGACCTTCACGGTCACGCGCTACTAATGTGTGCGGATCAGTAAATGCTGCTAAACCTTCAACAACCGTTACTTTACGTGCTTTAGCCATACCCGCTAAACCACCGGTTAATTTAGCGACAACTGCTTCTTTACCTTCACGAACTTTATCTAAATCGATAGTCGGTTCGCCAAAAGTGATACCGTTGTGTGCAGCACCTTTTGCTTCTTCTAATACTTTAGCAACGTGAAGTAATGCTTTAGATGGGATACAACCCACGTTTAAACATACACCACCAAGCGTTGAGTAACGCTCAACTAATACAGTTTCTAAACCTAAGTCTGCACAACGGAATGCCGCTGAGTAACCTGCAGGACCTGCACCAAGTACAACGACTTGCGTTTTAATTTCTTTGCTCATATTTATTCCTTTGTAACTGGTGGGCTAAAGCCCACCCTACAGATTCTACAAGCGGTCATTTTTGCAAAGTTTTTTACAAATCTGACCGCTATATCAATTACATTGCTAAGCGACGAAGATCAGCTAATACGCCGTTCACATAGCTTAAGAAACGTGCACCATCAGCACCATCGATCACACGGTGGTCGAATGATAATGATAATGGAAGCATTAAGCGTGGCTCGAACTCTTTACCGTTCCAGATTGGTTGCATTTCAGATTTAGAAACACCTAAAATTGCAACTTCTGGTGCGTTCACGATTGGCGTGAAGTGAGTTGTACCAATACCACCTAAGCTAGAAATAGTGAAACAGCCACCTTGCATATCAGATGCAGTTAGTTTACCGTCACGTGCTTTCTTAGACACTTCCATTAACTCGCGTGAAAGCTCAATGATACCTTTGTTGTTCACATTTTTGAACACTGGTACAACTAAGCCGTTTGGCGTATCTACAGCAACACCGATGTTGATGTATTTCTTAAGTGTTAATGTTTGACCATCTTCAGATAATGAGCTGTTGAAACGTGGGAATGCTTCTAACGCTTTCGCTACCGCTTTCATAATGAACACAACTGGTGTGATCTTCACATCTAATTTTTGTTTCTCAACAATCTTGTTCTGTTCTTTACGGAACGCTTCTAAATCCGTGATATCTGTACGGTCGAAGTGAGTTACGTGTGGAATCATTACCCAGTTACGGTGTAAGTTTGCACCAGAAATCTTGTTGATACGGCTTAATTCTACTTCTTCGATTTCACCAAATTTGCTGAAATCTACTTTCGGCCAAGGTAATAAACCTAAGCCTGCACCGTTTGCTGCGCCAGCTGCTGCCGGAGCTTTACCTGCTTTAACATCTTCAAATACTTGAACAGCAGTTTTAACGTATGCTTGAACGTCTTCTTTAACTACGCGACCTTTACGACCTGTACCTGTGATACGATCTAAGTTTACTCCGAATTCACGAGCTAAACGACGGATAACTGGTGTTGCGTGTGCGTAACCAGCACTTGCAGTTACTTGTTCTTGGCTTAAACCAGAAACACCCGCTGTCGCTGGTGCTGCTGGTGCCGCAGTTGGAGCTGGCGCTGCTGCTTGAGCAACTGGCGCTGGAGCCGCTGCAGGTGCTGCACCCGCAACTTCAAAGCGCATAATTAATGAACCAGTAGAAACTTTATCGCCTACGTTGATTAAGATTTCTTTAACTGTGCCCGCAACTGGTGCTGGAACTTCCATTGACGCTTTGTCGCCTTCTACGTTGATGATTGATTGATCAACTTCAACCACATCGCCAACTTTAACCATGATTTCAGTTACGTTTACTTCATCGCCACCGATATCTGGTACGTTTACGTCTTGAACTGACGCTGCCGCAGGTGCTGCTGGAGCCGCTGCTTGTGCAACTGGTGCTGCCGCTGCAGGAGCTGCGCCCGCAACTTCAAATTTCATAATTAATGAGCCAGTTGAAACAGCATCACCAACTTTGATTAAGATTTCTTTAACTGTACCTGCGATTGGTGCTGGAACTTCCATAGAAGCTTTGTCGCCTTCTACGTTAATGATTGATTGATCAACTTCAACCACATCGCCAACTTTAACCATGATTTCAGTTACGTTTACTTCGTCGCCACCGATATCTGGTACATTTACTTCAACTACTGCGCTTGCTGCAGGTGCTGCCGCTGGAGCCGCTTCTGCAACTGGTGCTGCAGGCGCTACTGCGCTTTCTAATACTAACATAGGTGAACCAGTTGTTACTTTATCGCCTACTTTTACTAATACTTCTTTCACTACGCCAGCTTCTGGAGCAGGAACTTCCATAGAAGCCTTATCGCCTTCTACGTTGATAATTGATTGGTCAACTGCGATAGTGTCGCCTACTTTAACCATCACTTCAGTTACAGTAACTTCATCGCCACCGATATCTGGAACTTGAATTTGTTTTGACATTTTTTGCTTTTCCTTTATAGCGGGCGTACGCAGTACGCCCCTACGATATTTCTTCGCAACACATTAAAATGTAGGGGCGTACTGCGTACGCCCGCAAACAAATTATGCGTATAACGGGTTAATACGATCTACATTTAAACCAAATTTAGCAATTGCTTCTGCAACAACTTTCTTGTCTACAGTACCTTCTTTCGCTAATTGAGTTAATGCAGCAACAACTACATAACGCTCATCAACTTCGAAGTGCTCACGTAAGTTTGCACGGCTGTCTGAACGACCGAAACCATCTGTACCTAATACTTGGTAGTTTTGGCTTGGTACGAACGCACGGATTTGATCCGCGTATGATTTCATGTAGTCAGTTGAAGCAACTGTTGGTAAATCTTTTAACACTTGAGCAACATAAGGAACACGTGGTGTTTCTGTTGGGTGTAAGAAGTTCCAACGTGCAGCATCGTTACCTTCACGCGCTAATTCGTTGAATGATGGCGCTGAGAATACATCTGCAGTGATACCGTAGTCATTCGCAAGAATTTGTGCTGCTAAACGAACGTGACGCATAATTGCACCAGAGCTTAATAATTGAACGTGACCTTTGCCTTTACCTTCAACTGTTTCGAATTTATAAAGACCTTTACGGATACCTTCTTCAGCACCTGCTGGCATTGCTGGTTGTTCTGTAATTTCGTTTAATGTAGTGATGTAGTAGAACACATCTTCTTGTTTTTCACCGTACATACGGTTGATACCGTCTTGAACGATTACTGCAACTTCGAACGCGAATGCTGGATCGTAAGTTACACAGTTAGGGATAACACCTGCTTGGATATGGCTGTGACCATCTTCGTGTTGTAAACCTTCGCCGTTTAATGTTGTACGACCTGAAGTACCACCGATCATAAAACCACGCGCTAATTGGTCACCCGCTAACCACATCATATCGCCTACACGTTGGAAACCAAACATTGAGTAGTAGATGAAGAATGGGATCATCGGTTGGTTATTCACTGAGTATGAAGTCGCTGCTGCAACCCAAGATGATGTTGCACCTAACTCATTGATACCTTCTTGTAATACTTGACCATCTGTCGCTTCGCGGTAGTAAGCTACTAAATCACGGTCTGAAGGAACGTAGTTTTGGCCGTGTGGGTTGTAGATACCGATTTGACGGAATAAACCTTCCATACCGAATGTACGCGCTTCGTCCGCGATGATTGGAACGATCGTTTTACCGATATTTTTATCTTTTAATAATACGTTTAATACACGAGAGAATGCCATTGTAGTTGAAATACCACGTGGTTGAGCATCTAATAATGCTTGGAATTCTTCTAATGCAGGTACTTTGTACTCGATGTCAAATTTTGGTTTACGAGCTGGTAAGTAACCGTTTAACGCTTTACGTTGATTGTGTAAGTAGTTGTACTCTTCTGAACCCTCAGGGAAAGTGATGTACTCTAAGTTTTCAACTTGTTCATCTGTTAATGGTAAGTGGAAGTAGTCACGGAAGCCTTTTAAGCTTTCTGTTGACATTTTCTTAGATTGGTGAGCGGTATTTTTACTTTCTGCTTCAGGGATTTTATAACCTTTAACTTGGTGCGCTAAAATAACCACTGGTTTGTCAGATTTTTTCGCACGTTCGAACGCAGCGAACATTTTCTCTGAATCGTGTGCACCACGACGTAATGCCCAGATTTCATCATCTGTCATATCAGCTACTAATGCAGCTGTTTCTGGGTAACGACCAAAGAAGTGTTCACGAACGTAAGCACCATCTTTAGATTTGAATGTTAAGTAGTCACCATCAAGCACTTCCATCATTAATTGAGAAAGTTTACCTGAAGTGTCTTTAGCGAATAATTTATCCCAGTTGCTGCCCCATAATACTTTGATTACTTCCCAGCCTGCGCCTGTGAATAGGCCTTCAAATTCTTGAACGATTTTACCGTTACCGTGAACTGGACCGTCTAAACGTTGTAAGTTACAGCTGATAACGAAAATTAAGTTATTTAATTTTTCACGACCTGCAACGGTTAATGCACCTTTAGATTCGATCTCATCCATCTCACCATCGCCTAAGAATGCGTAAACGGTTTGACCTGAAGTATCTTTAATACCACGGTTTTCTAAGTATTTTAAGAAACGTGCTTGGTAGATTGCGTTAACTGGACCTAAACCCATAGATACAGTTGAGAACTGCCAGTATTCAGGCATTAATTTAGGGTGTGGGTATGAAGATAAACCGTCTGCAAATGCTTCTTGACGGAAGTTATCCATTTGTTCTGCTGTGATACGACCTTCTAAGAAAGAACGCGCATAGATACCAGGTGCTGCGTGACCTTGAGAGAATACTAAGTCACCACCGTCTTTATCTGTTGCTGCTTTGAAGAAGTGGTTGAAGCATACTTCGTACATTGTCGCCGCAGATTGGAAAGTAGAAATGTGACCACCTAAATCTAGGTCTTTCTTCTGACTACGTAAAACCATAGCAATCGCATTCCAACGAACTGCTGAACGAATACGGCGCTCGATCTCTTTATTACCTGGATAAACAGGTTGCTCAGATACAGGGATAGTATTTACATAATCCGTTGTTACACCTGATGGTAAGCCCACACCTTGTGTACGAGCGTGTTGCATTACTTGTTGGATAATAAATTGCGCACGTTCAGCACCCTCTGCTTTAACAAGAGAGTTAACTGAATCTAGCCATTCTTGAGTTTCGAATGGATCTACGTCATGTGCTAATAAATCTGACATAGTCTTTTCCTTTTTGTATAAGTGAATGAATTTAACGAAAATTTAACAAGATTCGTCAACTGATTAAACTTTACTCACAAAATTAGCAATTATTTTTGAGAGAGATCAAAAAATAAAATAAATCAGCACTCAAAAATGAATTTACTGATTTTGTGAATACTATCTAACATATTGATTTCCAATATATTTTCCAGGCTTTCCAAAAAATGTTGAAAATTTGTAGATAAATTTGGGCGCAAGATAGCAAAAATTCGCAAATTTGTCTATTTTTACTCGCCCAAAATCTCAGCTATTTATCGAGTATTTTATTAAGCAAACGTTTGCTTTTGTGGTATCCTAGCGCAGTTTTTTATTTACTTTTGAAAAAAGGATTCAAAAATGGCGAATAAACCAGAAATTGCGATTGTGATGGGCTCAAAAAGCGATTGGGAAACGATGTCAGAAGCTGTTAAAATTCTCGACCAGTTTGATTTAGCTTACCATGTTGAAGTGGTTTCCGCTCATCGCACCCCAGATAAACTATTTAGTTTTGCTGAAAACGCACAAACTAACGGCTATAAAGTAATTATTGCCGGTGCAGGCGGTGCAGCACATCTACCAGGTATGATTGCAGCAAAAACTATTGTACCTGTACTCGGCGTACCAGTTAAAAGTTCAATGTTAAGTGGCGTTGATAGCCTCTACTCTATTGTTCAAATGCCAAAAGGGATTCCTGTTGGTACTTTAGCGATTGGCTCTGCTGGTGCGGCTAACGCTGGTTTACTCGCAGCACAAATTTTAGCAGCATTTAATCCTAAGCTTGCTGAAAAACTTCAACAATTCCGTAACGAACAAACTCAATCCGTATTAGATAATCCAGATCCAAGAGTTTAACAATAGATGTCAAAAAAACTACTTATCCTGCACACTGGCGGGACTATTTCTATGGCAGAAGGTGAAGATGGCAAAGTTGCCCCTTCTGCTCAAAATCCATTATTAGCGGCGCTAGAGCGTTTAAATCATCCTGCTCAATTGAGTCAAGAGTCAGTATTAAATGTTCCTTCTCCGCATATTACTTTAAAGCATTGGGAACTGCTGAAAAACCGTATTGAACAAGCCGTAAATCAAGAAGGCTTTGACGGTATTGTAATTACTCACGGTACTGATACCTTGGAAGAAACCGCTTATTTCCTTGATTTGGCACTGAATGTTAATGTTCCTGTAGCCATTACTGGTGCAATGCGTTCAAGTAACGAACTAGGCTCAGATGGTTTAATTAATCTTCAAAGCGCAATCCTTGTGGCATTAAGCGATGATAGCCAGGGTAAAGGCGTGTTAGTGGTAATGAATGATGAAATCCACAATGCTAAATTTGTCACCAAAACCCATACCACCAACGTGGCAACATTCCAAACGCCAACTTTTGGTCCTTGTGGTTTAGTGACAAAAAATTCTGCAATCTATTTCCAAGAACTGACCGCTTACGAGCGTTTCCCAGTTACAGCTGAAATTACTAAGCGCAACATTCAGCTTATTAAAACTTACGCAGGAATGGATAGCTTTTTACTTGAGCAACTGGCACAAAGTCAATGCGATGGTGTGGTGATCGAAGCATTAGGTGCAGGTAATCTTCCACCAAGCTGTTTAAAAGGCGTTGAAGCATTATTAAATGCCAATATTCCTGTGGTACTTGCTTCACGGGCATTTAATGGTATCACTCAAGATGTATATGACTATGAAGGCGGCGGTAAGCAGTTAAAACAGAAAGGTTTAATCTTCACTAAAGGTTTAAGCGGGCAAAAAGCGCGGATTAAATTGATGGTGTTGTTAAATCAGCAATTAGATAAAGCGTTATCTGAATATTTTTAATCAGGTAACGAGCGTACGCAGTACGCCCCTACGATATTTCTTCGTAGATCATTCAATGTAGCGGCGTACTACGTACGCCCGCAAATACATAAATTAAAAATTACAGAGAAAACAATATGCAACCAAGCACAACTTATCCAAAAATCTATGTTCTCGGCAATGGGCAACTCGGCAGAATGTTACGCTATGCGGGTGCGCCATTAGATATTGATGTTCGCCCATTAGCATTTGACTCCCCTGTTTTTGATATTGAGCCAGATAGCTTAATTACCGCTGAAATTGAACGTTGGGCAGATACCCCACTTACTCAAATTCTTGGAAATCATCCTAATTTCGTTAATCTCTCCGTATTTGGTCGCCTTGCTGATCGCCTTACTCAAAAATCTCTTATTAATCAACTCTCTCTTTCTACTTCGCCTTGGCTACATTTAGAAAGCCCTAATCAATGGCAACAAGTCTTTGAGACTATCGGCGAAAAAGTAGTCGTAAAACGTAGAACTGGCGGATATGACGGACGTGGCCAGTGGATTATTACTAAAGAAAATATTGAGCAGATCACTCCCGATCTTTTTGGTGAAGTGATTGCAGAGAAGTTTATTCCTTTTGACGCTGAAGTTTCCCTTGTTGGTGCACGCTTTAGAAATAGCGAAACACGCTTCTACCCAGTGACTTATAATCTTCAACAAAATGGCATTTTACGTTACAGCGTAATGGATATCACGCAACCAAATCAGCAAAATTTCCAACAACAAGCCGAACAAATGCTTTCCGCAATTATGAATGAATTAGATTATGTAGGCGTAATGGCGATGGAATGTTTTGTAGTGGGCGATAAGCTATTAATCAACGAACTGGCACCACGTGTACACAACAGCGGACATTGGACGCAATTAGGCTGTTCCGTGAGTCAATTTGAGTTACATCTACGTGCTTTACTTGATTTACCAACACCAGAATTAAAACCTATTGCCCCAAGTGTGATGATTAATCTCATTGGGATTAAGCACACAAACCAATGGCTAAATATGCCATTCAGCCAGTTACATTGGTATGGCAAAGAAGTTCGAGAAGGCAGAAAGGTTGGACATATCAACCTCACTCATCCAGACAAAAACACATTGATTGAATTACTAAATCAATATAAACCGCTTTTAACGGAAGATTTCCATTCTGGTTTAGAATGGGCAATTGAGAAGTTAAAATAATTGGTACTATTTGCAAAACAAGCGGGAAATCTACCCGCTTGTTTTGCTATTAGTTGGTTCTATCGCACACAATCACTCTTATTTTGACAACAACGGTCGCAACCTTGACACTGCCCTTTTGACTTTTTATTAAAAATGAATTTTCGCGCTAAATAGATCACTGACAAAATGACAATAATGGTAACAATAATATTCTGAATCATTTCATTACTCCCAATGCAATATGATAAACGATAAAGGCAAAGATATAAGCTAATGCTAGTAGATAGCCTGTGATAATCATCGTTTGTTTTGTGGATTTCGTTTCTCTTTTAATTACCGCCAGTGTCGCTAAACACATTGGTGCATAAATATACCACGCAATAAAGGCAAATGCTGTTGGCAATCCCCAATCCAAATTCACAATCGGGATTAAGGCATTTTCGAGCATCTCTTCTGATCCACCACCCACGGCATATACAGTCCCCAATGCAGCGACAACAACTTCTCGAGCAGCAAGCCCAGGAACCATCGCAATACACATCTGCCAAGTGAAGCCAAGCGGTGCAAAGATTGCTTGAATAATATGGCCTATCATACCAGCAAAGCTATAATCAATCGCAGGGGCTGTTGCATCTACCGGCGCTTCAGGATAAGTAACTAGCACCCATAAAATTACACTTAAAGCAAAAATAATCGTTCCTGCACGCTTTAAGAATGCCATCACACGTTCGGATAAACTTAAACAAATATGTTTAAAGTTTGGCATACGATAGGTCGGAAGTTCCATAAGTAATGGAAACTGCTGAATTTTCCCTTTACGCAATGCAAAACGTTTTGTGATATAGGCTGAAAGCCCTGCTGACAATATCCCAATAACATAAAGTGAGAATAACGTTAGGCCTTGTAAATTGAAAATACCAAACACCGTCTGTTCTGGAATAATTGCCCCAATAATTAAAGTATAAACTGGCAAACGTGCCGAACAAGTTAGCATCGGCGCAATAGCAATCGTTACTAATCGTTCTCTTGGATCTTGAATTGTACGCGCTGACATAACAGCAGGTACTGCACAAGCAAAACTAGATAACAATGGAATAAACGCACGACCTGAAAGACCACTTTTGGCAAGTAGATTATCTAATAAATAGGCGGCGCGTGGCAGATAGCCTGAATCTTCTAATAATAGAATAAAAGCAAATAGGATTGTTATCTGCGGTAAAAAGACTAAAACACCACCAACCCCAGCAATTATGCCATCAACCAACAAATCAACTAATGCGCCTTCAGGTAAAGTTTCAACAATCCACTCTCCTAAATAAGCAAAAGATGACTCTATCAATTCCATCACTGGCGCCGCCCAAGAATAAACGGCTTGGAAAACCAATAATAAAATTATTAGCAAAAGCCCAATACCTAGAATGGGGTGCATTACCAATTTATCTAAACGTTGGTGCCAACTTGGTAGGGTTAAATGTGCTAAAACTGCCTTGTCTAAAATTGACTCGACTTGCTGATAAAGCGTTTGGCTATCTAAGCTATTAAGTTGATATTCTACCGACTGCAAATCAAAAGGTTTTTTGTTTTCTAACGAAATTTGCTGAATAGCTTGAAAAAGAGCTAATGGTTTTTCTCTTTTTATCGCCACCGTTTCAATAACAGGCACGCCCAACAGTTCACTTAATTGAGCAACATCAATTCGTAATCCACGCTGATAAGCAATATCACTCAAATTTAACGCAACAACCATCGGTAATCCTAGCAGTTTTAATTCTAGGATCATTCTTAGCGTCATACGTAAATTGGTTGCATCAGCTACTGCAATAATTGCATCAGGCTGTTTACCTAATTTTCCAAGTAACACATCTCTAGCAACTGCTTCATCAGCGCTTGTAGTGCGTAAACTATAAGTTCCAGGTAAGTCCACAATAGTAATATTAGGATCTGCAACAAATTTCCCTTCTAGCTTATCAACCGTTACGCCTGCGTAGTTTGCCACTTTCGCATTTGCACCCGTCAAGCGGTTAAATAACGCCGTTTTTCCGCAATTTGGCGCTCCAATTAGAGCAAAATAGCCACTCATACTTAAGCAATCCTTTCACATAAAATTTTATTCGCCTCAGCTTCACGCAATGCAAACTGAGATTGATTGCCTAAACGTACTGCGTAAGGGCCTTTTCCTGTGGGCCCTGTTGAAAGCATAGTGAGTAGCATACCTTGTGAAAAACCTAGATCTGATAGACGTCGTCCAACTAATTCATCTAATTCCCCAAAAATATCGCTTGGAACAATAGTATGGATCAATGCCGAGACATCTTTTTCTAATTCGGAAAGTGGAATAATAGCCATAAATAGCCCTTAAAATTAAAATGAGAATAGTTTTTAGTTGGGAGCGGATTTTAAAGAGAATACTTGTGACTAACTTTGATACTTATCAAGATTTATGATTATTTATTCTTTTAGTAGATTTTTTATACTTAGCTTAAAGTAAAAGTATAAAAAATGGCACGAATCTCTTCGTGCCATCATTTCAGTATTAATTATTACAAATTAAGAAAGGAATTTCGCTTTTAACTCTTTCACTACTGCTTTTTGTGCAGCGTTAAGTTCTTTCGTCATTGGCTCACGGCAGTAACCTGCGTTCACACCTTCTTCTTCTAATAAGCCTTTGATTGTTTGGTATAAACCATTACCTAAAATGCCTTCGATTAAATCGTTAGTTACATTTTGGATTTCAAATGCTTCTTTGATTTTGCCTTCACGCGCTAATTCAAAGATTTGACGTGCGCGAATACCGTTTACGTTGAAGGTACTACCGATTGCACCGTCTACACCTAAAACTGTTGCTGGTAACATCATTTCGTCGAAACCTGCATAGATTAAATGGTTAGGGAATGCTTTACGTAAACGCTCTAATAGATAGAAGTCGCCCGCTGTGAATTTCACACCGATGATTTTTTCATTTTCAAATAACTCTGCGAATTGGCTCACACCGATGTTTACACCTGTTAAGAACGGAATTGAGTAAACGATCATTGTGTTACCTGTTTCACGAATGATTGTTTCGTAGAAGTTTTTGATTTCTGGGAAGCTGAATTTGTAGTAGAAAGGTGTTACAGCAGATAAGCTATCGTAGCCTAATTCTGTTGCGTATTTACCTAACTCGATTGCTTCTTTTAAGTTTACGCTACCAACTTGTGCGATTAATGCAATTTCATCTTTCGCTTCATCTTTAGCAATGCGGAAAATTTCTTTTTTCTCTTCCGTTGAAAGCATAAAGTTTTCACCTGTTGAACCGCCAACATATAAACCATCAACTTTCATTTTGTCGATGTTATGGCGTACGATTTGGCGTAAACCTTTTTCATTGATTGTGCCATCAGCGTTGAAAGATACTAATAATGCACTGAAGATACCTTTTAAATTTTTCATTTAGTTTGTCCTTTAGTAAGTAAATTAATGGATAAAGTAAGCAGCCAAATTTGCAAAAAATTGCAGAAATCAGACCGCTTGTATCTATTTCAATCGTTGCTCAATGATCACATTAAGCGTTTTTTGTTTTTGTTGAATCGCTTTTTCAGGTTCTGCTTTAACCATTAGAGCGTAAATTAAATCAAGTACGAACAACTGTGTCATTTTTGTTCCAATTGAGTCGCCTTGCATATGCCCTTGACGGTTACCGTTAATCAATACATAGTCAGCAGCTTCAGTAATTGGAGAACGAAGATTATGGGTAATCGCAACCGTAATTGCTTTATTATCACGTGCAATTTTTAAGGCTTTTGTGGTCTCTTCCGAATAACCCGAATGACTAATCCCAATCACAACATCGCCTTCACGTAATAAAGCTGCTTGCATATACATAAAATGGTTATTGGTGACGGCATCCGCTTGTAAGCCAATTCTCATCATTTTGTGCTTAGCATCTTCTGCAGTGATCCCTGAAGATCCTACTCCGAATAAGAATATACGCTGTGCATTACGTAATTGCTCAACAACTTTCTCTAGCTCTTCGTAATCTAGTAAATTAACTGTTTCAGCAATTACATTACTAAGTGTTGATTGAAGTTTTTGAGCAATTTCTCGCGGTGTATCGGTCTCTGAAACATCAGTATCCAATAAAGCGCTACCCTCGCGTTCTTGAGTCGCTAATTCAATTGCAAGATCTAATTTAAAATCTGTATAGCCTTTAAAGCCAAGGGTTCGACAGAAACGAATAAAAGTCGCCTCACCCACATCTAATTGGTGGGCTACTTCCGATAATGAACATTGATTCAACAAATCAGGCTGAGCCAAAATTGCGTGAGCAATCTTCTTCTCTGTTTTTGTTAAACTATTTTGCAGAGCACCTATCGTATCTAAGATTTTTCCACTGGCCGACATATTAGCCTCCTATTACAATAACTCCACTGGTACTTTCACTACCAATTTCTTAAGTAATTTACTTTCTGTTACTAAATTCCCTGGAGTATGCGGCTCATTTGGTAAGAAAATGGCAAACATATTTGGTTTAAGGAACAATTGGTTTTTATTTTCAAGTGTTGGAGTTAATTGGTAGTCATCATCTTCACGATATTCGTCATAAAGCGCTAAATTAGGCTGACTTAAACTATACTCAATCATCTCTTCGCCAGAAATAAGTAATTGAATATCAATAAATTTACGATGTAATTCAGCTTTTTTACCTTCTACTGGAGATGTTTCAAACTCCATCACATTCATACGAATCCCATCTTCGAGATCCTGCCATCCTAAAGGTAAAGCAACCAAATCTAATGCTTTTAATTTTCCACAAAGACGAGCAAATACTGGCGGTAATGATTTTGCGTAGTCTTCACGAGATAAATCACCTAATAACATAGAGTCCTCCTAAGAAAATGAGTGATTTGAGTTATTCACTCCATTAAAAATTGATTTATACGAGATATACTCCATAGAGTATCGACTTATAGAAGAAATAACAAGGGGAAATATAAAGAAATGAGAAGTGAGTCACAATTTTTTGGAGTAAAACACAAAAATAGACAAAAAAAGCGAAATATTTCTTTGAGCTATGTTCAAAGCAAGACCAGTATTTAAAGGGAATATTCCCAAAATTGTAACTAAAAATCTGTATCTTACGAGTAGAATTTTAGTTCTACTTTTAAAATACAGATTAAGTTGTTTTCTACGATTAATACACCGAAACCTGTTGCCAGCCTTGTTCTGTTTCCGCAAAAACTGCTGGAACGCCACGCACCGCAAATTGATTGGCTTGTTGCGCACCTTGCATAATGCGCTGTTCTGCTTGTTGGATTAAATCTTTATCTTGCAAAGCAATCGATAACTCTTGCGCTGTCTTACCAAAACCCAGACTAGCTAGAACCTCTGTTAATACTTCAATACTGGTAGTATCTCGCCCCTCAACATAGCGTGCTTTTTGAATAGCGTGATGAGCGTTCAGTTCCTGCTGTGGAAAATGCTGATTAACCCAAGTTAAAGCCACGACAATCGGGAATGAGTTAAACGGCATACCTACTTTTAATAGGTTATCTCGATACTGCTCGCTAAACACTTGCCCTGTAAGCTGTGCAATACGCTGATCGTTAGACCAAGCGTGTTGAGCAAAAGCAGGGCTAACTACCCTACCGTCTTCGCTAAATAACCCCGTTGGGATCACTTCAATCTCTGCTGATTGTGCCAACTTCTCAATAACAGGCGTTGCCGCATAGCACCAACCACATAAAGGATCCATAAAAAGCTTAATTTTTTGCATAAATTACTCCGCTGCTACCGTGAAATGTTGATGTAAATGCGCTTTTTGTTCTAAGTCGTCCGCAAGTGCAATCGCAAAATCCGCCACGCTAATACCTGCCGGCACATCGCCATTCATTAATAAGGTATTATTACCTAAGCGATATTTGCCTGTACGTTCTTCACTATAACCGCCTGTTACGCCTAATAACGCTGGCGGTGAAATAAATGACCAATTTACATCAGTACGAGTTTTTAGCTCAGTCAGTAGATTACGCACTGAATTTGCGCCGTCAAAAATCTCTTTCGGGAAATCAGGGGTATCAATTAACTGAAGATTGTCTGCCACATATAAACTCCCTGCGCCGCCTACCACTAATAAATAAGGCACATTCGCTGTTTTTGCCGCCTCAACAATATTTGTTAAACCTTTTTTATTATCTTCGGCGATATTGGGATTTGTCCAACCTGCGTTAAATGTGCTGATCACAGCATCAAAGCCTTGTAGCTGCTCTGCAAAATTTGCAGAATTTACGTCAAAAGCCACCGCTTGTACATTCTCTGCGTTAGCAACTTTATCCACTGAACGAGCAAAAGCGGTAACTTGATGACCACGATTTGCTAATTCCGCTACCACTGCTTGACCTACATAACCTGTTGCACCGATAACCGCAATGTTTTGAGTTTTCATAATTTGTTTTCCTTGTTGATTGAAAGTGCGCTCATTATAGCTAGATATTTTTAAATGATTAGCCCATAATTAGCTAAATTATTATTAGCTTTAAAGCAATAATTGTAGGGCGGGATTTATCCCGCCATTAAAATTGTCAATAACAATGAGATAATCAAAATGAACTCATCAGACTTCGGGCAACTGCTTATTTTTCATAGCATTGTGCAAGAAAACTCAATCAGCGGGGCGGCTAAAAAACTTGAAATTGCCGTTCCGTCTGTCAGTAAGGCGTTAAAAAACCTTGAAAATAAAATCGGTATGCCACTGTTCCTACGCACTACCCGCAAATTACAGCTAACTGAAACGGGTATGAAGTTATGGCAAGAAACCCAACTTCCCCTTGAACAGCTACAGCAAATTTGGCAAAAGCTAGATGAGCAGTATCACGAACCGAATGGCACTATTAGAATTACGCTTGCACAGGTGCATTTTGAGCTGATTTTCAAGCCTATCTACGCTGAATTTTGCCAACGCTACCCTAAAATCACCTTAGAATTTTCGATAAACAATGCGACTGTCGATCTCATTACCGAAAATTTCGATCTCGGGGTACGCTTAGGGCATAGTTTGAATGAAAATGTGGTAGCAAAACAGATTTACCCCGCAATGCGACAAGGGCTGTATGTATCCAGAAGCTATACGGAAAAATTTGGGATACCACAGACTATTGAAGAACTGGCAGAACACCAAATGATTAGCTTTCGTTTTATTAGCAGCGGCAAAATTGATCCACTCTTTTTAAATGTAGAAGGCAAAAATCAGCTTATCCCTCACCCAAATACGTTGATTTTTAATGATACTTCAATGATTACCGACGCAGTTTTACAAGGTATGGGCATTGGCAGGATCTTTGAACCCCTTGCACAGCAACAAGATTTAATCCCCGTTTTAGAACAACATTGGATAACGTTCCCCGAAAGCTATATCTACTATCCGCCAATGGCACATAAACCTAAGAAAATTCAGGTGTTGTTGGATTTTTTGAAACAAGCGGAACATAATTTCCTTTGAAAAAATGTGGCCTAGTTACACTTTTTCGTTGGAAAAAATGTAGTGAGATAACATTTTTTCATTGGAAAAAGTGTGTTTCTCATTTACTTGCTATTTCCCAACACATCAACTATCGCCTTAACCTTTGGCTGTAAATGCAATTTCTTTTGCCATAGCACATAGATCGGTTCGCTTGGCGGTGTCCATTCTGGCAAAATCTGGACTAATCTGCCCGCGTGTATCTCTTTTTCAATTAACCAATCAGGCAATAAGGCGATACCGCAATCGGCGAGCACCATTTGTAAACGGGCGTCGCCGTCGTTAAGTTGATGAACGTTATTCAACGGATAAAGGGTTGCTTGCCCTTGTTCATTCAATAACTGCCAGTGAGATTGTCCGCCGGTGATACAGATATGTTGTTGCAAATCTCTTGGGTGTGTTGGTGTACCAAAGCGAGCCAAATAATCTGGACTGGCACAAAATTGATTTTGAAATTGATCGATCTGCTTGGCGATAATCCCGTCTAAATCCGCCAACTGCCCAAAACGCACCGCCACATCAATATGTTCCGCAATCATATCCACTTTACGATCTTGAAAACTCAGCTCAAATTGCAATTTAGGGTACTGTTTCTGTAAACCGAGTAATTTCGGCAAAATCAAGTTTCGCCCGTAGGTAGTGGGAAGATCAATGCGGATCTTGCCAATAACTTCTTGGCGTTCTGTTGAGAGTAATAACTGCGCCTGTTCCAACTCATTCATCATTCGCTGACAACTAGCAAGCCACACTTCCCCCTCTTTCGTTAAGGTTAGTTTACGGGTTGAACGGTGAAAAAGTTGCGTATTTAAACGTTGCTCTAAACGAGAAATACTCTTACCTACTGCCGATCCCGTTAAATTTAAGCGTTCCCCAGCCCCACTAAAACTACCCGTTTCAACAACCGTTAAAAATTCTTCGATACCTGAAAAATGGTTATTCATTCTGTCCTCTAATAACTTTATTTAGGAATTTAATTCCATAATAAATGGAATTTTATCATCTTAATCAAATTTTAGGAATGTATATAATGGCGACATTGAAATCGGCATAACGCCATTGTTTATTAATAGGAAAGCTCAATGAAAAACAGAATTTGTGAAATTTTAAATATCGAAAAACCAATCGTACAAGGTCCACTCTCTTGGCTGACGGATGCAAAATTAGTGGCAGCGGTGAGTAACGCCGGCGGTTTAGGGGTATTAGGTCCAAACGCAGGTTTAACCGCAGAAACAGCAGTTTCAACCCCAGAAGAAACGGCAGAAAAAATGCGTGAAGAGATCCGTAAAACCAAAGCATTAACCGATAAACCTTTTGCGGTAAACCTTATCCCAACCCCTGAAAACGATATTTGGACACCGCCGATGATGGAAGTGATCAAGCAAGAAGGCGTGCCTGCGGTGGTTTATACCGGCTATGGCGAAGGGGCGATTATCCCGAGTTTATTCGCTGAAATTAAGCAAGCAGGGATTAAAATTCTCTACCGTGATTTAAATCCTAGCCCTGAAAATACTCGCCTTGCGGAACAAGCGGGCGCAGATATTATTGTGGCAACGGGCTTTGATGAAGGCGGTACTTTACCGGGTAAAGCGTTAGGGACATTCTCAATCGTACCATTAATTGCCGACGCAACATCATTACCGGTAATGGCTGCCGGTGGTATCAGCGATCGCCGTACCGCAAAAGCGGCAATGGCATTAGGTGCGGAAGGTTTATTTGCTGGTTCACTCTTCCTTTCAACCGTAGAAAGTCGTATGCACGCCGATGTCAAACAGCAATTAGTTAAAGCCAACGGTTTAGATTTATTACTATTCCGCACAATGCCAGACTACTACCGTTCACTTCCGGGTAAATTTGCGGAAAACCTAGTGAAAATGGATAAAAGCGGCGCAAGCAACGAAGAATTAGGCAAAGCAATGGGCGGTTTGCGTGGTTTACGCATTGGTATGCTTGAAGGCAACAGCGACGAAGGTTATATCTCGTTAGGCACTGGGATCGGCAGTATCCGCTCGGTTCAAACAGTTGCACAAGTGATTGATGAACTGATGATTGGCGTAAACTAATCGACAAGCGGTCAGATTTTGTAAAACTTTTGCAAAAAACAACCGCTTGATCTCTTATTAGATTAGACAAATATGCATTTTTTGCAAATTCCTTTTTTTAATTTTAGAGAAATAAGCAAAAGATTTGGATAAATGGTATATCTCTTATAATCTAAAATTAATATACTAAACATCTCTTAAACAATAACCCACAAAGGAACTACTATGACAGCTTACGTTGTATTTATTCGAGATGAAATGAAAGATCAAGCGGCTTATGACCATTATTTACAGCTAGGTGTACCAACACTTGTGCCATTCGGTGGTGAGATTTTGGTGGCAAATGGGGCGAATGAAGCATTTGAAGGGGCGGATATTGACGGTTCGGTCATTTTGCGTTTTCCGGATATGGCGGCTGCTCGTGCGTGGTACACAAGCCCTGAGTATGAAGCAATTAAATCAATGCGTTTAGATGCAACGCTTGGACGTGCAGTGTTATTAGAAGGTATTGCGTAGTTTTCTTTATATAAAAGCCATTTGGGTATTAGCTCAAATGGCTTTTGATTTTAGGAATATAGAACAATGACCCAACGCCAACAAATTTTAGATTATGTCGCTACGCAATATGGCATATCAACCGAATACCTTTGGGCGCAACACCCGAGTTATGCCGTTTTGCGCCATAGTAATGCAAAAGGCAAATGGTTTGCGTTGATTGGCAATATTACCAACGTAAAATTGGGGCTAAATGAAGAAGGGAATACCGATTTTCTCAATATAAAATGCGTACCTGATATGGTGAGTATTTTGCAACAGGATAAAGATGTTGTGCCTGCTTATCATATGAATAAAAAGCATTGGCTAACGATCGTGTTAGATCGTCAATTTAGCTTTGATGAGATGAAAAAGCTGATTGATTGGAGTTATGATTTGACCCAGAAATAACAGCGATATAATATGCGCTATCAATTTCAAATGATTAAAGGAACTTATATGCAATTACTTGATGCTATTCAATCTCGCCATTCGGTGAAAGAATTTGACCCTAATGTAAAAATCCCTCGTGAGCAAATGGAAGAAATGATCCGCCTCGCAATGCTCGCCCCGTCTAGTATTAATCTTCAACCTTGGCGATTAGTTGTGGTTGAAAGCGAACAAGCGAAACAGAAATTATCCGGCAAGCTGATGTTTAATGAAACGCAACTTGCAACGTCTGCGGCGATGATTTTAGTGTTAGCAGATATGCAACACCCAGCTTATGCGGATACCATTTTCAGCCAAAGTGTTGAACAAGGTGTTATGACGCAGGAAGTTAAAGACTACTATTTAGATTTTGTTAAAACCGTGCGTGCTACAACAGGTGATCAAAAATTGCGTGAACAAGGCATTATGGACGCAAATTTAATGGCAATGCAATTAATGCTGATTGCCAAACAATTTGGCTATGACACCAATGCGATTGGCGGTTTTGAGCGTGAAAATGTGCTAAAAGCGTTAGATATTGATCCTGAACGTTATGTACCCGTGATGTTTATCGCAATCGGCAAAGGCGCAAAAGAACCCCGTTTAAGCTCTCGTTTACCGTTAGACTATACAGTTTCGTGGAATGACGGTTTAGGGTTTAAACAGCCGTAGTTTTATATCCTGCTGGCGCGAGCGTCCCGCTCGTGCCAACTAATCACTACAGCACGAGCGAGACGCTCGCGCTAGCTTTATACTCTATTCAAAATTGTGAGACGTTATTTCACAATTTGAGCTAACTACTCTAATTTAAATCCCCACTCGGACTTACCCCAAAATAGCGTTTATACTCTCGGCTAAACTGGCTCGGGCTTTCATAACCCACTTGAAAAGCCACATTCGCAATCGGCATTTTTTCTTGGCTAATTAACCGCTTGCTTTCCATTAAACGTAGCGATTTCTGATATTGCAACGGCGACATTGTGGTGATTTTCTTAAAATGGCTATGAAAGCCCGACAGCGACATTCCACATAAATCCGCTAAGGTTTCAACCGTTACCGTTTCAGCAAAATGTTCTCGCAAATAATCCGTTGCTTTAGCGATTTTTTGAGTATGAGAACCAAAGCTGACCATTTGTTTTAGCTTTTCCCCCTGCTCGCCTGTTAATAACCGATAATAGATCTCTTGCTGAATTAAAGGTGCTAAAAAAGCAATATCTTTTGGATTTTCGTGCAAGAGTAATAGACGTGTAAAGGCGTTTTCTAATTCTTCATTTAATGACCATTGCCCGAATGACTGGCTATTTTGTTGCTCGCCACTAGGCAATATCTGCTGTTCAAGTAGAATTTTACTGACCATTGATAAATCAATTTTCATTGATACCACTAAAAAAGGATCTTCTTTGGTCGCCTGTTTAATTTCTCCACGAGTTGGGATATTAACGGGGCAAAACATAAAATGGCGGTGATCAAATTGATAGCATTGCTCTCCAAGCTGAATAGTACGCTCCCCCCTTAATACCACGCAAATACTTGGCTCTTGGATAACGCTTTCATATTGAAAAGGGGTATCAGAATGGCGAATAAATAATCCTTTTATCGCTGATGTATAGAGTTCATTATGGGGGATCACTTGAAGTAATCGCTGAAGTCCTTTGTTTGATAGCATAATAATTTAGAGAATTAGGCAAGAAATTTAGATGAATGATATACCCCTAATGGCTTTAAATCAATATACTAAGCACATCTTAAACAGTAACTCACAAAGGAACATCTTATGAAAATTTTTTACCATACATCAGCAACAGCAACTGGCGGCCGTGACGGACATACTCGTGTTGATGACGGTTCTATCGGTTTCGATTTAGTCGGCTTTCAAAATGAAAGTGGCAAAGTAGGCACCAACCCTGAACAGCTTTTCGCAATGGGTTATGCGGCGTGTTTTGATAGCGCAATGAACCACGTTGCACCAGCGTTAAATTTAAAACCAACTAAATCAAGCACCACTGTCGCTGTGGGTATCGGTCAAAAAGCTGACGGCGCATTTGCGTTAGATTTAGATATTACAATCACAGTGGAAGGTTTAAGCCTTGAAGATGCGAAAACCTTAATCAACAAAGCACACGAAGTTTGCCCATATTCAAACGCAACCCGTGGCAATGTGGATGTACGTTTACACGTTAATTAGCAATCAATACAGCACGAGCGAGACGCTCGCGCTAGCTTTAGGAAAGCAAATTATAGTAGTTGTCTGGAAATTCCGGATAACTGAATTCTCATCTACCCTGCTTTTCTTTCAAAAACCCAATAAACGCTTTAACCACTGCCGATTGGTGGCGGTGGGAAAGGTAAACCGCATTGACGGTATAGGTAACGGCTAGGGGGTAATCAACTAATATCGGCACTAATTCGCCTTGTGCAATCAAGGGTTTTGCGGTGTATGCCGACATAAAACAAACCGCTTTTCCGGCTTTGGCTAGATAGGCAATTGCCGAGTTATCGTTTGATAAAAATGAACAAGGGATCTCAAGCGATCTTACTTCGCCATTTGCATTTTTCCACTGAAAAAGCACCGCTTTCTGCCCCGCTCTGCCAAAGGTGGCACAGGGGAAATTCAATAAATCCTGTGGGGTTTGTGGTGTGCCTAAGCGTTCTAACAGCTTAGGGCTGGCAACCCAAATCCCTTGCATATCCATAATCGGGGTGGCGATCACATTATCGGTGTGTAACTCACTGGTACGAATTGCCACATCAATACCGTCCGCCACAAGATCCACTACCCTGTCTGTCGCTTGGCAATAGACTTGCACTTCGGGATAACGTTGCTGAAATTCAATCAACAAATCCCAAATATGATCAGAACCGATAATCGTCGAAATACGCAGTGTGCCGGTTAAGCTCTGCTTGTCTTGCTGTAGATTGCGTTCGGTATTGAGCAGATTATCAATATTCAGATAAACCTGTTCATAAAATAGCTGACCTTGAGTAGTCGGTTTAATCCCTGTTTTTAGGCGATCTAGCAGTTGCATATTCAGTGATTGTTCAAGCATTTTGATTTGTCGGCTGATTGTCGCAATCGGCACATCAAGCTGTTCACTCGCCTTAGATAAACTTCCCGATTGCACAACTGCCACAAATAGACGTACCGCATTCAGATCCATAATATCACCTTTCCAAAAATGAAAAACATCTTTCCATTTTACGCTATTCATTTTGAATTTCAAAAGGCTAAAATACGCCTATCAACTATTTCAACCGATTTTATAAGGAAACAAGATGAATAACCGTATTACTGAAATTTTAGGGATTAAATTCCCTATCGTGCAAGGGCCTATGAGCTGGATGACCGACGCTAAATTTGTGGCTGCGGTATCAAATGCAGGTGGTTTAGGGATTTTAGGCCCTAACGCAGGCTTGATAAAAGCCCCGAAAACCAATGAAGAGTTACTTAGCACAATGCGTGCCGAAGTCCGCAAAACAAAGGCTCTTACGGACAAGCCTTTTGGCATGCCGATTATTCTTTCTTATGATTTATCCACTATGGACAGCCTAGTGGATTTAATTATTGAAGAAGGTGTGCCAGTTGCGTTAATCAACCAATTAGACGGTATCGACTATTCGCCATTTATGGCTAAGCTCAAACAAGCTGGGGTTAAAACTATTTTCCGTGCATTAAATCCAACCCCTGAAAATGCTCGAGAAGCGGAAAAATTAGGGGCTGATATTATTGTGGCAACAGGTTTTGATGAAGGCGGTACAGTGCCTGCGCAAGTGATCGGTACTTTCTCAATCGTGCCACAAATTGCCGATGCGGTGAGTGTGCCTGTAATGGCGGCAGGGGGTATCGCTGATGTGCGTGGTGTGCGTGCAAGTTTTGCATTAGGTGCGGAAGGTGTGTTTGTGGGAACGGTATTATTGCCAACCCTTGAAAACCGTATGGCAGAAAGTGTGAAACAGCAAATTGTGGATAGCAATGCGCAAGATCTTCTACTGTTCCGCACAATGCCTGCTTACTACCGCTCTCTACCCACTAAACTGGCTTATGAATTAGTGGAAATGGACAACAACGGCGCAACTCGTGAACAGCTTGCCGAAGCACAAAAAGGCGGTTACGGTATGCGTTTAGGTATGCTAGAAGAAGGCCGTGCCGACGAAGGATATATTTCAGTGGGTAATGGTATTACTTACATCAAAGCGATCCGCTCAGTGAAAGATGTTGTGGAAGATTTAATGCAGGATTTTGTGTAAAATCGCATAAATTAACGATAGATATTTAATCAGGAAAATAGAATGAATATTAAATTAAAAGCATTATCTCTTACAGTATTAAGTCTGATAAGCACATCATTATGGGCTAACAAGGATAATAGTTCAGCTGATTGTTTACCAACGGGTGATCTAAATTACATTTGTGAAATAAAAAGCCCCGAAGATTTAGCTGTCGTCAATGATGACTATTTAATTGCAAGCGGGATGTCCCCAAAAAATGGTTTGCACTTGGTTGATATTCAACAAAAAAACGCTGAACGCTTACCTTTCAAAATAGCAGAAACATTGCGCTACACTGATTGCGAAACCGCCCCTATTATTGATGAGTTTCAAGCACACGGTATTAGTTTGCGTAAGGTAAATAACAACGAAGCGTGGTTATACGTTATTAATCACGGGGGAAGTGAGCAAATTAGCGATTTGGCAAACGGTAAAGATCGAGAAACCATTGAGATTTTTTCTGTTAATACACAACATAATAAACCCGCTTTAACTTGGCAAGGCTGTGTAAAAATGCCTGAAAATTTAGTGGCAAATGCGGTTGTGTCCGATGAAAACGGAACAATTTATACAACAGTTGCATTACACCCGAATGATACCGCAATGGATTTCTTTGGCAATAGACCAACGGGGGCAATCTATCGCTGGACACCTACAGCGCAAAAATTTGAAAAATTGCAAGGGACTGAATTAGTGGGTAATAATGGGATTGAAATATCTAAAGACGGAAAGCATTTGTATGTAGTTGCAATGACAAATGTGAGTAAGTTTACCGCTACGCAACCAGCTAAACAGATTACAACAAGTAAGATTGAGTTAGGTTTAGGGGATAATATTCGCTGGGTTGGCGATCGTTTGGTGTTAGGTGCCTCTCGTCTTGAAAATTGCCCTGCGACAGGTGCTGATTTTAGTTGTATGACGGGCTATCACGTTTCAGCCGTTGATCCAGAGAACCTAAAAATCACCCCTATTCTAAAAGGCGAAAATACTGCTGAGTTTAGTGGGGTATCGGTAGCATTACCGTTGAATAATACTCTATGGCTAGGCTCTTTTCAGGGTAACCGATTAGCTTATAAAACGCTAGAATAGTGCAAGCGATCTGATTTTAGGCAAATTTTGCAAATACCGTCTGAAATAAAATTCAGGCGGTATTTTTATGCTCGCTTAACTAAAACCCGTCAAATTTAAGACTATTCCTATTCCCTAAATGAAATGCTAAGATAACCCCAATAACCTTGCATAATCATAGGAAAATAGATGAATAACTTTGATCTTTTGGGTAAACAGGTTGGTGAGATTGACAACCTTGTTGAGAGCTGGATTGAACAAATCGGCTTAACCCACAATCACTTTGCGGTGCTTTATACCCTTGCCAACAGCGAAAATGGACAATGCACCCAAAAGCAGATTTGCGAAGAATGGTATCTGCCAAAACAGACGGTGTTTAATATTTGTAAGGAATACCGTGAAAAAGGTTGGATTGAGTTTTTTGAAAGCCCAACGGATAAGCGTGAAAAGATTATGCGTTTAACGGCTCTCGGCAAAGCACAAGCCGACCCCGTCCTTGCTCAAACCAATATGATGTGTGATAACGCTTTCAAGGCATTTGGTAAGGAAAAAACGCAACAGCTTTTTGCTCTGATGAGTGAGTTTTGTCAGGTATGCCGTGGGGAAATGGAGAAGTTAAAATAGGTTAATTTGTTGATTTATAAGATTATTGTAGGGACAGGGTTTATCCCTGTCCTACGATTATAATTTCAGAGAGCCATTTCTATCCTAAATATTTTATTACTACTGAATAGAAAACAGCCTATTCCTTGTGGGACTTAGGCTGTTTTATCTATTTATTGCAAATACATTTCAAAATAGTCATTTATTAATTGTGCAAATCTTTTTTGCATTTCACGATCTCGGTGCAAACCGTGTCCAGAATGTTCAAATACAAGCGCAGTATGCGGAACATTGTATTTCTCTAAAGCCTGATGAATAGGCGTTACCGCTGTAAATGGCACTATTTTATCCAATTTACCGTGAGCGAGCAGGCTTGGCGGACTGTCTTGATCAATCCAATCAGCAGCGTTAATCGGTTTTAAGATTGCCCCAAATTCATCGTTTTTAATTTGTTCGGGGGGCATTTTAACGCCTGTCATCACATCTACCCAAACTGCTTTTTCCTCTGGTGTAGCATTGGGGTTGTACCATTTTGTTAAATCAAAATCGCCACCACCCACCGCACCATAGACCAATTTGACAGGTACAGGGGCAGTTTTGTGATCTCGGTAAGCATAAATCATTGCCAAAGAATGTCCTGCCGAACCACCAGCGATTGCCATTCTGTCAATGGGATAACCTAGCTGTTTGGCGTGTTCAACGACTTTGGGAATAGCAGATTTGATTTCATTGCTCATTTGCAACACACTGGCGTTGTTATTTTCACTGCGAAGTGAATAATTAATCCCTGCTGAAACATAACCTTTTGACGCAAAAAATTTTAAAATTTCGACATCATCTGTCTTATCCCCTGTGGTAAATCCGCCTGCGTGTAAATACACCACCAAACCATAAGCGGTTTTTTTAGTGTTTGGTAAATACAAATCAAAGGTGTGTTTTTCGCCTGTGTCATAAGGCAAATCGCTTTTAATCATAGGTGCTGGGGCGGTTTTATCAACAGCTAAAAGTGTTGGTTGGTTAAAAACCGATACACCAAACCCTGCCATAAATGCCAATAAAAACACGCCCCAAGCGATAAAAATTTGTTTTAATCGTTTCATCAAAATAAACTTCCGCCCAATAACATATCTAAAAACAAATCTTTAATCAGCAATCCGATAATAAAGCCTAAAATAGCTAGTATGATTAAAATCTTTTGGAATAGGGTCATTTTTTTCATTTTACTTTCACATCTTGCCAATTTGGATTATGAGCAATTTCGGCATTATTGCCAATAAAGGCTTGTCCTGCTTGGCTATCACCTTGTAAATGATAACGGAACCACGCAACCATATAGCCATTGCCCATATACAGCATTTCACCGTGTCCAGTGTCTTTACGTCTTGCTAAAACACTTAACCCATTGTTATTTAATGTATTAAATTGTGCTAAGGTCTTTTCTGGGTTTGCCAACATTTTTTCCATACCTGTTGTCCCCGTCATTAGCAAATATGGCACTTTCAATTTTCCCATTTCATCGTGTCCGGCACTTGCGGAAAATACCGCTTTGAATAAGTGGCTATTTGGATAATAAACCGCACCACTTACTGAACCCATACCGCCTTGCGAATGCCCTGCCACACCGATTTGTTGGCTGTCAATTTTGTTAAAAAATGGACTTTGTTTATCTTGGTTAAGAGCAAGGGCAAAATCCAACGTTTCACTGGTTGATTTACCAAACATTGAG
This sequence comes from Pasteurellaceae bacterium LFhippo2, assembly GCA_029852775.1. Taxonomy (GTDB): domain Bacteria; phylum Pseudomonadota; class Gammaproteobacteria; order Enterobacterales; family Pasteurellaceae. Next base: position 38,615 of record LEKJ01000003.1, read on the forward strand.
CTAGGATCATTGTTACCCGCAGCGATAAATCCCCAACTTGCTAAATGTTCAAATACTTTTTCATATTTGTCGTAGGTGATACCCGTACCATTAGCCATAATCACCAATGGGTATTTCTTACCACTGGTTGCCATTTCCGCAGGATACCAAATTTTGTAAGTTGAATACTCTTTTTGACCGCTTGCATACGTTTGACTAGCTACCGCAAAATCACCATTTTGCATATAACGCTTTTCAATCGGCAGAGTGATACTACTATTTTGTTGATAGTCCACAGGAACGGTTTCTACTGATGAACAAGCAGTTAATCCAATTGTTGCAATCACACCTAGCGAGAGTAATGTTTTTATAAATTTCATTATTTAATATTTCCTAAAACGACAAATGAGCGACAATTTGTCGCCCATTTTAAACAGATAATTAGTTAGCTCTTTGACTTCTTAATCGACGCTCTTTACGCTCTTCTTTTTTATCTTGGTGATTATCATAAACACCGCCAGCCACACCGCCTAAAGCCGCCGCACCTAATGCAGTTGCAGTATCGCCACCACTTAATACATAACCTGCTACCCCCGCAAGAGCCGCACCTGTACCTACACGGCGTTCAGTACTATGTTTTGAACCACAAGCTGCTACTGAAAATGCTAAGGTTGCCACAAGGATTGTTTTAAGAGAAATTGCTTTCATTGTCTAAACTCCAATAATTTGCTTTCTGAGAAAAATAAATTGTGATACATCTGTATCATTCAAACTAAAAAACTGATACAGTTGTATCACTTCTTGGGGTGCATATTAGCTGAATTTTTTGCTCACGCAAGGAAAAAAGAACAACTGAAACAGATAGTGGGGATTTGTATCATATGGCAAATGGTGTCAATTTAGTCGTTAAACAGTCTATTACTGAAGCCTTATTAATATTAATGCAAAAGCAACCTTTTGAGAAAATTAGTATTAGTGAAATCACTCGTTTGGCTGGGGTTGGACGAGTTTCTTTTTATCGAAACTACCAATCCAAAGAAGATATTTTGCACAAATATCTACGTTCTCAATTTGATCAGCACTTTGCGGCAGTCGCCTCAGCCAGAAAACTCCGTAATGTAAGAGATATTTTTGTGAATATTTTTGCTTTCCTAAAAAATTGCGAATGGATGTTATCGGTGATTTACGATCAGCAGTTTTCACATCTCTTATTGGATTTTATTAAAGATTGCTGTGGGGCAAAAGCAGAACACGAAGATGAACTCGCTTATAAAAATGCGTTGATTATGGGGGTTGTATTTGGCGCAGTAGATGAATGGATACGTCGTGGCTGTGTACAAAGCCCTGATGATATGGCGGATAACGTCGCAACACATTTGGGCAGCATACTTGACGGTTGGCATAAATATCAAGAATAGTGATAAGTGGTACGTTATTTGTTTAAATTGGCTTTAAAACCGTTCATTACTATCAAACACTACCGTTCGTTAGTAATGAATGGTTACTAATTTATGCTATCGGCTGTAATGGTAATCTTATTGCACGTTGCACCGCAGGGCGTGAAATAATCTGTTTTGCCCAACGCTGTAAATGCGGGTAACTATTCACATCTAAAAACTCACCTGAACCATAAACTTGACCTAAAGCTAAACGCCCATACCAAGACCATACAGCCATATCAGCAATGCTGTATTCATCACCACAAAAATAGGTTTTATCTGCTAGATATTTATTTAATAAGTCCAATTGACGTTTTACTTCAAGGGTGAAATAGTTGATCGGATATTCCATAGGCTCTGGGGCAAAAGCAAAGAAATGCCCAAATCCACCCCCAACATAAACCGAAGAGCCTGCTTGCCAAAATAACCAACTCATACAAGTTGCACGTTTTTCGGGGCTAATTGGGATAAATTGCTGATGTTTTTCTGCTAAATATTGCAAAATAGCGTCCGCCTCAAACAACTTCATTGGGGGATTAACACTATAATCCACTAACGCAGGAATTTTGGCATTAGGGTTGATTTCAACAAAATCCGAACCATATTGTTCACCTTGCCCAATGTTAATGGCATAAGCGTCGTATTCTGCGTTTGCTACGCCTAATTCTGATAATTCTTCCAACAATATATGCACTCTTAAACCTGACGGTGTACCGAGAGTATAAAGTTGTAAAGGATTTTTACCGACTGGTAATCTTTGTTCAAAGCGTGCGCCTGTAATCATACGACTAGCGTCGGTAAAGAGATTGCCTGTTTTCTTATTGCTTGTCCAAACTTTAGGGGGGATATAATTCATAATACTTACCTTTTCTCTATCAAATTAACGGTGAATAGTCACACTTTCACTCACTGGGATACGCCCTAAATGTTCTTTGTTAGGTTGAGCGTCCCAATCGGGATAACCGAATGAAATACCATATAGCAGTTGCATATCATCAGGCACACCCAAAATTTCTTTAACTTGTTTAGCAAACATTCCTAAAGTCAGCATTGGGATACCGCCAAAACCACGAGCAGTAAGCGATAGTAAAAAGTTCTGCGCATACATACCGATGTCATTTGCTACCGCTACGCTGTCCGCCACTTTTGGCATAAATAAGAAACAAGCGTGTGGCGCACCATAAAATTCAAAGTTCTTTAAGGTTAAACGACTACGCCCCTCTTTATCTTCACGGATAACCCCAAAACTATCGAAAACAAACTTATATTGTTCACGCCAGCGTTGCTCATATTTACCGCCAAATAGATTTTGATCAAATGGCACATCAGCATTAAATTCGCCTTTTTCAAATGCGGATAACATCGCTTGGCTAATACGCTTTAAGGTATCGCCTGACACAATATGCACTTCCCACGGTTGTGTATTACACGCCGACGGCGCCGATTGTGCGTCGATTAAAATTTCTTGTAAATCTGTATCACTAATGGTTTTGGGTAAGTAAGAACGGATTGATTGACGGCTACGAACCGTAGTTTGAAAATCTAACATTATTTATTTCCTTTGTAAGAAGATTGAATAAGCGCATTTTAATTACTTTATATTTAGAATAGAATAAGCAAAAATAGAAACTTATTTTCCAAATTCGGAAACATAATGGTGAGTAAATATGGATTACAACGCAACCAAAGCCTTTATTGCGGTAGTACAAGCAGGCAGTTTTTTGAATGCGAGTCAAAAGGCACAAATCCCCATTTCTACCCTAAGCCGTAAGGTAACAGAGCTAGAACAGCAATTAGGTGTACAACTACTTGAGCGCTCAAAACAAGGTGTAAAACTTACCCATAAAGGGCAAACCTTTTTTGAACAAGCTGTTATGGGAATGGAATTGTTAGAACAGGCAAGTCGTTCTGTTCAAGCGACACATACATTAGCAGGCAAAATCCGCTTGTCGATACCACCGAATTTTAGTCTATGGTGGGATTTGTTAATCGATTTTCAAAAAGCCTACCCCGATATTCAGGTCTTTTGCCATTCAAGTGATCGTTTGGTTGATCTATTTGAAGACAGTATTGATGTGGCATTGCGTATGCGAGAGATACATACCGATAAAGTGGTCAGTAAGCCGATTAAAACGCTTAATACGGTGTTTGTCGCTAGTCCTGATTTATTTGAACATCAAGATAAACCAACAACAATCAACCAATTATTCCAATTACCGATAGCCGAATGGGCAAATGTGAATGATCGACATTTTACTTGGCAAAAAGGCAAAGAAAAAATTCGCTATGAGCCCAATTATTCAACCAATGATGTTCAAGCAATTTTGCACTATGTTCGACAATCAATGGGGATCGCATTGTTGCCTGAGTATTTGGTTAGCGACGATCTGAAAACAGGTAAGTTAATTCAACTTTTGCCCGATGAGCCTACGCCAATCATACCGCTATTTTTAATCTACGCTCATCATCGTTATCCGTCAGCGATTGTACGAGCATACTTAGATTTTTGTGAAAACTGGATTTCAAGCCATTATCACATTAAATAAACGATATTTCGTTCATTACTATTAAACACTATCGTTCGTTAGTAATGAACGGTTTTGCATTTGGCTTGGTTTAGGTATAAAATAGCGTTCATTACTATCGAACACTATCGTTCATTAGTATTGAACAGATTTTCAAAGGAGAGAACCAATGCTCTTAAAAACAGAAATCAAACAAGCTATTGAAATTCAGCAACAGCAGTTACTTACCCAGAAAACCTACCCACGTCAGATGTTAGAAAAGATCAAAATTCTACCCAATTTTGCGTTAGTGGTTTCAGGTATTCGTCGTAGTGGTAAAAGCACATTACTTACTCAACTTATTGAAAAACAAGCTGAAAAAAGTTATCTCTTTCTCAATTTTGATACCCCAAAACTGTTTAATTTTGAATTTAGTGATTTCGCATTGCTTGATGAGATCATTGCTGAAAACCCACAAGTTCAAATGCTCTACTTTGATGAAATTCAGGTGATAGACGGCTGGGAAGTCTATGTGCGTGGTAAACTGGATCAAGGCTTTCAAGTTGTGGTTACAGGATCAAATGCCTCATTATTAAGCCGAGAATTAGGCACCAAACTCACAGGACGACATATCAGTAAAGAGCTTTTTCCATTCTCTTTTGTGGAATTTTGTGAGTTTTTGAGCAAAGAGAAGAATGCTAAAGCGGTAGAGAATTACCTACACTTAGGCGGTTTTCCGCAATATCTACAATTTAACGAAGATGAGATTTTAAATGCGCTCATTAACGATATTTTGTATCGGGATATTATCGTGCGTTTTGGCATTCGTGATGAGCGTTCGATGAAACGTCTGCTACTCTTTTTAGCCGGTAATGTGGGCAATTTAATTACTGCGGGCAAACTCAAACAGAGCCTTGAAGTCAAAAGCACGGCAACTGTTCAGGAGTATCTTTCGCATTTAGAGCAAGCCTATGTTATTCAAATGCTACCGAAATTTGCCTATTCCTACAAAACGCAACTGGCTAATCCTCGCAAAGCCTATTTTATTGATAACGGCTTACAACGAGTAATTAGCCCCTCTTTCACTCAAGATCTCGGCAGAAAGCTGGAAAATGCGGTATTTTGGGAGCTTAGACGACAATTTTCGGAGATTTATTACTACAACGAAAATAACAAAGAGTGCGACTTCGTTGTGTGTCAAAATAGTACGCCAGTACAATTAGTTCAGGTTTGTTGGCAACTCACTACCGAAAATCTCACTCGAGAGCGTGATGGCTTACTTGATGCAATGAATTTCTTTGATTTTGAACAAGGGTTGATTATCACTCTAGATCAAGAAGATAAAATGATTGTAGATGGCAAAGTGATCGAAGTTGTGCCGTTTTGGAAGATGTTTGGGGGCAAATAATGGTTACGCACACAGTGATTGTTAGCGATCGAGCTAAGGATAATATAACGGTTTATACCAAAGAACCTGTATTTTTAGCGATTGCCGATCGTGAAGATTTGAAAGCATTAAAATATTTGGAAGAAGCGAATAAAGCGGGGATTTATATCTTATTAGGTGAAAATCAGCGATATGTTGGGCAAGCCAGTGGCAGAATTTATGATCGCCTCATTACCCATAATGAAAATAAAGATTGGTGGAGCAAAATTATTTTCTTTGGGCGAGAAGATGGGCATTTAGACAAATCGCAAACGGATTATCTTGAAAAGGCGTTGATTGACGCTTTTAGAAAAACAGATTTAATCCTAGATAATGGTACATCAGGCAACCGCTCTTTTATTGATAAAACCAATAAAATTAAAGCGGATAATGTGTGGAATATCGCTCAAGAAATTATGGACGAAGTCGCACATATCAATATCTTTGAAAGCTATTTTAATGATGAAGAAGAAAATCAAACCAGTCAAATTTATATTGAGTTAGATGGGCATAAAATTACAGGGAAAAGTTATCAAGATAATCAGAAACAATTTTTCCTGTTTTTATTAAAACAGCCGAAATACCGCCTTTTAGTAGAAGATTTTTGCCTAAATGGTAAGCCAACTGTCGGTCATTGTATTGGGAATACCCCTAGCTTTCAGCCGAATGGAATGAAATATACGTTTGAACTAGAAAAAGATCTCTATTTACACATTCACGCCTCAACTACCGCACGTCGCAAAGCCATTCAGAAATTTGCTGATGTAGCAGGGTTAAAGGTTGTGTTTCATTGGGGGGAATAAAAAAATTGCCGTCTGAGAAAGTCATTCAGGTGGCAATTTAATTCGTCCAATCCTGCCAGTTTAATCCTTTAATTCGCTCAAATTCTTTTACATTATGTGTAACCAATACCGCATTTACCGCTAAAGCGTGGCAGGCAATCCATAAATCATTACTGCCAATCGGTGTGCCTTGCTGTTTTAGGGTATTTGACCATACGCCATAATGCTCACAAATTTTCTCGGTTGGATAAAGTACCGAAATACGTTGGGTGATCTGTTTGATTTTCTCTAATGCTTTCGGGGGATTTGTACTGCCATTTGCCCCTTTGAGCAATTCGGCATAGGTGATAAAACTCATCACCAACTGATCTTGTGGCAGAAGTTGCCCTACTCGCTCTGCGACAGCAAGCGGTTTGTTTTTCATTAAATAAATCAATATGTTGGTGTCGAGCATATAGATCATAGTTCTTCTCGCTCTTGCGGTGGTTCAACATCTCGATTTTCTAATGCCTCGATAAAACTTTCATCAATATCTGAAAATAGAGCGAGAAAGTCCAAATCTGCTTTAGGCTTAAATGGGCGTAAAATAATATCGCCATTTTCACCGTGTAGGATTTCTACCGTTTCCACATCTAAGCGAAAGTCAGCGGGGATCCGCACCGCTTGGCTGTTTCCGCTTTTGAACACTTTTGTCATCATATTACACCTCTGTATATACAATTTTTTTGAAGTAGATACAAAGTAGCATATTTGCTGAAAAAAGCAACTGTGTAAAACTATTTAAATTGCCTTTCTACTCTTCCCCCAACAAAAACTCCCCAATATGTTGATGTATAATCCCATCAATATTTTCTTGCCAAAAATCATCCATTGTAATCACATATTTCGGGTAATTATCGGCAATGGCTTGCAATGGCGAAAATTCTCGTTGAACGGTTTGTTCGCTTTCTAATTTATAGGCAACTTGGATATAAACTTTTTCACTCTGCTTTTGCGCCACAAAATCCACTTCTTGCGTGCCGAGTTTACCGATATAAACCTGATAAGCACGGCGTTTGAGTTCAAGATAAACCAGATTTTCTAAAATGCCTGCAATCAGGCTGGTGCGAAAGCCCATTGTGGCGTATAGCAAAGAGACATCACCCAAATAGAATTTTTCTTGGGTTTTCAGGATTTCTTTGCCTTTGAGATCAAAGCGTTCCACTCGGTGCAAAATAAAAGCGGATTCAAGGGCTTTGAGATAGTTATAAACGGTATTGACATCTACTTTGCGCTGTTGGCTTTTGAAATAATCTGCGACATTTTTGCCCGAAAAAGTATTGCCAATGTTATCAAAAGCATATTTAACAATACGCTCCAATAGCTCTACATCACGGATTTTATGGCGCTGCACGGTATCTCGTAAAATTACTGACGCATAAATATCTTGCACGATTTTATATGCCGTTTCTTGTGGGTAGTCTGCGGTATGCACCATCGGGAAACCGCCTTTTTGCAGATATTCATTAAAAAGTGCGGATGAATTTTGGATAGGTTTGTTGGTATAGCCTGCCTTAAAATCCAAAAATTCTTTATACGATAGAGTAAAAATCGGTATTTCCACATAACGTCCTGCGAGATAGGTTGAGAGTTCCGATGAGAGTAAATGCGAGTTAGACCCCGTGATATATAAATCCAAATTGAAATCAACCATAAAAGCATTTACCGCTTTTTCCCAATCGCTAACTTCCTGAATTTCATCAAGCAAAAGATAGTATTTATCTGCGGTTTGAATCTTCTCTTTTACTAAGGCATAAATCTTTTCAGCGGTTTTGAACTCACTAAATGCAAAACTTTCAAAATTGATATGGATAATTTGCTGTTCAGCAATGCCTTGTGCCGTAAGCTCAGCACATAACAATTTCATCACCGTAGATTTACCCGAACGGCGAATCCCTGTAATCACTTTGATTAAAGGTGTATTAATAAACGGTTTAAGCTGTTGAAGATAGTTTGGACGATTGATCATAGTAAAACCTTTTGGGTATATCCTAAATTAGCAATAATTTTACTATTTTATTTTGGGTATAACCATAAAAACTTTTTCATCAACGATTTTTTTTAGGGTTATATCTTAAAAAATCCGTCTATTTATCAGAAACAAGAAAAACAACAAGCGGTAATTTCTGCGTAAAAAATTGCAAACTCTCATTTTTATTATTGAATAAAGTCCTATATTTTACTATTATTGTTTTAAATTAGTAACTTTTAGGACTTTTATGAATTCTCAAACACTTCAACAAAATGAATTGGAAATCACTTCCCTTTCGCCAAATGTATTTAGCACACTCAAACAGATCGCTATCACGCACCATAAAAAGCTGATTGCGACTTTTTCTTTAGTTGGCTTGGAAAATGCGCTTTTTCTGCTCTATCCATTGGTGGGTAGCTTTGCGGTGAATGCGGTGTTGGCAGGTAATGTGTTGCACGCTCTGCTTTATGCGGTGATGATCCTTGTGATTTGGTCTGTGGGGTCTGCTCGTCGAGCGGTGGATACTCGAGCATTTGTGCGTATTTATGCGGAACTGGCGGTGCCTGTTATTCTTAATCAAAAAGGCAAAGGCTCAACATCATCAGCAACGGCGCACGCTACGCTTTCTCGCCAATTTGTGAATTTCTTTGAAGATCAACTGCCGACATTGATTACATCAGTATTCTCAATTATTGGCTCGGTGGTGATGTTGATTGCGATTGAATTTTGGTCTGGATTGGTGGCATTGGTGATTTTAATCAGCTTTTCCCTTGTATTGCCACGCTATACAAAGATGAATGATCGCCTCTATTTCAAACTGAACAACCGTTTAGATAATGAAGTAAATGTGATCGAGCGTAGCCAAAGCCACGAACTGATTAAGCACTATAACCTGCTCTCAAAAATCCGCATTGCAATTTCTAACCGTGAAGCCTTTAGCTATTTGCTGATTGGGATTGCAATGACGATTTTATTCGGTACGACCTTGGTTATTCTTAGTTTAAAAGACGGTATTCAAGCAGGTCATATTTATGCGGTTATCACTTATTTATGGACTTTCGCAATGTCTTTAGATGATATGCCGAGATTAGTCGAGAAGTTTTCTGAACTGAAAGATATTGGAAAACGGGTGGAAGTTTAAGGGATTAGCAAAAAAGCCATTTGGGTATTAACTCAAATGGCTTTGCTTATACATTAAAACATTCCACGTCCGCTTTCTGTTTTTTCTGGCACTGCTTGGATTACGTCCCAGTGTTCAACGATTTTACCGTTCTCATCAAAGCGGAAAATATCCACTACTGCCTCACCACGATCATTTTCATCCATTTTGCTATGAACGTGTAACATCACTAAATCACCGTCTGCCATAACACGTTTTACTTCGGCACTTGATTTCGGGTGTGCTTTTAAGAAAGGAACAAAAGCGTCCACAAAGGCTTTTCCGCCGTCAGCTACCGTTGGGTTGTGCTGTAAGTACTCTTTGCCAATGTATTTATCCGTTGCCTCTTGAACTTTATGCTGATTAAACGCCAAATCATAAAAAGCTAAAGCGTTGGCTTTATTTTGTTCAGGGCTTGAAGCGAATGCGCTTACTGCGCTTAATAATGCGGTTGCGGTTAAAATAACTTTTTTCATTTTGAATTCCTAATAATGTGTAACGAATTGATGTGGCACATTATAAAGAAATAATTAATCTGAAAAATAGTGATTTTAGCAATACATTATTTCATATTAAGAAACATTACCAATCTTGATTAGCAAACTGCTCTACCAGAAAATCAATCAACCTACGCACTGAAAGCGGTAATTTATGTCTAGTTGGATAAACAATATAGAGATTAAAGCACGGTAATTGCCAATCTGTGAGTACCGCTTGTAGTTTACCTGTCGCTAGATATTCGGCTAATAGGTATTTCGGCAACATCGCAATGCCATTCCCTGCTAATACGCTATTTAGCAATGTGTTGGTATCATTTGTGGTAAAACGGCTAGTCAATTCAAGGGAAATTTCCTGTTTGTCTTGCTGAAAATACCAATGTTTACGATTGATATTGGCGTGGGCAAGATAGTGATGATTGCGCAGATCTTCGGGGATCTCGGGCATACCATATTTCGTTAGATAATCAGGGGTTGCTACCAATAATGAATGACAGTCCGCCAATTTACGAGCGACTAAATTCGGATCGGGGTGATTAGTAAATCGTAGGGCTAAATCAATTCGCTGTTCGACTAAGTCTATCGTATTATCATTAAGTTGTAGCTGAATAGAGAGATTAGGATGTTGAGCAAGAAAGTGATTAATTGCCTGTAATAAGTGTGTTGAACCAAAAGAACCATTACACGCCACTCGAATAGTGCCTCGCAATTCCCCTTGATGTGCAGATAATTCATCAACCATTTCTTCACTTAAATTGGCAATTTTTTGGCAAAAAACAACCGCTTGCTCCCCTGCGTCTGTTAATGACACTTTGCGAGTAGTACGTTGCAATAAACGTGCATTCAGCCACTCTTCCATTAATGCCACATAGCGTGTAATCATTGGTTTGGAAATCTCTAGTCGATCTGCGGTAGCGGTAAAACTGCCTGTTTCTGCGACGGTGAGAAAAACTTTAATTGCGGTTAATTTATCCATAGCTGTCTTTATTGTTTCTTAATATGTTATGGTCAAGGATAAACCTTGTCCCTACAAATTTTTCTTTCTAACCTAAATCTGTCTAAAATAGATATTCGCTTGGCAACGGCAAGGGGGTTCGCCACAGGCTGGGCAGATAAATGGCTCGGGATCGTCTAGCCAGTAGTTTTCAATCTTCTCATAGCAAGTAAAATCAAAGGATTGCATAATCCCTCGGATATTTTCTGTTTCGCCATATTGCCACGCCACACAAGCAATGGTATTTAAACCCACTTGTTTAAAACTTTCTAGCAAGTTACGTACTAGCAAAGAACCAATCCCACAGCCCTTTTTCGTTTCATCTATCGCAATGGTTTTAAAGATCCCGATTTGCTCTGCTTGCAAAACGTAATCAGGGGTATTTTGCGGTTGGATTTTTAATAGGGTTAATGCACTTTCTCGATCTAAAGTAACCGATGTAATCACGCCGACAACGTGATTTTGCTCATCAACCGCCTCAAAGCAGATTGCTTGTGGGTTATTGGCTAACGCCTCAAAATCAGCGACTTTAAAATAGCCCTCACCGAGTTGTTTACCAATTAAGGCAACGTAATCGGCATAGTGATGTGATTGAATGGGCTGAATAGTGATGTTTGGTTGGTTCATTTGTCTGTTTAGTCATAATCCGAAAAGGTAGATTATATAACAACCGATAATTAATTTGCCAATATATAAACCATTTCACTTGCAAGCGGTTTGGTTTCACAACTATTTTGCAAGCTATCTCAAAGTTAAAACTCAGATAGCTTTTTATTTTTGTGAAGTCGATCGAAAAACTAAAATATTTAACTTGACCTGTATATAATTCCACTTAGAATAAATACTGTTTATATCAACAGTTTTGTAAAAAGGGGAAATTATGAAACAACTTATTAGTAAAGATCATATTGAAGCTCAAGGTATTTCTATCGGCATTTATACCGAAGATTTTAAAAATGACTATATCAGCTTAACGGATATTGCTCGCTATGCGAGTGATACACCTAGCGATATTGTTAAAAACTGGCTAAGAAACAAAGATACGCTCGCTTTTCTTGCCCTATGGGAAGGTATGAATAATCCCAATTTTAATTCGGTCGAATTCGACCGAATTAAACAAGAAGCAGGTTTAAATGCGTTCACAATGTCGCCTAAAAAGTGGATTGAAACAACAAATGCTATTGGAATAAAAGCAACTAGCGGTCGTTATGGCGGTGCTTTTGCCCATTCCGATATCGCCTTTGAATTTGCCTCTTGGGTATCGCCAGCCTTTAAGCTCTATATCATCAAGGACTATCAACGCCTAAAAAATGAAGAGAACTCTCGTCTTTCTCAGAAATGGAACTTAAATCGTGAAATTGCCAAAATCAACTATCGCTTACATACGGATGCAATCAAAACATATCTACTCAATGAGCTAAGTGCCGAACAGCTTGGTTTTAAATATGCAAGCGAAGCGGATTTACTCAATGTGGCATTGTTTAATCAACGCGCAAAACAGTGGCGTGATGAAAACCCAAAACTAAAAGGTAATTTACGAGATTATGCCAGTTTAAATGAACTGCTGGTGCTGGCGAATATGGAAAGCTATAACGCAATTTTAATCGGTAAAGGTGTGCCACAAAGAGAACGAATGATCGAACTTCGTCATCTTGCTCGCCAGCAACTACTCTCTTTAGAGCGGTTGGCATTAACGGATCAGCGTTTTGAAAAAGTGTAGCTTATTCTTTTTATAAGTGGGATTTAAACAACCGGTCTGATTTTAGGGAAATTTTGCAAATATAGTGGGCTGCTATCCCACTATTTAGATAACTTTAAGATGCCACATTCCACTCATAGTTAAGCCAATCGTTATTCTGTTTTGCGCCTAGCTGGTGGTAGAACTCTTTGCCTGCCTCGTTCCACGGGGCTACTGTCCATTTGATTTGTAGGCAGTTGTGTTGAATTGCTTGCTCTTTTAACGCATTCATTAGCATTTTACCAATACTTTTGCCACGATAATTGCTATCGACATAAAGCTCTTTAAGATAAATCGCAGGACGATTTTGAGCGGTAAAAGGCAAGAAATAGTAAACCACAATGCCGATGATTTTATCGTTTTCAACGGCAACAAGGCTATGAAAATCTGGGGGATTTTTATCAAAGCCTGAATGTTCGACAATTTCGGGGGTAATCGCAAAACTTTCGATGTATTTCTCAAAAATAGCCAGCTCTCGCATAAGTTGCCACATTTGCTGACTATCTTCACGTTGTGCTTTACGGACACTGATGTTGTTGGGTTTGTTCATTCAATTTCCTTATTACTCTTTATTAATATTAAACGGCGACACAGGCAATAGAATATTCTGCTCGGCAAATTCCTGTTGAAGTTGGGTATCTAATACTGCTTGTACTGAGCCGAGTTCTTTGGCGCATTGGTAGAACTGGCGCTTGTATTTTAGGATTTCTAAATGGCGTTGTAGCTCGGCGATTTGTTGTTCGACTTTTTCAACTTGTGCTTGGAACAGGGCTAAACGTTGCTCAATAGTGCTGTCGCCATAGTTTAACCACTCTACAAACTGCTTAATTTCTTTGAGTGGCATTCCAGTATTTTTCAAACACATCAATAACTCTAACCACTCGGCGTCGGCTTGGCTAAATAGGCGGTTCCCGCTGAGATCTCGTTGGATCGACGGTAATAAACCCTCTTTTTCATAAAAACGTAAGGTGTGAGATGATACTGATAATTTTTTGGCTAATTGACTAATGGTGTAAAAATTTTTTTGGTTATTCATATAAAAATCCTTAAAAAAGACTTGCCTTAGAGTTTACTCTAAGTTTTATACTCTGCCCACTTTTTAATTCAATAGGAAAAAAATAATGAGTAATACAATTAAATCTCGTGCGGCGGTGGCATTTGCACCGAATGAACCCTTAAAAATGGTTGAAATTGATGTAGAACGTCCGAAAAAAGGCGAAGTATTAGTAAAAATCACTCACACAGGCGTGTGCCATACTGATGCCTTCACTTTATCGGGTGCAGATCCAGAAGGTTTATTCCCAGTAGTGCTTGGTCACGAAGGTGCGGGTATCGTGGTTGAAGTGGGCGAAGGCGTCACTAGCGTTGAAGTCGGTGATCACGTTATTCCACTTTATACCGCAGAGTGCCGTGAATGTGATTTCTGTAAATCAGGCAAAAGCAACTTATGTGTGGCTGTGCGTGAAACTCAGGGCAAAGGTGTAATGCCAGACGGCACTACCCGTTTCTCTTACAATGGTCAGCCAATTTATCACTATATGGGCTGTTCAACATTCAGTGAATATACGGTAGTTGCGGATGTTTCATTAGCGAAAATCAATCCAAAAGCCAACCCTGAAGAAGTGTGCTTATTAGGTTGTGGCGTAACCACAGGTATCGGCGCGGTTCACAACACAGCGAAAGTACAAGAAGGTGACAGTGTTGCGGTATTCGGCTTAGGCGGTATCGGTTTAGCGGTAATTCAAGGGGCGCAACAGGCGAAAGCAGGCCGTATTTTTGCAATTGACACTAACCCAGAGAAATTTGCCTTAGCCCGTGAATTCGGTGCGACAGATTGCTTAAACCCAAATGATTTCGATAAACCAATCCAACAAGTGATTGTTGAAATGACAAAATGGGGCGTGGATCATACCTTTGAATGTATCGGTAATGTGAATGTAATGCGTGCGGCGTTAGAGTCGGCACATCGTGGCTGGGGTCAATCGGTGATTATTGGCGTAGCCGGCGCAGGGCAAGAGATCTCTACTCGCCCATTCCAATTAGTGACAGGTAGAACGTGGAAAGGTACCGCATTTGGTGGAGTGAAAGGCAGAACACAATTACCGGGTATGGTAGAAGATGCAATGAAAGGCATTATCCGTTTACGTCCTTTCGTTACTCACACAATGCCAATTGAGCGCATTAACGAAGCATTCGACTTAATGCACGAAGGTAAATCAATTCGTACAGTGGTGCATTACTAATGAAACAGCTTGAAAACGTTCGTATTTTTGGTGGTGAGCAACAGGTATGGCAACATCAATCGGCTACGCTAAATTGCACAATGAACTTTGCGATCTTCTTGCCTGAACAGGCGAAAACAGAAAAATTGCCAGTGCTCTACTGGCTTTCTGGCTTAACCTGTACTGAGCAGAATTTTATTACCAAAGCTGGCGCACAGCGTTATGCGGCGGAACATAAGGTGATTATCGTTGCCCCTGATACCAGCCCTCGTGGCGATGATGTGGCGGATAATGAAGGCTATGATTTAGGTAAAGGCGCAGGCTTTTACCTCAATGCAACCCAACAACCTTGGGCAAGCCATTATCAGATGTATGATTATATTGTGAATGAGTTGCCGGCATTGATTGCACAACACTTCCCTGTTACTGAAAAACAGGCGATTAGTGGACATTCAATGGGGGGCCACGGTGCATTAACCATTGCATTGAAAAATCCGCACCGTTATACCAGTGTTTCTGCCTTTGCACCGATTGTAGCACCAATGCAAGTACCTTGGGGGCAAAAAGCGTTCCAACACTATTTAGGCGAAGATCAAAGCCAATGGGCGCAATATGACGCAACAGCGTTAGTGAATGGTGATGTGCGTTTACCGATACGTATCGATCAGGGTGATAAAGATAGCTTTTTAGCCGAACAATTACGCCCAGAGCTATTCTTAAACGCTTGCAAAGCACATAATGTTAAGTGCAACTATCAGTTGCGTGAAGGTTATGATCATAGCTACTACTTTATTGCGACTTTTATCGGTGAGCATATTGCTTTTCACGCAAAGGCGTTGCATCAATAATTGTAGGATGGGCATCTCTGCCCATCATTTTACAATACATTGATTTCTTGATGGGCAAGGATGCCCATCCTACAATCTAACAAAATAGAGTTATTTTTATTCGGAGATTTTTATGAACAAACAAGACATTTTAAATGCATACTCTTTCCGCCACGCTTGCAAGGTTTACGATCCGAGCAAAAAAATCAGCGATGAAGATTTACGTTTCATCCTAGAAACAGGCCGTCAATCACCAACGTCATTCGGTTTAGAACCAATGCAACTTGTGGTGGTTAAAAATGAAGAAATGCTGAAATTTATCGGCGAAAACTGCTGGGGTGTGGGCACTAAAGCAACTGACGCAAGCGATTTAGTATTAATCCTTGCTCGCAAAGGTAAAACCTTACAAGAAGGTACAGCACATTTCACTAAAATGTTCCGTGAAATCAAAGGCGTAGATGACACAATCTTCAACGCTTACACCAACTTCTTCAAACAATTCCGTACTAGCGATTTCGACTTAAATACAGAACGTGCATTTGACGATTGGGCGGCACGCCAAACCTTTATCGCATTAGGCAATATGATGACCAGTGCGGCAATGATTGGTATCGACAGCACCGCTTTAGAAGGTTTCCCAATGGAAAAAATGAGTACATACCTTGCGGAAAAAGGCGTGTTAAACCGTGAAGAGTTTAACCTTGTAGCAATGGCAGCATTCGGCTACCGCCTAGAAGATCCAAAACGCCCACAAACCCGCCGTCCATTTGATGAAGTGGTTTCATTTGTGCGTTAATCGGCTATTTTAATTAATGCAATCGGTTGTTTTTCTTGGAATATTTACAAGGAAATGACCGCTTTATTATTTGTATCAAAAATTTATTCAATGAAAAAAGCACTTAAAATTATTTTATCTCTACTCGGAATAACAACGGTTGTAGCTGGTGGATTAGGCTACGACATCTATCGAAATATTGGCGATCGTCCTGATAGCTCAAAGTACGCTC
Source organism: Pasteurellaceae bacterium LFhippo2 (assembly GCA_029852775.1). Lineage (GTDB taxonomy): Bacteria > Pseudomonadota > Gammaproteobacteria > Enterobacterales > Pasteurellaceae. The sequence continues at coordinate 55,200 of LEKJ01000003.1, forward strand.
ATCTACCCTATCATCAAAATGGGGTATTTGTGGCTGATCAAGAGTTGGGTTATTTTCCTGAACGTCGTATTGGTGAAATTGGACGTATCGGACGTTCACACAATGCCCCAGAACAAGGTTTACCTGTTGAAAAATTACAGCGTTCCTCTTTTGGTGCACCTGAAGAATTTGCTTACTATTGGTTTGGCCATTCAAGTGCGATTTTAGAAATAAATCAACAACGTTTCTTAATCGATCCTGTCTTTAACAATGCTGCGCCAACATCATTGCCTTTTGTTATGCAACGTTATCAAGATGCACCCATTGATGTGAAATCTTTACCAGAGATCGACGTGGTGTTAATTACCCACGATCATTATGACCACTTAGAAGCACCGTCAATGCGTTATCTTGCTGATAAAGCCAAACGCTTTGTTGTGCCATTGGGTGTTGGTTCAAGGTTATTATCGTGGGGAGTGCCAGCTGATAAAATCACTGAATTAGGTTGGGAAGATAGTACGCAAGTGGGTGATGTTAAGCTCACCGCAGAGAAATCATTACACTATAGCTCTCGTTGGACAAATGATAGAAACAGTGCATTATGGGTTTCTTATGCCTTTGAAAGCCCAACACAGCGTATTTATTGGAGTGGTGACAGTGGCTATGGTAAACATTTTGCGGAAATTGGTAAAAAATATGGGCATTTTGATGTCGCTTTTATCGAAATGGACGCCGCTAACCCTGGTTGGCCAAATACCCATATGTTCCCAGAACAAGCGGTACAAGCCTCTATTGATGTAAACGCTACTCGTTTTCTGCCAATCCACTGGGGTGTATTTGACCTAGCAGGCACAAAATGGAATAGCTCGATTATCAGTATCGAAAAAGAAGCCAAAGCCCGTAATGTCCGTCTAGATGTTCCCAAAATCGGACAAAAATATCACCCTGATACTCATCAAAATGAAAATTGGTGGGAAGGGGTTAGGTAGGTTCTGTTAATTATTGATCACATCTTTCGTGGAAACGGGGATTTATCACCGTCCCTTATAAGACTGATAATTCAATATGTTATGGACAAAGATAAACTCTGTCCCTACGAATTTTAATAGATAACACAAAGCCATTTGGGTAGAAATACTCAAATGGCTTTTTGCTTTACTACTCCCCCAACCTCATATCCAAATGCGGTATGCCGTCTTCAAGATAAACTGCTGAAATCGGTTTAAAGCCGAGTGAGCTGTAGAAATCTTGTAGATGTGCTTGGGCTTGCACATAAATATCTTGCGTTTTATCGCAGTGTGATAAGGCAGTTTGCATTAATTGACGGGCTAAGCCTTGTCCACGAGCTTGTTCATCAATTAATACTCTGCCGATATGAATACCGTCTTGTTCGGGGATAATTCGGCAGTAAGCGGTAAGTTTTTCGCTCTGTTTTGCAAAAAGATGTGTGGCAATCAGATCTTTATCATCCACTTCGGGATAAGCGCAGTTCTGTTCTACTACAAATACCGCTACTCTTGCCTTATAGATTTCAAATAGTTCGTAAGTTGTGAGTTGGTTAAAGGTTTTTAATTGCCACATTGGGTTATACCCTATTCTAATGCTGAAAGTATTACTTATTCTGACTGCTTGAATGGATAAAGTAAAGGGCGATCCCTAGGCAGATAATAGCGCCAAAGCGGGTAAATGAGAAATCAATCGCATTGTTGTTGAGCCAACCGAAGCTATCAATCAGCATACTCATTGCCAGTTGTCCGAAGATTACCGCCACGGTTGCCGTTGCTGAGCTTAATCTTTGTAGAGCAAAGGTCATAATCACAATATAAGGTACACCAAAGAGTGCGCCTGTTAATTGCCATTTCGGCATATCCAGTAAGCCAATAGCACGGTTAGGTTCAAAAAAGAAAATCAGTAAGCCTGTAACCAACATTCCTAAAAAGAAAGTCATAAATGCGGTGTGGTAAACGCCTAATTTACTGCCTAATTGGCCATTAGTTGCGGCTTGTACGCTAAGTGCTGCACCGCCAATCAGTGCGAGCATAATCATAATTAATTCCATTATTTCCCCCTTACATCATCATTAAAATCATTGCCGCAATCACAAAGCCCAACGCAATCAAACGCTTAGGATTGATTTTTGCGTGTGGCATACCGAATAAGCCAAAATGGTCGATAATCAGACTTTTACCAATCTGCCCTGCTAATACGCCAACCATTGTTAGTGCAATACCAATTTGTGGTACGGTAATTGCTAGGATAACCACATAAATGGGGCCAAGTAAGCCGCCAATAAGTGTCCACGCAGGCTGGCTAAGGTATGACGGGGTGTTACGTGGGCTGAAAAATAACAGCAACATAAACGACAGCACGGATCCAACTGAGAAAATACTGAATGTTGCCCATAACTTACCAACACTTTCCGAAAGTGGCCCGAGTAAACCTGCCTCAACGGATAATCCCATTCCTGCTAGGATCACTAATAAAATCACAAAAAATTGCATTGTTTCTCCGAGTAATTTTAAAAAGCGGCTAGCATAATGATTTTTATTATGTTAAAAAATAGCATAATCATCAAAACAGCTTTGCACAAATTGCATTAATATGAATATCGATAACCTCAATCTACGCACCTTGCGCTTTTTTGTATCTGTGTGTCATCATCAAAACTTCTCTGAAACCGCAAGGCTTGAAAATGTATCAGCCTCAATGATTTCACGTACTATTCAACAATTGGAAGAATATCTAGGTGTACCATTGCTCTATCGCAATACTCGTTCGGTTATCCCAACAGACGCAGGGTTGCAACTGCTTAATTCTGCCCAAAAAATTTTGGAAGAACTGAATTGGCTCAATCAAACCCTACATAGCCAACAGGATATCAAGGGTGTTATTCGAATAAATGCGCCGATTAGCTTTGCGCAGCAACATATCCTGCCCCATTTAGCCGAATTGCAAGCCCGCTATCCGCAACTGGATATCGAATTGGTGCAAAAAGATGAATATGTCGATCCGCTAAAACACCCAACGGATCTTCTCTTTCGAATTGGTATGCTAACCAATTCAAGTTTGAAAGCACGCATTTTAGCGAAGGTTAAAATGGGGCTATTTGCCTCACCGGATTATTTGAAAAAACACGGTACACCACACACTCTTGATGAATTACAACGATATAAAAGTGTGGTGTATAAGGGGCATTTAGGGGTTGAACCTTGGTTAGTACAACTGCCTGATGAACAGTGGCAACGTCAGCAGATCCCTATCGCATTAGCGGTAAATAATGGCGATAGTATGTTAATGGGGGCAGTTCAAGGACTTGGCTTGGCGCTGTTGCCTGACTGGCTTTCACATAGTGCGGTAACGCAAGGTTTACTTGTGCCGGTGCTTGCTGATTATCACTGGACGGCACGCATAGAACCGACCTATATCTCCGCAATTTACCCTAATAGCCGACAAGCCCCACAAAATGTGCGAGCGGTGATTGATTTCTTTGTGGAAAAATATGGGGAAACGCCTTATTGGCAATAAACAAGCGGTGAGATTTGACAAAAATTTTGCAAAAAACGCTTGCCTTAGAGTTTACTCTAACCTTTATACTCCCTCTCGCTTTGTTTATAACGACAGAAAGGAAAATAATATGGCAAAACTTCGTTTTTTAACTCAACCTTATACTCTTAAAAATCTTGAATTACGCAACCGTGTGGTAATGCCGCCGATGTGCCAATATTCAGCGACTGATGGTGTGCCTAATGAATGGCACCATATTCACTATACCTCTCGTGCTATCGGCGGTGTAGGGGCAATTATCGTAGAAATGACTAACGTTGCACCGAACGGTCGTATCACACCAAACTGCTTAGGCTTATGGAATGATGAGCAACGTGATGCATTTAAACCGATTGTAGAAAGCGTACATAAATATGGTGCAAAAATTGGTATTCAAATTGCCCACGCAGGTCGTAAAGCGGAAAAATGTGAAAGTGTGGCGCCGTCAGCAATTCATTATGGCGATTTAGATCATCCAGAACAAGATTTAACAACACCGAAAGAATTAACCGTCGCAGAAATTGAAGAATTAGTGGAAAAATTCCGTCAATCTGTAAAACGTGCGGTAGATGCGGGCTTTGATTTTATCGAAATCCACGCTGCTCACGGTTACTTAATTCATCAGTTTGCCTCACCAAAAGCAAACAAACGTACCGACCAATACGGTCAAGACAGACTACTCTTCGGTGAGCAAGTCATTAAAGCGGCTAAATCAGTAATGCCAGCGGATATGCCATTAGTGGTGCGTATTTCTGCGCAAGAGTTCTCTGAGAACGGTTACGACAGCGATTACGGTGTGGAAATTGCAAAACGCTTTGCGAACGCAGGCGCAAATGCGTTACACGTTAGCGCAGGCGGTGATGGTAAACTTCACCCAGACTTCCACCCACAATTCAATGCGGGTTATCAAGTATATTTAGCTCGTAAAGTGAAACAAGCAACTGGTTTACCAGTGATTGCGGTAGGTATGTTAGAAGATGCGGATGTGGCAGATCACGTTTTAGCAACAGGTGATGCGGATTTAATTGCCGTTGGCCGTGCATTATTACGCGATCCAAACTGGGTGTTAAACGTGCAATATAACCGTGTAGCAAGTGATAGCGCACCGGTGCAATTTGCACCAGCAGCTTATTCAAGAGCATACTAAATAACAGTTTTTTTCATATGTACCTCTAAAACTTTGGACAGCCATAAGGCTGTCCCTTTTTTATAATCCCTCCAATTTATTCATAAATGCAACAAACCGCTTGCCTTAGAGCTTACTCTAACCGTTATACTATGCCTATCTTTTACTATTCGGAATAATTTATGAAACTCTCTATTCTTAATCTTGTCCCTGTGCGTGAAGGGCAAAATTACCAACAAGCAATGAGTTCGATGGTTGAACTGGCGCAATTTGCGGAAAAAATTGGGATTGAACGCTATTGGATTGCGGAACATCACAATACCAAAAATCTGGCAAGTTCAGCGACAGCATTGCTTATTCAGCATACGTTGGCAAATACGAAGACCTTGCGTGTAGGATCAGGCGGGGTGATGTTACCAAACCACAGTCCTTATATCGTAGCTGAACAGTATGGTACGCTAGAAACTCTCTACCCTAACCGTGTTGAGTTAGGTTTAGGGCGTGCGCCCGGTACGGATATGCGCACCGCTTATGCGTTGCGCAAAGGGCGTGAACATTCAGACTTCCCAACGGAAATTGCGGAACTTCGTGGCTATTTTGATAATGCTAATCCTGTTTCAGCCTACCCTGCTGCCAACCTAGATCTTCCTTTCTATATTCTTGGTTCAAGCACAGAGAGCGCATTTTTAGCGGCGGAATTAGGTTTGCCTTATGCCTTTGCCTCGCACTTTGCACCTAGAATGATGGAAATGGCGGTTGAGATCTATCGTAAACAGTTTAAGCCGTCAAAATATCTAGCGAAACCTTATGTAATTATTGGGGTCAATGCGATTGTAGCGGAAACCGATGAATTATCTGAACAGCTTGCTACCACGCAAACGCAATTCTTCTTAAATGTCGTGACCAATGCACAGCAAAATTTACAACCGCCAATGGCGTCAAAAGATGATGTGTGGAAACAGCATTTAAAAGCGCAATCTGAACTGCATTTTGGCCCTGTCGATCTACAAGAGATCCCAATCTATAATCAAGAACGTGCGGTAGTTGAACAGATGACAGCTTGCTCATTAATCGGTAGCCCTGAAAACGTAGCGTTACAGCTGAAACATCTACGTGAAGAAGTGGAATTTGATGAAATTATGGCGGTAAGCTATATTTTTGATGAGAAACTACAACAGCAGTCGTACCAAATGTTGAAAGAGATTGTGGATAAGGCGTAAAAACAAGCGGTCTATTTTCAGTCAATTTTTGCAAATGCCATCTAGATAGTCATAAAAACCATATTCAGATGGCATTTTTCATTAGGACTTATTACTTATGACTATCAAGCCATTGCTTCATAAAAGTGATTTCAGCTTCCTGAGCTTTGATAATCTCTTGAGCTAATTGACGCATTTTTTGATTTTTACCATACTTTAATTGAATATTTGCCATATCCACTGCGCCTTGATGATGTGGAATCATTCCTTTCACAAAAGCAACATCAGGATCTTTATCTTGTGTGCCTTCAAGCATAACATTATGGCTTCCCATACTATCTTGGTACGCCTTCGTATGTTCCAATGCATTTGTTGCTATTACAGATTTATGGCTTTTTAGCCATTCATTCATCATATCAATTTCAGGCTGCTGAGCTTTTAATATTTGCTCAGCCAATTGACGAATTTCAGGCGATTTTCCGTATTTCAGTTGAATATTAGCCATTGCAACAGCACCTTCGTGGTGCGGAATCATTCCCTTCGCAAAAGAAGCATCTGGATCTTTTTCTAAGGTTGCCGCCATCATCCCTGAATGCATTTGATGCATAGATTCTGCATATTCAGATTGGTGAGAGTTTTGCTTTTCGGCAGACTGTGTATGATGATGGGAATGAGTATCTTGATGATGTGAATGGCTATTTTGAGCATTAACGCTTAATGTGATAGATGCCGCACTAATTGCGATCAGTTTAGTTAAATTCATAAATAATTCCTTTAAAAGTTAAATAAATCTCTCGTAAAAATACTCAGCTTTACAAGATGGTGTTATCATAAAGCCTAACCTTAGGTTAAGGTCAATACTTTTTTAATTTGGGAGTTTCACAAATGAATATCAGCCAAGTTTCCAAACTCGTTGATTTATCAGCCAAACAAATTCGTGACTATGAAAAAATCGGTTTACTTCAAGTAACTCGCGATCAACAATCAGGTTATCGCGACTATAACCAACAACAAATCAATCGGTTACAATTTATTGCTCGTTCTCGAGCTGTAGGATTCTCCCTTACTCAAATTAAAGAGCTACTCGCTTTACAAGATAACCCTAATCGTAAAAGCTGCGAAGTTAAGGCTCTAACATCACAGCATATTAATGAGCTCAACGAAAAAATTGCACAGCTACAAGCGATGAAAGAAACATTACAAGTTTGGCATAATCAATGTAAGGGAAATTCAGATCCTGATTGCCCGATTCTACGCTCGCTAAATCAGGCGTAAAAACTGCTCAAGGGGTTAGTTTTATCATCAGTTTTGCAAAACTTACCAACAGAAAAGCCATCTAAACATCCCTGTTCAGATGGCTTTAAATCTTTTAGTAATTAACTATGTGTTGTGTGCTGCCGTATAAATCGCTGTCATATCTTGCTCATATAACGGCTTGATTGCACCAATACAGCCTTTAGACGCAACTGCACATTTATTTGCCATTTCTGAGATTTGTTCCGCAGTTAGGTTCACACCTAATTCCGCTAAATTGGTTGGCATATCAATGCTACGGAAGAAGTTTTCCATTGCTTCAATACCTTTTAATACAGTTTGTTCCGCATTTTCGGCAGGAGCTACGCCCATTACATTAATGGCAAAACGTTCAAAACGAGCCAATTTTTCTTGGAAAACATATCTTGCCCAATGTCCCCAAACTGCCGCTAAACCAGCACCGTGAGCCACATCAAACATTCCGCTTAACTCGTGTTCTAACATATGCGTTGCCCAGTCCCCATTGCCACCACCACAGCTGGTTAAACCATTATGTGATAAGCTACCACACCACATAATCTCGGCCCTTGCTTCATAGTTTTGTGGATCATCTTTTAAGATTTTGGCATTTTTCATTACCGTTTTTAACAGATTCTCCGCAATATGATCGGTGATTTCCATTGTGTCATTTGGTGTGAAATAGCGTTCCATCGTGTGCATTAAAATATCCACATTACCGCAAGCAGTTTGGTATGCTGGCAACGTCATCGTGAGTTCTGGATTCAAAATCGAGAACACAGGGCGAGATAATGGATGACTATAACCACGTTTAATACCGCCTTCATCTTTGGTGATTACAGAACTTTCACTCATCTCACTCCCCGCTGCTGCCATCGTTAATACCGTTGCGACAGGTAAACACGCTGTTGCTTGACGTTTGCGATCAAACAATTCCCACACATCTTTATCGCTTTCGGCAACACCAAACGCAATAGCTTTAGCTGAATCAATCACACTACCGCCACCAACTGCAAGGATAAAATCTACACTTTCTTTTTTACATAATTCAATACCTTGATAAACCAATGAAAGCAATGGATTTGGCACTACACCACCTAATTCAACATAGCTGACGCCGGCATTATCCAAAGAAACTTTAACACGGTCTAATAAACCTGATTTCTTGGCACTATTGCTACCGTAATGAATCAATACTTTCTTACACTTCTGTGCTTTAACTAAATCGCCAACTTGCTGCTCAGTTTGTTTACCAAATACGACTTTCGTCGGTGTGTAATACTCAAAGTTTTGCATACTGTGTTCTCCTATAATGAAACTATTTTCGATTCTAAAAAGGAATTTATTCCGATACAATGAATTAATTAAGAATAAAGAATTCCTAATTTAGGAATAAAGGAAAACTATGTTAGATAAAGTCGAAGCCGTCCGCTATTTTTGTATTGCCGCCGAAACCTTACATTTTAGAGAAACCGCAAACCGCTTAGCCATTTCGCCACAGGTGGTGACACGAATGATTGCAGAGTTAGAAAGGGAATTAGGCGAACCGCTATTTAAACGTAATACCCGCAATATTTCTTTGACGAACTTCGGGCAAGCATTTTTAGCTGATGCGAAACAGTGGCTAAATGCGACAGAAACGCTGTTTCAAACGGATTTTAAAGAATCGATGAGTGGCACTGTTCGTATTACGCTACCAAGGCTACCAAATAACGATCTTATCTTAACTGAGCTATTGAGCAAACTTGCTCCCTATCCCGATTTACATATCGACTGGCGACCAGATACCGCATTATACAATTCAGTAACCAAACAAATTGATATTGGTATTCGTATTAGCTTGGAAATGGAACCACACTTTATTGCGAAGAAAATCACCAATATCCAAGAGCGAATTGTCGCAAGTCCTGAATTATTAGCTCGTTTAGGACATCCGAAAGATCTTGACGATCTACAGGCTAATTTTCCCCTGTGTGCCGAAATTAATCCACAAACTGGCAAAGCGTGGCATTGGTTTAATACGCCTGAGCAACACTTTATAGCTAAGAAGCCATATTTTCAAAGCTCAGAAAGCTATAGTAATTTAGCAGTCATTTTGAATGGGCTTGCTGTTGGAATATTACCTGAATATCACTATATGCCACATATCGAAACAGGTAAGTTGGAAATACTCTTTCCTGAACTTCCCATCCCAGAGTGGAATATGTTTATTTATCGACCTTATCAAGAAAATACTCCTGTGCGTGTTCTTCATACATTTACAGTATTAGAAAGGATTTTGAGAAAATACTATAGTAACTAAAACACTCTCTAAAAATAAAAAAACCGCCCGAACATCCCTGTCCAGACGGCTTATTCTTACCAATCAGCTAATACTATTTTACCTATCGTATCGCCTTGCTCAATTAACGAGTGGGCTTTACGTAGGTTTTCTGCATTAATGCCTTGGATAATATGGTTTGTGGTCGTTTTTAATTTACCTGCATCGACTAACTCTGCAACTTCCGCTAAGATTTCGCCTTGACGAGCGATATCTACAGTGTTGCTCATTGAGCGAGTAAACATAAATTCCCAATGGATACTTACGCTTTTCCATTTTAACGGCATGATATTGAGATTTTCAGGATCATCAATTAACGCTAAGCGACCTTGCGGTGCAATTAATTCAGCAATCTGCTCCACATAAGTTTCAGTGTAGTTAGTTGAAAATACGAATGATGGCTCACCAATCCCTAGTTTTGCGACTTGCTCGGCTAAATCTTGGCGATGATCAATCACAAAATCTGCACCTAATTGTTTAACCCATGCTTGGCTTTCAGGGCGTGAAGCTGTGGCAATAACAGTTAAGTCCGTTAATTGTTTAAGTAACTGGATCGCCAAAGATCCTACACCCCCCGCACCACCAATTAATAATAGGCTATTAGCACCGCCTACAATGGATTTCTCAACATCTAAACGGTCAAATAAAGTTTCCCATGCGGTTAGCGTGGTTAATGGTAATGCTGCTGCTTCTACAAAACTTAATGATTTTGGCTTTAACGCCACAATGCGCTCATCAACGGCTTGTAATTCTGCATTTGAACCTTGGCGAGTTAATGCACCTGCATAATAAACCTCATCACCAACTTTAAAGTTTTGAACTTCGCTACCAACAGCTTGTACAACGCCTGCTGCATCATAGCCTAATACACGGTATTCACCCTCTGCGGGTTGGAAAGAACCACGCACTTTCATATCTACAGGGTTTACAGATACCGCTTTTACAGCCACTAAAATATCACGAGCACCTAATTCTGGCATAGGTAACTCAATATCCATTAACGCATCTTTATTTTCAATAGGTAAAGGTTGGTTAAAACCAATTGCTTTCATCTTGTTTCTCTCTTGTTTATTCGTAATGAGAGCCATTATAATGGTTATATCCAAAAGCAAAAGAACGCACTTATTTTGCCTATAGTTACATTTTGGATACTATTGTTGATTTTATTAGACTTTTTGAGATTTTATTATGGCTAGAGTTGCACATCATCACTATGATTGTGCCGAAGGTTGCTCGGTAGAAGCGGCTTTATTGGCAATTGGTGGAAAATGGAAAGGCACGGTGTTATACCGCTTAATGACAGATGAAGTATTACGTTTTAACCAAATTCGTCGTATTTTACCCGATGTTTCACAGCGTACTTTGACAGCACAATTACGCCAATTAGAAGCAGATGGTTTAATTATCCGTACTGTTTATGCGGAAGTACCACCACGAGTGGAATATAGTTTGAGTGAATATGGCAAAACCCTTGCGCCGATCTTATTGGCTTTAAAAGATTGGGGAGATGGGTTTAAGATGCATATTGACCAAGTCACTAAATAATTTATTAAAGACAAATCGTGACAACGTATTGAATATATTAATCAATAAGTTTTATAAATAAATTATACAACCGGTCTATTTATCTATATTTATTGCAAAAAAAAGAGCCCCGAAGGGCTCTTATCAGCAATTAAGCTTCTATATATTTAGGCTCTTTAAACACCGTTACCGCTGGTGCTTCGCCAACAAATTTCTCAACTTGAACTGTTGCGGTATTTGGTGAGTTACCTTGTGCAAGTTTTGATGTTCCTTCATCACGTGTTAACACATTCGGGCTACCATTTTTACAGAGCGGTAATTCAGATTTACCTAAATCTAGTGGGTCATACCAAGCACCTTCGTGTAATGCTACAGTACCTTTGATGATACCGTCTGTTACTACTGCACCCGCTAACACTTGACCACGTTTGTTAAAGATACGCACAATGTCACCATTCGCAATACCACGAGCTGCCGCGTCGTCGGTATGAATTAACACAGGCTCACGGTCATTCACTGCATATTTTTTACGTAATGAAGTATGTGCTAATTGGCTGTGTAAACGTTGGAACGGATGTGGAGTCACTAATGCCAACGGTTGTTCTGGTGTTGCGTTACCTGCATACTCTTCTGGCACAAACCAAGAAGCGTGACCTTTACAGTCATCATAGTTCATTTTCGCAACGACATCAGAGTAGATCTCAATTTTACCTGATGGTGTACCTAATGGGTTAAGTAGCGGATCTTTGCGGAACTCTTCATAACGAACCCATTTTTTCGCTTTTTCACTTGCTTTGAAAGTCACTGGTTTATTATCTTCCCAGAATTTCTCAAACTTAGGCATAATGACTTTGTTTTTACGTGCAGCTTCGAATGCAGTGTTATAGAAGCCTTGTAACCATTGCATTTCTGTTTTGCCTTCAGTGAACTTATCGCCCACGCCTGCACGTGCAGATAATTCAGCAAAGATTTCATAATCGCTTTTCGCTTCGAATTGTGGCTCAACAACTTGTTTCATCGGGAAGATGTTCATCATTGAGTAGTCGCCTGACATTGTAATATCGTTACGTTCGTAACTTGTGGTTACTGGGAATACGATATCCGCCATACGTGCTGTTGGTGTCCAGTTCACTTCGTTTACGATAACCGTATCTGGTTTTTGCCACGCTTTCACTAAATTATTAGTATCTTGGTGTTGAGTGAATGGGTTACCACCCGACCAATAAATCACTTTAATATCTGGGTAAGTAATTTCTGTGCCGTTGTACTGAATTGTTTTACCTGGGTTTAATAGCGCATCTGAGATACGTGCTACAGGGAATGAGTATTTCGCACTATCATCTAACCAAGTTTTTTCACCTGCTGCCGCTGTGGTTGCAGTAATAGAACCGATAATACCACCCGTTGCAGTTGGTGCCCCACCGTTTGCGTAGTGATAACTTAGACCAAAACCACCACCCGGTAAGCCGATTTGACCTAACATAGAAGCTAATGTCACTAACATCCAGTGAGTTTGCTCGCCGTGACGTTGACGTTGCATACCCCAACCAGCCATTAACATTGTGCGTTTAGATGAGAAGTCTGCGGCTAATTTTTTGATTAGATCCGCTGGCACGCCTGTTAATTTGCTTGCCCATTCTGCATCTTTTGGTTGGTTATCTTCTTTACCTAATAGGTAAGTTTCAAATTTTTCGAAACCTGTTGTGTATTTTTTCAAAAATTCTTGGTCGTGTTTGCCTTCAGTCACTAATGTGTGTGCAATACCAAGCATTAATGCCACATCAGACGCTGTATTTACTGGAATCCATTCAGCATTTAAGTATTGGCAAGTTTCGCTTTTCACTGGGTCGATACAGATGATACGTTTACCACTCTCTTTTAATTTTTTGAAGTAGTCCATACCTTGTTGGTCTGTTGAAGTCCAAGCATTACGTAATGTCGCCATTGGGTTTGCTGACCAAAGCACCACGATTTCAGAGCTTTCTAAAATCACTTCCCAGCTAGTTTGTTGCTCATAAACTTCGATAGTACCTAACACGTGTGGCATAATTACTTGTGCCGCACCTGTTGAGTAGTCGCCTTTAACACCAACGAAACCACCCGTTAAGTTTAAATAGCGGTGTAATAAAGTACGTGCAGCGTGTAATGCACCAGAGCTATACCAGCCATACGAACCTGCGAAAATAGCGCTTGGGCCATGAGCTGCGTAAACACGTTTCATCTCATTTGCAACGAGTTCGTATGCTTTATCCCAAGACACTTTTACCCACTCATCACGACCACGTAAAGAAGTATCTTTATTACCTTCTAAGTAACCTTTACGTACCATTGGGAATTTCACACGTGCTTCACTGTAGATTTGATCTGGCACGACTGTTTGTAGATCATTTTCTACTTGTGCCACAATTGCAGAACCTGATTTCACTGCTTTGCCATTTTCTACAACAACACCTAATGGCCCCCAGTGAGCTGCTGTCATCACGGTTTTGCTTTCAGTCGCTGCAGCATTACCTGAAAGAAGAGAACCCACCACACCAGTTGTACCAGTTGCTAAAGATGCGCCCGCAACACCTAAAGATGAGTTTTTTAAGAAGCCACGACGGCTTTTATTAATTTTGTCTTGAGTTTTCATTTAGAACCTCGTTGTCAAAGTTAAATTACGACACCTTTCTTAAACGGGAGGGGCATAATCATTTCTAACTATACCTTGTGTAATCAGAGTTACAGGCATTGCTACCATATCTTTCGACTTAGGATCACAAGCTCGGTGTCGGGGTTGAATTGAAAGCGGGCGTACGCAGTACGCCCCTACTGCCAATATGATTAAAAGAAAGAATGTAGGGGCGTATTGCATACGCCCGCCAAATTAATGTGAACTACCTTTAATATCCTTCGCATTACGCTGTAGATAGATTGTTACCGCACGTACATCATCTGCTGACATAGAAGTACGATCTTTCATTGAGTTCACTACACCAATCCATTGGTTCGCTGTATAGTGATCTGCGCCGATCGCTGCGTGACAGCCACTACAATGTGTTTGATTCAGATTATGACCAAAGCTATTTAGAGCTTCGATATTCGCTGTTACTGCTGATTTCGGCATTGAAATATCAAAATTGATCTCTTTCCATTCTGAATTTGTCACATCATCGTGAACTGCTTTCACGACATTCACTTTATCTTTTACATCGTCATTTAGTAACGCAACCATAATACGTTTACCTAAATCCATATACACTACAGATTCTGCACCAACTTGTTGCCAACCGTTAATAGTTGCAGTGACTTTATCGCCATCTTCTTTCCAGTTGTGTAATTCTGCATAAGGCATTAAGCGAGCTTCACCACCTGCAAATTGTGCTGGCGACATTGTTAATGAATAAAGAACTTTATCGCTTGAGCCAAATTCGCCACCGTGTTTTGCTAATTCCCCCATTGCTGCAGCACTATCTACAGGCACATCAGGCATAAAGTGCGCAATTCCTTTATGGCAATCAATACAAGTTTGATTTGTTTCCATTGCTAACTGGTGCATTTTTTGTGCTGATTCTTTTTGTTCTGAAAGAGCCATTGCTTCGAAACGGTGACAGCTGCGGCAAGTTGCTGAGTCATTAGCTTTCATATCAGCCCAAACGCTTTGCGCCATTTCTAAACGGTGCACTTCATAGGCTTCTTGATCAGGTAATTTATCTACAACAAAAGTATTCCATAAGTCTTTTACCGCCAATACTTTCGTTTTCACATAGTGATAAGCGTTATCTTGTGGAATATGACAGTCTGAACACTCCGCTCGAATACCTTTTCGGTTAGAAAAATGGACACTGCCCTCCCACTCTGCCTGTGGATGGCTCATTGAGTGACAGCTAACACAAAATTCTGTGGTGCTTGTTGCTTTCATCGCATATTGAGTACCGCCTAACACCGCCGCACCTAATGCCATTAAGCCTAATCCACCAAAGACTAGTTTTAAATTTAATTTTTTTAACATTTCCCCACACTCCATAAAAAGTAATGTAAATTTTATGTAGGGCATTATTATTGTCAGTGGCTATCAAAACAATAAGCAAAAATGCGTATTACATTGAAAGAAGAAAGGAAATAGTAGAAAAGATTGATGAAAATCAAAGTTTGTTTTTTGAACTCTAGGATATATAGTCTTTAAATTTCCCTCGATACCAAAACTCTCCCACGCTTGCGGGGGAGAGACAGCTTTGAGCAAAGTAACGGCTTTGCGAAAAGCAGAGAGAGGGCTACGGTGCTATTAAACCCTCAAAAGTAAAATCAGCATCGCAAGCCCTCTCTCTGCCTAAAATTGCCTTCGCAATTTTAGCCTTTCTCTCTCCCGTAAACGGGAGAGAGTTAAATTAAAGCTATCCCTTCAAATTAAACCAATTCGGTAATTTAAACATCGCATCGGCAAAAAGATCTGGCGCGATCGCCCTGCTTTTGCCTTGCTGAATTTGATACACCATATGGGGTTGGCTAATGGAAAGATCCGTTGTGTTATCTGGATACGTCAAGCCAATTTGCTGCTCTGTACCAAAATAGTATGTTCCATTCACACCGTGATGTTGTTGTGAACGCATTGCATTAAGAACATCTTTAAAACAACGTGGAGAAATACTCTGCTTCCACGCATTGGCTAAAATATTAATTTGATCATAAGCAAGACTTGCTTGCGAATAAGTTGGCTGATGACCAAAGAAATTCTCATAATTTTGATAGAATTGCTTACCTGCATAGTTATTACTCAAACCACTCGTTACTGACCAAATCACGCCTTCACAAAGATTCTGCTCTGGTAAGAAACAAGAAGGTGCATAAATACTATAAATAACCGCATTAATTGGATTTTGGATAAACTGCTTATAAAAACGATCAATATCTTCCGCAAAATAAGAGACAAATACCACTATTGATGGCATTAAATTATGTACTTGCTGCATTGCATATTGAAATGGATCGCCTACCTTATCAAGCTCAATGACATCCACAGCCCAATTTAATTTACGCAATGAATTAATAATATTATCCAAACCAATATCAATTCGTTGCCATTTCACATTAAATACAACCAAACGCTTATTACGAACTAATGCCGGATAATGATATTGATAAGATTCAAGAAAACGCACTACGCCCAAGCCATAGTTCACATCACTAGCACAAACTTGGAAAATATTATCTATTGTTTCCGTTGAAATGTTCTCAGCTCTTTTGTTTGAAGTACTATGCGTCGCAATATGCACATAAGGAATACCTTCCATTGCGATCAATTCGTGAATATCAGGTGAATAACAAGCATAGCTAGCAGAAATTGCGTCAACTTCTTTATCGAACAGTTGACGATATGCGCCTAAAATACTCTGTTTATCTTCAACACAAAATCCTGCTGTCTCAATTTTTATTTCTCGACCATTAATCCCACCATTTTTATTGATCGTTTCAACCGCAAGTTTAGTACCATTCAGCAATTCTTGAGTATCAATTTCACCAATTCCTTTTGCAACATAAGGAATCCCCACGGTAATAGGGCAAGATTTATTTGTTTTAATTGCAAAATTTTTAGGTTTTTCGACCGCTTGATATTCGTTTGCAAGTCGTTCAATTTTATAACTCGGCAACACCGAATTTTCTAAATTACCAGGGGTCGGCAGGCAGCAAAGATTTTTACTTAACGCAAATACTGCTAATAAAGTACGGTTATCAATTTGCGTTTTTTCAAAGATATGTTCTATATGTTTTGCGATAGTCCGTTCACTAATATAGAGTTGTTCAGAAACTTCCTTATTACTTAATCCTGCACTCACTAAAGTCAGAATTTCCAGCTCTCGTTTACTCAATTCAAATGGTAATTCTCGCTGTTTCATTTGAATAATCGTAAAGTCTTGCTTATAGCGTTGAAAGGAAATTTCAAACCAATCCGAAAGTTCCGGCTTTTGATAGAAGAAACTTAAAAAATCACGTTTTGAGTAGAGCAAAGCTTGAGCATAGCGAATAACTTGCTCAAAATTAGCAAGATAATCAGCTCCGGATTTGTCTTCCCATTCCAATATTTTGCCCTGTTTATCAATTAAACACGACCAATCTGTTCTATTTTTCATCCGTTTCTCCTGTTGGGCGCGTAAGATAACAGAAAAAATGTGTATTTTTTATGATTTTTCTCAAATCTTGCTTGAGATGGATATAAAACACTCGATTACTTCCGCAATATACGCATTTATGCGTATTCGTTTTTCTTGCTTAATTTACAATAGCTCATTACAATAGCGCACAATTTACATTTCCCCAGACTCCGAGCCTGTAGCCCTAAGTCGAAATAAAAATCTTTCGATATGGGCGCAGTGCCTGTAATAATTTATTACACAGGGATAGCCGAGAAATTGACTATCCTCTCGTATTTAGAAAGGTGTCCTATGCATACAATCCCGATCAAAAATGTCGGCGATGATCTCTCTAATGGATTAGTTGACCGATTCCAGCGTCAATATAGTTATTTACGTTTATCGATTACCGATGTCTGTAATTTTCGCTGTAACTATTGTTTACCCGATGGCTATCAACCTCCAAGCCATAAGCAAACATTCTTAAAAGTTGATGAAATTCAACGCCTTGCTCGAACTTTTGCTAATCTAGGCACAGAAAAAATCCGCATTACTGGCGGAGAGCCGACTCTGCGCAAAGACTTTTTGGAGATCGCTCATACAATTTCACAAACCGCGGGTATTCGCCAAGTGGCTTTAACCACAAATGGCTATCGAATGTTGCGTGATGTTGAAGCTTGGCAACAGGCGGGTATCACAAATTTGAATGTCAGTGTGGATAGCCTTGATCCCCGCCAATTTCACTTAATTACTGGCGAAAATAAGCTTGGTGATATTCTGAAAGGAATAGATCGAGCTTTTGAAATTGGCTATAAGAAAGTGAAAGTCAATGCGGTATTGATGAAACAGTATACGCCACAAAGTTTTGACGATTTCCTGCGTTGGATTAAGGATAATCCAATCCAAATGCGCTTTATTGAGCTAATGGAAACGGGCGAAATGGATAGTTTTTTCCACAAGCAACATCTTTCAGGGCAAAACATTTTGGCGCGATTAACCAACGAAGGTTGGCAATTACAGCAAAAAGCGCTCTCTGATGGCCCTGCAAAAGTGCTTTCTCATCCTGATTATAAGGGTGAAATTGGCCTAATTATGCCGTACGAAAAGAATTTCTGTGCGAGTTGCAACCGCCTGCGAGTTTCAGCATTAGGCAAACTACATCTCTGTCTTTTTGGTGAAGAAGGGATTGATATTCGCGATCTTCTGCAATCTGGTGAACAGCAACTTCAACTAGAAACTCGCTTGAAATCAACTCTACAAGGTAAACGCGAACATCACTATTTACATATTGGAGATAGTGGTGTGAGAAATAATTTAGCGTCAATTGGTGGTTAAACTGTTATTTAAAGGACTGATTTCGATATTGTATCAGACTCAGTCCTTTTAGTTTTAGTTGGATTCGTTCTTCATTATAGTAACGAACATATTCATTTATTACTTGTTCCAATTCGTCAATACTCTCAAATGTTCTTCCATAAAAACATTCTGTTTTCATTCGTCCAAAAAAGCTCTCCATCGCTGCATTATCTAAACAATTCCCTTTCCGAGACATACTT
>LEKJ01000004.1 GCA_029852775.1 Pasteurellaceae bacterium LFhippo2
ATCACCTGGTTTAACAGATACTGAACCATCTTCTGTTGATGGAGTAACTACTGGCGCATCTGCTGGGTCAAGCTTATCTGCACCCGCTGGTTTCTCATCTTCCGCAGTTTGTGCGTCTTCGTTTTTACCTACTGCGTTAACCGGTGAGTTATCTTTCACAGCATCTTGTGGAATATTTACTGTACCGTCTTTATCCACTGTTACGCCTTCTGGTAATTCCGTTGTTGGCGTCCATTCACCTGTCGCAGGG
>LEKJ01000005.1 GCA_029852775.1 Pasteurellaceae bacterium LFhippo2
TGGAGTAACTACTGGTGCGTCTGCTGGGTCAAGCTTATCTGCACCTGCTGGTTTTTCATCTGCATCTGCAGTTTGTCCATCTTCGTTTGTTCCTACCACTGTAACTGGTGAGTTATCTTCCACAGCATCTTGTGGAATATTTACTGTACCGTCTTTATCCACTGTTACGCCTTCTGGTAATGCCGTTGTTGGCGTCCATTCACCTGTCGCAGGGTCTTTCGCCACTGTTACAGTTTGTGGTTTACCTTCTTCGTCTGTGTAAGTCACAGTCATTTCAACGTTGTCATCACCTGGTTTAACAGATACTGAACCATCTTCCGTTGATGGAGTAACTACTGGTGCGTCTGCAGGGTCTAATAGATCTTCACCCGCTGGTTTCTCATCTTCCGCAGTTTGTGCATCTTCGTTTGTACCTACCGCTTTAACTGGTGAGTTATCTTCTACCCCGTCTTGTGGGATATTCACTG
>LEKJ01000006.1 GCA_029852775.1 Pasteurellaceae bacterium LFhippo2
TGCAGGGTCTAATAGATCTTCACCCGCTGGTTTCTCATCTTCCGCAGTTTGTGCATCTTCGTTTGTACCTACCGCTTTAACTGGTGAGTTATCTTCTACCCCGTCTTGTGGGATATTCACTGTACCATCTGCATCTACAGTTACACCTTCTGGTAATGTAGTTGTTGGCTTCCATTCACCTGTCGCAGGGTCTTTCGCCACTGTTACAGTTTGTGGTTTACCTTCTTCGTCTGTGTAAGTCACAGTCATTTCAACGTTGTCATCACCTGGTTTAACAGATACTGAACCATCTTCCGTTGATGGAGTAACTACTGGCGCATCTGAAGGGTCTAATAGATCTTCCCCCGCTGGTTTCTCATCTTCCGCAGTTTGTGCATCTTCGTTTGTACCTACCGCTTTAACTGGTGAGTTATATTCTACCCC
>LEKJ01000007.1 GCA_029852775.1 Pasteurellaceae bacterium LFhippo2
GTTGATGGAGTAACTACTGGCGCATCTGCTGGGTCTAATAGATCTTCACCTGCTGGTTTCTCATCTTCCGCAGTTTGTGCGTCTTCGTTTGTACCTACCGCTTTAACTGGTGAGTTATCTTCTACCCCGTCTTGTGGGATATTCACTGTACCGTCCGCATCTACTGTTACACCTTCTGGTAATGCCGTTGTTGGAGCCCATTCACCTGTCGCAGGGTCTTTCGCCACTGTTACAGTTTGTGGTTTACCTTCTTCGTCTGTATAAGATACAGTCATTTCAACGTTGTCATCACCTGGTTTAACAGATACTGAACCATCTTCTGTTGATGGTGTTACTACTGGTGCATCTGCTGGGTCTAATAGATCTTCACCCGCTGGTTTCTCATCTTCCGCAGTTTGTGCATCTTCGTTTGTACCTACCGCTTTAACTGGTGAGTTATCTTCCACAGCATCTTGTGGGATATTCACTGT
>LEKJ01000008.1 GCA_029852775.1 Pasteurellaceae bacterium LFhippo2
GTTTTACCATGGTCAACGTGACCGATTGTACCTACGTTAACGTGCGGTTTCGTACGTTCAAATTTTTCTTTAGACATTGCTAATGTTTCCTTTGATGAAAGCCCGTAGCGAGATATTCGCTACGGATTTTGAAAAAAATTATTTTTTACGCGCTTCAATTACTGCTGCAGCAACACTTGATGGAGCTTCAGCATATTTTAACGGTTCCATTGAGTATGATGCACGACCTTGAGTTTGTGAACGTAAGTCTGTTGCATAACCGAACATTTCTGAAAGTGGAACTTCAGCATTGATCTTAACAACGAACTCGTTAGCTTCTTGGCCATTAACCATAGCACGACGACGGCTTAAGTCACCGATTACATCACCAACATAATCTGGTGGAGTTTCTACTTCAACTTTCATAATTGGCTCAAGTAGAACAGGGTTTGCTTTCGCGAAACCAGCTTTAAATGCTAATGACGCTGCAAGTTTAAACGCTAATTCTGATGAGTCAACATCATGGTATGAACCGAAGTGTAAACGTACACCTAAATCCACTACTGGGTAACCCGCTAATGGACCAGATTTAAGTTGTTCTTGGATACCTTTATCTACCGCAGGGATGTATTCACCAGGGATTACACCACCTTTGATTTCGTTGATGAACTCGTATCCTGGACCTTCTGGGTCTAATGGATATAAGTCGATAACAACGTGACCGTATTGACCACGACCACCTGATTGTTTCGCGTGTTTACCTTCGATATCTTTAACCGCTGAACGGATTGTTTCACGGTAAGATACTTGTGGTTTACCGATGTTCGCTTCAACTTTGAATTCACGTTTCATACGGTCAACGATGATATCTAAGTGTAACTCACCCATACCTGAGATAATTGTTTCACCTGATTCTTCATCTGTGTGAACACGGAATGAAGGGTCTTCTTGTGCTAAACGACCTAACGCTAAGCCCATTTTCTCTTGGTCAGCTTTAGTTTTTGGTTCTACCGCTACAGAGATTACTGGCTCTGGGAATTCCATACGTTCAAGGATGATTGGAGCATCTAATGAACATAAAGTATCACCTGTACCAACATCTTTTAAGCCGATTGCAGCTGCGATATCGCCCGCACGAACTTCTTTGATCTCTTCACGTTTGTTAGCGTGCATCTGTACGATACGACCGAAACGTTCACGTTTTTGTTTCACAGAGTTCATTACTGTGTCACCTGAGTTGATTACACCAGAGTAAACACGGAAGAACGTTAAGTTACCTACGAATGGGTCAGTTGCAATTTTGAACGCTAATGAAGAGAATGGCTCTTCATCGCTTGGGTGACGCTCACCTTCAGTTTCGTCTAAGTTGATACCTTTGATTGCTGGGATATCAGTTGGTGCCGGTAAGTAATCGATTACCGCGTCAAGCATTGCTTGAACACCTTTGTTTTTGAACGCAGAACCACAGCAAACTGGGATCACTTCGCTTGCTAATACACGCTGACGTAATGCTGCTTTGATTTCTTCTTCGCTTAAGTCACCTTCTTCGAAGAATTTGTTCATTAACTCTTCTGATGCTTCAGCTGCAGCTTCAACTAACATTTCACGACGCTCTTGACATGCATCTAACATATCAGCAGGGATGTCTTCGTAAGTAAAAGTCATACCTTGGTCTTCTTCGTTCCAGTTGATTGCTTTCATTTTGATTAAGTCAACAACACCTTTGAAGCTGTCTTCAGCACCAATTGGAAGTTGTAAAGCAACTGCGTTACCACCTAAACGAGTTTTGATTTGATCAACTACACGTAGGAAGTTAGCACCAGTACGGTCCATTTTGTTTACGAACGCGATACGTGGAACTTGGTATTTGTTAGCTTGACGCCATACTGTTTCTGATTGTGGTTGAACACCACCAACCGCACAGTAAACCATTACCGCACCGTCAAGAACACGCATTGAACGTTCAACTTCGATTGTGAAGTCAACGTGTCCCGGAGTATCGATAACGTTGATACGGTGTTGTGGATATTGTTGAGACATACCAGACCAGAACGCTGTTGTTGCAGCAGAGGTGATTGTGATACCACGCTCTTGTTCTTGTTCCATCCAGTCCATTGTCGCTGCACCATCGTGTACTTCACCAATTTTGTGACTTACACCTGTGTAGAATAGGATACGCTCAGAGGTAGTTGTTTTACCAGCGTCAATGTGAGCACTGATACCGATGTTACGGTAGCGCTCAATAGGAGTTACACGAGCCATTATTATTACCTTGTAATCTAATGTGAAATTTATATAGTAATAGGCTTCATCACAAACCTTGAGATGAAGCCTACAAATTTATTACCAACGATAGTGAGCAAACGCTTTGTTAGCTTCAGCCATACGGTGAACGTCTTCACGTTTCTTAACTGCTGAACCTTTGTTATCTGTTGCATCAGATAATTCGTTAGCTAAACGTAATGCCATTGATTTGTCACCACGTTTACGTGCTGCATCTACGATCCAACGCATAGCTAATGCGTTACGACGTGCAGGACGTACTTCTACAGGAACTTGGTATGTAGAACCACCAACACGACGAGATTTAACCTCAACTGTTGGACGTACGTTTTCAAGTGCTGTTTCGAAAGCTTCTAAAGCTTCTTTACCTGAACGTTGTGCTAAAGTTTCTAAAGCACCGTAAACGATTGATTCTGCTACTGATTTTTTACCATCAACCATTAAAACGTTGATGAATTTTGCAAGTAATTCTGATCCGAATTTTGGATCTGGAAGGATCTTGCGTGGTTCAATACTACGACGACGTGGCATTGCGAATTTCTCCGTATTATATTCTTCAGGATTATCCAAAACTTCAATTTGCAAACTTCGGCCTAAAAATGACCGCTTGAGAGATACTGGAGTTTATGGTTAATTAAATTTGTTTAATTAGACGTTTGGCCTTACTTAACGGAGAACCATTAAGCTTTAGGACGTTTAACGCCGTATTTAGAACGACCTTGTTTACGGTCTTTAACGCCTGCACAGTCTAATGCGCCGCGTACTGTGTGGTAACGAACACCTGGTAAGTCTTTAACACGACCACCACGGATTAATACAACACTGTGTTCTTGTAAGTTGTGGCCTTCACCACCGATATAAGAAGTAACCTCAAAACCATTCGTTAAACGAATACGGCATACTTTACGTAATGCTGAGTTAGGTTTTTTAGGAGTTGTAGTGTATACACGAGTACACACACCACGTTTCTGCGGGCAAGCCTCTAATGCAGGAACGTTGCTTTTTACAACCTTTTTCACACGCGGTTTGCGTACTAGCTGGTTGATAGTTGCCATTAATTAAGCTCCAGTTAAAATTAAAATACAATAATAAATGCCTTTCAAGAAAAGAAAGGACGGCGAATTTTAGGGTATTATTCACACAGTGTCAAGATCATTTAAACTCACCTGTTGATTCGATAATTAGCACTAACAACTCGAATCCTTTATAATGCTCTAAAATCTTGTAAATAAAGGAATAACTATGTCAAATCAGAAAATTGGTGTATTACTGGCAAATTTAGGCACGCCTGATGAACCAACCACTCCCGCAGTTAAACGCTATTTAAAACAATTTTTGAGTGACCCACGTGTTATCGATTTGCCAAAACTAAAATGGCAATTTATTTTGAATTTTATGGTACTCCCAAAACGAGCACCTAAAGTTGCACACGCTTATAAATCAATTTGGACAGAAGACGGCTCTCCACTTCTTTCTATTTCTCGTCAACAACAGAAAGCCGTACAGAATTATTTCAGTTACAAAGGAAAAGATGTTGTGGTTGAATTGGGTATGAGCTACGGCAATCCAAGTATGAGCAATGCCGTTGCAAACTTATTAGCACAAGGCGTGGAAAAAATTGTGGTGTTACCTCTCTACCCACAATATAGCTCAACCACCACAGCTTCGGTTTTTGACGCTTTTGCTAAAGCCTTAACTGAACATAAGAAAATGGTGCCTTTTGAATTTATTCATAACTACCACAACGATCCGCTTTATATCAAAGCATTAGCAAGCACCATTGAACTTGCAGAAGATGAATTACTGCTATTCTCTTTCCACGGTATCCCTGAACGTTATGAAACAGAAGGAGATTTCTATGCAAATCACTGCCGTGAAACAGCTCGTTTAGTTGCTGAACAGCTAGGTTTAAATGAGGCACAATGGTTCTTATCCTTCCAATCTCGCTTTGGAAAAGAAGAGTGGTTAAAGCCTTATACCGACGAAACTTTGGAAAGTTTCCCAGAAAAAGGGATTAAAAAAGTCGCGGTAATCTGCCCTGGTTTCTCGGCGGACTGCTTAGAAACTATTGAAGAGATCGGTGAAGAAAACCGTGAAAACTTTGAAAAAGCAGGCGGTGAAAGCTATCGCTATATTCCTGCATTAAATGCAAATGGCGATCATATTCAAGCGTTAGTGAAATTGATTGAACAACGAATCTAATTTACATCTACCTACAAGCGGGTGGATTTTTTGGTAACTTTGCACTTGTAAACTTTTCAAAAAATCTACCCGCTTGTTAATTATTAGGCTGCTGATTTATTGCTAAATCCAACATAAGCACAGAATAGTAAACCCAATATTACGGCAAATGGTGTGAAGGTTGGAACACCGGCTGGCGAAGCCGCGAGACCAAAATTATGAGCCGTAGCTGCTCCCAATACCATACCTAATAAAAAGAGTGCTGAATCATTATTCCCCTCACCCAAATGAACGAGCTGCTTACCAGGACACCCACCGGCTAAAGAGAAGCACAAACCACATAACGCCATTGAGCAGAAATTCCAAATATAGTCATTATGTGCTATTGGCTGCTGTTCAACACCAAAATTAAACTGGCCTAAAGCTAAATTCGTCACGGTAGCAAAAATAACTAAAGCAATAACTCCATTTAATAGGTGAGAATCTCGTGACAAAATAAAGTTGCGGAACGCACCAATAGAACAGAAGCGTGAACGTTGCATTAACACGCCAAGCACACCGCCAGCTCCGAGTGACAGCCACATATCAGCACGCATTGAGCCAGGGCCTTTTTCTGAGAAGAAGATCGCTAGATTCTCACCAAAGCTAAATTTAGTGAGTAGTAAAAGGAAAAGTCCAATCACAATAAAAATAGCAACTAATCCCGATGAAGTACTCTGTTCTGCCGATTTTCCTAATGAAAAACCTCGTTTAAAAAAGAAAATGCCAACAACAACGCCAGCAATCAAACCTAAAATGCCGGCAATACTTGTTAAATCACCACCGCCTAAGCGTAAAAAAGCGCGCCACGGACAGCCAAGAAAAGTTAATGCCCCTAACATTGCAAAAAAGCCTAATGCAATGCGAGTAACGGGAGCAGAACCGCCTCTTGGCCTAAATTCTTTGGTAAAAAATGCACTGGCTAAAGCGCCAAAGACCAAGCCAATGAGTTCAGGACGAATATATTGAAGAGTTGCGACTTTATGTAAACCAACTGCCCCAGTTGTATCACGAATGAAACAAGCTGCGCAGAAGCCCATATTGCCAGGATTGCCAGAATAGGTTAGAAGTGGAGCGACGATACCAAGTGCAGCACCTGCAACCACAGGCCAAGTGAAAATTTTCATAGTAAGACCCTTGTGATATCTAAAATGTTTAACAAATTGTTTTTGCTTAAAAAAAGCACTGCAATTCTACAATATTTCACATTTCCAAAAAGTAATTTTACGTTTTTGATTGTCCTAAATTTGATCCTAATTAAATAAAGAGAATAACAATGAGAAAATCCCTAACCCTTTTAGCAACCTTAGTTCTATCAACTTCTGCGATTGCTAACCAAACCAACTATCAAAGTACCTTAACCGAAGGTATGGACAAAAGCATTGCACCACAGAAAGACTTTTACCGCTATGTAAATGGTAAATGGCTTGAAACAGCACAAATTCCTGCTGACCGTACTTCGTGGGGAACCCTTGCGGAATTAAATGAGATCAACGAAAAGCGTTCGATTGAATTACTACAAGCGGTCATTTCTGATGAAAAATTTGCAAATGACCAGAAAGCACAACGCTTAAAAGCTCTTTATCAAACCTATACTGACTTAGAAGCCCGTGAGAAATTAGGCTTAGAACCAATTCAAGCGGATTTAGCCAAAATCGAACAAATTGCTACTTTCACAGATTTAGAAAATTACTTAATTACTGAAACTAAACAAGGTAACGAGCTGTTATTTGGTTGGTCAGTGTTTGCTCACCTAAAAAACTCTCGTCAAAATGCCGTCTATTTTAGTAACGATAGCTTAGGGTTAAGTAATGACTATTTCCAAAAAGATACCCCTGAAAATAAGAAAACTTTAGAACAGTATCAAAACTATGTAGCACAAATACTGACTTTTGCTAAAGTCGAAAATGCAGAGCAAAAAGCCAAAGCGATTGTGGAATATGAAAGTGCGATTGCCAAAACCTTATTCACCAACGAAGAGCGCCGTGATATTCAAAAACGCTATAATCCAATGACTATGGCTGAATTAGAAAGTGTAAGTAAAAATATTAATCTTGCTAAGTTCTTAACGGCTGTAGGTGTAAACACAGATGAAGTGATTATTTGGGAACCTAGATTTATCAAGCAATTTGATGAGCTGTTTAACCCACAAAACTTAGCAGTAATTAAAGATTATCTACGCTTCAAAACTATTTCAAATGCTTCACCTTATCTTAACAAAGCGCTAGATGAAGCGAATTTTGAGTTTTATGGTCGTACTCTAGTGGGGCAAAAAGAGCAACGCCCGCTAGACAAACGTGCTTTACGCCTTGTGAATAATCAGATTGGCCAAGAGTTTGCCCAGTTCTATGTGGAAAAATTCTTCCCTGCGACTGCGAAGAAAGATTTGTTAGAAATGGCAAGCTACTTAGTCAAAGCCTACCACGTGCGTATTGATAATTTGGATTGGATGTCGCCTGAAACCAAAGTTAAAGCCAAAGCGAAGTTAGATAAATTTATCACCGAAGTGGGCTATCCAAATAAATGGAAAGACTACTCTGTCCTTAGCTTACAAAATGTGGCACAAGGTGGTTCACTCTATGCTAACTTAAAACAGATTGCACAATGGAACTATCAAGAAGGTTTAAACAAAATCGGCAAGCCGGTTGATTTAAACGAATGGGGGATGTTGCCACAGGTAGTCAATGCCTCTTATAGCCCATTGATGAACCGAATTGTGTTCCCAGCAGGGATTTTACAAGCACCGCTTTATGATATTAAAGCTGATCCTGCGGTAAACTTTGGGGCTATTGGTGCGATTATCGGCCACGAAATTACCCACGGCTTTGATGATAGCGGTTCAAAATTTGATGGCGAAGGCAATTTAAGCGACTGGTGGACAGCAGAAGATCGTAAGAAGTTTGAAGCTCTTGCCGATCAACTTGTGGCACAGTTTGATAAATTTGAAGTGGCGCCAAAGGTATTTGTAAATGGGCGTTTCACCTTAGGGGAAAATATTGCGGATTTAGGTGGTTTAAGTATCGCTTATGACGCCTTAAAACTTTATGAGAAAGATCACGGTGCAACACCATTAATGGAAGAACTCACCCCTGATCAACGTTTCTTTATGAGCTGGACACGTTCTTGGCGTAACAAGGCGACAGTACAATCGCTTACTCACCAAGTGAAAAGCGATCCACACGCCCCTGGTGAATATCGTGCTTATGCACCAGTGTTAAATATCAGTGGTTTCCATAATGCGTTTGGCACCAAGCAAGGTGATCCAATGTTTAAGCCATTGAATGAACGAATTAAGATTTGGTAAAATCTATATTTACCAACAATAATGGCGGGAAAATCCCGCCATATTTTTTATTGAACGATATTGTTATTGTCTGACTTATTTTTCCAAACATCCGCTTTATCTTCTTGCGGTAAAGTAACTTCACTTTCAATCTGTTCTACTTCAACATTTGGATTTTTTGGGTCTGCGCCGTATTTATTAGTAAAGCGATCGCCGTCCATAAACAGCAACCCAAGATAAAAGCCCAAAAAGATAATGACGATAACAATCGCAAATACAGCAGATAGAGTGCCTGAAAACAACTCGCTTTCGCCAATCATAGTCAATAATCCAACCGCCACAACGATTACTCCCATTGGCACTAGTTGCCACCAGCCAGAAAAGCCTAAATCATGCAAACGACGAGCAGTTAAGCTAATTGCCGTAAAGAATGTGACAAGGCTAAATAGAAGGCTAACAAAATATAATATTGCACCTAAATCAGCTAACCCAAGAAGAGCGCTTGCTCCAATAAAAATATTAAACACGATACCAATTAACCAACACATCAAGCTAAACCAGCCATACTCTCTACGTCTAGCTCGACCTTTGTATTTAAATGTGTTTTTCAATGCAATCCAAAACCAATTCATAATATCTCCTTACAAGCGGTTCAATTTAGTAAAAACTTTGCAAATCTTAGCATAAATAGCCTTTCTAGGTTGTGATGTACCTCTAAATAAGCGAAAATATGCGCCATTTTTGAAAACGAATATAGAGACGAAATAAACAATGTCATTAAACGAATATCCACAAGAAGTAAATAAACGCAGAACCTTTGCGATTATTTCCCACCCCGATGCCGGTAAAACCACCATTACTGAAAAAGTATTACTTTACGGAAA
The DNA here is from genome assembly GCA_029852775.1 of Pasteurellaceae bacterium LFhippo2. GTDB lineage: Bacteria > Pseudomonadota > Gammaproteobacteria > Enterobacterales > Pasteurellaceae. The sequence continues at coordinate 8,650 of LEKJ01000008.1, forward strand.
TGCAATTCAAAAAGCTGGTTCTGTAAAAGGTAAAGGTTCGGCGCAACACGCGAAATCGGACTGGATGGAAATGGAAAAGCAACGTGGTATCTCGATCACCACCTCTGTAATGCAATTCCCGTATAACGATTGCTTAGTAAACCTATTAGATACCCCCGGACACGAAGACTTCTCGGAAGATACTTACCGTACCTTAACCGCAGTGGATAGCTGTTTAATGGTTATCGACTCTGCGAAGGGTGTTGAGGAACGTACTATCAAATTAATGGAAGTTACTCGCCTACGTGATACGCCGATTTTGACCTTTATGAACAAACTCGACCGTGATATCCGTGATCCAATGGAATTATTAGACGAAGTTGAAAGCGTGCTAAAAATCAACTGTGCGCCAATTACGTGGCCTATCGGCTGTGGCAAACTGTTTAAAGGTGTGTATCACATCTACAAAGATGAAACCTACCTATACCAAACAGGTCAAGGCCATACCATCCAAGATGTACGTATTATCAAAGGATTAGATAACCCTGAATTAGATGCAGCTGTAGGTGACGATTTAGCAGGTCAATTACGTGAAGAGTTAGAGCTGGTACAGGGGGCAAGCCACGAGTTTGATCACGATGCGTTCTTAAACGGCGAATTAACTCCGGTATTCTTCGGTACCGCATTAGGTAACTTCGGTGTGGACCACTTCTTAGACGGTTTAACAGAATGGGCGCCTGTGCCACAAGCACGCCAAGCCGATGCTCGTACCGTTGAAGCAAGCGAAGAGAAATTTAGCGGTTTCGTATTTAAAATCCAAGCGAATATGGATCCAAAACACAGAGACCGTGTTGCCTTTATGCGTGTCGTATCGGGTAAATACGAAAAAGGTATGAAACTAAAACACGTGCGTATCGGTAAAGATGTGGTGATTTCAGACGCATTAACCTTTATGGCGGGCGACCGTTCCCACGCTGAAGAAGCATTCGCAGGGGATATTATCGGTTTACACAACCACGGAACTATCCAAATCGGCGATACCTTCACCCAAGGCGAAACGCTGAAATTTACCGGTATTCCAAACTTCGCCCCTGAGCTATTCCGCCGTATCCGTTTACGTGATCCGCTTAAACAGAAACAGCTGTTAAAAGGCTTAGTTCAGCTTTCTGAAGAAGGTGCGGTACAGGTATTCCGTCCATTATTAAATAACGATTTAATCGTAGGCGCGGTGGGTGTACTTCAGTTTGATGTGGTAGTTTCACGTTTAAAAACTGAATATAACGTGGAAGCAATTTACGAAACCGTAAATGTAGCAACAGCCCGCTGGGTTGAATGCAAAGATGCGAAGAAATTTGAAGAATTTAAACGTAAAAATGAGCAAAACTTAGCCCTAGATGGTGGTGATAACTTAACTTATATCGCACCAACAATGGTGAACTTAAACCTTGCGCAAGAACGTTATCCTGATGTGGAATTCTTTAAAACACGTGAGCATTAATTCATTTTGCCCTCTCTCTGGCTAAATTGCTGAACGCAATTTACCCTGTCTCTCTCCCGCAAGCGGGCGAGAGGAATAAAACTCTCCCCCGTGAACGGGGGAGAGACAGATTTGAGCAAAGCAACGTCTTTGCGAAAATCAGAGAGAGGGCAGATTTTCCATCATAATAGAATTTAAAACTATGAGCGAACAAATCTACGGTATTCACGCCGTTAAAGCCTTTTTAGATAACGCCCCTGAGCGTTTAATCGAAGTCTATGTACTTAAAGGCCGTGAAGATAAACGTTTAACCCCATTGTTAAACGAACTACAACGCTTAGGCATTGCCATTCAGCAATTAAACCGCCAAAGCCTTGATAACAAAGCCCAAGGTGAAGTGCACCAAGGGATTATTGCACGTATCGTGCCGGCAAAAGAGCTGAACGAACACGATCTAGATAAGATCTTGGCAAGCAAACCAAATCCATTCCTATTGATCTTAGATGGTGTAACCGATCCACATAATCTCGGCGCTTGTTTACGTACTGCGGATGCGGCAGGTGTTGATGCGGTTATCGTGCCAAAAGATAAATCAGCACAATTAACTTCAACGGCACGTAAAGTAGCCTGTGGTGCGGCAGAAACAGTGCCATTAATCCGTGTTACTAACCTTGCTCGTACAATGCGTGAACTACAAGAAAACAACGTGTGGATTATCGGTACAGCAGGCGAAGCAACAGAAAGCCTATACCAAGTGAAATTAACAGGTTCAATTGCATTAGTGATGGGGGCGGAAGGTGATGGTATGCGCCGTTTAACCCGTGAACATTGCGATCAGTTGGTAAGTATCCCAATGGCTGGTTCAGTATCATCTCTGAATGTATCTGTGGCCACAGGCGTATGCTTATTTGAAATTGTGCGTCAAAAGTTAGCGCAGTTGGCGTAATTATTTAGCTAAAAAAGCTAGTCGGACTAGCTTCTTTATTTTAGAACTCTACAAGCGCTCTGTTTTAGCAAATATTTTACAAAAAAAGCGAACTAGCATAACCAGTTCGCCTTTATTCTATTTAATTATTAGCCTTGTGACGCGATACGTTTCATATCTGTCATATAACCACGTAACTCTTGACCGATATATTCGATTGGATGGTTACGGATTGCATCATTTACTTCACGTAATGTTACGTTGTCGATTTCAGTTGCTGGTGTTGGTTCACCTAAATCACCACGTTGTAAAGTTGGGATGATTTTCTCACGTAAGATTGGTGTTGCAACATTTGCAAATAGGTAGTTACCGTATTCTGCTGTATCTGAAATTACCACGTTCATTTCATATAAACGCTTACGTGCGATTGTGTTTGCGATTAATGGTAATTCGTGTAATGACTCATAGTAAGCTGACTCTTCGTAGATACCGCTTGCTACCATTGTATCGAACGCTAATTCAACACCGGCTTTCACCATCGCAACCATTACTACGCCGTTATCGAAGTACTCTTGTTCGCTGATACGGATACCGTCTGCTTGTGGTGCATTTTCAAATGCAGTTTTGCCCGTTTCTTCACGCCATTTGAATAAGTTCGCATCGCCGTTTGCCCAGTCAGCCATCATTGTTGCTGAGAATTCACCACTGATGATATCGTCCATATGTTTGTGGAATAAGAATGCTAACTCTTCTTTGATTTGCTCAGAAAGCTCAAATGCACGTAATTTTGCGCTGTTTGATAAACGATCCATCATTAAAGTGATACCACCTTGTTTTAATGCTTCTGTGATCGTTTCCCAACCGTATTGGATTAATTTACCTGCATAAGCTGGGTCTTTACCTTCTGCGACTAATTTGTCGTAACATACGATAGAACCTGCTTGTAACATACCGCAAAGGATTGTTTGCTCACCCATTAAGTCAGATTTAACTTCTGCTACGAATGAAGATTCTAATACGCCTGCGCGGTCGCCACCTGTTGCTGAAGCCCAGGCTTTTGCAATTGCTAAGCCTTCGCCTTGTGGGTCGTTTTCAGGGTGAACAGCGATTAATGTTGGCACACCGAAACCACGTTTGTACTCTTCACGTACTTCTGTACCTGGGCATTTTGGTGCAACCATTACTACAGTAATATCTTTACGGATTTGTTCGCCTTGTTCAACGATGTTTAAACCGTGTGAATAGCCTAATGCTGCACCTTGTTTGATTAAAGGCATAACGTCTGCAACAACTTTAGAGTGTTGTTTGTCTGGCGTTAAGTTAATTACTAAATCTGCTGTTGGGATTAATTCGTTGTAAGTACCTACTGTAAAACCATTTTCAGTTGCACGTACAAATGAAGCACGTTTTTCTGCAATCGCTTCAGGACGTAACGCATAGCTCACATCTAAACCTGAATCACGCATATTTAAACCTTGGTTTAAACCTTGTGCGCCACAACCGACGATAACCACTTTTTTACCTTTTAAGAAGTTGCAACCATCTGCAAATTCGTTACGGTCCATGAAACGGCAACGGCCTAATTGATCTAATTGCTGACGTAAATTTAATGTGTTGAAATAGTTAGCCATTTTGTTAATCCTCTTTGGGTTAATGGGGTAATTTGTTTGTGTGTTGTGTCTGTATGGCGTTTAGTTTGCATACTGTGTTTGTTTTTATGGATTCGATTATATACCGATTTATTGTTGCGTAAATTGATATTATTGATATTTGTAATTGCGATTTACGCAACAAACTCAGTCTAATTATGAGATCAACTTCTCAAAATAAAAAAAAGTTCTCGAATACCTTATAAAAAGGTTCTATAGCCTTACTCAAGATGGTACTATGAACCTGTTATGGATATCGTAATGTTATGGATGACTCAACTCTACAATAACTATTATCGAACATAGCAAGGAGTCTGGAATGCGTGATTCTTACCATTTTATTTGGAATAAAGCCCTTAAAAGTTGGCAGCTTATTTCTCTCATCAATCAAAAATCCCATTTACATAATACACCGAGCAAAAATTTATTATTCTCTGCACTAGCCTCTCTTAGTTTTATACTTCCTATACAAGCCACTGAGCTTGATGACAAAATTCAAGAACATATTCAGGCTATTAAAGCCAAAGAACAAGCCACTGTTTATGATCGAGAGATAGATTCAACTCGCGCGGTACATGTTGGTAACGATGAAAAAGTTTCCGCGACTTTTAATCAAGATATTAATGGCCGTGGTAGCTATGTAGTCTTCTCAAATGTAAATCCTAGCGCTGTAAAAGTAACAAACAATGCGGTACTTTCAAGTGCAGCGGAAGTAATTGCAAGCCGACATAATAACTTTAGTGATATGATGTATATCATTAATAATGGTTCATTAGTTGGCTTAGCCACAGGAGGATCTGCGGATACTCTAAGTTTGGTAGCGCCAACTGTATATGTGCATAATACCGAAAATGGTTTAATGACTGCTAAAGCACTACCACTTTTACTTGCAAGCAGTTCATCATTTGCATTAGAAAACGAAGGTGACATCATCTCTGATTCTTCTACTGCTATTAGTAATTGGGGGCTTAGAGATAGAGGTATAAGCACATTAGTGAATAGCGGTACAATTTCTTCTGGCGAAAGTCACGCTATTTCCATATCTAGAAAAGATATCTATTTTAAAAATAGCGGTGAAATTACTGGCTACTATAGAGCTGTTGATTTAACAGGCTCATATCATGACGATGGTGTTGTTTTGGGAGAAAACAGTGGAACAATTACAAATACAAATCCTAGAGGTCATGGCTTAGAAATTAGCGTTGCACATTCTAAATTTGATAATAAAAATAAGATCTCTGGAGTAAATATTTACGCCAATAAGAATGCTCAATTTTCAAACTCTGGAGATATCGATAAATTAATGAATATCACTTCTGCTAATGTGAGTTTAACAAACAGTGGAAAGATTACCTCAGATGTTAATATTGGGTTATCTCGAGGGGGAATTAGTGATATTACCAATAATGGTACTATCAATGGTAATCTTAATATTAAATATGGCTTTACTAGCACTGAAGTTAATGACCCCAAACTTACTGTACATTTAGAAGATGGCGCTATAACAGATTCAGTAAATTTACTTAACGATCTTAGAAATAGCACAAATCACACCACAAATGTGTTTATCAATGGTAACACCAATATTGGTGGTACAGTTGAGGGAGCAGGTGATAAAGATACACTGACTTTATTAGGTACTGGCACAATTAGTGACGCTCATAAATATAACAATATTGAACATCTTGTTGTTGATGGAGATTGGGCTTTATCCGCATCCGATATTACATTTAAAGAATCTACTACCGTCAATAATAAACTAACCTTAAATAGCGATGGTAGCTTGATTTCTAATGCTATCACTAACAACCCATCAAGCATCATCAATGTTGATAGTGGCTTTAGATTACAAGGCAACCTAAAAAATTCAGGCACCATTGATTTTACTAACAAACACGATACTTACAAAACTCTAGAAGTAATGGGCGATTATGCTGGTACAGATGGTCGTTTAAAAATGGGTGTGAGTATTACAGGATTAGTGGCTGATGTACTTAAGGTCACCGGTAAGATCGTGGGCCAAACATTAATTGACCTTTACTCGCCTGATTCAACATTGGCTAGTAAAATGGAAGAGGGTAAAAAAATTCTATTAGTGGATAATAACACTGAACAACCTGACTCCCTTGGTACATTTAGCCTTACTCAATCTACCTATGGTGACTATACCTATCAACTTGAAAAATTAGCGAATGGTTGGTATCTAAGCCAATTACCACCACCTCCTCCGCCAGTTGAACCCGAAGAGCCTGTTCAACCAGATCCTGTACCACCAAAACCACCGGTACCACCTGTTGAACCAGAACCAGTGCCCCCAAAACCGCCTGTTGAGCCAACACCAACACCGCCGATTCCTCCGGCACCACCTGTTGAGCCAGAAAAGCCTGTCCAACCTGAAGTACCTGTTCAACCAGAAACGCCTGTTGAACCTGAAAAACCTGTTCAACCAGAAACACCTGTTGAACCTGAAAAACCAACACCACCAAAACCAGTGGAAATAAAAGCAGAAGTAGGAGTATTAGCGAATAGCATTGCTGTCGCACGAGATATCTTCACAATGACTTTCAATGAACGCTCTGGCGCAAAACGTACTGCGGACAATAAGAATGTTTGGGGCAGAATCTACCATAAACAGCTCAGAAATCGTATTGAAGGCAATGATGTTTATTTCGCTCATAAAGGGCATTCAACGTCTGCTCAACTTGGTGTTGATTTAGCTAAAATTCAGAATGAAGATAGTCAGTTCACCTTTGGTGTCTTCGGTTCATTAGGTAAACACAAAAACCGAGGTATGCAAGCGGGCAGAACCACCCCAATTTTTGCAGAACTCAGCGCTTATAATGTAGGGCTCTATGCAACTTATGAAAAACCGAATTGGTATACCGATTCTTGGGTTGCATATACGAGAGTAGGTAGTGAGGTAAATGCTCCAAATGTACGTCATACCTACCACCTAAATGGCGTACAAGCCTCTATGGAAGCAGGTTACAATTTTGTTGCAATCAAAGAGTCAAACAAACAACTCTCAATTCAACCACAAGTACAGTTAGTATATAGCCATTTCAAACAACCAAATTTAGTTGATTTTAAATTACTTGGCACAGAAAACTTAACAACTCGTGTTGGTACCCGTTTCCAACTCGAATTACCAAGTATCAGCCCTTATGTTTCACTCAACTATTGGCATAATAGCCACCGAGTAGGAGTGAAATCTCAACAAGGTACCTTTATGTTAGAAGGTAATCGAGATATGGGTGAGGCTAAAATTGGTTTCGATAGTTGGAAGCTTACGCCAAAACTTAATGTTTGGGCTGATGTAGGATTCCGCTTTGGAGGGGACCACTACCGCGAACAAACCTATCACGCAAGCATTCGCTATGCATTTTAAGTCAAGATAAATTAATGAAAGCACCTTGATCGATGAGATAAAGGTGCTTTATTTTTGGCAAAATTGTTCCCTCTACTTTGAGTTCATCAAAGGATAAGCTATAATCAACTCGTTTTTTACAAACGTTTATTCAATATAAGGAAACCAAAATGGGCTTAGAAAACGTACCAGCTGGTAAAGAATTACCAGACGATATTTATGTAGTAATCGAAATTCCTGCAAACTCAGATCCAATCAAATACGAAGTGGACAAAGAGAGCGGTGCATTATTTGTTGACCGTTTTATGGCAACAGCAATGTTCTACCCTGCAAACTACGGTTATGTGAACCACACTTTATCTTTAGATGGCGACCCAGTTGACGTATTAGTACCAACTCCGTATCCACTACAACCAGGTTCAGTAATTCGTTGCCGTCCAGTAGGTGTGTTAAAAATGACTGATGAATCAGGTCAAGATGCGAAAGTTATCGCAGTTCCACACACTAAATTAAGCAAAGAATACGATCACATCAAAGATGTAAACGATGTTCCTGCATTATTAAAAGCACAAATCCAACACTTCTTCGAAAGCTACAAAGCATTAGAAGCAGGTAAATGGGTAAAAGTTGATGGTTGGGAAGGCGTTGAAGCTGCTCGCCAAGAGATCTTAGAATCTTTCGAACGTGCTAAGAAATAATTTTAGCTAAGCGAAATGCCAAAGGCTTAACTCCTTTGGCATTTTTTACAACTAAGGAAAGCATTAATGAAACTTATTTCAAAATTTATCACTGTTGCATTAGTGGCAATCGGATTAAGCGCTTGTGTGAATACACAACAGATGAATGCACAAGCAGAAAGTCAGTATAGCCAATTTAAGCAAAAAGCAAGTCAATTAGGTGTATTAGATACAACTTCATCAACAGCAAAACGTATTCACCAAGTTTTCAACAAAATGAAACCTTATGCTGAACGTGAAAATAAAACTGGCGTGCCATTTAGTTGGGAAGTTATTGTTATTAAAGATAAAGAACTAAATGCTTGGGCAATGCCAGGCGGTAAAATGGCTTTCTACACAGGTTTAGTTGATCAACTTAAATTAAGTGATGATGAAATCGCAACTGTTATGGGTCACGAAATGATTCACGCGCTAAATGAACACAGTAAAGCAGGCGCTAATCGTGGAGCAGTAACTGATACTATTTTTGGAATCACGGGCGCGATTTTAGGTGATATTAATCTTGGTGGTGTTAGTGGCTTAGGTGCGCTGAAGACTTATGCCGTAGATAATGTATTCTCTCGTTCTGATGAAAGCGAAGCAGATGAGTACGGTCTCTATTTAATGGCAAAATCAGGCTATAATCCAAAAGCAGCTCCGGGCCTATGGACTAAAATGGCAAGTGCAACCGGCGGTTCAGGTGGTTTCTTCTCAACTCACCCAGCAGATGAAGATCGTCAAGCAAATATGCAAAAATGGTTACCACAAGCTTTAGAATATTATAACGCTAGATAATCAACCTCTCTCCCCTAAACTCTTTAGGGGAGACGCTAATTAGTGGACTAATTATGCAACTAACTATCAACTATCCTCAATTCATTCATCAGCCTCTTTTTTGGGTTTGCGCCCTTCTTGTTTTCGCAATTTGGCAATTTATTCGTAATAAATTACGGATGGATGTCGTTGCTTTATTAGTGATAACATTCTTTAGCGTTAGTGAGATTTTAACTACAAACGAAGTTTTTGCTGGTTTAAGCGATCCAAATATCGTTCTTATCGCCTTGCTATTTATTATCGGAGAAGGCTTAGTTAGAACAGGAGTCGCTTATCAAGTTAGCGATTGGTTAATGCGCGTAGCTGGCGCAAGTGAGATCAAGGTGTTAGTTTTACTAATGCTTTCGATAGCAGGATTAGGCTCATTTATGAGTTCAACAGGCGTTGTGGCAATCTTTATTCCTGTGGTTCTTGCAATCTGTTCAGGAATGAATATCTCCCCGAAACGCTTAATGATGCCATTGAGTGTGGCGGGTTTAATCAGCGGTATGATGACGCTTATTGCGACACCACCAAACCTTGTTGCCCACTCTGAATTAGTAAAATCAGGCTTTCAGGGATTTAATTTCTTTAGCTTTACCCCTATTGGATTAGCTGTACTCGTACTTGGAATTGGCTATATGTTAGTTGCTCGTCATTGGCTTGACGATGGCGAATCTATTCAAACCGAACACCATAAAAATACTTCAATGAGCCAGCTAATTGAATCCTATCAATTACAAGGCAGAGCCAAAATGGTTGTGATCGATAGCGAATCTTCTTTTGTCGGCAAAACCATTAATGAGCTAAATTTGCGTAGTGGCTATGGATTAAATGTCATTGCGATTCAACGTGTTAAGCGTCTACGCAGTATTTCAATTGCTGCTTATGCCAACGAAACACTTCAAGCAAAAGATATTCTATTAATGGATATCAGCACTGATGATAACGATATTTTCGATCACTACTGCGATATTTTCCATTTACGCCCAATTGAGTTAAAAGGTGAATATTTCTCTGATCACGCAAAATCTGTGGGTATGGCGGAAGTTTCTGTGATGCCGGAAGCTGAAAGTATTGGTAAAAAGATCGGTGAATTAAAATTCCGCGCTAAATATGGCGTAAGTGTAGTTGGGGTAAAACGCGATGGTGAAGTCGTTGAAGGTAATATCATTGATACCCCAATTAAATTAGGCGATACCTTACTTGTGATGGGAGTCTGGAGTCAGATTACGACAATGTGTAATAAAAGTCGTGATTTCTTCTTATTGAATACTCCAGAAGAGAGCAAACACGTTGCCCCTGCAATGTCTCAAGCGCCCCACGCACTTTTTGCGGTAGCTACAATGGTTTTCTTAATGATTACAGGCTTAGTGCCAAATGTTATCGCAGCGCTTATTGCTTGCTTAATGTTAGGTAAATTCCGCTGTATTGATCTAAAAAGTGCCTATAACTCGATTCACTGGCCGAGCTTAATTCTTATTGTAGGAATGATGCCGTTTTCAACAGCATTGCAAAAGACAGGTGGTATAGACCTAATAGTGGAAATATTACTTGATATTATGCGCGATTTAGATATTCACTTTGTGCTTGTGGCGCTTTTTGTGTTTACTTCGATTATTGGTGCATTTATTTCGAATACTGCGACTGCAATTTTAGTAATGCCAATTGCCATCTCAATTGCAGGACATCTAAACTACTCGCCAGTACCATTTGCAATGATTGTGGCAATTTCAGCGTCATCAGCATTTATGACCCCAGTATCATCGCCTGTAAACACGATGGTGTTAGCACCAGCTGGCTATAAGTTTATGGACTTTGTCAAAGTTGGTGTGCCGTTTACTTTCTTGATTATGATACTTTCAGTATTCCTAGTACCGATATTGTTTCCTTTATAAGTATCACTTCCTGACATAAATAAAATGACCAAATTTAAATTATCTTTGTTAACGACAACATTACTTTCCGTCTTGCCTGTATCAACTACTTATGCGAGTTATTGTGATGATTTACAGAAACACTCACAAATTAGAGTTTCTGCAAAAGGAAATCTTGTAAATTGTAATGTAACTATTTCACAGTTATCACCAGCAATTTCGCTTACAGATTATCCTAACTTCTCTATCCAAAATACTAATCTGACTCGTAATAAAGGGGTAAGCGACGGGAATCTGATTATTGCAGAGAACAGCTCCCTGAATGTAGAAAACTCTGATTTAGTATCAAAAGTAGAGCAAAACCTAATTGCTGCTGAGGAGAGTAATATTACTCTTAATAACTCTACATTATCATATAGTGGTGATGCAACAATGCTATCGTTAGATGGCAAAAAACTTGTGCTTAATAATGTACAAGCCTTTAGTAAGGCAACGGGGATTTCTGTTGAGAATGCACAAGTCGCTATTTCTAACAGCCAAATCACCAATAGTAATGGGATATTAGTTGATTTAGATAATGCGACGACGACCATCACAAATAGCCTTTTAAATAGTACATCTAAAACAGCATCTGTAGGAATGTATACCGCTGATACAGCGATACATTTATCAAATATCATCTTACAAGTATCCGCACCTAATGCTATCCAGTTTTTAGGAGGCGATTCAAAAATTACTGCTAATAATTCAACCTTTAATGTTGCTGGACAAAATTCAGCTATTCTTTATGGTGGAAATATTAAATTAGATCTCATTGACTCAAATATTTCATCGGCAAGTTATGGTGTTGTTGCTGTCAAAGATGCGCATATTAATAAAACTGCACATAATATCACTTTAAATAATAGTAGCCTGACTGCCAATAAAGCACTTATAGCCTATGATGTTTTTTCTATTTCAGAGATAGCTTCAGGTAGCTCTGTTAGAGAGGAATATCGTAGTTCGTACCCCGTTACTTTAAATGGAATTGAATTTTCTTCTTTCTTAGACTCTAACTATGAAGATGAAGAGTATTTAGGTTTTGATGATAGCTATGAAAATGAAGAACTTTTAAGCCTTGATGAGGTGGAAGATGACGAACCAACGGTCCCTTTATACACCAAAGTAAGATTTAATGCTTCTAACGGTTCTGTTATTACAGGGGGCAATATTCGTCCAAATCAGTATATAACAACCGATATGCTCTTAACAGACTCCCAATGGAAACTGGCGAAAGGTTCATCGACGATCAATAAACTTCAACTTAATAATGGTGTGGTAACTTTTGATAGGAATAGTAGTTATCAAACCTTAACCATTACTGATCGTTTATCTGGTAAGGGTAATTTTGAAATTAATACCAATTTAGCCGCTAAAAAATCAGATAAGATTGTTGTTAAAGGGGCTGATTCGGGTTCATTTGGTGTGGTTGTAACAAATAGAGGGGGAGTACCTGAAACAGCGCTTAACCGTCTTACCGTTATTACTACTAAAGATGGTAAAGCTAATTTTAAATTAGTGAATAGCTACATTGATCTTGGAGCCTATCGTTATCGCCTTTATAAGGATAATACTAATTGGGTCTTAGCCAATTATGCGCCTAATTCACCAAAGATTATATTGAGTGAAAAAGCGAATAGCCAGCTTTCCTTACGCCAAGCGCAGTTATTGCATACAGAGCAAAGTTTAGCGCATATTAATCAACGACTTTCAGCAAGAACTCAAGAAGGTAATGGTTCATTCTGGTTAAGAAATTTAACCACAAGAACTAATACAAAACCTCTTTCTGTTGCAAAAGATACCCAGATTGCGGATTTCAGACAGGACTACTATGGACTACAATTAGGTAGTGATATTTCTATTGCAGAAGGAATTAACTTAGGTGCTTTTATTGGAACGGCACGAACAGAAATTGAAACCGGAAGCGGATATAATTCTTCTGGAAGAATTCAAAGCCATAGCGTAGGTTTATATGGTTCGTTTGTCACAAAGAACCGATTCTATTGGGATAATGTTGTGAAATATGAGCGACTAAAAGCACTATCAAGTTCAACGGGCAAGCACTATTACAATGCTTATACACTTTCCACTGAAATTGGTAAGCGATTTGATTTAGCACAGTGGCAAATTACTCCGCAGCTCCAATTTAGTTGGAATATGATTTCAGCGAATAACAATGAAAAACAACTTTCATCACTTTATAGCCGAGCAGGTATTAAAATAAGCAGAGATATTATGCTTAGTGATATTGCCAGAATTCAACCTTATGTAGAAATCAATGGTATTCATACTATTAATGATAGTTCACCTATTCAAATGAGTAAGCAACAATTTGATATTGCTTCTACAAAATCAAGAGTTGAAGGGGCGTTAGGTATTGAGCTAAATATGAATAAACACGCGATTTCGTTGGAAGGGAAAAGAACTGAAGGAAAATATCTAAGCAGACCATTTAGCGCACAATTTAACTATCGCTATCGTTGGTAGCCCGCTTGTAATATTTTATGGGGGAAATATTCCCCCATAACTTTTGGCTATAATTTTTCCAACACCATCTCTGGCAAAATCCTATCCATTCCATTAGCTGTTAAATAGATCTGATTTTTACCATAAGCGCCGATTAAATTCGGATCCGTTGCACCATATAAAATCACATTCTTCTTATCTAAAGATGCGGTTAAATGGCTTAAACCTGTATCGACCGAAATCACCGATTCCGCCCCTGCAATTTGCTGGGCTAACGCTGTTAAACTCAATTTTGGCAAGACTTTTATCCGCTCTGAAACCAGTGCTAAACGCTCTGCTCGCTGATACTCTTGCGGATTGCCCCAAGGTAAGTGGATCTCAACATCTTGTGCCGTTAGCTGTTTAAATAGTTCAGCCCAGTAAGATTCATTCCAATGTTTATCAGCGCGCGTGGTTGCGTGAATGGCAATAATATAGGGATTACAACCGGTCTGATTTTCGCAAAAATTTGCAAAATGACGAGCGATACCATAATCGCCTATTTCATCTGGCAGCTGATAACCCAACGAATGCGCTAACAACTTACGGATTCGCTCTACAGCGTGTTGCTGATAAGGAATATCAAATTTATGATCGTAAAAACAAGCGCTTAACCCTTCCCTAGCACTATTTTTATCGTAGCCATATTTAGCACCTTTCGCTAAACGCGTCGCCAAAAAAGCACTTTTCAATAAGCCTTGCGCATCAATAACCGCATCATACTCTGTGGCTTGTAATTGCTGTTTGTAGGCTCTCCACTCTTGCCAAGTTTGAGCTTGCAATAAATTCTTACGCCAACGGCGAATCGCAACAGGAATGACTTGATTTACAGCACTATGCCAACGGGGAATCTCCGCAAAAGGCTGTTCCACAACCCAATCAACTTGGAGATTCGAAACCGCTTTTTGCGCGTCTGTTAAGGCTGGTAATGTATGAATCACATCTCCCATCGAAGATGTTTTTACAATACAAATTTTCATTTATTCAGTAACTCGTTGAGTTTTTCCAACACCATTTCAGGCTGAATATCAATTAAACTTTGATGATAGCCTTCTGCCCCTTCGCCCTTACGAATCTTAATTAATCCGCCTTCAATTAAGCGAATGATTACCGCATCTTTAGAAAGTGGCGGAGTGTATTGTGGGCTTGTTGGGCCATAAAGCGCCACAAGCGGACGACCTAAGGCTGATGCAATATGCATTAAACCTGAGTCATTGCTCACTATCGCTTTACAGTCTGAAATCAGATCAACCGCTTGATTTAAATCCGTTTGTCCAGCAAGGTTCACGCAATAACGCTGTAGATTTTCTGGTAACGCCAAACGAATTTGTTCGCCCACTTCTTCATCTTTCTTCGAACCAAATAGGCGAATTGAATAGCCTTGCTCAATCAGTTTCTGCGCCAGAGTCGCATAGTGATAATGGGGATAACGTTTCGCAGGGCCAAATTCCGCACCAGGGCAAAAACCTATCGCTTCACGATTCTCTGCATACTCAAACTGTTTCGCAAATTTTGTTTTGGTCTGCTCAACATCTTCAGCATTCACCGTTAAATAAGGATAGGGAATTGGCAAATTATCTGCCGTTGGAATTGCGCCTTTATCAAAAGCTAATGCCACATAACGCTGAACCATCAGCGGATAGTCATTTTTATTGCTACGTAAATCGTTAAGTAAACCATAACGCATTTCGCCTTTCCAACCACGACGATGGGCGATTTTAGCAAAGAAAGGGATAAAGGCTGATTTTAAAGAGTTTGGTAAAACTATCGCCATATCATACTGATTTCGCAAATTTTTGCCTAAATCGAACCGCTCGCATAGACGGAAAGCGCCGTGTCCAATCGGCATTGAGATCGCCTTACGCACTTCTGGCATACGCGAAAGTAATGGACGACACCAGTCTGGCGCCATCACATCAATTTGGCAATTTGGATAGTTCTGTTTGAGTTGTTGATAAAGGGAGTGAGACATCATCATATCCCCAACCCAAGATGGTGCGATAACTAAAATATTCACAAATTCCCCTTATTTTTGATAACACTTCTCGGCAAGAATTTTATTACGATTATCACGTAATGTGCCTTGCCCCTTTAAATCTTCCTTCCAAACCCAACGAATATTGCTGTATTTTTTGCCCAATTTCGTTACCGCCGAAGAGAGTTTGTGAGAAACGCCATTAAAGGTTAATGTAACATTTTTATTATTTTTAGCGTCTATTGTCTCAATAATACGCACTTCTTTTTTGTTTTTACAGACAAAATCACGTGCTTTATTCGTCACAACCTTACGCTTTTCGATTGCCTTATTTGATTCGCTAACCGTTTGAGTGTCGGTATCCATTTGACGCTCAACTTCTTCAATCGGGGCAATACAAGCGGTCAAAAGTCCCGCGCAAATTGCAATTAGCCCCACTCTTTTATATTTCCATAAAGGATTCATTTCTTCTCCCTTTTAAGATTTAGACAAAAAGAGCAACGTTTGTAGCGTTGCTCTTTTCTATTAATCACTATTTGCTGAAAGTATAGCTACCGTTCGCTTGACGAGTAAATTTACCGCCAGAACCAATTCGCATTTCTGCAACTCGGTTGTTGCTATCTAAACGAACTGTTACCTTCTCGCCCACTTTTAAGTTACTCACCACGTTATTTACTTTGCTCATTGCATTAACGTCTGAAATATTTAAGTTGTTATCACGGAACACCTGCATTAATGACACACCTTTTGGAATCGTCATTGTTTTGCTCGATACGGCTGCTGGTGCAGATACTGGCGTACTCACTGTTTCTGCTTTAGCTACAGAAGGTGTTGCTTTTACAGCAGGAGCCTGTGCTGTTTGTACTTTTTCAACTACTTTTACAGGCTCTGCTTTCACTAAGGTAGGTTTAGTTTCAACTGCTTGAGTTGGTACAGCCTTCGCTACTGGTGCTGTTGCCGCTTTTTCAACTTTTTTAGGTTCTGCTTTTGCTGATTCAGGCTGATAAATCACACTACCTGTTGTAGCTGGCTTTTTAACCGGTTCAATGACTACTGGTTTTGATACCGCCGCTGGTGCTGGAGCTACCGTAGATTGACTTTGCTGAGCTGTTGCCTCAGCTGTACTAGTTGGAGCTGTGCTTTCAGACTGCGTAGGCTGTGATGCCGCAGATGAATCAGTTGGCTGTTGAGCTGCTTGTTCTTGTGCTTGTTGCTGAGCTAATGCTTCTTGTTGTGCACGAGCTTCTTCTTCCGCACGTTTTGCTTCTTCTTCGTCTACAGGACGGAATTCAATCGGTAAACTCGTCCCCTGTTGTTGAAGTTGTTCAACAGTCTCAGGCGCTTTAGGTTTTAATAAGAAAAATACTAATAACAGCGCTAATGCTAACAATAAAACTAACAATAAACGACGATATTTTGATGGCACTTTATCCACAACTGATGTTTTAGCAGGAGCTGGCTGTGCTTGTGTTGGGATAACACGTTCTACATTATTTGTATTCATAGGGGGTACTACTGGTGCCTCTGGTTTAATTTCCGCGCTTTTTACAGTTTCCACTTTTGGTGTTTCAACTGGCGCAATTGGAGCTACTTTTTCAGCAACTACTTTTTCTGGCGTAATCGCTGTTGGTTTAGCAGTCTCTTCTTCAACAGGTGCAAATGCAAAACCTGCCGTTTGTGACTTCACTGTTTGCTGTGTTGCTTGAATAGCTGGCTGTGCCACATTGTGCGGCTGCGTAGCTTGAACTTGCGATAAAGACTCTGATGATACTGACGCAACATTTTGAACATTCACTGTTGGTTTGTCAGCATTTAATAACTTTTGTTCTTCCATTGTTGCAAAATCTTTTGCAATTTCCGCAGGACGCGTCAATGGTGGCGTAAAGGTATAACCTGGATTTTTAGTTGAATGAATAGAAAAAGGAACTTTTGCTTTGTGTTCAACAGTTTCCTGTTCAATGTTTTCGATATTTTCAATAATATCGGTTGGTTTAGATGGTTCACCAAAAGTTGGTTCTTTACGCATATTATTTTGACTCATTTGAAAAATCCAAAATGTTTATTTATAAGGAGAAAGTGTCGTATTTTAAAATATTTCTTCTCTGTTCGCACAGATTTTAAGAATAATTTTCAAAATTTAAAGAAAGCGGTTACTTTGACCAATTTTTTTGCAAATGTCTAGTATAAAAAATTATTTTTTCGATCTTCATCGAAAAAATAATTTTTGCTCGTTGCAGGCTATTTTCTTGCTTAGTAAGGTATCTCCGAAATTTATAACAACCAAAGGAGAAATCTATGAAAACAGTAAAAACAATCGCACTAAGTCTATTATTAGGCTTATCTTCCTCTGTTGCTCTCGCAACAAATCAAGCTACTCCGCCAACAGCTGAGCCAACGCCAATTACTCAACAAGCGGAACAAAAAGTTACCGTAAATCCAAATAGCATTAATATTAATACTGCTTCTGCTGCCGAAATTCAGGATAAATTAGTGGGAATTGGTGCCAAAAAAGCTCAAGCCATTATCGAATACCGCGAAAAGAATGGGCCTTTTGTCAATATTGAACAACTCACTGAAGTCTCTGGTATCGGCAAAGCGACCTTAGAAAAGAATCGTGATCGTGTTGTGTTAGAGTAGTTTTTATGGGGCAATTTGCCCCATATTTTTCAGAAATTATTGCTTTTAGATAATCTTTGCTATAATCGCCAACCAATTTAATAATTTAATAACAAAGCAAGGTTATAACAATGCAATTAAATGCTTATCCGCGTCCTAGTTACGCACAACGCGCGAAAATCGCTTTTCAATATTTAATGCCACAATTTGGCTTAACTCGTGCAGCTGGTTGGCTTGCAGAACAGAAATGGGGTGCTGTGACTCATTTCATTATCAAAATGTTCGCTAAAAAATACCAAGTAAATTTAAGCGAAGCAGAGAAAGAGAATCCATCAGATTATGCAACTTTTAATGAGTTCTTTATTCGTCCATTAAAAGAAAATGCACGTCCTATCAATCAAGATCCTAAAGCGCTTTGCTTACCTGCCGATGGCCGTGTAAGTGAATTAGGTAAGATTGAAGATAATCAATTATTACAAGCAAAAGGCCATACTTTTACTTTAGAAACTTTATTAGCTAACGATGTTGAATTAGCGAATAAATTCAAAGATGGTGACTTTATTACTACTTATTTATCGCCACGTGACTATCACCGCGTACATATGCCGTGTGATGCGACATTACGTAAAATGATCTACGTACCAGGCGAATTATTCTCAGTAAATCCGTTCTTAGCAGAACACGTACCAAATTTATTTGCACGTAATGAACGTGTGATTTGTGAGTTCGATACAGAATTTGGCCCGATGGTACAAATTTTAGTGGGCGCAACTATTACGGCAAGTATGAGTACTGTATGGGCTGGCGTAATTAATCCGCCACGCGCGAAAAACGTGACCGTTTATGAATACTTAACCACAGGTGAAACTGCGGTTCACTTGAAAAAAGGTCAAGAAATGGGTGCTTTCCGTTTAGGTTCAACTACTATCAACCTATTCCCGAAAGGCGCAATTAAATTAGATGATTACCTAAAAGCAGGCGAGCCAACCAAAATGGGCGAACGCTTAGGTGCAATTTTATAATCCATAAACCACTGGCGCGGGCGTATTGCTCGTGCCTTTTTCTTATACAGGATGTCCAAATGAACAAAAAATTACTTCTCCCCCTTGTCGTTTTTGTGGGACTGATTATTGCCTTTGCCATTCAACTTCAACGTAATTCAAATGGCGAAGATCCAAAAGCGTTAGAATCCGCCCTTGTGGGTAAAACTGTGCCAGATTTTCAGCTTGAGTCATTGCAAGATCCAAATGTGAAAGTCGATAGTAGCGTGTTAAAAACAGGTTCTCCACGTCTATTAAACGTGTGGGCGACTTGGTGTCCAACTTGTTTTGCAGAGCATCAATACTTAACTCAACTTGCAAAACAAGGTGTGGAAATTGTAGGTATCGACTATAAAGACGAGCGTGAAAAAGCGATTAAATTTTTAGAGACCTATAAAAATCCATACCAAGCTGTTGTTTTTGATCCAAAAGGCTCTTTAGGCTTAGATTTAGGTGTTTATGGTGCGCCAGAAACCTTTATTGTTGATGGTTCAGGTAAAATTCACTACCGCCACGCTGGCGATGTAAACGACCGTGTGTGGAATGAAGTGTTAAAGCCGATTTATGAGAAATTAAAATAATAATGTTGTTCCCTCTCTCTGTTTAAAATTGCTGAACGCAATTTTAAACTGTCTCTCTCCCAAAGGGAGAGAGTTAAAGTAGAGAGAAAAGCAACACTAAAGAAATCCAATGAGAAATAACATAACAATGAAAAAAACTCTCTCTCTTTTACTATTAATTCCAACATTTGCTTTTTCTGCTATCGAAACTCAACAATTCGATAACGCCAAGCAAGAGTCGGACTACCGCGCTTTAATTCAAGAGCTACGCTGTCCGCAATGTCAGAACAATAATATCGCGGATTCAAATGCAACCATTGCGACCGATATGCGCCACAAAACTTTAGAGCTACTTAAGCAAGGCAAAAGCAAAGACGAAGTTGTCGATTATATGGTTGAGCGTTATGGCAATTTCGTTACCTACAATCCGCCGATGACTCCTGCAACCATTCTTCTGTGGTTAATGCCATTGCTATTAATCGGCTTAGGCTTTGTGATTATGCTAAAACGTAAAAAGAAAGCAGTGCAAGCGGTTCAATCCGAGCAAAAATTTGCAAATACCTTTGATAGCCAAGAGCAAGAACGTCTGCGTAAAATTTTAAATGATAAGGAATAATAATGAGTTTTTGGATTACTATCGGGCTAGTAAGCCTAATTGTTGGGGGAATTTCATTCTACCCTTTACTAAAAAAATCAAATAATAGTGCGGATACTAAGCGTGATAAGCTCAATAAAGCCTTCTATTTTGACCGCTTGAAAGAAGTGGAAGATGAAGCCCAACAAGGCAAAATTGATGATTTAGAGCAAACCAAACGAGAACTGCAACAGAGCCTGTTAGACGATATTCCAGAACAAGCTGAGCAATCACTCACCGATAAAAAAGCCTACGGCAAAATCTGGTTTGCGTCATTAATTCTATTAGTGGGCGTTGCCAGTGCAGGTATTTATTCTGCGGTAGGTTCTTGGTTTAGCGGTTCAATGTTAGAGATGAGCCATCAGAAACTTAGCTATTTCTATGAGCGTGTCCAAAATGAGGATAAGGAACCACTCACTGAAAGTGAAATGAATCAATTTGCAATCGCTTTGCGTGTTGAACTACAGAAAAACCCTAAAGATGATAAATCGTGGTTTATGCTGGGGCGTCTTGGAATGGCGTTAGATAATGGGCAATTAGCGTTAGATAGCTTCCAAAAGGCTGTCGATTTGCAACCAAATAATCTGCAATATAAAACGAATCTGGCGCAAATCTTAATGTTCTCGGCGGATCCAAAAGATAAAGAGAAAGGCGAAGAGCTGTTAAAACAGATTATTCGCGTTGATCACACAAATTTAGATGCATTAGGTATGCTTGCTTTCAACTTCTTTGAAAAAGAAGATTATAAAATGGCGGCAACGACTTGGGGAATGATGTTAAAAATGATGCCAGAAGATTCGCCACGCCGTGCCGTTATTGAGCGCAGTATGCAATCGGCATTAGCGTCAATGAAGGAAGAAGATAAAAAATAAGAAATCCTAATTGTAGGGGCGTATTGCATACGCCCGTGGGCGTGCTCAGCACGCCCCTACAGATTCCATTAAAATATTTTTATATCTTAATACTTTCTTAATAATTGTTTGGTTTAATAGCCACATCAAAACAAACAACCCAACACTTTGGAAACAAATTTATGAAAACTTTAAAACTTTTAACTTTAACATCTCTACTTGCAATCTCTTCTGTAGCAAGCGCAGGCTTTAACGATAACACTAACCCCAAAGGCGGTTTTGTTGGTACAAGCCAAACAGCAACTATCACAACCGTTGCTCAAGCATTAAAAGCACGTGATAACGCTCAAGTTCAAATTACCGGTAAAATTATCCGCCAATTAGGTGATGATGATTTCCTTTTCCAAGACTCAACAGGTCAAATCAAAATTGACGTGGAAGATGAAGCTTGGCAAGGTCAAAATGTAACTCAAAATGATACTATTACCATCTACGGTAAAGTGGATAAAGAGAGTTTCAAAGCGAATGAAATCGAAGTGTATCGTATTCAAAAACATTAATTTTATTTGATAGCACGCTGAAAGGCGTGCTTTTTTGTATTTCGTAGGATGGGCATCCCTGCCCATCAATTAATTCCAAAATTGTGTACAACCGCACAAAACATTTTTCTACACCCTCTCCCGTTTACGGGAGAGGGACAGCCCGAAGGTGCGTTCAGCACCGTAGGTCAGGGAGAGGGTTATTTGCAAAATTTCTCAGAAATATCACCGCTTGTAACCCTCTCTCTGCAAAAATTGCTGAACGCAATTTTCGCTGTCTCTCTCCCAAAGGGAGAGAGTTAACAAAATCGTTGATTTGTGCAAGGGACCATCCTACAAGTTTAGGGAAGATATTATGCGTATTTTATTAATTGAAGATGACCAACTCATTGGTGAAGGTTTAAATTTAGGTTTGACCAAATCAGGCTTTAGTGTGGACTGGTTTAAAGATGGTAAAACAGGCTTAGATGCCCTAGCTTCTGCCCCTTATGATGCAGTTGTGCTTGATTTAACTCTGCCGAAAATGGACGGCTTGGACATTCTGCAAAACTGGCGTCGCAACAACCAAGATGTGCCAGTGCTCATTCTTACCGCTCGCGATACCTTAGATGAACGCATTGCAGGTTTACAGCGTGGTGCGGATGATTATCTTTGTAAACCATTTGCCCTTGCGGAAGTCGTGGCGCGTTTACAGGCGTTAATCCGCCGTCGCTATGGCAATACGAATCCTATTATCGAACATAGCTTAGTGAAGTTCGATCCGAATCAGCGCAAAGTCTTTCTAAAAGATGAAGAAGTGGCACTCACTACTCGCGAATATAATTTATTAGAGTTTTTTATGCATAACAAAGATCGCGTGCTAACGCGTGGCTCTATCGAAGAAAAACTCTATACTTGGGACGATGAAGTGAGTAGTAATGCCCTTGAAGTGCATATCTATAACCTTCGCCAAAAGCTGGGCAAAAAATTTATTCGCACCGTGCACGGTGTTGGCTACGCATTAGGAAAAAATGATGAAGCTGATTAAAAACAACAGCTTGCGCATCCGCTTGATGATTATTCTCTCTTGCA
This sequence comes from Pasteurellaceae bacterium LFhippo2, assembly GCA_029852775.1. GTDB lineage: Bacteria > Pseudomonadota > Gammaproteobacteria > Enterobacterales > Pasteurellaceae. The sequence goes on from LEKJ01000008.1 coordinate 31,283, forward strand.
CTGCCCTTGCCATTTGGTTAATTTCCACAGTGGTTGCTTGGGTACAGGTACGCAAAGATGTGAATGAAGTTTTCGATGCACAGCAGATCCTATTTGCTCAACGTTTAGCGTCTTCTAATTTACGTAATATTTTAGTTGATCGCCGTCCTGAACGTATGCGCGATGAAAAACGCAAAGGAGGTTTTCGGCACGTTGAATTTGACGATGACGCTCTCGCTTTTTCAATTTTTACTAATCAAGGCGATATTATCTTAAGTGATGGCAAAACAGGGCATCTATTTCCATTTACACCAACCGTAGGTTTTAGTGAAGGGCAATTAATCGGTGATGATGATAAATGGCGTATTTACTGGTTACCTATTGCAGGCGGTCGCCTGTTTATCGCCGTTGGGCAAGAGCTAGATTACCGTGAAGATCTTATTGAAAAGATGGTTTTCAGCCAAATGTGGATTTGGTTTGCAAGTTTACCGCTTCTGCTGACCTTGATGATTTTTGGGATTAACAATGAACTAAGAAGTTTAAATCAAGTAAGCTCCCAAGTAGAGAGACGTAAACCAGAAGATACTGCAACGTTGCCAACAGATGTGCCAAAAGAGATTTTACCATTAGTCCAAAATCTTAATCAGTTCTTTGATAAAACATCTAATATGTTATTACGTGAGCGTAGGTTTACGTCTGATGCTGCCCACGAATTACGTAGTCCACTGGCGGCGTTAAAAGTCCAAACTGAATTAGTCCAGTTAGCTGGCGACGATGTAGAGATGCGTGAACGTGCGCTAAATAATCTCACTCAAGGAATTAACCGCGCCACACAGCTAATTGAGCAACTGCTCACACTCTCGCGTTTGGATAATCTGCAATCTCTGGAAGGAGTTGAAAAGATTCACTGGGATAAACTGATTCCATCCCTGATTGGCGAACTCTATTTTACTGCGCAAAAACGGGATATTGAGCTGGAATTTGAGCATGTGGCTACACCAAAAATTTCGCAAGGCCAACCGCTGTTACTCTCAATGATGTTACGTAACTTAATTGAAAATGCGATTAAATATTGTCCTGAAGGGACAAGGGTTCAAATCTGCTTAGATAAGGATTCAATTACCATTGCGGATAACGGAGGCGGTGTTGAAGATGAAGATCTTCTTAAACTAGGACAGCGTTTCTATCGCCCTGCCGGTCAAAATGAAAAAGGCAGTGGACTTGGGCTTTCGATAGTGCATCGCATCGCACAGCTTCATCGCTATCAAGTGAAGTTAGAAAATGCGGAGTTAGATGGTAAGAAAGGTTTAAGAGCGACGATTCAGTTATAGCAAATCAGATTGTTGTCAAAGTTTACGGTATTATATAGCAGTTGCACAAATCGAAAATTTTGGCTCCTTTAACTCTCTCCCTCTGGGAGAGAGACAGCGAAAATTGCGTTGAGCAATTTTTGCAGAGAGAGGGGAAACAAGCGGTGATATTTCACCAATATTTTGCAAATAACCCTCTCCCTGACCTACTCCCGTTTACGGGAGTAGGTGTGAAAAATATTTGTGTAGTTGCTGCATAATTTCGCTCAAATATTACTTCTTCCTTCTCGCTCTTGGGTGTGCTGAATCATAAATTTTCGCGAGATGTTGGAAATCCAAATGGGTATAGATTTGCGTAGTAGAGAGACTACTATGGCCTAATAGTTCCTGCACTGCTCGCAAATCTGCACTGGCTTCTAACATATGGGTCGCAAAAGAGTGGCGTAATTTATGGGGATGAAGATGAGTTTCTAACTGTTGCTTCTGTCCCCATTTTTTCATCGCCAACTGAATTGAACGATGAGAGAGTCGTCCGCCACGCTGATTAAGAAATACCGCATTATCTTGTGGTTTAAATTCCGTACGCACCGCCAACCAATTATGCATTGCCTGTAATGCCTTTGAGCCTATTGGCACAATCCGTTCTTTATTCCCTTTACCTAGAATTTTAACTTCACAGCTATTTAAATCCATATCGCCTAAATCCAAACCTTGTAGCTCGGATAAACGTAAGCCAGAGCTATACATCAACTCCATCATCGCAATATCACGCAGATCAAGCGGTTGATTACTCTCAATATTTAGCAATTGAGCAACCTGCTCCGCATCAATATTTTTCGGCAGATGTTTACTCGCTTTTGGTGATTTAATCCCAATCGTGGGGTTCACCGTTAGCTTACCTTGCTTAACCAGAAAATCTAAAAACTGACGCAGAGCAACTAAGCGTAGGCCAATACTTTTTGCGGATAAACCTTGTTTATGGCTTTGGGAGAGAATCCAACGTACCGTTGACGCATCAATATCTTGCCAACTTACTACGCCGGCTTGAGTAAGCATTTCAGTCACTGCTTTTAGCTGACGTTGATAGTTGGATAAGGTATGTGGGCTGGCTTGCTTTTCAATTCGCAAAAAATCCCAGTAAGGTTGAGAATAGGAATAGAGAGAGTTGGACATAATATAAAAATGGACACTTTAAGTGTCCATTCCTTTCAAATAATTGAAACTAGCGCGTTCCGAATACAACGATAGTTTTACCGTGTGCAGAAATTAAACCATCATCTTCGAGCATTTTTAAGATTCTGCCGACAGTTTCACGAGAACAACCAACCATTTGGCCGATCTCTTGGCGAGTAATCTTAATTTGCATACCTTGTGGATGGGTCATTGCATCTGGCATTTTTGCAAGATTCATCAAAGTTTGAGCAATACGGCCTGTTACATCTAGGAAAGCAAGATTACTAACTTGACGTGATGTCATACGTAAACGGCGTGCCATTTGTGCAGAAAGATACATTAAAATATCTGGGTTCATATGAACTAATTGCTTAAATTTCTTATAAGAAATTTCTGCAATCTCACAGTTGCCACGCGTACGAACCCAAGCTGTTCTTGGCTGAGTTTTATCTTCAAATAAACTAATCTCGCCGACAAACTCACCTTGACCTAAATTGGTCAACAACATCTCTTTGCCTTCATCATCCTTAATAAAGACAGACACAGAGCCATTCACAATATAAAACAGAGATTCCGCGTCTTCGCCCGCGTGAATTAAAGTATATTTAGTTGGATAACGATGAATATGACAATGAGTCAAAAACCATTCTACTGCAGGATCGTGAATCGACGGCAGCGGGCTGACATTTTCAAGTTGTGCAGTTGAAATTGAAACATCTTGCATAAAAGCCTCTATAATTCATTTATAGTTTTTATTCTTAAACCTGTCCATACGAACGGGCATAAAAGTGAATAAGCTCTTTGTTATTCGTAAAGAATTGTATCACAACTTTACATATTACCTAAGAAAGATTTTTTATCTTTTATATCCAAACTTTCGTGAAGTTCTGACCAAACAATGACGACTTTATCCGCTTTTAATTGCGCCAATAAACGCTCGCGCTTTTCTGCAAGAGAGAGCTCTCGTTCGCCATAATCGGTGCCTTCACGCAAAATAAAAGAGTCTAATACATTGTAAAGCGTACTCTCTTCAAGCTCCTGCCAAGGAATAATCATACTGCTCCTAGATAAATAATGGTTTAATAAAAGCCCACTGCTTTTCAAAGTGTTGATGCTGACTAAAAGCGAAGTTTGAACGAATCAAATGCACAAACTGGCCTTCACAGAAATTCACTAAGTATGCAGCCAATGCGCGCTCATCAGCAAATGCTCTGCCTTCGCGGATTTTACGCATTTGTAAGATATTAGCGAATTGTAACTCTAAACCATTGAAAAATTTAGAGATACGCGCTTTCAGTACTTCATCTTCAAACATTAATGCGTGGCCAGTTAGAATACGCGTTACTCCTGGATTCTTTTGGGCAAAATCAAGAACAGTCTGCAAAATAGCCTTAACACTCGCTTCTGTACTCTCTTTGCGTTTATTCGCATTAATATAGCTATTTAAAGTCAGCTCAATCTGTTCGATTAATGCTTCAAACATTTTGGTTTTACTTGGAAAATAGCGGTAAAGCGCCCCTTCAGAAACACCAACTTCTTTTGCTAGACGCTCTGTGGTAATACGCTGCATACCATCTTCAGAATTGAGTAACTTAATTAAAACTTCAAGCACTTGCTGACGGCGTTCTTGAACCGAACGCTTTGGCATTTTTACTACTGGTTGAGTCATAGCTTTCCTATTAATTATTGTTTACCAGAATGACCAAATCCGCCTTCACCACGCTCTGTGGCAGTGAAATCTTCCACAATATTAAAACTTGCTTGAACCACAGGCACAAACACAAGCTGAGCAATACGATCACCCACTTCAACTGTAAATGGTTTATCGCTACGATTCCATAATGACACCATTAATGGCCCTTGATAATCTGAATCAATTAAGCCTACTAGGTTGCCTAATACAATACCATTTTTATGGCCTAAGCCTGATCTTGGTAAGATCACCGCAGCCAGACTTGGATCTGCAATATAAATTGAGATCCCCGTTGGGATTAATACCGTTTGACCGGGTTCTACAGTAATCGCTTGTTCTGTTAAAGCACGTAAATCCAAGCCTGCTGAACCTTCTGTTGCATAAGCTGGAAGTGGAAATTCTGTACCAATACGTTTATCTAAAATTTTTAAATCAATTTGTTTCATTTTTATACCTAAATATCAAATATACATCTAATCGTGTAGGGACACGCTGCGCGTGTCCGGCGGACGCGGGCACCGCGTCCCTACATATCCTAAGCGCTATATCGAGCTACAATCTCATTCACCAAACTTTCCGCCAGTTTCGACTTATCAGCAAGGGGTAAGATTTTATCGCCATTTTGCCAAAATAGATGAAGTGCATTTTGATCTTGCCCGAAAACCTGACCGCCAGACACATCATTTGCGCAGATTAAATCTAAATTTTTGCGCTTAAGCTTATCTTTAGCATAATTTGCGACATCTTGCGTCTCTGCGGCGAATCCCACTGTAAATGGACGATTTTCAGAGAGATTTGCCACTGTTGCGATAATATCTGGATTCTTAACTAGCTTTAAGGTTAGCTCATCATTATCGCCTGTTTTCTTAATTTTCTGTTCCGCAATATGCTCAACGCGGTAGTCTGCGACCGCTGCACAGCCAATAAAAATGGCATTTTGTTGTGCGAATTTAACCGCTTGTTCCGCCATATCACGTGCTGAAACCACATCCACACGGGTAACATTGCTCGGCGTTTTAAGATTAACTGGCCCTGCGATAAGGGCAACTTTCGCGCCACGTTTAGCAAAACTTTCCGCTATCGCGAATCCCATTTTGCCAGAGCTATGGTTACTAATATAACGCACAGGATCTATCGCTTCTTGGGTTGGACCTGCGGTAATCACTACACTTAAATCGGCTAAATCCTGTTGCACAGTGAAATGCTCACATACAGCTTGAAAGATTTCTGTCGGTTCAGACATTCGCCCCTTACCTACATCACCACAAGCTTGAAAGCCACTATTTGGCCCAATCATCTGAATACCGCGTTGGCTCAAAACTTCAAGATTTTCTTGTAGTGCCGCTTGCTTATACATCTGCTGATTCATCGCGGGTGCAAGCATTATTGGCGCACTTGTCGCTAAACAGATTGTTGAAAGAAGGTCGTTCCCCATTCCAATTCGTAAGCGCGCGATAAAATCCGCTGATGTCGGCGCGATAACCACTAAATCTGCCCATTTTGCTAATTCAATATGCCCCATCGCTAACTCTGCTTGTGGGTCAAGTAATGAATTTGAAACCGCATTGCCTGAAATCGCCTGTAGCGTTAAAGGCGTAACAAAAGCTTCTGCCGCAGGGGTTATCACCACACGAACTTCTGCATTGGCAGTTTTTAAATGGCGAATAAGCTCAATAGTTTTATAAGCCGCAATTCCGCCTGTGATCCCAACCAGAATTTTTTTATTGTGTAACATTGGCTGTCCTTTTGATTGCACAAACACAAATTTAGTCCGCTATTCTACGCAAATAAGCAACTACTCACAATCTTATATTTGGCAAAATCGTGCGTAAAATAGGCTTGCCTATCTTCTCTTTGTTAAATCCGTTACAATGCCGATTATTTTTATTTAACATAACGATATGAAACCACTCGATCCCATTATTGAACGCTTTTTAGATAGCCTTTGGCAAGAACACGGATTGTCTGACAATACTGTGGCGTCCTATCGCTTGGATTTAGAAAGTTTCAGTGAATGGCTACCGAATCCGCAGGCGTTTCTAACCCTTGATCACGCCGATTTACAGACATTTTTAGGCGAACGTTTAGAGCAAGGTTATAAAGCCAGTAGTTCGGCAAGAATGTTGAGCTGTTTACGCAAATTCTTTCGATTTCTCTACTTAGAAAACTATCGCAAAGATGAGCCTACATCGACGCTCACGTCGCCACGTAAGCCAGCGCATTTACCAAAATCCTTAAGCGAAGATCAGGTGCTTGATCTATTAAATTGCCCAAATACTAACGATCCTTTGGAATTGCGCGATAAGGCAATGCTAGAACTACTTTATGCGACAGGGCTACGCGTTACCGAACTGGTTTCGCTCACTATTGAAAATATGAGCTTAAGACAAGGCGTAGTGCGAATTATCGGTAAAGGGGATAAAGAGCGTTTGGTGCCGTTGGGCGAAGAAGCAAGTTACTGGATTCAAGAATTTTTCCAGTATGGGCGTGCGAATTTGCTCAATGGGATACAGTCTGATGTGGTTTTCCCTAGCCGTTTAGGTAAACAGATGACTCGCCAAACTTTTTGGCACCGCATTAAACATTATGCCTTACTTGCAGGCATAGAGAGTGATAAACTCTCTCCCCACGTATTACGCCACGCATTCGCGACCCATTTAGTGAATCACGGTGCAGATTTGCGTGTGGTGCAGATGTTGCTCGGGCATAGCGATTTATCGACCACACAAATTTATACCCAAGTGGCCAAAGCGCGTTTAAAATCATTACATCAACAATTTCATCCAAGAGGTTAATATGCAACAAGGATTTTCTAAATTTAGCTGGGCATTAGCACTATTTTGTGTACCAAGTGCGTTATGGCCTTTAGCACTATTAGTATCGCCGAAATTTAGCGATAACCCCAATTTAACCCCAAGCCAGATCGATCTATTTTCAATCACTTTTTGGGTGTATCCCTTTGTTTTATTAACCTTAGCAGGCATTTTTTATAAGATTCATCAATCTAATAAAAATCTTGCCAGAATATTACTAATTGCAGGATTTGCGCTGTTTTATGGCGCAGTGGTTTATATTTTTAAAACGGTATAATCCCAACTAATTGATCTTCAAAAAAGACTAATGGCGTGCGTGTTCTTAACCAGACAGGCACGCTATTTTTTTGCCAGATTTTTTTGATATCTTCACGCATTGTTTTGCCATAAATTTTGACCTTGCCTGAATGGTGTAATTTAATGGTCAGCGTTTGATTACGTAGCTCTTCTGGCAATAACAACCGGTGCGATTTCGCTGATAATTTGCAAATAAGTGAATCTTCCGTACGTTGAATTGTGCCGATGTTATCGGGAAGAGAAATCCCCCCTATCTCCCCTTTTTCAAAGGGAGGGATTTGTATAGTGTAATGACTAGTATCTACATATTCTTCCGTGATAAAGATTTTATTTTTATGACGACGAATCAACTTATTCGCTAATCTCACCTGCGGATTTTTATCGGATTCAGCAAGGATAAGATGTTGAATAATCTGCTCTAGCTGTTGGATACTCGGCATTGCAATTTCGCCCTTCTCTAGCCATAAACGCACTAGCTGTTGCTGTTTTGCCCTTGAAAAATTTGCAAAATTATCTATCGCTAAACGTTGCTGATGTTGGTCAATGCGCTGATTCAGCTCATCAGCCAATAACTCTTCAATCAGCAACTGTTGCTCGGCACAGTGCTGACTCGAGCGCGCAACCATTTGACTAAACTGGCTCCAACGTTGATTGAGCAACGGCAGAATTTCATTGCGCAGAAAATTGCGGTCGTAGCTGTTATTTTGATTACTCTCATCGCTAATCCAGCTCAAATGGTAGTGCTTGGCATAAGCATTAATTTCAGCTTTCGATACATCAAGCAAAGGGCGGAAAATTGCAAATTTATGGGCAAAACTGACCGGTTGCATTGCACTTAGCCCCTTAATTCCACTACCACGCTTGAGCGCAAGTAAAAAAGTTTCGGCTTGATCATCTAAGTGATGGGCAGTAACTAGCACTTCATTTCTTTGAATCTGCGCTGAAATTGCTTGATAGCGCGCCGAACGCGCTTCCGCTTCAATCCCCTGCTTACCTTCCACTTTGACCTTTTTCACTATCAACGGAATATCCCACTTATCGCACAGAGTCTGACAAAAATCAGCCCAGTGATCCGCATTTGGACTAAGTCCGTGATGAATATGAATCGCACGTAGATTAAGCTTCAATGGCGCTTTAATCTGCTGAAAAAGATGTAGCAAAACCACAGAATCCACTCCGCCACTTAAGCCGATTAAGAAATCGGTTTGAGTCGGAAAATAGTGTGAGATTTTTTGTGAAATGAGCTGATTCATAGTTAATCGACAGTGGATTGAGAGTAAATTGAAAATGATAGGCAGATTATAAAACAAAAACTCGGCATTTCTGCCGAGTTTCTGCGGTTTATTTGGGGAAAATTATCTTACTTGTTTTCAAGAGTTAATAATTTGCCTTTGTGTTCACCCGTGAGTGATTCTAAGAATGAAGTGATTTCGTTTAACTCTGTATCAGATAAGTTTTTACCACTTTGATACACCGCCATTACGCGTACCGCTTCTTTTAAGTCTTTCACTGTACCGTCGTGCATATAAGGCGCGGTTAATGCGACGTTACGTAATGTTGGTACTTTGAAACGTTGTTTATCATACGGATCTTTAGTTTGAGCAAAACGACCATCGTCAGCGTCAGTCATTGGGATACCACGATCTTTGAAGTAGTCGCCGTATAAGCCCATTTTCTCGTAAGATTGACCGCCCATTGTAATACCAGTATGGCAAGTATCACATTTCGCTGCTTTGAAGTGCTCATAACCACGTTTTTGTTCTGCGGTTAAGGCATTTTCATCGCCTTTTAAGTATTTATCAAAGGCACTGTTTGGTGTGATAAGTGTTTTCTCAAATTCAGCGATAGCGTCTGTTAGCTCTTTCTCAGTAAATTGCGGATAGATTTCACGCGCTTGTTGCATAAATGCTTCATCTGCGTGGAATTTCGCTAAAATCTCTGGCCAGTCTTTTGAGCCCATTTCTACTGGGTTAAGTGGCGGGCCGCCTGCTTGGTCTGCTAACGTTGCTGCACGACCGTCCCAGAATTGAACGAAGTTAAATGCTGCGTTATAGGTTGTTGGAGCATTAATTCCACCTTTTTGGCCATCAATACCTGTTGAGAATTGTAAGCCATCCACACCACCGTTTCCTAACTGGTGACAAGTGTGACATTGCACAGTGCCATCGCCAGATAAACGGCCATCGTGGTAAAGTTTATCCCCTAAAGCCACTTTTTTCGGATCGGTTGGTAATGAATCTGGAATTGGTTGTACAGAACGGGTTTTATCCACGCCTTGCGTATCTTTTGGTAAGCGTGCTTCACGCTCAGCGTGGATCCAGTCTAAGATTGCTTGTTTTTCATCAGCATCTGGACGGCTTCCCCAGTGAATATGGATAAACGACGCAATCGGCATACTGTCATCACGAATGACACGCTCAAGTTTTGCTAAGTCTGCTTCAGATAATTTGCTTGGATCACTCATACCTTCAAGTAAGCGGTCTAAACGGAAAAAATCGTTACCTTTTGCAACGTCGTTTTCCATAATGCTACCGATTACAGGTAATTTTGCATAGAAAGGCATTTCTGCCGATGGGGTATGGCAATATTGGCAGCCATTGTTAAAAAATGCGCTAGCGACAGGCTTGTGAGCTTCACTTACTTGAGTTTTAGCTGATCATTGTGCTGCTTGGTCTTTATCGAAAACGTTTACGTAACCCACAACTCCTAAAAAGCCTGCAACGCCAAGTGCAACTGCAGAAACTAATAATTTCTTCATAGGATAATCCTCCATTGGTATAAGATGGAGATATTATCCACAGAAAATTGTAAGGTTATTTGATCTAGGTTAATAGTTTTAATTTATAAAACCTATTGAATCAATATGAGATTTCTATCTATAGTAATTTTTTAAGAATTTCTTGATAGATTTCGCCACATTTTGCCAGTTCATCGACTGCAACACACTCATTCACTTTGTGAATTGTGGTATTCATCGGGCCAAACTCAACCACTTCAGTCCCCATTAATGCAATAAAACGACCGTCTGATGTGCCACCACCTGTATCTAACTTAGGGGTAATATTTGCCACTTTTTCAACCGCTTGTACTGCTGCTTGAACTAATTTGCCATTACCAGCTAAAAATGGTTTTCCCGACAAATTCCAGCTAATTCGGTGCTTTAAGCCATATTTTTGCAACATTTCAGCTACTTTAGCTTTAATGATTTCATCGCTAACTTCTGTGCAATAACGTAAATTAAACTGCACATAAAGCTCGCCTGGAATCACATTATTACTGCCTGTGCCGGCTTTAATATTCGCGATTTGCAAACTCGTCGCAGGGAAAAATTCATTGCCGTTATCCCATTGATAAGTAGTTAATTCCGTTAAAAAACCAAGTGAAGTATGCACCGGGTTTTCAGCTAAATGGGGATAAGCAACGTGCCCTTGAATCCCTTCAATACAGAGATCTGCGGTAATCGAACCACGACGGCCATTTTTAATAATATCGCCAAACTGCTTCGCACTTGATGGCTCGCCAACCACGCAATAATGCACTGCTTCGCCACGTTGCATTAAGGTTTCCACCACTTTTACTGTACCATCTTTGGCTGCCGCTTCTTCATCTGAGGTAATTAATAGACCAATTTTGCCTTTATGGTTTGGATTCTCTTTCACAAAGGTTTCCGCCGCAACCACAAGAGCAGCCAGAGAACCTTTCATATCCGCAGCACCGCGTCCATAAAGAACACCATCAACGATTTCCGCTGAAAATGGCGGATAAGTCCACTGACTTTCATCGCCAGTCGGCACTACATCCGTATGACCTGCAAAAGCGATACAAGGCTCATCAATACCGTTTTCGGTGCCGTGTGTTGCCCACATATTTAGGGTATCGCCAAATGGCAACCATTCGATATTAAAACCTACCGCAGCAAGACGATCTGCGATTAATTGCTGACAGCCTTCGTCTTTAGGGCTGATAGATGGACGTTGAATGAGAGATTGAGCTAGGGAGATAATGTTGTTTTTCATAATGGTGTGTATGATTAATTATAATTTTAGCGGGCGTATGCAATACGCCCCTACATTCGTAAGTTATTCAAAGAAATATCGTAGGGGCGTACTGCGTACGCCCGTTGGCGTTATTTAAATGCTTGAATATACTCTTTTTCACTAAAACCAATTAACGCAATATCGCCTGCTAATACAATTGGGCGCTTGATTAAGGTTGGTTGCTCGGTAAGAACTTGTAATGCGCTTTCGCGATTCAAATTATTTTTGATTGAATCATCCAAACCGCGCCAAGTGGTGCTACGTTTATTTACTAAATTTTCCCAACCAAATTTTTGTTCCATTTCAACAAGCCAGTTTGCATCTAAGCCATCAACACGATAGTCGTGAAGCTGTGGTTCTAAGCCATTATCAGCAAACCATTTGATTGCTTTTTTTACTGTATCGCAATTTTTAATACCATATACTTTTGTCATTGTTGTTCCTATTGTTAAATACCTTCGCCATCTACACCTTGGCTCTCTTTTTCACAATCAAAATATTGATTCATATCGAAAGCTGGTTTTTGTGAATGAGATTGGCCAATAATTCTTGCTGGCACGCCAGCTGCGGTTGCATATTCTGGCACTTCTTGAAGTACCACTGAATTTGCGCCGATCTTTGAATAACGCCCGATCTCAATATTGCCTAAGATCTTCGCACCCGCACCGATCATCACACCTTCGCGGATCTTCGGATGGCGATCACCGTGTTCTTTACCTGTACCGCCAAGTGTTACCCCTTGCAGAATCGACACATCATTTTCGATCACCGATGTTTCGCCCACCACAATCCCTGTTGCGTGGTCTAACATAATCCCACAACCTATTCTTGCCGCAGGGTGAATATCCACATCAAAAGCCACTGAAATCTCATTTTGCAGATAAATTGCAAGTGCTTTACGCCCCTGTTTCCAGAGATAATGAGTTACGCGATAACTTTGTAGAGCATGATAGCCTTTTAAATAGAGCAATGGCGTACTCCATTTATCCACAGCAGGATCTCGCGTACGTACCGCGATGATATCACTTGCCGCACTCTCGATAATTTGTGGATCACTCCCATAAGCTTCTTCAATAATCTCTTTTAACGCAATCGCTGGCATAATCGCATTGGCAAGCTTATTCGCCAAAATATAGCTCAATGCGCCGCCTAAATTATTATGTTTTAAAATCGTCGCATGGAAGAAGCTTGCTAACATCGGCTCGCTATTTGCAAGTTCTTGTGCTTCTTCACGGATCTCTTGCCATACGAGATCTATTTGCTGTTCAGTCATCTCTTCTCCCTTGTTCAACTATTCGCCTTTGCGATCACGGCCTAGCAATGCTGCTGCCACATCATTAGGGTGTTTTCCACAAAATAGCATTTGATAAATCTGCTCAACAATTGGCATCTCTACCCCTTGTTTTTGCGCTAATAAATAAGTTTCTTTAGTGTTATAGAATCCTTCAACCACCTGCCCAATCTCTGCTATCGCTTCTTCCGCCTTGCGCCCCTGCCCAAGCATTAAGCCGAAACGACGGTTACGGGATTGGTTGTCGGTACAAGTCAGAACTAAATCGCCTAGTCCAGCCATTCCCATAAAGGTATTTGGATTTGCACCTAATGACGCGCCCAAACGGCTGATTTCCGCTAATCCGCGTGTGATTAACGCCGTTCGTGCATTTGCACCAAAGCCCATTCCATCAGAGATCCCAGCACCGATAGCGATCACATTTTTAATCGCGCCCCCAAGCTGAACGCCAACCATATCTTGATTAAGATAAACGCGGAACGCTTTTGAACAGTGGATTCGCTGCTGCATTTCATCGGCAAAAGTCAGATCGCTAGACGCGATCGCTATCGCTGTTGGCAAACCTTGCGCTAACTCCTTCGCAAAAGTCGGGCCAGAAAGCACTGCAAGCGGTCGATTTTCACCAAAAATTTCCAACGCCACATCTTGCAATAAACGGCCTGTATCGCGCTCTAAACCTTTGGTTGCCCAAATAATACGATGTTTATTATTTAATAGTGGTTGAATCTGTTTAAGCACATCGCCAAAAACGTGGCTTGGCACCACCACTAAAATATCGCGCGATTTACTCAATGCTGTAGCCAAATCACTCTCAATTTCCAATGCTTCAGGAAAAATAATATCCGGTAAAAATGCTTTATTCTGACGATCTTGAGCCAATTCAGCCATTTTACTAGGCTGATGTCCCCACAGATAAGTTTTGTGTCCATTGCGTGAGAGCGCTATCGCTAATGCTGTTCCATAAGATCCTGCTCCAAGAACGGTTACTGGCGCAGTGTAAATCGCTGTTGTCATCTATTTCTCTATACTTAAGTTAAGTTGCGCAAAAGTGTAATGGCAAACGATTTTATAAGCAAGGTATTAGTCGCTTTGCTTTTATTCCAATTTGTTATCCATCGAATTTCAAATAATTTGCAAAAAATTCGCAAAATCTGACCGGTTGTAGATTGACTAATCAGGGGGAATGGCTAAAATCGGACGATTCTCGGATTTTTAATAACAAGGATAACTTAATGAACTTATACAACATCAAACACCCCGAAGAACAAGTAAATTTTGCGCAAGGCGTTCGTCAAGGCTTAGGTAAAGATCAAGGGCTTTTCTTCCCTGAAGTTTTTCCTAAATTTGACGATATCGACGCACTACTCGACTTACCTTTAGTTGAGCGTAGCCAAAAAATCTTATCAGCGATTATCGGCGATGAGCTCCCACAAGAGACCTTAAACGCTATCGTAAAAAATGCATTTACTTTCCCTGCTCCAGTTGCAAAAGTAAATGATGATATTTATGCCTTAGAACTTTTCCACGGTCCAACTTTAGCATTTAAAGACTTTGGCGGTCGTTTTATGGCACAAGCATTAGCAACAGTACGTGGCGACGGTAAAATCACTATCTTAACCGCAACTTCTGGCGATACTGGTGCGGCTGTAGCTCACGCGTTCTACGGCTTAGAAAACATTAATGTTGTTATCCTTTATCCAAAAGGCAAAATCAGCCCATTACAAGAAAAATTATTCTGTACCTTAGGCGGTAATATTCGCACAGTGGCAATTGAGTCAGACTTTGACGCTTGCCAAGCATTAGTAAAACAAGCCTTTGATGACGCTGAACTTCGCCAAGCTATCGGCTTAAACTCTGCAAACTCAATCAATATCAGCCGTTTATTAGCGCAAGTATGTTACTACTTTGAAGCAGTAGCACAACTACCAAAAGAGAAGCGTGCGGAAGTGGTTGTATCTGTGCCAAGTGGTAACTTCGGTAACTTAACCGCTGGTTTAATTGCCAAAACATTAGGTTTACCAATTAAACGCTTTATCGCTTCAACTAACGCAAATGACACTGTGCCACGTTACCTTAAATCAGGTAAGTGGGAGCCAAATGCAACAGTTGCAACCCTTTCAAATGCAATGGATGTAAGCCGTCCAAACAACTGGCCACGTGTTGAAGAACTATTTAAACGCAACGGCTGGAGCTTAGCAGATTTAGGTTCTATCGCATTAAATGATGATGAAACCGAAGCTGCGTTAAAAGCGCAATATGCAGAAGGCTACTTATGTGAGCCACACGGTGCAATCGCATACCAAGCATTAAAAGACCAACTTCAAGCCGGCGAAACAGGTATCTTCCTATGTACCGCACACCCTGCGAAATTTAAAGAGTCAGTAGAGCGTATTTTAGAGATCGAACTTCCGTTACCAGAAGCCTTAGATAAACATAATCGAATGGAATTATTATCTGACACTATGGCAGATGATTTTGCGAAATTACGTGAATATTTATTAGCGAAGTAATTGAAAGATAAGCAAAAGGGGACAAATTTTAATTTGTCCCCTTTTTGTATTAATTGCATGGCGGGATAAATCCCGCCAGTCACACATTATAAAGCCTCAATCGCCTTATATTGCGCTTTCAGTTTTTCTAAACCTTCTTGGTAGCCTTGCATTTTTTCGCGCTCTTTAGCAATTACTGCTTCAGGGGCTTTTGCGACAAAGGCTTCGTTGCCAAGTTTGTTTTCGATACGGCTGATTTCACCTTGCTGTTTCTCGATCTCTTTGGTTAAACGAGCGAGTTCAGCGTCTTTATTGATAAAGCCTGCCATTGGTACGAATAACTCTGCACTACCCACTAATTTCGCCACTGATAATGGTGCTTCTTCGCCTTTGTTTAGGGTTGAAACATTATCCAGTTTTGCCATAGCTTGTAATAACGCTTTGTTGTTTTCTAATACCGTTAATTCTTCCGCTGATAAGTTACGTAAGATTAGATCTAAACCTTTGCTTGGCGCAATGTTGCTTTCTGCACGGATATTACGTACTGCAACAATGATCTCTTTGATCCAGTTGATCTGTTTTTCCGCTTCCTCATCAGTCGCCTCTGCTTTCGGGAATGGTTGTAACATAATGGTGTCACCATTCACGCCTGCAAAGCCTTTCACTTGTTGCCAGATTTCTTCAGTGATAAATGGCATTACTGGGTGAGTTAAGCGTAATAACTTCTCTAACACATTCACAAGAATTTTACTTGCGCCACGTTTTTGTGCGCTTGTGCCTGTTGCGAATACCGGTTTAGTTAATTCTAAGTACCAGTCACAGAATTGGTTCCAAGTGAATTCATATAACGCATTTGCCACTAAGTCGAAACGGTATTGGCTTAACGCCGTGCGGAATGTTTCTACCGTACGGTTGAATTCCGATTGGATCCAACGGTCTGCCAAGCTGTATTCCACGTCGCCTTCGCTTAAATCTAATTTATCGTTAGTTAATACGAAACGGCTCGCATTCCATAATTTATTACAGAAGTTGCGGTAACCTTCTAAACGTTTCATATCCCAGTTAATGTCACGACCATTGCTTGCCAGTGCTGCTAGGGTGAAACGTAATGCGTCAGTACCGTGTGCGGCAATACCGTTCTCGAATTCTTTACGAGTTGCTTTAGCAATTTTCTCCGCCAATTGCGGCTGCATCATATTGCCGGTACGTTTTTCTAATAAATCTTCAAGGCTGATACCGTCAATCATATCGATTGGGTCTAATACATTACCTTTCGATTTCGACATTTTTTGACCCTGTTCGTCACGGATTAAGCCCGTTACATACACGGTTTTGAATGGCACTTGCGGTTTACCGTTTTCATCTTTGATGAAGTGCATGGTAAACATAATCATACGTGCAACCCAGAAGAAGATGATGTCAAAACCAGTGATTAACACATCCGTCGGGTGGAACATTTTTAAGTCTTTAGTCTGTTCTGGCCAGCCTAAGGTTGAGAATGTCCATAAACCTGATGAGAACCACGTATCAAGTACGTCTTCATCTTGTTTTAACACTAAATCCGCCGGTAAGTTGTATTTTGCACGCACTTCCGCTTCATCACGTGCTACGTACACGTTGCCCGCTTCATCGTACCACGCAGGGATACGGTGCCCCCACCATAATTGGCGCGAGATACACCAGTCTTGAATATCACGCATCCAAGAGAAGTAAAGGTTTTCATACTGTTTTGGTACAAATTGGATTTCGCCGTCTTCCACTGCTTTGGTTGCTACTTCTGCAAGTGGTTTTACGCTCACATACCATTGGTCAGTCAGCATTGGTTCGATTGGCACACCACCACGGTCGCCGTAAGGCACTTTTAAGTCGTGTGGTTTGATTTCGTCTAATAAGCCTAATGCTTCAAAGTCAGCCACGATTTTCTTACGAGCCGCAAAACGCTCTAAACCTTGATAGTCCGCAGGGATTTTCGCTTCGTAAGTCGCTAATAGTTTACCGTCTGTACCGATAATTTCCGCTTCCGCACGAATGTCCGCATTTAAGGTTAATACGTTTACCATTGGTAATTGATGGCGTTTACCTACTTCGTAATCGTTAAAGTCATGAGCAGGGGTAATTTTTACCACACCGGTACCAAATTCACGATCTACATAATCATCAGCGATAATCGGGATTTCACGGTTGGCTAATGGTAATACCACAGTTTTACCGATAAGCGATTGATAACGCTCATCTTCTGGGTGAACGGCAACCGCTGTATCACCTAACATTGTTTCAGGACGAGTAGTTGCTACCACTAAGTAATCTTTACCGTCAGCGGTTTTTGCACCATTTGCTAATGGATAGCGGAAATGCCAAAGCGAGCCTTTGCTCTCTTTGTTTTCAACTTCTAAATCTGAAATCGCTGTGTGAAGTTTCGGGTCCCAGTTTACAAGGCGTTTACCACGATAAATTAAGCCTTCTTCGTGTAAACGAACGAACACTTCTTTCACCGCATTAGATAAACCTTCATCCATAGTGAAACGCTCACGATCCCAGTCGATTGAGTTCCCTAAACGGCGCATTTGCTGGCTGATTGTGCCACCTGAATAAGCTTTCCAGTCCCAGATTTTGTTGATAAAGGCTTCACGGCCGTAATCGTGACGAGTTTTGTTCTCTTCCGCCGCAATTTTACGCTCAACCACCATCTGCGTTGCAATACCTGCGTGGTCAGTACCTGTCTGCCATAGGGTATTGTTGCCTTCCATACGGTTAAAACGGATTAAGGTATCCATTAACGTTTGTTGGAAAGCGTGGCCCATATGTAAGCTACCGGTTACATTCGGCGGCGGAATTGCGATACAGTAACTTGGTACGTCTGGGTTTTCATTCGGTTTAAAATAACCTTGCTCTTCCCAGTGTTTATAAAGTGCTTGTTCTACCGCAGACGCATCAAAGCGATCTGCCATTTGGAATTTTTGTGTCATTTTAGTTCTCTTGTTTAAATTAAATATTTAATTATCTTCCATTTCGATATCATATTCTTCACCTGTTTCGTCATCTACTAACGTCCCAGTTAAATCAGGATACAAATCTAAATATCCAGTTCTACAGTTTCTATATCCAAGATCACAATATACAACGTTGCCTTCTCCCATGTACTGATGATCATACTCAGTTATAGAAAAATACTCTCCTGTTGTATAGTTATATCCATCCCAAGCAATAGATATACTAGAACTAAATAAAAGAATAGATAAGATAGAAATTTTGGTTAAATTCATAGTTTTCCGCTCACAATGAATTTAAAAAAGCTTTATTGCGTATAAGCAAGAACTTTTTCTGTGCCGTCAGGATGTGCTCTACTAAAGTACCATCTGCTTTTTTAAAGGTTAGTACTTCGTGTTTCATTTTTTCTTCCATCCAAGCAGAAAATAACACTTTCAATTCTTGCTGTTGTTTTAAAACTTCTTCTTTAGTCATTGCGACTTTTCTCCACCATCAACTTATCAATATCCTCAAACGCATTTTGTAAGCGTTCAACGTGATAAATTTCATACATATCAAAGATAAATTGAGTAAGTTCTAATTCTTCCCACTGCTTTAAAATTTGATCGGCAGAAGTCTGTTTATATTCGGCATAACGCTCTAGCAGATAAATAAAAAATTCACTTTCTTTGCTCATTAGTTACCTCGAATATAGATTGAATTTCTCGGTTCGCCAGTGATTTTTTCATTTTCCCATAAATCAAAAATGATTTTCGGGCTAACTTTATAAAGCTCTAATTCAGGATCAATCAACATCTGATACGTTTCAGATTGAATAAAAGATTTTACCGCTTTTAATTCATCAAAGCCGTATTTTTCCACAATATCACGGGTTACTTGGCGGTCAAAAAAATCTAAGGTTCTCGCAGGGATTTTATTCATAGATTTTAGCTTCCTCAAATGTGAGTAAATCAAGTGCTTTTTGAGTTAAAAACGCATATTGATCCGTTAAATTTTGTGGTAATAAACGGGCTACAGCTTCTTGCTTGGTATAACGCCCGTCCATATAGTCATCAATAACAGGTAATGTCGCATCATTTGCTACGGGACCCATCACTAAATCATAATTTGTGGTTAAATTTAGCCCTTTACGGTTAGCAACAACAAAATCGAGCCATTCATCATTAGCTGTTTCAAAATGCAAAACATTTAAACTTGTTAGTAAAGATTGATTAAGTTGGTAACTATTTACAATTGCTTGTCCCGATTGACGTCTTTTAGTGACAACCTTTGCCCAACGGATAGCTTGGTTAATATTTGAAGTTAAATAGAAACCTGCTCCAAAATCTAATGCTCGTAGATTTGGGAATAATTCAGGTTGTTTAACTTCAACATTACTACCGTGATAAAGGTTCATTGTTTGTTTCCTTAATCATACAAGCGGTTGATTTTCTCTGATTTTTTGCAAATGGTGCGTTTACACGCACCCTACAGATTTTTCCGCATTGACTCAATAAAAGATTTATAACTATGCCTGTTCCGTCACTAACTGCCACCCAAGCTGTCGATACTGTTTATATCGCTCTCGTGCCAACGCTTTTTGTTCTTCATCTATAGGCACAAAGTCGATAATTTGATTAAAGCTATTGATAAAGTCAGGTAGTTGGCTTTGTAGTGAAATCAAAATATCACGGCGTTGTGCATTACGTTTACCTTGCCAACTAATCTCGATAGGTGTCGCATAAGTGGTTACTTCGCCTGATAGATTATGTGGCACAAAATCATCGGGTTCTCTTGACCATAACGCCTCATCAATCGCTAACGCTTGTTGTTCAGTTTCACAAGAGATAATCACACGTTTACCTAATCGCCACGCTTTAGCAGCTAAATCACAAGCAAGTGCTTCTTGGGCTGAAAGTTCGCCTGCGGTTTCTTGGCTAAGTAGGTAAAATTGGACTTGTTTCACGATTGACCCTATGAGTATAGCAATTTATTTAGAAAACGAATGATTTTAACGGAATTGAAGAGAAATTGAAAATTTAAGCAACGTTTTTTGCAAAAAATTTTAGAAAATAGACTGCTTGTGATAATACAAACGGCTTATTTGGTTATTGTGAGTCAAATAGCTTAGGCAGCACAATAATAGCTCGTTGTTTGCTCTATTTGGTTTTATTCCAGGGCATTACCGCCAATAAGCGCGCCATTCCGCAAAACCCCGTTACGCCTGCAAATAGCAATCCCGCTCCTACAAATCCTGATAAAAAGTGAAAAGCAGGGCTAGCCGTATAGCCAAGTACCGCACCAAGTAATGCCAATGAACCCGCTGCGATTTGCACCTGACGCATTAATTCTAAAGGCTGTTTAGCATCAATTTTTGTTGCAAAGCCGACTTTCTTCCAGCCATCAATACCGCCTTCAAGTAAAAACACTTGGCTTCCTTGTGGTGCAATTTGGCTAAGTAACTGTGAAGCATTTTTAGTGCGCATACCTGATTTACAATGAAAGATAATTTCTTTTGCTTGGATATTTTCTGATAAACCTGTTGCTTGTAATTGTGATAAAGGTTGCAACATTGCGCCTTCAATATGTTCACGGCGATGTTCATCACTATTACGAATATCAATTAAAACGGCGCCTTGTTGGATTTTAGCTTGGGCTTCTTGGGCTGAAATTGTTGAAATTGTTGAAATTGTTGAAATTGGCATATTTTCTCCTTATAAAAAACCGCTTACTATTACTG
>LEKJ01000009.1 GCA_029852775.1 Pasteurellaceae bacterium LFhippo2
TGAAGTTTATATTGTAGCAACGGGATATAAAGGATAAGTGTAGGAGCGTGTAAACGCACTAATAGAAAATCCCAACTAGCCAAAAATTAACATTTATAGTACTCTTTACGAGATTTTATAACCAACAGGGGTAAATGCCTTGAACGATATGTTTAAAAATATTTTACTTTGGGCTGTGATCGGTATCGCATTGATGTCGGCTTTCCAAGGTTTTAATACCAGTTTCGGAAATGCGAATACGGTAAGTTATTCTGCTTTTATTGGTGATCTAAAACAGAACCAAGTAAAAGAAGTTAATTTTAAGAACAACGATGAAACTATTACTGTGACTAAAATTGGCGGAACAGAATATCAAACTATTATGCCAATGTATGATCGTGACTTATTAAACGATCTTTTAAATAAAAACGTAACAGTAATTGGTGAGCCAGCAGAGCGCCGTGGGTTATTGTCTCAGATTTTGGTTTCTTGGTTCCCAATGTTAATGTTAATCGGCTTCTGGGTGTTCTATATGCGCCAAATGCAAGGTGGCGGCGGTCGTGGAGCGATGAGCTTTGGTAAGAGCAAAGCAAAAATGCTTGCACCAGACCAAATTAAAACGTCATTTGCTGATGTTGCAGGTTGTGATGAAGCAAA
>LEKJ01000010.1 GCA_029852775.1 Pasteurellaceae bacterium LFhippo2
AGTTGTAGATTTCTTGCGTGATCCAAGTAAATTCCACAAACTGGGTGGACGTATTCCTAAAGGTATCCTAATGGTTGGCCCACCGGGTACGGGTAAAACGCTATTAGCAAAAGCTATCGCAGGCGAAGCGAAAGTACCATTTTTCACAATGGCTGGTTCAGACTTCGTTGAGATGTTTGTCGGTGTGGGTGCTTCACGTGTACGCGATTTATTTGACCAAGCGAAGAAAAATGCACCTTGTATCATCTTTATCGATGAGATTGATGCGGTAGGTCGTAAACGTGGCGGTGCAGGTTTTAGTGGTGGTCACGATGAGCGTGAACAAACCCTAAACCAAATGTTAGTCGAAATGGACGGTTTTGAAGGTTCTGAAGGTATTATTATCATTGCAGCAACTAACCGTGCAGATGTATTAGATGATGCTTTAGTTCGTCCTGGTCGTTTTGACCGTCAGGTAACCGTAGATTTACCAAATGTAAAAGGCCGTGAGCAGATCTTACAAGTTCATATGAAAAAAGTGCCACTTGCGCCAGATGTTGATGCAATGACAGTTGCACGTGGAACCCCTGGCTATTCGGGTGCGCAATTAGCGAACTTAGTAAACGAAGCGGCACTATTTGCAGCGCGTAAAGATCGCCGAGTGGTGACTATGGAAGATTTTGAGCAAGCGCGCGATAAAATCAATATGGGCCCAGAGCGTCGTTCTAATACGATGACTGAGAAAGAGATTATCAATACGGCGTATCACGAAGCTGGTCACGTAATCGTGGGTTACTTAATGCCTGAACACGATCCGTTAAATAAAGTGACAATCGTACCACGTGGACAAGCGCTCGGTTTTGCTCAATTTTTACCAGAAGGCGACCGCGTAAGTGAAACTTTCACTAAGTTAGAAAGCCAGCTTTCCACGTTATTCGCAGGCCGAATTGCAGAAGGCTTAATCTTTGGTGAAGATAAAATTACTACAGGGGCTTCATCAGATATTCATCGTGCAACGCAAATTGCGCGTGCAATGGTAACCCAATGGGGCTTCTCAAAAGAGTTAGGGCCATTGTTCTACCAAAATGAAGATGGCTTTGGTGCGATTAAAGGTGTATCTGAAGAGTCTGCGAAGTTAATCGATCAAGAAATGCGTAAAATTATTGATCGCAACTATGATCGTGCAAAACAGACCTTAGTTGATAATATGGATATTTTACACGCAATGAAAGATG
>LEKJ01000011.1 GCA_029852775.1 Pasteurellaceae bacterium LFhippo2
ATCGCAATGATGATAACAATTCATCAGTACAATCTGAACCGAAAGAAGAAGTTCAGCCTGAAACTGTATCAGATGAAAATTTAGATGGTACAGTGGCAAATAATGAAGCTGATTTAAAATAATTTAGCAGTGATAAGATTGAAAGCCGTATAGCAGAGATGTTATACGGCTTTTTTATTTATCTAGTTAGCGATTATTTTTATTTGAATCTAATTTGTACGCTTAAAATTACAATGTAAAAAAAGTTGTACAAATTGATTTTTATTCTGTTAGAATGCGAACCATCTTATTCTTATTAGGGGTCTTTTATATGAAAAATAAAACATTTGGTAGTGCATTGATCGTTGCTGGTACAACAATTGGTGCCGGTATGTTAGCAATGCCATTAACATCCGCAGAGATGGGCTTTGGCTATACTTTAATTCTTTTATTTGCTTTATGGGCGTTACTTTCTTATAGCGCACTATTATTCGTCGAAGTTTATCAAAAAGCAGAACGCTCAGATGCGGGTATTGCAAGCTTAGCTGAACAACATTTTGGTATGGTTGGTCGTGTGTTAGCGACGCTTTCATTAGTGATTTTTATGTACGCTATTTTAACGGTGTACTCAT
>LEKJ01000012.1 GCA_029852775.1 Pasteurellaceae bacterium LFhippo2
ACTTTTGGGGTGCAGATCACTTTCAGCCCTATTTTTTTCTTTATTTTTAAATTGTAGCACTGCGAAATGAGAAAGGGAGCTACAACCCTTGAAAATGGCAATATTCGATAATTTCAATTGTAGCACTGCGAAATGAGAAAGGGAGCTACAACACAAGGATTAGGCGTAAACGGGCAAGATAAATTGTAGCACTGCGAAATGAGAAAGGGAGCTACAACGTATCAACTAATACTAAAGCACCGGGTCGCATTGTAGCACTGCGAAATGAGAAAGGGAGCTACAACTATTTATTTCTAACTATGCACTATCTGAAGATTGTAGCACTGCGAAATGAGAAAGGGAGCTACAACGCGTTTTGTTGGTTTAACTAACACTAAAAGATTGTAGCACTGCGAAATGAGAAAGGGAGCTACAACAGTCTTTTTGATTTAATCGATCTAATCTTCATTGTAGCACTGCGAAATGAGAAAGGGAGCTACAACTTAATAAATTGATTGCCGAATTCATCTTCAATTGTAGCACTGCGAAATGAGAAAGGGAGCTACAACAGTCTTTCGTGTGGACGTTGGCTACTTTTTATTGTAGCACTGCGAAATGAGAAAGGGAGCTACAACGCCTAACTCCACAGTAAGAGCTTTAATAAGATTGTAGCACTGCGAAATGAGAAAGGGAGCTACAACTATTACTTGACGTGCCTAAACCACAACAAAATTGTAGCACTGCGAAATGAGAAAGGGAGCTACAACCTGCTAACGCGACTCCTGAAGAGCAACGTGATTGTAGCACTGCGAAATGAGAAAGGGAGCTACAACGGCTATCCTTCAACACACCATCTTCGTCACATTGTAGCACTGCGAAATGAGAAAGGGAGCTACAACAGTCTTTCGTGCGGACGTTGAACACTTTTTATTGTAGCACTGCGAAATGAGAAAGGGAGCTACAACGTCAGGTACTGTTAAGATTGGATCGAATAAATTGTAGCACTGCGAAATGAGAAAGGGAGCTACAACTTTATTGGATTTTCCTAACAGGAAATGCAAATTGTAGCACTGCGAAATGAGAAAGGGAGCTACAACACGAATAGATGGTGCTTTCATAAACGCTGTATTGTAGCACTGCGAAATGAGAAAGGGAGCTACAACGATACGCCCCCAGCACCAAAGCCAAGGCATATTGTAGCACTGCGAAATGAGAAAGGGAGCTACAACCTAACACATTCATATACCAACCGTAGCTACATTGTAGCACTGCGAAATGAGAAAGGGAGCTACAACTCAAATGACGGTCGAACAAAGAACCTTAATATTGTAGCACTGCGAAATGAGAAAGGGAGCTACAACCTAGCTTTAACCATTGGAACAATGAACCCAATTGTAGCACTGCGAAATGAGAAAGGGAGCTACAACTGTTGCAAGCCTGATCCCACAGACTTAATTATTGTAGCACTGCGAAATGAGAAAGGGAGCTACAACAATACTATCAGGGTGATGGCGGGTTATATAATTGTAGCACTGCGAAATGAGAAAGGGAGCTACAACATCTAATTTTCAATTACAAAACTACGACCAATTGTAGCACTGCGAAATGAGAAAGGGAGCTACAACGGCGTGGACTTTGCTCGCTCAGGTGACTTAATTGTAGCACTGCGAAAAAAGAGCTACTCATTATAAAAATAACAAATAGCTCTCATCATAATATCTACCAACTTCCGCCAGCTCCACCGCCGCCAGAGTTTCCGCCGCCGAAACCGCCACCAGAGCCTCCGCCAAAGCCGCCTCCACCGAAGCCTCCTCGACCACCGCCGAAGCCACCGCCTAGCCCGCCACCACGACGGGCAGATGTAGTTGTACGAATAATACGATCTGCTGTTGATGGACTGATATAAGTGCCACCGCCACGACTAAAATTACCGAATAAGATAAGAATTACAACCGCTGCAATGAGAAAAATTTCAAAATCAGCAAAACTACTCTCTTCTTCCTGCTGAATAGCTAATGGGGCATATTCGCCTTGCGTTGCAGCAATGATTGAAGAAAGCCCTTTTGCAATCCCTTGCGCATACATTCCTTGTTTGAAGTATGGAGTAATATCATTACGAATAATCGAAGATGCAATCGCATCTGGCAATGCGCCTTCTAAGCCACGCCCTGTTGCAATAAAGAGCTTACGATCACTCATTGAAATAACTAAGAGTACACCGTTATTCTGTTTTGCGCGCCCTACGCCCCATTTATTAAATAAATTAAAGCTGTAGGTTGAGATCTCTTCGCCATTGGTACTTGGTACAATCGCTACTGCAATTTGTGAACTGGTTTTAGTCCCGTATTCCACCAGAGCATTTTCAAGAGTTTGCTTTTCTTGAGCGCTTAATGTGTTGGTATAATCCGATACATAACGAAATGGATTTGGTACATCAGGATAATTTGCAAAACTCGTTACACTAAATAGCAATAAACAGAGCAGCCAAATGGGCTGAAATAAGCGTTTTATCATTTGATAATTACCTCATTTGAAAGCTCATTAACATCATCTTCTTGAATTGGGAAATGTTGAGAGAGCTGCACTTCAACCTGCTTAATGCCATTGCAAATTGCTTGAGTAAAATCACCGCTTGCACAATCCATTTTCATTGATTCATAAACAGATTGCCAAAATTCATCGCCCACTTTTTGATGAATACCTTCATCGCCAATCACTGCGACATAGTGTGGTTTAAAGCAGAGATAAATTAACACCGCATTACGTTGCTTAGTATTGCGCATTTCTAGCTCATCAAAAATAAAGCTCGCTCGCGCAATCGCTGATTCCGCTTTTTTAGCTTTACGTTCAACAACAACCCGTAACTCTGCGGATGTTTGACTTTCTAAATGCGAAATTGCCTGTTCGATTTTTTGAGTATCGACAGGCAATTTACGTTCTAAAAAGGAAAATAATCCCATAAATATTTATATTCCTATAACAAAGCCCCCCTTTGAAAAAGGGGGGATGGGGGATTTCTAGTTAAAATTCACCACTGGCGCACGCTCTGCACCTGCTTCTGCTTGGAATTGTGGTTTCGCTTTGAAACCTAAAATCATCGCAGCAATTTTGGTTGGCATTTCACGTACTTGTTTGTTGTACTCTTTTACTGCACCGTTGTAGTTGTTACGTTCTACATTGATACGGTTTTCTGTACCTTCAATTTGTGCTTGAAGATTTAAGAAACCTTCATGAGCTTTTAATTCTGGGTATTTTTCAACACTTACTAATAAACGAGAAAGTGCAGAATTTAAACCTTGTTGCGCTTGTTGGAATTGCGCCATTTGCTCTTCTGTTGCATTGGTTGGGTCGATTGTTGTTTGAGTTGCTTTAGCACGTGCTTCAATCACGTTAGTTAAAGTTTCTTTCTCAAAGTTTGCTTGACCTTTTACTGTATTCACTAAGTTTGGAATTAAATCCGCACGGCGTTGATATGAAGATTCAACATTCGCCCATACTGATTTAATATCTTCTTCTGCTTTCATTAAGCTGTTGTAGCTAGAACTTAAAGTCATGCCGCCAATTACAGCAACCACTAATAAAACGATAAGAATCGCCCATTTTTTCATAAATAAAATCCTCAAATAAATGCCCGAAAATCAGGCGCGGAAATATAACATAATTTGTTTAATTAGCGAACTTTCTCGCTATCTTTTTCTACCGATTTACTGAAAACAGTCTCTTTCAGCGTAGTAAGTAGCTCTTGTCTGACAACAGAAAGTTTCGGACGTTCATTTGCTTGAAACGCAACTGGGCGACAAAACTCCATTGCTTTAATACCTAAACGCGCCGTCAGCAATCCAACGCCAATCCCCTGAGCTGCTCGAATTGAGAATTTCGCGGTAAGATTTTGAGAAAAGAAGTCCATTCCCACATCACTTACCACTTCTGTAACTCCCGCAAATGCCATATTAGTTAGCACCATACGGAAGAGCCTTAAACGGCTGAAGTAGCCCATTTCCATACCATAAGCTTTAGTGATTTTATTCACTAACGCAATATTGCGCCACGCAACCAATAGAATATCAATTAATGCAAGTGGGCTGACTGCCACAAGTACCGCATTTTCTGTTGCGCTACGGCTAATCATCTTTTTCACTTGTTTATCTATCGGAGTAAGCACATTCTCACTAAAGAGATAAAGTACTTCTTTACTGTTGTAAGCTTCATCAATTTGGCTTAACCAACGCTGTTCTGATTGTTGAATCATCGGACTATGGTTAAGTTTTTTAACGACATCTTTGCAAAATTTTGTCGCAATCTCACCGCTTGTATCATTATTATCTAACAATAATTGCTGACTAAACTGTTGATTTTGATGATGTTTGCGCAATATCAACAATTTACGCCATTCTGAAATAATAGCACCAATGCCTGAACAGCTAATTGCAAAAAAGCCAATCGCAAAGACAAAATAAATCCACTGCTTATTTTGCCAAGTATCAACTAGCCATTGTATTGATTGAGCAAAAGTCGCTATCGCAATAAGAATTAAAGCACTAAGGAATAATCTTCCCCAAAAACGACTTGGTTTGATAGCTTCCTCAATAACTAATTCTGCTTCTGCTTCAATAGGTTCTTCTTCAACCACAACATCCGCAGTTTCAAACTCTCGTTTTGCTTGATGAACAATTTCTTGTTCACTGCTTTCTTCACTAAATATGCGTTTTTCCATTCATATTCGTAGGGCGAGTTTATCCCGCCTATTACCCTCGTATTTATTGGCGGGATAAATCCCGCCCTACATTTAAGCTTTCTCCACTGCTTGAATAATATGTTTCTTCAAGCCTTCATAACCGTGTTCGGTTTTTAAAATATCAAATAACTCAATGGCTTCTGGATACTCTTTATCTAAATAGCGTAGCCATTGCTTAATACGTGCTACGTGATAAAAGCCTGTATCAAATTCATTTTCGATGTTCACATATTGGAATAGAAGTTGTAAAACTTCGTTCCACGCCATTTTCAGCGCATTGTATTTCACTACTTTGCTTAGATTTGGTACATTCAACGCACCGCGCCCAATCATTAAATCTGAACAAGCGGTCACTTCCACACATTTTTTTGCAGATTCAAAATCCCAAATTTCGCCATTGGCAATGACAGGAATAGATAGCCTTTGCTGAATATCATTAATCGCTTGCCAATTAATTCGTTCTGCTCGGTAGCCATCCATTTTTGTGCGCCCGTGAACCGTAATTTCCCCTGCGCCACCTTGTTGAACGGCATCCGCAATTTCAAAACTTTGGCTACTACTATCCCAACCTAGACGAACTTTTACGGATACAGGCAAATGGCTTGGCACTGCTTCGCGCATTGCTTTGGTTGCGTGATAGATTAATTCGGGTTGCTTTAATAATGAAGCTCCGCCATTACTACCATTTACGGTTTTTGATGGGCAACCGCAATTCAGATCAACACCGTGAGATCCTAGCTCAATAGCTAAAGCTGCGTTTTCAGCAAGCCATTCAGGATATTGGCCTAAAATTTGCACTCGTACAGGTGTACCCGATGGCGTATATCCTTTGTTATAAAGTTCAGGACAAAGACGGTAAAATGTCTTTTTCGGTAATTTTTGATCGACTACTCGCACAAACTCTGAAATGCAAAGATCGTAATCATTTACAGAGGTAAGTAGTTGGCGAACAAATGGATCTAGCACCCCTTGCATTGGGGCTAGAATCACGCGTTTTGGTAAATTTTTCACAAAATACGACCGCTTGTTATTTCCAACCTTTCGACTTACAAATTAAGTCGTAAGCTGCTTGAATTTGTTGTGCTTTTTCTTTAGCCACTTCCATCATTTCAGGCGGTAAACCTTTTGCAACTAATTTATCAGGATGGTTTTCATTCATTAATTTACGGTAAGCGCGTTTTACAGTTGTTTGATCATCACTTTCAGAAACACCTAGCACACTATAAGCGTCAGCTAAGCTAGGACCTGATTGTTGTTGATAACCACCACTGTATCCCCCTTGATATCCACCTTGCTGTTGATATGAACCTTGTTGATAACTGCCAGAACGGAAACGCTGTGCTGCAGCCATCATAGCTAGCATTTGCTCAAATTGCATACGCGACATTCCCATTGCTTCCGCAATAGTAAATAGCACGCGTTGTTCATTTTCGTCTAATACCCCATCTTGCAATGCGGCTTGCATTTGGACTTGCATAAAGAAACGCAATAAATCAGAACGTTGGCCACAAGCCTTACGAAATTCTTGGATCGTTTGGCGTAGTGGAAAATCACCTTCTTTTCCTAAAGTAAATGCTTTTTGAGCCAATTGCTGATTGCGCTCATCTAATTTCATATTTGTCATTAACTGACGAGCTAATTGAATATCATCTTCTGTCACTCGGCCTTTGGCTTTTGAAATATGGCCAAGAACTGCAAAGGTTGTTTGCATAAAAAGAGACTGGCGAGTTAGGCCTTTACCAAAAATAGAAGATGAAACACTGCCTAACTCATAGAGTTTTTTATCCGCCCAATGTCCAAGCATTAACCCTAACAGCCCACCAAAAATACTTTTGGTGTAGCTATATCCTAAGAAAAATCCAATAATTTTACCGATATATTGCATTATGTTTTATTTTCCCCTGTTACTGTAGTCCGGCGGACACGCGCAACGTGTCCCTACACGATAATTCTACTATTCTATCCGAAAAACCTTAAAAAATAATTAAGATTTTAAATTGCAGATAAAAATAAAGCCCCGATTTCTCGGGGCTTTACTCGAATCAGTATCGAAAAACTAAGAATTAGTATTCTAATACTGCACGACGGTTTTTAGAGTAGTCAGCTTCTGAGTGACCTAATACAGCTGGTTTTTCTTCACCGTAAGAAACTGTTGATACGTTGCTTGCACCTTTCTCTGCTAAGTAACCTTTAACAGCGTCTGCACGACGTTGACCTAACGCGATGTTGTACTCTGGAGTACCACGTTCGTCAGCGTGACCTGAAACTGTTACGCTACCTTTTGCAGCTGCTAAGTATGCAGCGTGAGCGTCTAATAAGTTACGGTATTCGCCGTCAACTGTATAACGGTCGAAACCGAAGTATACTGTGTTGTAACGAGTTTGTAAGTCTTGAACAGACATACCGCCAAATGTTTGGCCGCTTACGTCTGCGCCTGCAGCGCCATTTGCATTTGCGTTAGCGTTGTCGCTTGAGCTGCTACATGCAGCTAAAACGAAAGCTGGTGCCGCGATCATTAAAACTTTAGCTAGTTTTTTCATTTTTTTCTCCAAAAAGAATTTTATTGTTTATGTAGATAAGGTGACCAAGCAGGGAATTTAAACTGCCCACCTGCTCCCGGCAAATTAGCTTTAAAACGGCCATCTGCGGACACCAATTGTAGCACTTTGCTCACACCTTTGGTAGAGCTATAGATAACCATTGTACCATTTGGTGAAATACTAGGACTTTCGTCTAAAAACGTTGAACTTAAAACTTCCGTGCCACCTGAAGTAAGATCACGTCTTACAATTTTATCACCTGATACCATGATTAAATTCTTGCCATCTGCGGAAATCTTGCCACTACCGTTACCACCGATAAGACTTGCACCGCCACCAGATGCACTCATTCGATAAACTTGTGGAGAACCAGCTCTATCTGAAGTGAATAGAATTGATCCACCATCTGGAGACCAGCTTGGCTCTGTATTATTACCCGCATTACTTGTTAACTGACGCGGAGAACCACCACCAGCACCAGTAACATAGATATTCAATAAACCATCTTGGTTCGATGCAAAGGCAATCTGTGAACCATTTGGTGAGAATGCTGGTGCACCATTATGGCCTTTTAATGAACCTACAACTTTACGAGATCGACTTTGTAAATCTTGCACTACAACCTGTGATTTTTTATTTTCAAACGTTACATAAGCAATTTTATTACCATCTGGCGACCATTCTGGCGACATTAAAGGCTCTTTACTTGTAACAACTGTGAATGCATTAAAGCCATCATAATCCGATACACGTAATTCGTAAGATGATACACCACGTTGTACCACATATGCAATTTTTGTTCTAAATGCACCACGAATTTGAGTTAACTTTTCAAAAACTTGGTCACTCACTGTATGTGCACCTAAACGAATTTGTGCAGCTGGAACAGTAAATGAACCTTGTGCAATTACATTGCCTGCTGCACCTGATGTTCCTAGAACATCAATTAACTGATAAGCAATATTGTAACCACCACCAGTTGCTGATACTTGACCAACAACCACATTATCAGCACCAAGACTTGTCCATTGGTCTGGAACAACCTCACCAGCTGCACCTGGTTGTGCTGGTAATTTAGCTCGTGGTACAGGAGTGAATTTACCACTGTTACGTAAGTCATCAGAAATAATCTGAGCCACATCTGCAGGAACACCACCATTTGCTTTAAATGGTACTACTACAATAGGTTGAGACGCATTTGTTGCACCATCAACTAAGATTTGAACATCAGATTCAGCACTTGCTGAAGTTGCAAACACAATGCTTACAAGTCCAACAAGGTGTTTAAAACGAGATGCTAATTTCATTGTTAACCCTCTAGGTTTGTTTTAATAAATTAAGGTCTAAATTCAATCGTTGGCGATTTATATTGCTGATACACAGCATCCGATGGTGCAGCAGGTACTTTTGGCGTAGCTATAATTGCACGCTTAGCAGCCTCACACACATCAGCAGGACCTCGAATAATTTGGTAGTTGGTAATACGACCATCACGTTCTAAATTAATTCTAACAAAACATGATTGACCAGCTGCATTTTTGAAGCGAGATTTCAACAAGCGGCTAATTTGATCTAAATAACGACCACCGTCAACATTCGCGCCTTTTCCAGCTCCAGTCGTACCACCAGAACCAGCAGAACCACCAGAATTTTTATTACCACCTGCGCTACTTCCGCCACCAAAGTCACCATCTAAAAGCTGCTGAGCTCTTGCTGCATCTTTCGCTTTGGCATCTGCTGCGGCTTTTGCCTTAGCGGCTGCATCTGCTTTAGCTTTTGCTTCTGCTGCAGCTTTCGCTTCAGCATCAGCCTTTGCCTTAGCTTCGGCAGCAGCTTTTTCTTTAGCTTCTTTTTCTGCTTTGGCTTTAGCCTCTGCTTTAGCCTTAGCTTCTGCAGCTGCTTTTGCTTTCGCTTCAGCTGCGGCTTTTTCTTTAGCTTCTTTTTCTACTTTGGCTTTTGCTTCTTGTTCAGCTTTTAACTTTTTCTGCTCTTCAGCACGTTTTTGCTCTTCAAGCTTTTTCTGTTCAGCAAGTTTCTTTTGCTTCTCAGCATTTTCTTTTGCTTTACGATCTTCTTCGGCTTGTTTAGCCGTAGCCTCAATACGTTTAGCTTCAGCGTCTGCTTTTAAGCGAGCGGCTTCAGCTGCTTTTTTACGAGTAGCCTCTTCTTCTTGCTGTTTTTTAAGCTGTTCTTGCTTGATTTGCTCTTGCTTTGCAATCTCTTGCTTACGTTGCTCTTCTTTTTTAGCCTGCTCTTGTTTAGCTTGCTCTTCTTTCTTGATTTGCTCTTGCTTAAGCTGTTCTTCTTTCAAGCGTTGCTCTTCTTGCTTTTTCTGACGAGCAATTTCTATCGCTTTTTGTTGTTCAGCTTTTTGTTCAGCAATTTCTTCAGGCGTTGGTTGTTCTTCAACTTCTTCCTTTGGTTCAGGCTTTTTAGTTTCAACTTTAGGCTTTGAGCCTTGCTTTTCAGCCTTTAGACGACCGTATTCAGCAGCAACTTGCCCTGTATCAACCATGACAGCTTCAAAAGACTCGCTATCACCACCACTACCACCCGCAGATGGAAGAACTACATTTGTAAATAATGAGCCAATCAAGAGCAATCCGATTAGCAAGATATGTAACAAAATTGAAACAATAACCGCTAACTCTAATTTATCGCTTTGATATTTCACGAATTATCCTTTTTGGTTATTTGCCTTCAGTCATTAAACCGACGGATTTGATACCCGCATCTTTTAATAATGAGATGCCTTTCATAACTTCTTCGTAAGGCACTTCTTTGCCACCCGCAACTAAAAACAATGTATTGTTATCTTTTTGGAACGCATCTCCAGCGTGAACAACAATATCTTCTTCAGTTAAACTTTCAGAACCATTGCTCTGTACATAATTGCCGTCAATCTTGAGTTTATATGCACTTACTCCAGATACTTCTAGAATTACAGGCGTTTTATCTTCGTTTGATACAGATTGACTATGGCGATCTTCTGGTAAATCAACTTCCACACTCTGACTGATGATTGGTGCTGTTGCCATAAAAATTAATAGCAATACAAGCAAAACATCAAGGAACGGAACAATATTGATCTCAGATTTAATGTCGTTACGTTTACTACGACGATAAGACATATCTTCCTCTTTACTCTATTTGGGAATAAAAGATCTTACAACCGGTAAGATCTCGCTAATTTTTTGCAATTATTTTTTTGCAAACGCTTGGCGGTGTAAAATCGTTGTAAACTCGTCCATAAAGTTCACATAGCTTTGCTCTAATTTATTTACACGTAAATTTAAGCGGTTATAAGCCATTACCGCAGGAATCGCTGCAAATAGACCGATAGCGGTTGCAATTAATGCTTCTGCAATACCTGGCGCTACAGATTGTAATGTTGCTTGCTTAACAGCGCTTAATCCCATAAATGAGTGCATAATCCCCCAAACTGTACCGAATAAACCGATATATGGACTGATTGAACCAACTGTTCCTAAGAATGGGATATAGTTTTCTAAACCTTCAACTTCACGATTTAACGCAAGATTCATTGCGCGTGTTGTCCCTTGAATTGTTGATTCTGGCGAATCTGGATTAGCTTGTTGTAAACGAGTAAATTCTTTAAAACCAACAAAGAAGATTTGCTCAGAACCCGTTAACGCTTCACGTTTATTTTCTAAACCTTCATGTAAACGATGTAGATCTTCTCCTGACCAAAAGCGATCTTCAAATGCTAAAGACTCTTTTTTTGCTTTTGAGATAACACCACTACGTTGAATGATGATTGCCCAAGAAAAAATTGAGAATGCAATTAAGGTTAGGATAACTAACTTAACTACAATACTCGCTTCCATAAATAATGAAACTAAATCAAATTCAGTTGCCATTTAAATAAAACTCCAAAATAAAAATATAAAAAGTTATGCGGTAAACGCTTGTCGAATATCATTGGGAATAGCAACTGGTTTCATTCTTGCCATATCAACACTAGCACAAATGACAACTGCTTCACTTAAACATTCAGATTGACGCAATAAGCGTTGTTTAAAGACTATTTTTGCACCTTTAAGTTCCTGAACTAGCGTTTCAACAACCAATAAATCATCTAGACGAGCTGAGATTTTGTAGTCGATCTCAATTTTTCTTACGGGAAAAGCAAGTTCTCGTTCTCTCAGTAAGCTCTCTTGAGAAAAGCCTAAATTACGAAGGTATTCTGTCCTTGCTCGCTCAAAAAAATGCAAATAACGAGCGTGGTAAACGATACCGCCCGCATCAGTATCTTCATAATAAACTCTAACAGGAAAATCCATAATTCATTCTGCTTATTACAGTAAATAAAAATGTGCAATTTTTAGACTAAAAAGGATTGCTATTTTAGAGAGCCGCTAGAACTTCTGCAAGTTTTTTTGAGTAAAGTTCGATAATTTTGTAGCTTATGATTAATTTTAATACTTTGTAAGGAAAATAATTGAAATGAAAAGAGTTAAAATAAAAGGAAATTGACAGAAAAGGGCTATTTAGCCCTTTTATTATGCAAGAAGTAGAAAGATGAAGCTTGGAATCAAAATTAAATAGCCCACCAAAGGCATAAAGATAGCTTTCCATACAGCCTTTTTAATTTCAAAGCCAACTCCATGTATCCATAAAATTGCCATACCATAAAAAACAAGTACTGCAAGATAAGGAATTGTTCCACCAAAATAGTGAGCAAACAGTGCTGATTTGAAAATAATCAAAGCAAACATACCGCTTGCAAGGATAAAAGAAAGGGCCGTTAGCCAGCCCTTTCTTGTAAGTTCATAGAGTGAATTAATCATTCTACTTTGACCTATTCGTCAAACTTACCTGTTTTTTCAATGCTAACAGTAATTACTGTTGCGAATAGAATAGCAAGCAGAATACCTAATACCCAAGTTACATAAAACATAATGGTTCTCCTTAGTATAAGCTTGCGCTTTTCTCTTCAATGTATTTAGCGTCAAGGCGACCAAACATTTTGAAGTAAGTCCAAAGTGTATAAGAAAGTACAATTGGAACAAAGATACAAGCTACGATAAACATTACAGTTAATGTGTATTCACTTGCTGTCGCATCCCACATTGTTAAACTCATATTTGGGTGAGAAATTGATGGCATTACGAATGGGAATAATGCAACACCAGCTGTTAAAATCACACCTGCAATCATAATTGATGATGATAGGAACGCAAAGCCTGAACGATTTGCTTTAGAGCTTGCGATTGTACCTAACGCACCAACTACAGCTAATGCTGGGATAATCCATAACACAGGCATTTCAATGTAGTTTTTGAATAACGCACCGCTTTCTAACGCTACCGTTTTGTTTTTAATCACAGAAGCTGCGTGGTGATCTAATTCACTTGTTAAAACAAAACCTTCTTTGAAGTATGCCCATACACCCGCTAATACGAATGCACCGATAGTTACTAACGCCGTTACTTGCGCTACAGCACGTACACGGTTACGTAATTCACCCGTAGTTTTCATTTGTAACCAAGTTGCACCTTGAGTCGTTAACATCATTAAACTCACCACACCACATAATAATGCGAATGGATTTAATAAGCCTAATAATTTCCAAAGGGTAGAACCTTCGTAAGTTACTTGGTTGATGTCATTGAAATAGAATGGTACACCCTGTAACAAGTTACCAAATGCTACACCGAAGATTAATGATGGAACGAAGCCACCAACAAATAAACCCCAGTCCCAAGCATTACGCCATTTTGGATCATCAATTTTTGAACGATATTCAAAACCAACTGGACGGAAGAATAACGCCGCTAATACTAACACCATTGCAAGGTAGAATCCTGAGAATGATGCCGCATAAACTGACGGCCAAGCAGCGAAGATCGCACCACCTGCAGTTAATAACCATACTTGGTTACCGTCCCAGTGTGGGGCAATTGAGTTGATCATAACACGACGTTCAACATTGCTTTTACCTACCACAGGTAATAGAGTAATTACACCCATATCAAAACCATCGGTAATTGCAAAACCAATTAATAATACGCCAATTAAAATCCACCAAATAAAGCGTAGAACTTCATAATCTAACATAATTAACTCCTACTTATTTCGCAGATTGCTCGAAGTGGTAGCGACCAGTTTTTAATGCGCTTGGGCCTAAACGACCATATTTGAACATTAAATACATCTCTACAACTAAGAAGATTGTGTATAAACCACATAATAAACCGATTGAAATCCAAAGATCTGCCACAGTTAATGATGAGTTTGCTACGCCTGTTGGTAAAATGTTATATACAGCCCATGGTTGACGACCGTATTCAGCTAAGAACCAACCACTTTCGATTGCAATCCAAGGTAATGGAATACCCCATAATAATGCTTTTAATAAGATTGGGCGTGTTCCAACTGTACCACGAACGTTTTGTACAAATGCTGCGATGATTAATAGAAGCATTAAGCCACCTGAGATCATCATAACACGGAATGACCAGAATGTAGGACCTACATTTGGAATCGTATCAGCTGCTGCTTTTGCAATTTGTTCTTCAGTTGCATCAACAACTTTGTCTGTATAAGGTTTTAATAATAGACCAAAACCTAAGTCTTTTTGTACTGCTTTAAATGCTTGTTTTTCTTCTTCTGTATAGCTACCAGAACGAAGTTTTTCTAACAAACCGTAAGCTACGATACCATTACGAACACGTTGTTCATTTTCAGCACGTAAGTCTTTTAAGCCTTTAATTTCGGTGTCTAATGAGCGAGTCGCAATGATACCAGCTGCATAAGGAATTGAAATTGCAGTTTCATTTTTCATTTCTGCTGTATTTGGAATTACAAATGCATTCCAAGGAGCTGGTGCTGGATGAGTTTCAAATTCGCCTTCCATTGCAGCTAATTTTACAGGCTGAGCTTTACCGATTTCATAACCAGACTCATCACCCATAACTAATACAGAGATAATTGCAACTAAACCAAAGCTTGCGCCCACAGAGAATGAACGA
Source organism: Pasteurellaceae bacterium LFhippo2 (assembly GCA_029852775.1). Lineage (GTDB taxonomy): Bacteria > Pseudomonadota > Gammaproteobacteria > Enterobacterales > Pasteurellaceae. The sequence goes on from LEKJ01000012.1 coordinate 14,250, forward strand.
CGAGCAAAGCCTAGATCACGACCTTTTAAGATATAGTAAGCACTGATACCTAACACAAAGATTGCGCCACAAGTATAACCTGCAGATACAGTGTGTAAGAATTTAGATTGAACCACTGGGTTTAAGAATAACTCAGAGAAACTTACTAATTCCATACGCATTGTTTCAAAGTTAAATTCAGAACCTGTAGGATATTGCATCCAGCCATTCGCAACTAAAATCCATAATGCAGAGAAGTTAGAACCAAATGCAACTGCATAAGTTGTTAGTAAGTGTTTACCTTTTGATAAACGATCCCAACCAAAGAAGAAGATACCAATGAAAGTTGATTCTAAGAAGAACGCCATTAAGCCTTCAATTGCTAATGGAGCACCAAAGATATCACCAACATAGTGAGAATAGTACGACCAGTTAGTACCGAATTGGAATTCCATTGTAATCCCTGTCGTTACCCCTAGAGCAAAGTTAATACCAAATAACTTACCCCAGAACTTGGTCATATCCTTATACACTTCTTTACCTGTAGTCACATAAAGTGTTTCCATCACTACTAAAATGAAAGAAAGACCCAATGTAAGCGGTACAAATAAGAAGTGGTAGAGTGCAGTTAACGCAAACTGCAAACGTGAGAGTTCAACAACGTCTAACATCTCAAACCTCTTTTATATATACAAGTCTGAATAATTTTGATTACATAAAGTAACCACCCCAAATAAGCCAACCTTGTTTACAGTTCTTTTTATAAACAAAAGAAACGTACAAAGTGTCAAGGACGTATTCTACTCGTAAAACTCCAAATAAAAAATAGCAAAATTATTACATTGATCACATTTTTGAATGAAATATTTAAAAAATGTTAATTTGTTACACTATATCCTTTGATATAAATCAACTAGTTACATTTTATTAACATTTTCAATGCGTATAATTGCGTATAAATTCACAAATATAATTGCAACAACCCAAATAATACTTATAAAAAGTATATTTATAACCTAGATCAAGATCAAAAAAGGATCCAAATTAATAATGACAGAATCTCCCTATCCTGTTAGAATCGGCCATCTTTTTGTCAATATTATTTTACGAGAAAATTCAATGTTAAAAAAAATCCTATGCGCAGCTTTGTTGTGTGTAACGGCAACAGCTTCTGCAAATGGCTTGAAAACGTCGTCACTTTCTATTGCCAAAACGCAGTCTAGCGGTAAATTATCAGCACAGTGCCAACAGATGTTTAAAAAAGCGGATAAATTAATTTCAGACGCAGAAAAACAGCCTGGGACACACGTACAGATTAGCCAAATGAAATCGAAGCTTTCATCGACGAAGCAACAAATTCTTAAATTAGATGGTGATATGCAACAGAAAAGCTGTGATAAAGGCTTAATTGCATTAAATGATTTGGAAAAGAAATATTAATTCATAATATAACTAAAGCCAGTGAATATATAAATTATTCGCTGGCTTTTTATTTTCTCTTATAAAAAAATCCCGTTCCATAAATGAAACGGGATTTTTAACTATTTAATAGTTTCAGGTAAAGCTAATATCTCTTCTGGAGCAGGTTTTGCTTCTACATTCACTTCTTTCAAGTTTTCTTCACGTAAACGTGTTGCAAGCTCTAAATCGTGCGTCTGCTCTGCTACATAGAGTGCCATAATGCGGTCGTTAACCACACATTCGTGGTGATCAAGCAATTGAACAAAATGCGGCTTCGCTTTATCGAATAAACCATTACGTGTATAGATATAACCCAAGGCACGCGCATAGTCATCACTATAATTTGCTTTTGCTTTATTAAAGCGTTTATAAAGCACTTTAACTAACTTGCTTTCTGGATCTGCTTGTAAACGAGTGAGCTGCTCGAATAAGGCATCAAGCTGTTCATCTTCGTATTTCTTAAGCGTTTCTAAAGCCAATTTCTCTGCTGATAAATGATCATCACTGTCAATTAAGCGCTTAATTAGACCAACACGAACATATACAGAACGACGACGGCTACCAGGTTGATTTTCCCACCAATTCAATAAGCCTTCTTGCCCTTCTTCATTCATAATTTCATCGAGTAAACCATCATTTACATTATGTTCTAGCTCTTCATACTCTTCAGCTGACAAGAAGCTACGTTGGCCAATTTGATCTAATACATAATCTAATGCTTTATAAGCTTTCGATTTTTTATAGATTTCGATAGCTAAACGTAATGCGTCTGTATTATTAGGCGCTAATTCTAATAAACTATCAACCGCACTACGTGCAGCTGGCAATTTACCTTGCTGTAATAGAATGCGAGTACGAGCAAGTTCCACTGCAACATTATTTGGACCAGCAATCTTAGCTGCTTCAATCAAGTGCTGATTTGCGTGTAATTCATCGCCACGCTGTTGCGCAGCTTCCGCAGCCATAATAAAGTTGAGTACAGGTTCATCTGAATGCTTAGCATTTTTACTAATTAATTTCTCAGCTTTTGTATAATCCCCTTCGCTCATTTTCATTAAGCCTTCAAGGGTTTGTTGCTGAGCTTTCTTACGTTTGCGCGTACCAAACCATTGATATGAGCCACGACTTAAACGAATAAAACGCGTAATAATTAATTCTAAAGCATAAACCACAGCCATAGCAGCGACAAAGAATACCACTAACATCACGATACTCATTTCGATCACGTTATTTGCAGTTTCAATGCGAACATAGCCCTGATTACCCGCGATATATGGTGCACCAATTAAGCCTGCAAGTACCAAAAGCATTAAAAAGAGAACTCGAAACATAAATCAATCTCCTTATTGTGCTGTCGCTGGTTGTTGCTCTGGTTGAGCAGCTTCCGCTTTAGGTTGCTCTGCTTCCGGTTTAGCATTTAATTGCTCTAATGATTTCTTCTCATCAATCGCAATTTTACTTACTGGAGCAGCAACTTTATTTAATGCTTGATTAAGTAAGTTCAAGCTTTGTAATTGAGCTGGCGCATCAATATAAATTGATTGTTCCATTAACTCATCGATCTCTTTTAAGAACTGTTGAGCTTGTTTATTATTCACATCAAAGTAGCTACGAGTCCAAGTGCCAATAGCATCAAGTGATTGTTTATAAAGCTCATTTTGTTGACGAGAAACCGCTAAAATTGCAATTTGTAAGCGTAAGCGAATATTTTCACGTAAGTAAATCTCTTGATTCGGTGCAATAAACGCTTTTTCTTGCGCTACATTTTTCTTATTAACACGAATAAAATGGCTTAAGAATGAATCTGCACTTTTTTCGATATTTTTCTGCCAATCTTCAACAGAATCACTCACTTCACCTGTTGCTAATCCAGCAGACTCTTGTTCTTCTTCCAACATTGGAATTTCATCAATTAAATTCGCTAATTGTGCTAAACGTTGCATAATGTTGTTTTGATCAACACTATTTAAACTAGCAAGATTGTTTAAATCCGCTTTTAGAGCATCACGCACCGCAACAATTTTCGCATCGCCAACTTTGCTTAGTAGCTCATCTGCTTCAATTAGTAATGTTTTTGCTGTATCAACATCATTTTCTAAGCGTAATTTACGCAATGCATTATTTAACAGGAAATCAGCATCTGAAAGCTGAAGGGTTGTTTCTGCTTTTGAAACATTACCTAACTGTTGGATCTTAACTTGTAGATCGTTAATTTGGTTGGTATAGATCTGTTGCTGGCGTTCTAATTCAGAAACGCGATCTTGTGATTTTTTATACTCTGAAACTAATTGAGCAATTTGGGCTTTTTCCGCATCAAAGCTTGGAATTTCCACTGCTGCTTGAGCAACAGGCTGAATCTCATTTGCTCTCTTAGCAATAGAAGCAATTTGTTGCTCTACTTGAGAGAATTTATTATTCGCTAAATAATGCCCCGCTGCGCCGACACCTAAAGCAACAAGTAATGCTAAAAGTGCGATGCCCGTTCCACCAGATTTTTTCTTCTCTTCTTTTGCAGGTTTTGCATCTTTAGGTTGAGTATCCACCTTTTTATCTCCTTTATCAGATTTTTTTGCATCTTCTTTTTTCTCCGAATTTGCAATATTTTTCTCTGATTCGATCGGTTGTTTTTCAACAATTTCTTCTGTAACAGGTTGTGCTTCTGTTTCTACCGCTTCAACTGTATCAACAGCTTGTTCAACACTCTCTGATACTTTATGCTTTTTGTTCTGTTTTGACATAGTTTTTACCCTACCTTAACGTTTAGATTCCCCACGTTTCTTTAAAAGAACTTCCAATAAACTATTGTTATCTGCCTTATCAGAAACCCAAATTTGATTTTTGTTCCAGCCCAATTTCATCGCTAAACGAAAAATACGCTGACTAATTACGACCAAATCACTTTCAAATAACCACTGCTTATCTGCTTCATCGGTGTTTTCTACCAGTGATTGAAGAATATCACAGCTGGTTACAACAACGGTATCAATGCCTGAACGTTTAGCCAAACTTATTTTTTCGCTTAATCCTTCAGAAATAATACGTTGATAACATTCTAAATATTGTACTTGTGCGCCACGAGATGTCGCTTGTTCGCTAAAAAATTCTCGCCCACTATCTGCTCGCAAGATTAAAATATTCTTATTTTCTAATTCTTGCATTTCGCTCAATTCAAGCAAACCTTCGCTGTTTTCAGATTTTATGGGATAACGGACTGCTTGTTCTATACTTGCCGCAAAATAATTCGCGGTTCCTTGTCCTACCGCAAAATATTGCAAATCATCACGCCATTTGTAACCGGTTTGCTTTAATGTTTCATTCGCAAAATCAACCGCTGTTTTAGACACAGAAAAAACATAATCTCCCGCATTTAAACGAGATAATAAAGAAGGTAACTGAATCAATTCCTTGCCAGCTTCTAACGTAAAAAGCGGCTGGTTTATCGCAAAAATTTCATGTTCAGTTAACAATTCAACTAACTGCTGCCCACGACTATCGGGGCGGGTAATTAATACATTCATATTAATCTTGATAGATCTGTTCTAAAATCTTATCAGCGCCTTTAGCTAACAGTTGTTCTGCAATTTCAATGCCAAGCTGCTCCGCATTTTCAATTTTTGCAGAGCCATTTGCGCGGATAATTTCCGAGCCATCTAAGGCACCCACTAATGCATTTAAACTAATTTCATCGCCGTTTAATGTCGCAAAACCGCCAATTGGCACTTGGCAGCCCCCTTGTAAGCGAGTATTCATCGCACGTTCTGCCAATACACAAGCGGTCGTTTCTGCGTGACTTAATGCAGATACATAATTTAAAACACGCTCATCATTAATACGGGTTTCAATACCTACCGCGCCTTGTCCAGCAGCTGGCAATGATTGCTCAACAGAAATAAAATCTCTAATTCGCTCTTTTAGGCCTAAACGGATCAAACCTGCTGATGCCAAAATAATTGCATCATATTCGCCATTATCTAATTTCGATAGACGAGTACCAACATTACCGCGTAAAGATTTGATTTCAAGATGGGGATATTTCGCAATTAATTGACATTGACGGCGTAAGCTAGATGTTCCAACCACAGCTCCAGCCGGAAGTTCATCTAAATTTGCGTAATTATTTGAAACAAAAGCATCACGCGGATCTTCACGTTCACAGATAACTGCCAGCCCTAAACCTTCAGGGAAGCTCATTGGTACATCTTTCATTGAGTGAACGGCAAGATCGGCACGATTTTCTAATAACGCGAGTTCTAATTCTTTAACAAATAGGCCTTTACCACCAATTTTTGCCAGTGGTGTATCAAGAATAATATCGCCCTTAGTTACCATAGTAACCAGTTCGACCGATAAATGGGGGAAACGCTGTTCTAAAGCGTCTTTAACAAAATTTGCTTGCCATAAAGCCAAAGGACTTTGGCGTGTTGCAATTCTTAGAGTCTCTTTCATTCGTTATGCTTTATTATGAGAGAAAAAATATTGCTTATCCTACCACCATTTATCTTTTTTGACAAAATCTCTATCCGAATATGTGAACCATTTCACCAAATATATTTAGTTTTGATCACTCAAGATTCCCTTTAAAGCATAATTTGCAAAATTTCTTCAATATCGAACCGGTTGTAATAAAAAAGTCCAAACAAAACAGTTTGAACTTTTAAAAAGAATATCTATTCTCTAAACGCCATATTGCTCACGATATGCTTTCATCTTCGCCAAATGTGGTGCGTATTGTGGCGATTGTTCGATAAATTGTAATAAATCATCAAAATCAACAATTGAAAAAACTTGGCAATTGTAATCACGTTCCACTTCTTGAATCGCAGATAATTCGCCCTTGCCTTTCTCTTTGCGGTTTAATGCAATTAACACACCCGCGAGATTAGCGTTATTGGCATTGATGATTTCCATTGATTCTCTAATTGCAGTGCCCGCAGTGATAACATCATCTACTAATAAAATATCACCTTGTAGCGCGCTACCAATTAAATTACCACCTTCGCCGTGATCTTTGGCTTCTTTACGGTTGAAACAAACAGGTTTATCAATATCAAATTGAGAAGCTAGGGCAACAGCAACTGTGGTTGCAATTGGAATACCTTTATAAGCAGGGCCGAACAATACATCATAGTTAATTTGGCTTGCTTGAATTGCTTGCGCATAAAACTCACCTAATTTTGCTAAATCACGTCCGGTATTGAACAAGCCTGCATTGAAAAAATAGGGACTCAAGCGCCCAGATTTTAAGGTAAATTCACCAAATTTCAGGACATTTCGGCTAAGTGCAAATTCAATAAAGTCGTGTTTGTATTGTTCCATTTGTTATTCCTATTGTTATTTCAATGATGAATAGACAAGTGGAAAACGGATAACGAACAGTGAATAGTTCGACACTATCCACTATCCACTATCCACTATCCACTATCCACTTACTCAGGTGTAATCCAACTTACATCCCAACTACCCGTACCTTCAGGCACAAGTACGTCAGTTAAGTAAGGCAGAATACGCTTCATTTGGCTTTCTAATTGCCACGGTGGATTAATTACAATCATACCGCTTGCGGTCATACCGCGTTGATCTGAATCAGGGCGAACCGCTAATTCAATTTGTAAAATCTTACGAATACCCGTTGCTTCCAAACCTTTTACAATACGCTTGGTGTGCTGGCGAAGTACCACTGGATACCAAATCGCATAGACACCTGTTGCAAAACGTTTGTAGCCTTCGATAATTGCTTTCACCACCAACTCATAATCTTCTTTTAATTCGTAAGGCGGATCGATTAACACTAAACCACGTTTCTCTTTTGGCGGTAACGCAGCTTTAAGCTGTTGGAAACCATTTTCACGTTTAGTAACTACATTACGTTTTTTAGCAAATTCTTGGCGGAGTAATGGGTAATCATTTGGGTGTAATTCTGTTAATAACGCACGATCTTGCTCACGTAATTGTTGCACAGCAAGCAATGGAGAACCTGCATAATAACGTAATTTACCACGGTTAATTTTCTTTAATTCATTGATATATAAAGCCACTTCTTCAGGTAGATCTTTTCTATCCCAAAGGCGAGCAATACCTTCAATATATTCGCCCGTCTTTTCAGACTCGGCGCTTAATAAGCTATAACGACCTACACCAGAGTGCGTATCTAAGTAAAAAAAGCCTTTTTCTTTCTGTTTTAGGGCGTCTAAAATTAGGGTTAAAACAATATGTTTAACAACATCGGCGTGGTTGCCTGCGTGGAAACTATGACGGTAACTAAGCATTTTAAATCTCTTTGTAGTAAAATCCAGTTATTGTAGCTTAAACTCGGATTGAATAACACAATGAATAAAAAACTTACCATCGAAAAAGGCTGGCTGACACAGCAAAAACAAGTTGTATCGCCACACTTTAGCCAAAGACCCGATCCACAAGATATTTCACTACTGGTTATCCACTATATCAGTTTACCGCCTGAAGAGTTCGGTAACGATTTTATCGACCGCTTCTTTCAGGGAACTTTAGACCCAACCATTCATCCTTATTTTGAAGAGATTAAGGATTTACGTGTTTCAGCGCACTGCTTAATTAACCGTGAGGGTAACATTACTCAATATGTGAGCTTTGATGAAATGGCTTGGCACGCAGGGCTTTCTTGCTTTGAGAGCAGAGAAAAATGCAATGAATTTTCGATTGGTATTGAGTTAGAAGGTAGCAATAATCAACCTTTTACCAAACCGCAATACAGAGCATTAGCGCAATTAACCCAAAAGATTATGCAACAATATCCTAATATCACCCCTGAGCGCATTGCGGGGCATAGTGATATTTCTCCAGGACGTAAAATCGATCCAGGTCAATACTTTGATTGGGAATATTACCGTTCTCTGTTGTAACATATTTCCTTATTATGCTGGCGCGAGCGTCTCGCTCGTGCCAAACAAATCTGTAGGGTGCGTGTAAACGCACCACATATTCAAACGGTGCGTTTACACGCACCCTACTGTTATAATAACCCTAAAACCTTACGGCCATTGATACTTGCGATATTTGCCATTTCATCTAGGTTGGTAAAACGGCAACCTGCTGAAAGTAGGCTTAATTCCTGCCACATATCCCCTTCACATAACGGCACCATATAGTCACAGATATTATCGGTACCAATTGCCACTGTAATACCTTCTGGAATCATTTCATCAGCAGGGGTTAATGCATTATGAAAAGGCAACACTTCATCTTTACGTGGGCTATCAATCCACGCCATTGGGCAAGCGATCATCATCATATCGCAAGCTTTCATCTTTTTATAAAGCATTTGGCGATACTCTTTCGGATGTGCGCCAATTGAAATGCCGTGAATTGCCACAACACGTCCTTGCATACCGTGTTCTACGGATTTATCACAAAGTTGTTCCGTCTCTTTTTCACTTTGTGAGTTAAATTGGTCTACGTGAACGTGCAACATTTTACCTTGTGATTTAGCTGTATCCATTAGAATATCCATTGCTTCTAAACCTTTACCGAAATCTAATTCATCGCGATATGGCAAGCCACCAATCATATCCACCATTTCAGAACCAATATCAAACCATTTACGTGCATTTGGTTCAATTACACCTTTTAGCGTTTGATTAGCGAATTTAAGCACAATATCATTTTTATAGACTTCACGAGCTTTATGTGCCGCAAGAATAGCGCGGTCTTCACAAACTTGGTCAATATCCACAAAAGTACCAAATGCGGTAACCCCCTGTGAAATCATCAACTCAATCGCTTGGCTAAAACGGCGGTAGTAGTCTTCGATTGTTGAATTACGCTTAACTTCATCCACTAAATCCCATTTTTGTTGTAAGTTTGCTTCCTGATAAATTTTGATTTTCTCTGGTGTCATTGTAAAAGCACGGTCTGCGTGAGCGTGAGAGTTCACCCAACCGCCTTTTTTGATAACTTCATCTCTAATATGGCTTTTTAATGTACGAATTAACTGGCTCATTACTTGCTATCCTCTGTGTAAATTATGTTCTTTTCTGAATTTCGGACAAAAAAAAGATCTTACTTAGTGATTAAGTAAGATCTTGATTTAATAAAAAAACAGCCAGACCTCGTAGTTTTACAAGGTCTAGCTGTGTCAATTCTGTGAGTTTTAAATTCTTTTGAGAGTAATACATTTCTAGTTCCTAACTGGCACTAGGCGTGTAGTATAGAATCTTTCAGGTAACAAAGCAAACGTTTGCTATAAATTTATTCGATCAAGCCGTCTAACTTTTAAAAGTTTTTCAATTACTCTACTTACCGCAAAAAATCCAAAAGTGGCAGTAACCATAGTGGCAGCTCCAAAGCCGTTTGCGCAGTTCATTGTGGCGGAAACTTCACAACCTTCGCCCATTTTCGGAAAGATAAGCGGCTGGGTTGAGAAGACGCAATCAACACCAAATTTACGTTTTGGATTTTGGCTGAAATTGTACTCTTTACGCAATAAGCTACGCACTTTAGACGCCAATGGGTCTTGGATAGTTTTGCTCAAATCGGTAATCTGAATTTGCGTAGGATCGGTCTGACCGCCTGCGCCGCCTGTAGTAATCATTTTGATTTTATTACGCTTACAGAAAGCGATTAATGCAGCTTTCACTTTTACGCTATCAATAGCGTCAATTACATAATCATAACCACGCAATAGGTATTCAGCTAGATTATCCGTTGTTAAAAAATCATCAATGATAGTGACTTCACATTCGGGATTGATTTTAGCAACACGCTCTTGCATAACTTCGGTTTTCAGTTTGCCAATTTCGCCACTCATTGCGTGGATTTGACGGTTGATGTTGGTGACACAAATATCGTCCATATCAATTAAAGTGAGCTTGCCAATACCTGAACGTGCTAATGCTTCCACCGCCCAAGAGCCAACCCCACCAATACCGATCACACAAACGTGTGATTGACGTAATTTTGCTAATCCTTCAGGGGTATAAAGGCGACCAATACCGCCAAAACGTTGTTCGTAGTTATCAATTCGTGCCATTACTTATTAAACCTAATTCATTTTACCGAGTACGAGCCGTACTCGGTTATTTAGCTAAGTCGCTTTGCGACTTTTTAAAAGCGACAAAGTCGCTCAGATATGTAACCTTATACGGCTCGTATAAGGTTCTTAAACATTCCTATTCTTAATATTTTCTAACTCTTCCCAACGTTCAAAGGCTTGTTCTAGAGCAAGCTCTGCGTCTGCCAGTTTTTGCAGAGTTGATTGAGTATAAGTCTGATCTTTGCTAAAGAAATCAGCGCTGTTTACTTCCGTTTGTAATGCTTCGATTTCTGCTTCAAGCTGTTCCATTTTTTCTGGTAAGGTTTCAAGCTCACGTTGATCTTTGTAGGAGAGTTTTACCTTTTTCGCAGATTCCGCTTTCGGTTTTTCAGCTTCAACAAGCGGTGCTTTTTCCGCAGTTTTTTGCGAATTTTTATTAGTAGCAGATTTATTCGCTTCTACAGTGGCAAAGTAGTTGGCTTGTTGCTGTTTTGCGTCAAAGTAACCACCGACGTATTTATTTACCACGCCTTCGCCTTCAAACATAAAGCATTCGGTAACAGTATTATCCACGAATTGACGGTCGTGGCTTACTACAAGTAATGTGCCTTGATAATCTGTTAGCATTTCTTCGAGTAACTCTAACGTTTCTACGTCTAAATCATTGGTTGGTTCGTCGAGAATTAATAGGTTATTCGGTTTTAATAATAACTTCGCTAATAACAAGCGGTTACGCTCCCCCCCTGACAAGGCTTTAACTGGGGTCATTGCACGTTTTGGCGGGAATAAGAAATCCTGTAAATAGCCTAATACGTGGCGTTTAACCCCATTTACTTCAATATCTTGTTTACCGTCGGCAACGTTGTCCATTACGGTTTTTTCAAGGTCTAAATCGGCACGATACTGATCGAAGTAAGCGACTTCTAATTTAGTACCACAACGCACTGTTCCCGACGTTGCTTGAATTTCGCCAAGTAGCAATTTGATTAAGGTGGTTTTACCAATACCATTCGCACCCACTAAAGCGATTTTATCGCCACGCAAAATAGTGGTACTAAAGTTTTTGAGTAACACTTTGCCGTCAATCTCATAGCTTGCATTTTCAATTTCAAATACGATTTTGCCTGAACGAGCGGTTTGATCTAACTGAATTTTTGCGGTGCCTAACACTTCACGGCGATTACGGCGTTCTTCACGTAATGCTTTTAAAGCACGCACACGTCCTTCGTTACGAGTACGACGAGCCTTAATGCCTTGACGGATCCAGACTTCTTCCTGCGCTAATTTTTTGTCAAATAGCTCATTTTGAAGTGCTTCAACACGCAGATCTTCTGCTTTAGTTTCTAAGTAAACATCGTAGTTGCTTGGGTAAGAAACCAATTTGCCACGGTCTAAATCGACAATACGGGTTGCCATTTTGCGAATAAAGGCACGGTCGTGAGAAATAAAGATAATGCTACCTTTAAATTCTAATAACAGATTTTCTAACCACGAAATTGCGTCGATATCCAAATGGTTGGTCGGTTCATCTAATAACAATACATCAGGATCGGCAACTAACGCACGAGCCAATGCCGCACGGCGTACCCAACCGCCCGATAATTCGCATAAGCGTTTATCTGGATCAAGTTCTAATAATTTCAGCGTATCTTGAATACGGTTTTCAAATTGCCAGCCGTTTGCGTGTTCTAATTTTTGCTGAACTTCAGAAAGTTTAGTCATTAGGCTATCGCTAAAATCCGTCTGCATTTGTTGCGAAATGTGGTGATATTCCTTTAAAAGATCGGCTAAATGTGCAATCCCTTCAGCAACGTAATCGAAAACGGTATCTTCGATATGACGTGGCGGATCTTGTTCTAAACGAGTAACTACAATATCTTTTTCAAAGATAAGTTTCCCATCATCAAGCTGAACATCGCCGGCTAGAACTTTCATTAAAGTGGATTTGCCTGCGCCATTACGTCCAACTAAACAAACACGTTCACCCGGTTCGATATGTAATTCGGTATGATCTAAAAGTGGCTGATCGCCAAAGCCTAAATAGGCATTTGAAAGGTTAATAAGTGCCATAAAATGCTAATTTGAGTTTGAAATAAAAAATTAGCGAGATTTTAACAGGTTTGCGGGCAGTTGTAAGCGGTTAGATTTCAGTTTAATTTTGCAAGCTATGCTATAATTCATCTCTCATTCAAAGGGGACGACTATGCAACAACGTATTAATCAAATCCAACAAACCTATAGGGAATTTCTTGGGTTACAACAAAAATTAGTTGAGAGCCAACAACAATGGCAACGCAGTGTTGAGCTAATGAAAGAGCTTGAGCAGTTTTACTATGGCGATGATTATATGGAAATCCGTCAGCAAATGGACGATGGCAAAGAGTATGATCTCACCACACAAGGCGAATACAGTGTGATATCCGAAGACGCTTTGTGGAATAGTTTCAATGAATATCAACAGTTGTTGTGGAAACAGCTACGCTTTGCGGTTAGTCAGCTAGATCGAGAGCCTTTGGAATAGATTTATCATTATCAGGACAATAATATGCAATGGATCTGGTTTACCTTGCTTGCTGCCAGTATGCAAGCAGGGCGAAATGCTTTTCAAAAACAACTTAGTCGAGACGTACCGGTGCTTGGGGTAACTCTTGCGCGCTTTTTATTTGCTGTGCCTTTTGCATTAGGTTATCTAATTCTGCTCTATCAAACAAATCAGAGTTACCAACTTCCCCAATTTACACCCGCTTTTTATCTCTATATTTTAGGGGCTTCCATCGCGCAAATTCTAGCAACGGCATTAATGGTTAAACTTTTCCATTTAAAAAACTATGCGATAGGTGTTGGGCTTGCCAAAAGTGAAGCTATTTTAGCGGCGATTTTAGGCGTAACTTTTTTTGGTAGCCAAATCAGTTTGATTGGTTGGTTTGGCGTATTTATCGGTGCGATAGCGATCTTTATGATGACTGGCGCGGGGCAAATTCGCCAAATCTCGTGGAAAACGCTTTTGATAGGAGTGGGAAGTGGACTAAGTTTTGCCTTAACATCATTATGGGTACGAGAAGCAAGTTTACAGCTTCAGACTCACTATCTACTTTCTGCTGCTTGGGTACTGTTTTCAGTAATCAGCGTGGAAGCTGTTTTATTAGTCGCTTATCTATCTATTAGAGAACGAGAAACCTTAGTTAAATTATTCCGCCATCCTAAATTGGCAATAGCAACCAGTGTTTTTTCATTCTTAGGCTCATTTGGTTGGTTTAATGCCATGAGTTTACAACACGTGGCTTTTGTAAAAACCGTTGGGCAGATTGAAGTGCTATTTATGTTGCTGATTTCATTCTTTATTTTTAAAGAGAAATTAAAACGAGTTGATTTATGGGGATTAATTTTGATTGTAATTGCTGCGCTATTAGTAATGTGGAGCTAACTAAGGCGGTTATTTTTAATATTTTACAAATGCGCCTTTGAGTACTACTATAGACACCATTTTTTAGAAACAGATTTTCAGATATGCAAGAACGTAAATTTAAAACCATTGCAATTGTTGGAAAACCACGCCATTCAATCGCATTAGAAACGCATTTATCAGTCTATAACTGGTTAAGAGCGCGCAATTATAATGTCCTTGTTGAAGCTAAAATTGCAGAACTTCTGCAATTACCAACGCCAGCAACCGTTGCAGAAATTGGCGAACAAGCGGATTTAGTGATTGTTATCGGCGGTGATGGCAATATGCTAGGTATGGCTCGCCGTCTTGCAAAATATAAAGTACCATTAATTGGAATTAATCGCGGAAATCTCGGATTTTTAACAGACATTGCCCCGCAAACTGCCTTAGAGCAACTACATAGTAGCTTAGAATGTGGCGAATGTTTTATCGAAGAGCGTTTTTTACTTGAAGCTCAAATTGAGAAAAATGGTAAAATTATCGAATTTAATAATGCATTAAATGAAGTTGTCGTTCATTCAAGCCAAATTGCTAAAACTATCGATTTTGAAGTAAGTATTGATGGTAAATTTGCCTTTTCACAACGCTCAGATGGCTTAATTATCGCAACCCCAACAGGTTCAACGGCCTATTCTCTGTCGGCTGGAGGACCGATTTTGACCCCTAATTTAAATGCGATTGCACTCGTGCCGATGAATCCGCACAGCCTTTCTTCTCGCCCACTTGTGGTAAGTGGCGATAGCGTTATTTCGATTCGCTTTGGTAAAGGCCAACAAGCTCTAGGGCTAAGTTGTGATAGCCAACGCAATTTCGAATTTACGCCTGATGATCGTATTATTGTTCAAAAAAGCCCTGATGTATTGCGATTATTACACTTGAAAGATTATAACTATTTCAATGTATTGGGCTCAAAGTTAGGCTGGTTGAGTAAGTTATTCTAATTTATTTTTTCGTGGGACAGGCTTTATGTCTGTCCTTTCTCATATATTAAGGACAGACATAAAGTCTATCCCTACAAAATTGCTTATATGCATAAAAATTTTACAATTCCCCCTTGAGTTCTTTAATCTCGCCACCATATAGCCACACATTGTGCCAATTAAGGCATGAAATATTTATACACAGGAGTAACCCAATGAAAATTCGTCCATTACACGACAAAGTAATTTTAAAACGTCAAGAAGAAGAAACAAAATCAGCTGGCGGTATCGTTTTAACTGGTTCTGCAGCAACGAAATCAAACCGTGCGGAAGTATTAGCGGTTGGTCAAGGTCGTACTTTAGATAACGGTACAGTTTTACCATTAAACGTAAAAGTGGGCGATATCGTAATTTTCAATGACTTCGCAGCAAAAGCAGAAAAAATTAATGGCGAAGAAGTGTTAATTATTTCTGAAGATAACATCTTAGCAATCGTAGAATAAATAAAATCCCCCTAGCCCCCTTTTTCAAAGGGGGGAATAATCAAAAAGGAACAAATAAAATGGCAGCAAAAGACGTAAAATTTGGTAATGACGCTCGAGTAAAAATGCTTAAAGGCGTAAACGTATTAGCAGATGCAGTAAAAGTAACTTTAGGCCCTAAAGGTCGTAACGTAGTATTAGACAAAGCATTTGGCGCACCGACAATCACGAAAGATGGTGTTTCTGTAGCACGTGAGATCGAATTAGAAGATAAATTCGAAAATATGGGCGCACAAATGGTAAAAGAAGTTGCGTCTAAAGCAAATGATGCAGCAGGCGACGGCACAACAACCGCAACAGTTTTAGCGCAAGCTATCGTAAACGAAGGCTTAAAAGCAGTAGCTGCGGGTATGAATCCTATGGATTTAAAACGTGGTATCGACAAAGCAGTGAATGCAGTGGTTGCGGAATTAAAAACATTATCTAAACCATGCGAAACCTCAAAAGAGATCGAACAAGTAGGTACTATCTCTGCAAACTCAGATAGCACAGTAGGTCAATTAATTGCACAAGCAATGGAAAAAGTGGGCAAAGAAGGCGTTATCACTGTTGAAGATGGTACAGGTTTAGAAGATGCATTAGATGTGGTTGAAGGTATGCAGTTCGACCGTGGCTACTTATCACCATACTTCATCAACAAACCAGAAGCTGGCACAGTTGAATTAGAAAGCCCGTACATCTTATTAGTGGATAAAAAAATCTCTAACATCCGTGAAATCTTACCGGTGTTAGAAGCAGTAGCGAAGGCAAACAAACCACTATTAATCATTGCAGAAGACATCGAAGGTGAAGCGTTAGCAACATTAGTAGTGAATACAATGCGTGGTATCGTTAAAGTTGCTGCGGTTAAAGCACCGGGCTTTGGTGATCGCCGTAAAGCAATGTTACAAGATATCGCAATCTTAACAGCGGGTGCGGTAATCTCTGAAGAGATCGGTATGGAATTAGAAAAAGCAACTTTAGCGGAGTTAGGTCAAGCTAAACGTGTGGTGATTTCTAAAGACAACACAACAATTATCGACGGTATCGGTGATGAAGCACAAATCAAAGGTCGTGTAGCGCAAATTCGTCAGCAAATCGAAGATTCAACATCAGACTACGATAAAGAAAAACTTCAAGAACGTGTGGCTAAATTAGCAGGCGGTGTTGCCGTAATCAAAGTAGGTGCAGCAACTGAAGTTGAGATGAAAGAGAAGAAAGACCGTGTGGACGATGCGCTTCACGCAACTCGCGCAGCGGTTGAAGAAGGTATCGTACCAGGGGGCGGTGTTGCTTTAGTTCGTGCGGCAAGCAAAGTGGCTGAAGAATTAAAAGGCGACAACGAAGAGCAAAACGTAGGTATCAAATTAGCATTACGCGCAATGGAAGCACCACTTCGCCAAATCGTAACTAACGCAGGCGAAGAAGCGTCAGTTGTTGCTCGTAACGTGAAAGATGGTAAAGGTAACTACGGTTATAACGCAGGTACAGAACAGTACGGCGATATGTTAGAAATGGGTATCTTAGATCCAACTAAAGTAACTCGTTCTGCACTACAATTCGCAGCCTCTATCGCAGGTTTAATGATCACAACAGAATGTATGATCACAGACCTTCCAAAAGATGAAAAAGCTGACCTAGGCGCAGGTATGGGCGGTATGGGTGGAATGGGCGGAATGATGTAATTCCCCAATTCATAAAGATAAAAAACCACGGTGAGAACCGTGGTTTTTTTATGGTTATTTACCCAAACAACTTATCCATTTCTTCAATCAGCTCTACACTTGGTTTATCAAAATAAACGCCGTTATTTTCTAATCCATTCATTCCGCGTAAAAACAGATAAGCAACGCCGCCAAAATCACGTTCATAATCATACTTATCTCCCAAACGAGTTTTTAAGTAGCGATGAACCGCTAGGGTATAAAGCAAATATTGCAGATCGTAACGATACTGCCCCATTGCTTTATGAATTTTAGCTTGGCTGTAATCTTGAGCTAAATAACCTAAGAAATTCGATTTATAGTCGATAACATAGAATTTACCATCAACTTCACAAATACAGTCCACAAAACCACGCACAAAGCCTTCTAACTGATAAAACGCTAAATCAGGTAGCTGTTTCGCTAACGGACTATATTTTTTCAGCAAGCTATTTAATTCAATTAATCCTGTTGGATTGGTTAAACGTAAATAGAATTGCCATTCATTTAAGCATTTTTGATTATTGATCTGTTTTAAACTCACACCCTGTGCAAATGGCGTTTCGGCTACTCGCTCAAACCATTGAGAAACAGGCTCAATCCACTCGTCACTTAAATTTAGCTGACTGCAAATTTCTAAAACTTTAGCCTTATCAAGCGATTGGCTAAAATCCCAATTTTCAAAGAAAGTATGCAAAATCGTTCCCACTGTTGCACCATGCGGGAATTGATATGGGCTAAACTTCCCCATTTCTTCATCTACAATTTCGCTTTCTTCTCTGATATTTTCGACTTTATCACGATCTAAAGCTTCATCACTAAAGGTTACAACCGGTTGATTTAGCTTACTATTTTGCAAATGCTCCAATTGTTTATGTAATGCAGTAAAACTGGTAATTAAACCTTTTGATTTAATTTCCCCGTTAAATTCCTGCACTTCAATTTCTGGTAAAGCTTTCTCTGTTGGCCGCCAATCATCAGCTTGCCAGCTATCCTCTAACTCCCAAACTTGCCCAGATAATCCTTTATCCATAATGTAGTTTAAGGTTGGCTGTGCTGCTTGGAATGAGTTGTCTATCGCCATTTCGCCATTGGTAAGTAGATAGCCGATAGCACTCCATTTACCCGTGAGCTGTTTCGGTAAAATTAAATTTAACTGATATTTAGCTCTCGTTACTGCCACATATAGCAAACGCAGATCTTCCGCAAATTCAGCTTTATTAATTAGCGACTTAACTTCATCAGATTGAGAACCAAAATCCCATTTGTGTTGCTTGCCATCGTGATAAATTACCATTGCTTTATTTTTTGCGGCATTGCTCTCTTTCGCAACAAAAGGCAGCCAAACTACTGGATATTCAAGCCCTTTTGAGCCGTGAATAGTGATGATTTTAACTAGGCTATCTTCGCTTTCCAAACGAAGTTTCTGCTCATCAGATTGCCCATTGCTATTGTTTAATTGCTGTTCATACCAACGCACTAAAGCCGATTCATTCTCTAAATTCGGCATTGCACCTTGTAATAATTCCGCCAAATGCAATAAATCGGTGATACGACGATCTGCATTTTCGCTAGCATTAATGCGCTGAATAATATTTTCTTGCATAAACATCAGATGGAGCATCGGCAAAATGCCCTGCTGTTTCCATACTGATTGATACTCTGCAAAACAATTAACGATTTCATCCCATTTACGCTCATCTTGTTTTAATTCAGCTAAACTTTGCGCATTCTCGCCCCAAAGCTGTGAGCCAAGTGTCGCTAATAACGTGCTTTGGTGATAAGGATTTAAACAAGCTTTTAAAATTAACAACAGATCCCACGCTTCTTGGGTATCATAAACACTTTCCCTTTCCGCAAAAAACACAGACTGAATATGGCACTCTTGCAACGCTTTGCGCATTAATTTAGCTTGATCGTGGCTACGAACCAATACGGCAATATCTTGTGGCTCAATGGCTCTATTGGCATTATCGGTACGAACATAAAACTTGCCCTGTTCTGCGGATTTTAGCTGTTGCTGAATTTGATAAGCACACTGTTTTGCAGCTAACTCACTATCAAATTCATTCTGTAAGAAAAATTGATTACTCTCTGCGCCAACTAACTTTTCACTGGTCTCTTTCGATTTAACAGGCGCAAATTTAATCCCTTCATATAAAAATGGCATTGGCACATCAAATAATTTATTTGCACACTCCACAACATCAGGCAATGAACGCCAATTTCGATCCAACGTTTCTTTATGTTCTGCTTGTTCTGCCGCATTCAGATAGGTAAAAATATCAGCGCCACGGAATTTGTAGATCGACTGTTTCGGATCGCCGATCATAATAAAACCTTGCTTCTCGACAGATTCATCCATAAAAATACGACTGAATATTTCGTATTGCTCTAAGTTGGTATCTTGGAACTCATCGATCATCGCAAATGGGAATTTATGACGGATATGTTTCGCTAAATCCGCTGCTCTTTCACCGTGCAATGCGTGATGTAAGAAATTGATCATATCCGCAAAACTTTTTTCTTTATGATTTTGCTTATAGTGATTTAATTTATTACGCAGATGTTCTAAGAATTGATAAAGCAAAATCGCTTTCTGTTTGCCTTCAAATTGCTGTTTATAGCGATGAAGATAGCTGTCCACTTGTTCAAATCGTGGATCAGTCAAAGGCTCTGCCCCTTCTTGCGCCCATTTAATCAGCATGGTTTGTCCAAAACGTGCCAATGTATCAGCAGGTATATTAATAACTTGACCAACAGCCCATTCATCAAGCCTTTTTTCCCAACTAGCTACAGAGTTCTTTTTATAAGAACTTCGATTTAATGATTTAGGAACTTTACCTTCATACGTTTTATTAATTTCCGCTTGAATCAATGCCTTAATATCTTCGCCATTTTTAAACCAAAATGCCTTCGCATCTGTAACTAATGCTTTTAAGCCAGCTAAATATTCGTCTAATGATTGAGCCAACCAGCCTTGATTCTCACCTAACTCTGGTTGTTTGACATACAAATAGCTTTTTACGCACTCCAAAGCATAACTTGGACTACCTAATTCTGCGACAATAATTTCCGCTTGAGTTTCATCTAGCGAATAGAAAAGCTCACGCCAGCTCTCTTCCGCTAAACGTGTTAATAATTCATCTTCATCAGCATTTAAATCAATATCAAAACGCACGCCAGAATCGAAAGCAAATTGGAACAGCATCTGCTGACAGAAACTATCAATAGTGAAAATACTCGCTAAATCAATATCTCGCTCCGCAATGCGTAAACGCAATAATGCTTCGGCAAGGTTATCTTTTACTGCTTGGTATAATTTTGCAAGAAAAGGCTCACTATCGACCGCTTGCTTACAGTCATTATCGACTTCATAACCTTGAAACCATCTGCCTACATCATTTAATTTAGCGCGGATACGGTCGCGTAGTTCTTGAGTTGCGGCTTTGGTAAAGGTTACAACTAAGATTTCTTCGACATTCATCGCTTTACAGCCAACGCCTAATACTAAACGTAAATAGAGATTTGCCATTGTATAAGTTTTACCTGTACCGGCAGAAGCTTCAATTAGCACGGAAGAATTTAAAGGAAGTGAAATAGGATCGAGAGTCTTCATAAGCATTTTGATAGAATTGTGAATAGACAGTGGGTAAGATTTTACCACAAGCGGTCAGTTTTTGAGAAAAATTTGCGAATCGCAATAGATGTTTCTGCTGCGATTAACGAATGACTAAAGGTGATAAAATAGTGCTTATAGACTAAATACGTTGCTCATACACCTTTCTTATTTCGGAAGGCAAACTCTATTGCTCCTGCAATAATAAAAGCGACTGCAACTAGAACCACCATCTTATTTTCTTGAATAAAGGCAAATCGATCTAATACAAAACTCACGAATAAAAACACACAGAAAAAGATGAGTACTTTAAGTTGTTTGATATTGTTCATAGAAAGCTCCTTTTTTGGAGAATGCTAAACAATCTTAAATGTAGAAACCGTGATTTATTTCACAAAATAGCAAAAAAGAGTGGTTAATTTGGAGGAAAACAAAATCTAGACGAGTCAAAAATACCCGTCTAGATCAAATTTTAGAGTTTAATGAATCACTTTTTTATCTGTTTCTGCCATTTTTGGTGCAGAAAAATGGTTATGTAAGAATAGAGTAACAACACGTAGATATTCCACGATCTCTTCGCCTGCTTCAAGCAATTCTTCACTACTATCTTCATCGTCATAGCCTAAACGAGAAATTTCATCTAAATCATCAATCGCTTCACCCACTTCATCAGTCTCTTTCTGCAAGGTTGGTTGCGCTAAACCTAAGCCTAGTAAGAAATGCCCAGTCCAGTCTGCAATACCGTCTGCTAATGCAAAGCCGTCTTCATCTTCAGGTAGCCATAAAGAGAAAAGCGTATTGGTATCATCAAAACTTTCGCTTAGTTGCTGATAAAATTCGGTTAATTTTGCTAACGGAGCCTGTGAAAATGCGTGGCCATCGTTAGTAAATTGATAAGTTAAGGTTTGCCAAGATTGATCTTGAATCCCACCCGCGATTAATCCACTTAGGAAACCGTGAAATTCCGCATTGTTATATTCAATTTGTAACTCAGAAATAAGTTGTTTAAATTCGTTTGATTTTGAAATTACCATAGTCTGTTATTTATGATTTGAAAAAAGAATGGCATAATAGCAAAAATTTTTATATTCGTGAGGATTTCCCGACAATGTCGAAGAATAATATTGAATTATCTCTGTTTGGACAGGTATTACGCCTATATTGTCCGCCAGAACAACAGGAAGCTCTGCTAGCTTCTGCAAATCGTTTAGAAGAGCGTGTTTCGGTATTAAAAGAGCAATCAGGCATTATTCAGTTAGAAAAAGTGCTTTCAATCGTGGCACTTAACTTGAATTATGAATTAGAGCAAGAGCAACAAAAAAATGCGGAAAATCGCAATGTTCTTCAAGCTTGTGTTCAACAGCTCGACGCGTCTCTACACAAATTTCAAACAAGTAGTGCAGAAACCGTTTCTATTGGTCAAGAAAATAACTAACAAAACAATAATTTGTTATTTTCTTGATCATAACACTAGGAAATTAGATTAAATTCCGCTAATATTCACTTTGCCTGAGGTGTGCGTTGTTAGTTACGTCCCTGAGCCGATATTTAAAACTCCTTGAGTTGAATTTCTAGTTGTTGGTGAGCAGGCTCGTTTTACGAGAAGCCTAAAAACGATTTCGTTCGACTCCCTTGAACCGTATGGTTCAAGGACCAAAACTGATGACGGCACTTCGGGTCTTTTTGATTATCTCAATATGCAAAAAGAAACTTCCCTTTCTATTTTAGAACTTCGCCAACAATTACGAAAATCCATTCGAGCTAAACGTCTAGCACTTTCTCCAGAACAACAAAATTTTGCTTCTCAACAGATTATTGGGCCTTCATTAAAATTAATCGAACAATATCAAGCGACAAAAATTGCCTTTTATTTGCCATTTAATGGCGAAATTTCACCGCTTGCGTTAATGGAAGAATTGAAAAAGCTTGGCAAGAAAATTTATCTGCCGGTACTTCATCCATTTTCTGAAAACTATCTGCTTTTTATTGAATACCAATCAGAACAAGATTTAGAACAAAATCGCTTTGGCATTTGGCAGCCCAAATTAGATGCCCGAAAAGTCCTACCACTCGATGAATTAGAGATGATTTTTGTGCCACTAGTCGCATTTGATAAACAGGGAAACCGCTTAGGAATGGGGGGCGGATTTTATGATCGTACCCTAAGTTTAATTCCTGACGTAATTACCGTTGGCTTGGCACATCGCTGCCAACAGGTTGATGAACTTCCAATTGAAAGTTGGGATATTCCCTTAAACCATTTTGTGATTGGAGAAGCTGAATAATGGAACTCAAAATACCGCCACCAATTGTCTTTTTATGTTGTGCGATTTTAATTTATGCTCTGCCTAATTTAGCTGAAATTAATCCATTAAAATGGTTTGCAATTCCTTTTGGGATTCTAGCCACTATCGTTGATATTGCAGCATTGGCTCTCTTTTTGCAAAAAAAGACCACAATTAACCCGCTTGCACCTAGTAAAACCCAAAAACTTGTTACCAATGGTATTTATCGTTTTACTCGCAATCCGATGTATGTCGGTTTACTCTGTTGGTTAATTGCTTGGGGACTATGGCTTGGTAATACCTTCGCCTTTTTAGTGATTTGGGGATTTATGGTTTATATTACCCGCTTTCAAATTATTCCCGAAGAAAAGATTTTGGAACAGAAATTTAGTACTGAATACCTAAATTACAAACAAAAAGTAGCACGTTGGCTTTGGTAATGGGCTAACAAGCGGTCTAATTAGCCCTATTCTTTACAAATTTTGTCGTTCTAACTCTTAGCAGTGTTGCCATTATTAAAATATAATCGCAACGATCTTGATTAATTTTGATTAAGGATGATTATGAAACCTAGATTCCCCTACTTACTATTGATTACTCCATTTTTTGTTTACTCCAATGAAAATCAAAATATGGTGAGCGAATTTCATAAATTTCAACAACAAAACCAGCAACAAATAGAACAAATTCAAAGAGTTAAACAACAAACTTGGATTTCTCAACATCAATATCAAAACACTCCAGAAACGCAAGAAATCGCTGATCTATCTCAACACTGTTTGCCTTACAATAAATTAGAAGTTTTAGGAACAACATTAATTGATCCTTCTTCATTTGTGCCTAAAGTTGGTGAATGTATTAATGAAGTTAGACTTAATCAGTTGAGCCAAGCTTTAACCAAAGCTTATTTGGAAAAAGGCTATATCCATAATCCTTTCCGATTCGAAGACGATAATTCTGGCACATTGTTTGTTCGTGTTACAGAAGGAAAAGTCGCTCAAATTAATTCAAATAGCTCGCGTTTAAATCTTACAATGCTAACGCCAAATATGATTGGAAAAGCACTGAATGTGAAAGATCTTGATCAAGCATTAGACCAAGCTAATCGAATGAGCGGAAGCCAAGTTACAGTGGATGTCTTGCCTGATACAGAAGGAAATATTGAGCTAAAATTTGTAAATGATGAAAAATCACGTATCGGTGGATATTTGGGGATTGATAATTTTGCTTCAAAACGCCATCAGCGTTGGCAAATGCAAGGTGGTCTATATATTGATAGCCCATTTGGATTATCTGATACATTAAATATTGGCATTAGCCATACACTGCATTCTTTAAAACATAACTTTAATCGAGCTATCTCACTCTCTTACTCAGTGCCTTACGGATATTGGAATTTTAATCTCTTCGGTTCAACATCACAGTTTCAAACCCAAATTCCTTTACAAACTATCACAGCCATACAAAAAGGGCATTCGACTCTACTTGGCCTAAAAGCTGATTATACGGCTCATCGTGGGGAAAATCATATCTCAAATCTTTATAGCCAACTGAATTACTATCGTAACAAGAGCTATTTCCAAGATTCGTTGATCGCTCTACAAAGCCCAACGTTAACAAGCCTACAATTTGGTGCCAACCATATTCAAATTTTCTCGAAAGCGACTTTGGTGGCTGATTTGAGTTATGAGAAAGGTTTAACTTGGTTTAATGCCACACACAATCAAGGAAAAGATCAACCTGAAGGTCAATTCAATAAATGGAATGCAGATCTCCAACTAAATTATTATTACAACCTGAAAAATCAGCTATTTCATCATCAACATAATTTAGCAGGGCAATATAGCTCAAACTATCTTCCAGCAATGAAACAAGCTGATTTACTTAGCCGTTATGCTATTCGTGGATTTAATGACATCAGCAGTTCTGCTGAAAAAAGTCTAATATTGCAAAATAATTTTGGTTGGGTTCATCAGCAAAATAATTGGCAAATTGAACCTTACCTATTATTTGATTTAGGTATGATAAAAAATACGTCTGACAATGCTGATACAGAAAAAGCCCTTGCTTATGGAGTAGGTACTAAATTTCAGTTCAATAACCGAGCAAATATTTATTTGGAGTGGGCTACAGGGCGGTATTTTCAATCAAAATCAATCATAAATCAGGAAAGAAGCATTAATTTGAGCACAATTTTGAGATTTTGATCACAAAATTCACTTTTACTTTGTAAAAAAAGTTACTGGTCTATAGAAGAAGGTATAGAATCCAATCCCCCTTATAATGTTAAGGATTTAGGGCATAGCATTTATCCATAAGCAATAAATGCTATGTTGTGAGTCTCTATAATTATTAGGAAAACGCTATTCTTATGTTTTATTTCAGATAGGTAACATTATATGAAATCATCTCTAAAATTATCGAAAATTGCCATAGCTCTTTCTAGTGTAATATGTGTTTCAGCTAGCTATGCAGATATTCAAGCAACAAATACCAATACCCAAGTATTCAAAAAAAGTGGCATTGAAATTATTAACATTGCTAAACCAAGCGATTCAGGCTTATCACACAACCAATATAATAAATTTAATGTTGATAAAAGCGGTGCTGTTCTCAATAATGCCTTACAAAATACTCAATCTCAACTCGCCGGCGAGCTTGCTAAAAACCCAAATCTTAATAAATCCGCCAATATCATTTTAAATGAAGTTGTTAGCCGCTCTCCTTCTACGCTAGCAGGTAAACAAGAAATTGTTGGTCAAAAAGCAGATTATGTTCTCGCCAACCCAAATGGTATCAGCTGTGATGGTTGTGGATTTATTAATACATCTCGCAACAGCTTGGTAGTTGGTAAAGCAGATGTACAAAAAGGCGAATTGAAAGGTTATCAAGTTGATAATAACAACAGTCTAACGACAAAAGGAAAAGTAACTAGTGCTGCAAACTTAGACTTAATCGCACCAAAAGTTAATATTTCTGGCGAAATCGAAAGTCAAAATGATGTTAATGTGATTATAGGACATAACCGTATCGATAGAGCAAAAGACGGTAAACTCACTATTAATGTGCTCAATAAACAAGATCAAGTATTAGATGGCAAAGTTGCTGGTAGTATCCAAGCAGGCAGAATCCGCATTCATTCTACCAATGATAAAGGGACTGTTGCAGTAGAAGGCGCTAAATTAAAAGCTAAGGAAGTAGCAGTAACCGCAGGCAATACCAAAGTTAATGGTTCAATAACCTCTTCTCAAAACACATCGTTTTCATCAACAACAGAAGCGAAGCGCGTAAAACTGACCACAACTAAACGTAATACCAACCAACAATATCAAGCAACGACCATTGATGCAGACACCGTTATTTTAGGTGCAAAAAAAGACTTAGAAGTTACTGGTGCAAACATTAATGCGAATGATGTAACCTTCTCAAGTGCAAATACTCATTTCGACACACAAAAAACAACCAACACAACATTTAGTGCAGAAAATCGCTCGAAAGGTCTTTGGTTCAGAAATGAAACTGAGAGTAAATCCGTCGAAACTGTGCACCGCACAACTGTGTCTGCTGATAGCATCAAAGCGGTTTCAACAGAAGGAAAATTAACAGGCGAAGCGGTTAAACTCTCTGCGAAAAACATTGGTTTACATGGTAAGCAAGGTGTTGATTTCAAAGGAACTATAGAAACAAATAAACAGAGCGCGACCGCCGATTTCAAAAATGAAACAGCTCGTTTAAAAACAGGTAAAAGCTCACAACAAGCCACTACACAAAACTATATCGCAAGTGAATTAAATAGCCGCAAACATACTATGTTAGGCGGTTCTGATATTAATTTACGTGGTGTTAAGTCTCAAATTGATGGCGACTTCGTTATCAAAACTGCAGGTAAAACCACAATCGGTGCAGAAACTACACAAAATAGCTATGTGGTAGAAGACGCTCAAAAATTCTGGGGTGGATTAGCTGGAGCAAAATCATTAGCATCAAATACCAATAATGTTGTTCAAAATGGTTCTGATATTACTGGTTTAGGTAAAATGTTTATTGATGCTGACAACGGCGTACAAATTTCAGGAAGCCGTGTTGTATCAGCAAAAGATGGCTTAGTGAAAGCAGGTAACGGTGGCTTAGTTGTGGATTCTGTTTTAGCAACAGCAAGCTCACAGCAAAGCGACCGTACTGGTACTATCTTTAATATCACCAAAGCACGTAATAGCAGCTTTATCAATACCTCAACAGCTCAAGGCACAACACTTGCTTCAGAATCTAACCTAAAACTCGTCTCTGACAAAGATGTAGATATTTTAGGCAGTTCTATTTCAGCCGGTGGATTACTTGATATTGCAACATTAAGTAATATCAATGTAGAAGGTGCAAAAAATAGTAGCTTTAACTCAAAACAATTTGCTGGTGTTAATTTAAGTGCAAAAGTAGAAAAACCAACTGTTACTTTAAATAATGTTTCAACAATACAAGCTTCTTTGGTTATTGCTAAAAAACTTATTGAAGGCGAACTTAATGTTGGTGAAGCATTAAATGCAACAGCGGCAGCAGTGAAAGACAATACCGCATTTTCTGCCCAAGCAAGTGCAACTGTCGGTATTTACAATAAAAATGAAACCATAACTAATACATCACATAGTTCAGCACAATTAAATGGTAACAATGTCAATTTAGTGGGTAAAAATTTAACTGTTGCAGGTAGTAATATTAAATCAGCAACTGATATTAATTTGAGCGCTAAAAACATCAACGTTAGTGCACAAACTAATAAAGAAGACGCAAAAGCAAAAAACACCAGTGTTGGTATCACTGATACTGTGAAATTAACCCAAAGCGGTATATCAAATACGCTTTCTGTTGGTGTAAATCACACTAATAGCAATATCCAAAAACAGACTGCTCAAGGCTCTCAACTTACTGCCGGTAAAGATGTGGTTATCAATGCAGATAACTTAGCTTATCAAGCAGCGAAGGTTTCTGCAGCAAATAATATTATCGAGAATGCAGCTTCAATTTCGCATAATGTTGCAAACGATACTGTAACGACGAATAAGAAAACTGTAGATACTTCATTAAGCCTAACAACATCTGTGAATAAAGATAAAGCTTTCACTGGTAGCGTTGCATTAAATGCTTCTGGCGGACGTGATAACAGCCAAGTGACCAATGCTCAAGCGACTTCGCTCAGTGCAGGTAACAATATTGTTTCAAACAGCAGTTCATTAAAAGATGTAGCTACTCAATATCAAGCAGGTAATACCGTTAGCTTGAATAGCACAGACTATAACTCTCAAGCAGCAAACAATAGTGCAACCACTGATAAAATGAATGCGGGTGCAGGTGTTAAATTCAGTGCAACCACATCAGATTTCCAAACAGCAACCGCTGCAGTGGATGTGAATGCAAATTATCAAACAGAACAGACCGCTTCAACCACCGCACAAAAAGGCAATATCAATGCGAAGAACATTGAAATTAACGCTAAGAATGTAGCTAGCCAAAGCGATCTAACCGCAACTGATAAACTTAACGTTAATGCAAATACCCTTAACTTTAGTCAAGCGAACAACACCGCATCAAAAACAGCAGGTGGCTTTAATGCGACTGTTGGCGTAAGTGCGTTAGTAATTCCAAGTGCTGGCGCTGCAATTCCAGCAGTTAATACAGTTGTAAGTGCAAATGGAGCAAACAAACAAAGTAGCACAGCGGTTGCAAGCAGCCTAACTGCAAATAACATCAACTTAAAAGCTAAAGAGGGTGCAACTTTACAAGCAACATCACTAAACGGTAAAGAAAGTAGCACAATCAGCGCTGATAAAGTGAATGTGAATTCAGGTGTTAGCACAGCTAAAGGTGCTGAAGGTAATGCTTCACTTTCTGTTTCCGTTGGAGCATCTAAAGCAAGCGTTGCCCCAAGTGCAAGCTTTGCCGTATCACACGAAAACAGCACTGTCTATAGTCCTGTAGCTGTTAATGGTAAAACAGTCACTATTGAAGGCGCTAAAGGTATCAGCTTAGCAGGCGTGAGTTCTGAAAGCCAAACACTGAACTTAGCAACACAAAACGGCAATCTTGATGTACTTGCTCCGCAAAGCAATGTGAAAAAGACTAGCGTAAGTGCAAGCTTAGGATTAGGCGGTGGTATCGCTGAGAATAAATGGACTCCAGCTAAAGGTTCTGCATCATTCTCAACGGATATTACTCGTAATAAAGATAATGTAGAAAGTGTATTAACTGCACAAAAAGCAAATTTAAACATTAAAGGCGATACCCTTCTTCAAGGTAGCCAAATTAATGCAGCTTCAGTAAATAACCAATCTACTGGCGCTATTACAACCCAAAATACCACGGATAAAGTGAATAAAGTTGCAGTAAGTGTTTCAGCATCTGGTGGTGGTAAAGCAACGGCTTACACTAAAGACAAATGGTTAGATTCTGCGATTGCAGACTGGAACAATGGCACTATCGCAAGCGTTTCTGCTTCTGCTGATTTCAGTACCCACGTAGTGAGCTCAGCGACATTAAATTCTGCGGGTATCAATGCTCCAAAAGCAGAAACACTTAAAGAAACTAAGGTGGATATTGAAGTAGGTGTTACTAGTTCTGTACCAACAGTTGTAAAACAGATACATCAGGCGTTCATTAATCAAAAATTCCCTTGGATAGTGAATATTTCTAGCAAATAGCGATAAATAGATATTGATTCAATAATAAAATGTATTAAGCGGTGTGGCATAATTGCCATACCGTTTTTTTATGATAAGATGAGACATTTTTATAACTAAAAGGAAGAAACTATGCTTACCAATCTAACAACCTACGAAGAAACTATTTTCAGCAAAATTATCCGTAAAGAAATCCCTGCAGCTATCGTTTATCAAGATGATTTAGTGACTGCTTTTCGTGATATTGCGCCACAAGCAAAAACACACATTTTGATTATCCCAAATAAATTTATTCCAACGGTAAATCACGTAACTACCGAAGATGAACAAGCTCTTGGTCGTTTGTTTACTGTTGCAGCGAAAATTGCTAAGGAAGAAGGGATTGCAGAAGATGGCTACCGCTTAATTATGAACTGTAATCAACATGGCGGTCAGGAAGTTTTCCATATCCATATGCATTTAGTGGGCGGTGAGCCATTAGGTAAAATGTTGGCGAAATAATTGAATCTTATGTTTAAAAAAGCCTTTTTATTGGCGGTTACAATATTTCTAACCGCCTGTGCCAGTAATCCGCCAAGCTATTTACCGACAGGTAAAAAGCCGATAGTGAATATTGAAGCGGCTGTCGATCCTTTAGTAAATGTTGACGCAACAAGTGAAAAGCTTGCGATTACCAATCTAACGGACGACACTCTAAATATTGTCTATAAGCTCTTTTGGTATAACCAAGATGGCGTAACTCAAACAAATGGCTACGAACAGTGGCAAAATCTTTGGTTGGAAGCTAAACAGCAATCTAACATTGCATTAGATAAGCCAACAGAAGAAAGCGTTAATTACCGCATCTATCTGCGTGGTCATCGCTAAAGATGAGTTGGCAAGAATGGCTTAAATCTCAACAACAAGCTGTTAGTTCAATCAAAAAATTGAGTGGGCTAACGGCTTGTAGTCATTCAGTCATAACGGAATCCCAACAGCGCTATGTGCTACGAACACAGAGCCAACGCGCTTCCGATTTTGCCATCAACTATCAACAAGAGTCCTATTTTGTTAATCTTATTGCGCCCTTAGGCTTTAGCCCTACTCCACTCTACAGCGATCAAAAGACTCTTCTGCTCTCTTGGCTAGATGGCGAAGTTCCAACTGAATTTTCTTCAAAGTTACTGATTCAATTAGCTGAAATAGTGGCAAAGCTACACTGTTTTGAGATACAACCGCTCAATATCCCGAAAAATTTTGCAAATAGTGCGAAATTGAATTTAGCTGAACGCTGCCAATTTTTTTGGAATCAGCTTTCGCCAAAACAGCAACAACAACTTAAATTTAAGCCGCCATTTCCGACTATCGAGCCTTTTAAACAAGCAATTTGCCATCACGATGTTCATTTGGCTAATCTTATTCAGCAAGGGGAAAAACTCTATTTAATTGACTGGGAATATTGTGCGATCTCTGATCCTGCTTTAGAACTTGCAATGCTGATTTCAGCCAATCAACTTTCGACACAGCAGCAAGCGCTCTTTTTTGAACACTATTTTGTAAAAACGGGATTTGATCGAAGCGCTTGTTTGGAGAAAGTGAAGGAATATCTACCTGAAGTGGAAAAATTGAGTCAGCTTTGGTATGCGTTATAAAAATTTAACTTTCGAATAAATAAACGGTAAGACTTATCATAAGCCTTACCGTTTACATAAAATAATAAAGTAGTCTAAATAAATTTAATTATTAAGATAACCACTTCCAAAGTCCGTAAGCAGCAGCCCCAATAGCTAATGGAGTAACAGCGACTGTAGCAATACCGGCAACCATTCCCCCGCCAAATATAGAACCAATCGCTGCTAAGCCCCCTGTTATTGCCGCAGCACTAGAACCAGTAGCTGTAGCGCCAATACCCACAGCGGCCGCACCTGCAGCAATTGCACTAACAATTCTTGCTTTACTAGACATAGTTAACTCCTTAGATAATATTTTGATAGGGATTATTAGTAGTTCTGTCAAGAACTACTAAAGGGAGTATACTTCCTAGCCCAAAAATAAATCGGATTACTATGCCTTATGCGGATTACGTGTATCAACACCTACTAAGTTACGCATTAATAACGCATATTCAAGCTCAATATCCGCTGGCACATCTAAGAACACAAAGTGGCCATCGCCTAAGCCTGCTTCTACCGCTTCATTTTTGCGGTTTAACATACGCTCAATTTTGAAGACGATATTGCCTTTTGGTGTCATCATTTCTACTTCATCGCCAAGTAAGAATTTATTCTTAACAGCCACTTCTGCCATACCTTCAGCATTGCGGTTACCAGTAAATTCCCCAACAAACTGCTGACGTTCTGAAATTGAGTAGCCATAATCGTAGTTTTGGTATTCATCGTGAGTATGACGACGTAAGAAACCTTCCGTATAGCCACGGTGCGCTAACGACTCTAAGGTATCCATTAATGACTCATCAAACGGCTTGCCGGCTGCCGCATCGTCAATCGCTTTACGGTAAACTTGAGCGGTACGTGCACAATAGTAGAATGATTTAGTACGACCTTCGATTTTTAATGAGTGCACACCGATTTTTGAAAGCTGTTCAACGTGTTGTACCGCACGCAGATCTTTCGAGTTCATAATGTAGGTGCCGTGCTCATCTTCATAAGCGGTCATCTGCTCATCTGGCTTTTGCGTTTCAGCCAATAAGAATACTTTGCTGGTTGAGTCACCCTCACCTAGAGTTGGCGCGACATTTTTAATTTCGATCTGTTGTTCTGGCTCGATTTTTGACACGATATTACCCACATCATCAACCTTACCTTCTTCCACTTGGTATTCCCAACGGCAAGCGTTAGTGCAAGTGCCTTGATTTGGATCACGCTTGTTGATATAGCCTGAAAGTAAGCAACGGCCAGAGTACGCCATACATAATGCACCGTGTACGAAGATCTCGATCTCCATATCTGGCACTTGTTCACGGATTTCTGCGATCTCTTCAATTGAAAGCTCACGAGAAAGGATTACACGGGTTAGACCCATTTGACGCCAGAACTTCACCGTTGCCCAGTTTACTGCATTCGCTTGCACTGAAAGGTGAATATCCATCTCAGGAAAGTGTTCACGCACTAACATAATTAAACCGGGATCTGACATAATCAGCGCATCCGGTTTCATATCTACAACCACTTGTAGATCTTTGATGAAGGTTTTTAATTTTGAGTTATGCGGTGCGATATTCACTACCACATAGAATTTTTTGCCTAGCGCGTGTGCTTCATCAATACCGATTTTAAGGTTTGCGTGGTTAAATTCATTGTTGCGAACACGTAAGCTATAACGTGGCTGACCTGCGTACACCGCATCTGCACCATAGGCAAAAGCGTAACGCATATTTTTAAGTGATCCCGCTGGGGATAAAAGTTCTGGTTTGTTTTGTAACATAATGGGTAATCTCTTCTGATAACAAGTCAGTACCTTCCGAAATGGAAGGCGTAAAAAAGGCGTTATTCTATACGAATAACGCCTTTTCTGCAGTAAATTTATAATAAATTACACGTTAAAACGGAAGTGCATTACATCGCCATCTTGAACGATATAATCTTTACCTTCTAAACGCCATTTACCCGCTTCTTTCGCGCCGTTTTCGCCTTTGAACTGAATGAAATCTTCATAAGCAATCACTTCTGCACGGATAAAACCTTTCTCGAAGTCTGTATGGATTACCGCAGCCGCTTTTGGTGCTGTTGCGCCAACAGAAACTGTCCAAGCACGCACTTCTTTCACACCAGCTGTGAAGTAAGTTTGTAAGTTTAATAACGCATAACCTGCACGAATCACACGGTTTAAACCTGGTTCTTCGATACCTAAATCTTGTAAGAATTCTACTTTTTCGTCATCTTCAAGTTCTGCGATTTCCGCTTCGATAGCTGCACACACAGGCACCACTACAGAACCTTCTTTTGCTGCAAACTCACGTACTTTTTCAAGATATGGATTATTTTCAAAACCATCTTCGTTTACGTTTGCGATATACATCGTTGGTTTTAAGGTTAAGAAGTTGTAACCTTTGATTGCGTGAAGCTCTTCTTTGTCTAACTCAACAGAGCGAATCATACCTGCGTTTTCTAATACAGGTAGGATTTTTTCCATAATTGAAAGTTCAAATTTCGCATCTTTATCGCCGCCTTTCGCACGTTTTTGTAAACGTTGAATTGCGCGCTCACAGCTGTCTAAGTCTGCTAATGCTAATTCGGTGTTGATGGTTTCGATATCATCAAGTGGATCGATTTTACCTGCAACGTGAACGATGTCGTCATTTTCAAAACAACGAACCACGTGGCCGATAGCGTCAGTTTCACGAATATTCGCTAAGAATTTATTGCCTAGACCTTCGCCTTTACTTGCACCTGCCACTAAACCTGCGATGTCCACAAACTCCATAGTCGTTGGTAATACACGTTCAGGTTTTACGATTTCTGCTAATGCGTCTAAACGCGGATCTGGCATTGGTACCACACCCGTGTTTGGTTCGATAGTACAGAATGGATAGTTAGCCGCTTCGATACCTGCTTTGGTTAATGCATTGAAAAGAGTTGATTTACCTACGTTTGGTAAACCAACGATACCACATTTGAATCCCATAATTTTTCCTATTTTTGATAAATAATTGCTATGCCTTAAACGCATTTAAGCGATTTGTCGCTTTAACAATGCCTTCTTTAAATAACACATCCATACAACGCCCTGCTTCATCCACAGCTGCGTCAATTAACGGTTGGTCTGTTGGCGATGGTTTGCCAAGTACATAGCTTGCCACCATATCTTTATGGCCGGGATGACCGATCCCGATACGAACACGGTAGAAATTATTGCTATTGCCTAATGCACTAATAATATCTTTTAAACCATTGTGACCACCGTGCCCACCGCCTTGCTTGATTTTCGCCACACCCGGCGGCAAATCTAACTCATCGTGAGCCACTAAAATTTCTTCAGGTTTAATACGGAAAAAATTCGCTAATGCCCCTACCGATTTACCACTTAAGTTCATAAAAGTAGTTGGCACAAGTAAACGCACTTCGCCTTGTGGCGTATTGATTTTTGCCACTTTTCCGAAATATTTACTCTCTTCTTTAAGACTTACATTAAACTGGCGAGCAATTTCATTGATCAACCATTCGCCTGCATTATGGCGAGTGTCTTCATATTTTGCGCCCGGATTTGCAAGCCCAACAATTAATTTGATTTGCGACACGGTTTTGCCCTATAAATAAAAGGCGATATTGTAGCAAAAAGGGGGGATTTAACAAGGAAGAATGCTAAAAAGCGCACGATTTATTCTAACCATAACGCAAAATGGCACGCCTTAGGCGTGCCATCTTTAGAGAACTAGCAATTACTTAACTTGCATACCCGCAGTTACACCGCTATCTGCTGAAAGTAAGAAGAGATCTGAACCGCCAGTACCTGCTGATAAAATCATCCCTTCTGACATACCAAACGACATCTTACGTGGCGCAAGGTTAGCGATCATAATTACAAAACGACCTTCTAACTCTTCAGGCTTATTGTATGCTGCTTTGATACCAGAGAATACTTGGCGAGTATGGTCGCCTAAATCTAATTCAAAACGTAATAATTTATCTGATTTTGGTACCGCTTCGCATTTAATTACTTTTGCAACACGTAAATCTAATTTCGCAAAATCATCAATAGTGATTTCAGGTGCAATTGGTTCAACTTTTGTTTCTGTATTTTCAGTCATTTTCTTCTCTTTTTTCGCTTCTGCTTTAGTCGCTTCTGCAAATAAAGCTTTAGTTTCTTCTACAACGGCATCAATCTGTTTTTTCTCTAAACGAGAGAATAGAGATTTAAAGCCTGCGATTGTGTGGTTGAATAGTGGAACATCGATATTATCCCAACGTAATTCAGTTTGTAAGAAAGCTTCCGCACGCTCTGCCAGTTGTGGTAATACTGGCTTTAAGTAGCTCATTAATACACGGAACATCTCTAAGCCCATTGAGCATACCGCTTGTAATTCAGCGTCTTTGCCTTCTTGTTTTGCAATGACCCAAGGTGCTTTATCGTCGATATATTTATTCGCTTTATCGGTTAAGCTCATAATTTCACGAATTGCCTTGTTATATTCACGGCTTTCGAAATAAGTTGCGATCTGCTCCGATTGTGCAATAAATTCAGCGAATAATGCAGGATCTTCTAATTCTTCCGCTAATTTACCTTCAAAGCGTTTTGCAATAAAACCTGCGTTACGTGACGCTAAGTTTACTAATTTATTGACGATATCACTGTTTACACGTTGTACGAAATCTTCAAGGCTGAAGTCTAAATCTTCGATACGGTCATTTAATTTTGCCGCATAGTAGTAACGTAAACATTCAGGATCGATAT
The DNA here is from genome assembly GCA_029852775.1 of Pasteurellaceae bacterium LFhippo2. Lineage (GTDB taxonomy): Bacteria > Pseudomonadota > Gammaproteobacteria > Enterobacterales > Pasteurellaceae. The sequence goes on from LEKJ01000012.1 coordinate 50,248, forward strand.
GTTTTAAGTAAGTGCTTGCTTGAATGAAGGTACCACGTGATTTCGACATTTTTTGTCCATCTACCGTTACATAACCGTGCGCAAATACGTTAGTTGGTTTGCGGTAACCGCTACCTTCTAACATCGCAGGCCAGAATAGGCTGTGGAAGTAAACAATATCTTTACCGATAAAGTGGTAAAGCTCTGCTGTTGAGTCTTTTTTCCAGAACTCATCGTAGTCTAAACCTGTGCGGTCGCATAAGTTTTTGAATGAAGCCATATAGCCGATAGGTGCGTCTAACCAAACGTAGAAGAATTTGTTATCCGCATCTGGAATTTCAAAACCGAAGTAAGGCGCATCACGGCTGATGTCCCATTGTTGTAAACCGCTTTCAAACCACTCTTGCATTTTGTTAGCAATTTCAGGTTGAAGTGAGCCAGAACGAGTCCACTCTTTTAACATTCCTTCAAAACTTGGTAAGTCGAAGAAGAAGTGTTCTGATTCTTTAACGATAGGTGTTGCACCCGAAACCACAGAACGTGGATTGATTAAATCCATTGGGCTGTAAGTTGAAGCACAAACTTCACAGTTATCACCGTATTGATCTTCCGCTTTACATTTCGGGCAAGTCCCTTTTACAAAACGGTCTGGTAAGAACATGGTTTTTTCAGGGTCGAATAATTGAGAAATCACTTTGCTCTTAATAAAACCGCCATCTCTTAATTTTTTATAGATTGCGCTTGTGATCTCACGGTTTTCTGTGCTGTGAGTTGAGTGGTAGTTATCAAAGCTAATGTTAAAGCCTTGGAAATCCGCAACGTGATCTGCTTTCGCTTTTTCAATAAGTTGTTCTGGGGTAATGCCTAGTTTGTCGGCATTTAACATGATAGGGGTACCGTGCGCATCATCCGCACATACGAAGTGGATTTCATTACCACGCATACGTTGGAAACGAACCCAAATATCCGCTTGAATATGTTCAAGCATATGCCCTAAGTGAATTGCGCCATTTGCATAAGGCAGGGCACAAGTAACAAGAATTTTGCGTTTTTGATTAGCCATTTTAATTATTTACCAATTTATTTTGTGATAAGACAGATTCGGGAGATTGTAGCGGAAATAGGGGGGATTGTGTAGAGAAAGCAATAACAACCGGTCAGTTTTAGCGAAAATTTTGCGAATTTGCAAAATCTTGCCAAAATCTGACCGGTTGTAGAAAGATGATTATTTACTCACAGCGCTCTGCCAAGTGTTCAACCACTGTTTTACCACTTCTGGTTCAGGTTGAGTAAAGTTTAAAATCGGGTAAGTTGGCATTGTTTTGAAAGCAGGATCGACATCAGTACTCACTACAGGCTTCATCACATTACTGTAAGAGATCACTTTTTGCGTTTCTGGCTGATGTAAAAACTCAAGGAATTTCTTCGCTAATTTTGGCTGCTTGCTGAATTTGCTGATAGCCGCAACTTCCGTTTGAACTAAATGCCCTTCCGCAAAATCTGCCGCCACATATTTATCGGTTTTATCGTGCCATTGATGATAAAGTGGCGATGTTGTGTAGCTCAACACTAAATCTGATTCGCCTTTTAAGAAAGCGCCATAAGTTTCAGACCAACCTTTGCCCACAGTAACAGTATGTTTCGCAAGATCTTTCCACGCCTGCTCCGCATTTTCGCCATATACTTGGTTTACCCAAAATAAGAAGCCACGCCCAACGGTACTTGTACGCGGATCTTGATAAATCACTTTAAGATCTTGGCGTTCTACCAACTCTTTCAAACTTTTCGGCGGATTTGCAAGTTTCTCTTTGTTATAAATAAACGCATATTCGCCAAAATCATAAGGTAAGAAAGTGGCATTTTGCCATTTTTCCGCTAAATCTAACTGCGTTGTTTCGATATTATGCGGAACAAATAACGCTGATTTTTCCGCTTCAGGCAACACAAAATTATCAATGCCTAACATCACATCCGCTTTCGTTTTTTTACCTTCTAAACGAATACGGTTAAACATTGTTACCCCGTCTTCAAAAGGCATAAATTTAAGATCACACTGGCACTGTTCTTCAAACATTTTTTCTAACTTTGGCGCGGGGCCCCAATCAGACGCAAAAGAATCATAGGTATAAACAGTAAGAACAGGTTGTTGTGCAAATGCTGAAGTGGCTAAGGCTAATGCAGAGAGTGTAAAAATTTTTTTGAATTGCATAGAATCTCCTTTCTAAAAATAGTAGATAGATAGAAGGATCTAAAACAGACGGGTACAAATTGACTGTCTCAAATCCCTACGCTGATATTAATCAGATCAGGTTCTATGGGTATTTCTCAGCCTGAAAATTCAAGCACCCCAATGAGAACGGGATTATTCTACTATAACCAAAAGCAAAAATCGCTTAGAATATCGTAAATTTTAGACCACTGGGGATACTCACTTGAACGAAATTATTTTTACCCTTGAACCACAAGATAACGCGCGTCTGCAATCGCTTTGTGGGCCTTTTGATGAACATCTCTCTTTAATTGAAAAGAGCTTTAACATTATTATTGCGCGTAATGCTTTCACTTTTACCCTTCAACCTGCTGATAAAAATCACTATTCGCATAAGATTTTACAAAATAGCGTGAAATTGATTCAGCAGCTCTATTTAGAAACATCGCCGATTAAAGAAAAAATCAAAGAGTTAGATTTAGAAAATATTCATCTAGCCATTCAAGAAAGCCGAATGATGTTGCAAGATCAGTGGACATCAACAGGGGAAATTTCAATTAAGACTAAACGTGGTGTGATTAAACCGCGTGGTGAACATCAACAAGCTTATCTGCGTAATATTTTAAGCCACGATATTAGCTTTGGTATCGGCCCTGCGGGAACGGGGAAAACCTTCTTAGCGGTTGCAGCTGCGGTAGAATCCTTAGAACGCCAAGAAATTCGCCGAATTTTGCTCACTCGTCCAGCCGTTGAAGCCGGAGAGAAACTAGGCTTCTTACCGGGCGATTTAGGGCAAAAAATTGAACCATATTTACGTCCTTTATACGACGCACTATTTGAAATGCTCGGTTTTGAAAAAGCGCAGAAATTAATGGAACGTAATGTGATTGAGATCGCGCCCCTTGCCTATATGCGCGGACGTACCTTAAATGACGCTTTTATTATTTTAGATGAGAGCCAAAACACTACGATTGAGCAGATGAAAATGTTTCTAACTCGTATCGGTTTTAACTCTAAAGCGGTTATTACCGGCGATGTTACTCAAGTCGATTTACCACGTAGTCAAAAATCGGGCTTAAAGCACGCAATGGAAGTATTAGGCAAAGTTGAAGATTTAAGCTTTAACTACTTCGACAGCCACGATATTGTTCGTCATCCAGTCGTAGCCAAAATTGTTCAGGCTTATGATGTTTGGGAAGCAGAAGATGAAATGCGCAAAGAACAGCGCCGTTTAGAGAAACTCGCTTTAGAGCAGCAGAAGATTTTGGAACAGGCAGAACAGCTTTAAGAGATTTGCAAAAAATTTTGGAAATTTGACCGGTTGTTGTAGTGAATATATTAGTTGCTTTTAATGCATCTATCACTATCAATCAAAATCAGATCTATGACTAACCTTAAATCTTATCAAAAATTTGTATGGACAGGGGTTATCCATATCCATAACATATTGAATTTTAAGCCTTATTATAAAGGGCGGGTATAAAACCCGCCCCTACGATAAAGATGAAATCAATTCAAACTAGAAAGTGAAATTCACTTTAACGCCAGCCTGTTTTTGACTACTCATCTGTTTGCCTTTAGCTACACCGCCATAAACATCAACACTTAACGCATTGTATTTTAATTCAATACCGCCGTTCACACTTTGTTGATTACCCAGTTTATAGTCAAAGTTATAACCATTTACTACGACATTTTGTTTGCCTGTGTTGATAGAGTAATCCGCAGATGCATAAGGTTTAATGCGTAGCGATTCTGTTACAGGAATATTGTAGCCCATACTCACACCTGTGAAGTAAGACGTGATGTTCTCTGAATTCGCTCTCACATTCGCACCGGCTAATTGATAATTTACACTACCAAGCTGAGTCAGACGAACGCCCGCTTTTGGTGTAATTTCTAAACCAGCAATATCAAATGCCTTACCAACTGTTACCCCTGCTTGAGTGAGCTTACGATCAAATTTAGTGGTTGCTCCATCAATATTAATCTCTGATTTCGCTTTACCAAAACCTACATCTGCTGCGACAAAGAACTTATTGTCGGCTTGATATTTCGCATAACCGGAGAAGAATCTTAGGTTATTTTTACCGCTTGCTTTATCCGCAAATGTATTTTTATTATTTGCTTGAGATAACACTACACCAGCTTGAGCGTTATCGCTAAAGGCATAATCAGCACCTAAAGAGACAATATTTGTACTACGTTTGTAATCACGATGATAGCTTGATGAATGTGTTGCACTATGAGTATTTACTCCAGTCCATACATTGTAATCACCTGCTTTTAGCATCGTGCTGCTAATGTGTTTAGTAACAATATTACCTAGCTCCACAGCAGAAAGCGCAACCGATGAAGCATCTGAAATAGCACTATTAGTGTATTTACTGATCACTTCTTTTTGTGGTTTAGCTTCTACTTTAGGCGCAGATTTATCTTCAGATTTAGTTTTATCATCTGACTTAGATTCATCGTCTGACTTAGATTCATCGTCTGATTTAGATTTATCGTCTGACTTAGCTTCATCATCTGATTTAGCTTCATCATCTGATTTAGCTTCATCATCTGATTTAGCTTCTTCATCTGATTTAGCTTCTTCGTCTGGTTTAGCTTCTTCATCTGATTTAGCTTCTTCGTCTGGTTTAGCTGTTTCATCTGATTTAGCTACTTCATCTGATTTAGCTTCTTCGTCTGGTTTAGCTGTTTCATCTGGTTTAGCTTCTTCATCTGGTTTAGCTTCTTCATCTGGTTTAGCTGTTTCAGCTGATTTAGCTTCTTCGTCTGGTTTAGCTTCTTCGTCTGGTTTAGCACCCGTATCCGGCTGTGAACCTGT
>LEKJ01000013.1 GCA_029852775.1 Pasteurellaceae bacterium LFhippo2
TTAGCTAATGTTTCACTATGCGCTAATTCAAGTGTTGGTTTTTCATCGTTAGCTAATGTTTCACTATGCGCCAATTCAAGCGTTGGTTTCTCGTCATTAGCTAATGTTTCACTATGCGCTAATTCAAGCGTTGGTTTCTCGTCATTAGCTAATGTTTCACTATGCGCTAATTCAAGTGTTGGTTTTTCATCGTTAACTAATGTTTCGCCATGCGCTAATTCAAGTGTTGGGTTTTCATCGTTAACTAATGTTTCGCCACGCGCCAATTCAAGCGTTGGTTTTTCATCGTTAACTAATGTTTCGCCATGCACCAATTCAAGCGTTGGTTTTTCATCGTTAACTAATGTTTCACCGTGACCAAGCTCTAAAGTTGGTTTTTCATCATTAAGTAATGTTTCACCGTGGCCGAGTTCTAAAGTTGGCTTCTCATCATTAAGTAGTGTTTCGCCGTGGGCAAATTCTAGAGTTGGCGTACCTTCATTGGTTAAATTGTCTCCGTGGCCGAAATGTAATTCAGGTAATACATCAGCTTTAACACTTTCCCCTTTTGCTGTTAACACTCTAGTTGGGTTGTGTAAATAGTAAGTGTTATCATATTTCTCTAACGTGTAGCGATAAGCACCAAGATCTACACGTTGATTTGGATTAGCTAATGTAATAGAGAAATCCTGCTCTCCGCCAGCTGTAGTAAAAAGACTTAGTGGCTGTACGTGATTGGGTTCAACGCCCGTATCATTCACAAAAAGTTTATGGCTACCACTAGACATACCATTGACGATGACTTTATCGCTAACAAGATTTGCCATATCAGACAAATAATTAAATAAGCCTTGTCCTGATAAATTGCCTCCAATTGTCAGTGTATTGTATTTGTTGATATTTTTTGGATCTTGCGCTGTGTTGAGAGTGATATTGGCACCATCTTCCATTGCAAGATTACCTAAAGTGCTGTCTGCCGTCATTGTCCAACTGCTGTGGTTAGACATTGTCATTCGGGTTGTCGTATCTGCTTGGATATACCCCGTAAGATTTGCTTTGCCTAAGGCAAGTAAACTAGCCCCTGTTAAAGTTGCATTACCACGAATATCGGTGACAGGCACGGTTTGATGCACATCAGTAGTCAATGTTGGTGTGTTACAAGTAGTAGAGCCTTGATAGTCAGAGCGAATACATACCGGTGTGCTACCATCAATAAACCCAAGATTTAAGGCTGCATTGTCTGTCGCAGTAAAATTAGCATTAACCGCAGTAACATTACGTCCGATATGAATTTTTCCATCATTCTTCGCAGCGATAGTAGTTGCGTTAAAAGTACGGTTCATCCAGTCGTTATCGTGGACGATCTCAGTGAACTGCTGATAAGCACGAGCGTATGGAGTTGGGCGACCAGACAGCAAAATACTACCATTTTCGGCACTCAAGGTACCGTTCAGGTTGGTGCCGCCACTGAGTAATAACAGACCATTGTCCATTAGTGGTTTATAGTTCACATTGAGCTCGCCATTTGGCTTATCCTTGTCCATCTCGCCAAGATAGCCATTAAAGGCAGTGATCCGGTGATAGCCGTTGTTGGCACGCTCGATGGCAATTTTACGGGCAGCAGCACCGTCATAGCCGATAAATTCCCAATAGTCATTGCTGGTGTGATTTTCAGGCACCGAGTGATAAGGGTAAGTCCTACCTTCGCGTGGTAAGAAGTAGTTAGCACGCCAATCCCAGTCCCACCATAGATAAAGATCTTTGTTAAATGGCTGATTGGCAGGCATATCGGTGGTGCCCTGTTTTAGCGTTGCATCGGTCAAGGCAGCGTTACCAGTAATATTGACGGTAGACGCTGTGGTTTGATTATGATTGACGATTCTTGCTCCGTCATCAACGTTGCGGATATGCGTAAAGGTCAGATTATTACCATTGATATCAAGGCGACCGCCACGATAGCCGAAGTAGATATTATCTGCTGCTACTTGTTTATCATCACCAAGTACGACTGTCGGACGACCGCTAACGATACCAACTTCACTAAATGCTTGGACTTTGCCATTAGCATCAGCTTGTTGATTAAGCTTAACTACACCGTCACCGACGCTGATTTCACCTTTGTTTTCACCTTTACCATTCACAACCAAGGTACCTTCACCTATTTTTGATAAACGGTCTTTCTCTGGGTTACGTACTTGCCACGTTACAGTTTTATCTTTAGCAACGGAAATACCAGCCCCGATCCACGAAGTAGTATCATTTTTTCCTGAAACGGTGAAATCACTGTCAAAATATAAGGCGCCAGCACCTTGATGAATATCTTCACCCAATACCAAGCTACCACCGGCGCCACCTAGCGTCACAGTCTGCCCGTGATTCATTGATGGGCGAGTAGTTGATTTGTCATCAGCTGTAACTGTTTCATCGCGTAGTTTCACTTCACGATCAATATCACCACCGATAATGTGGCTGGTATTGCCCTTTGGTGTCCAGTTCAGCGTCGTGGCAGATGTGGTAGTGATATTATCCACAACATCTTCAGCCACAACAATCTTGTGAAAATCAGGACGAACAATGTTCCAAGTATTTGTATGACCATCATCACCATAATTGTAAACAAGTGTGCCAACAAATACCCATTTTTTTAGTACAGTATCGTAACCATATAAACCAGAGCCACTATCACCAGGCATACCGTAAGACAGCATCGGGCCATTTTCGCCATCGAATAAACTGCCTGAACCATCAATAAAACCGTGCTGACGTAGGTTATTACCGCCGACATTGAGTGCACCGCCGCCAGTTAGATACATATCGTACCAACCGTGCGTACTTGTTTTTCCGTCGCTATTACGGGTCGCTTGCATACCTGAGCCCATACGGATAAATAGCGGGAAGCGGGTGCGATCTTGATAAATTGCGGTATCTACTTTTAGCTCACTCACGGCTTGTGGTACAACTTCGGTAACAAGCTTAGCTAAGCGTGGCAAGTGGTAATCTTCGCTCCAATAGCCTAGATTTGCAGCCTTGGTGTAGTTATTACGATCAACCAACTCGTAATTATAGTGCTTGATATCAAGATGATCGCCCGGGTGGCCAAATGACGATGAGCCATAGCCTTGGTTATGTGCAACGCTGACGACATACTGTGGATGTACCAAGGTTGCATAACCTGAGCGATTAGCAGCAGAAAAATCGATCATCGGAATGTCTTTTAGCATAGTGCCAAGAGACTTGCCATCTTTATCTACAACGGGAATATTCATTTCACCGATGCGGAATTTACCTTTATTCTCGGCAAAATCACGGAACATCTGGTAATCGACATCATTACGAACAGCAGAAGCATGTACAGAAGTATTAAAGATAGCCGCAATGCAAGAAGCAATAACGCTTACTTTAAGGCTATTTGATGATTTAATCTTTGAATTCATGTATTTTTTATCATTAAGGGGAAAAAGGTGCGCATTGTATCAATTTAAAACACAAATTTCTGATAAAAATCAGAAAATTCTTTGTAAAATTTGGTATAGTTTGCACCGCTTATATTTTTATTTTTCACTCATATAGGAGAAACTCAAATGGCACGTCGTCCACTAGTAATGGGTAACTGGAAATTAAACGGTAGCAAAGCGTTTACTAAAGAATTAATTGAAGGTTTAAAAGCAGAATTAGCTGATGTTAAAGGCTGTGGCGTAGCAATCGCTCCACCAGTAATGTACTTAGCGGAAGCAGAAACTGCATTAGCAGGTCAAGATGTGATCGCATTAGGTTCACAAAATGTGGATTTAAACGTAAGTGGTGCATTTACTGGCGATATTTCAACTGAAATGTTAAAAGATTTTGGTGCGAAATATATCATTATCGGTCACTCAGAGCGTCGTACTTACCACAAAGAGAGCGATGAATTTATCGCGAAAAAATTTGCTGCATTAAAAACAGCAGGTTTAGTGCCAGTATTATGTATTGGTGAAACAGAAGCTGAAAACGAAGCTGGTAAAACTGAAGAAGTGTGCGCACGTCAATTAGACGCAGTATTAAATACTTTAGGTGCAGAAGCATTTAACGGTGCAGTAATCGCTTATGAACCAGTTTGGGCAATCGGTACAGGTAAATCTGCAACTCCAGCGCAAGCGCAAGCAGTTCACGCATTTATCCGTGGTCACATTGCAAAACAATCTCAAGCAGTTGCGGATCAAGTAATTATCCAATACGGCGGTTCTGTAAATGATGCGAATGCGGCAGAGTTATTCACTCAGCCAGATATCGATGGCGCATTAGTTGGCGGTGCATCATTAAAAGCACCAGCATTTGCGGTAATCGTAAAAGCAGCTGAAAAAGCGAAAGCTTAATCTTTCTATGTGCGGGCGTACGCAGTACGCCCCTACATCGTGACTATAAATTAGCTTTTTTGTTTGCAAACTACGCAAATAACTTAATTTTATAAAAAAAAGGTTGATCGAACGCGTAAAATCCGTATGATATGCGCCTGTTACGCAACGTTAAGGGTCGTTAGCTCAGTCGGTAGAGCAGCGGACTTTTAATCCGTTGGTCGAAGGTTCGAATCCTTCACGACCCACCACTTAACTTCGCGTTCCTTTCTAAAGGGTCGTTAGCTCAGTCGGTAGAGCAGCGGACTTTTAATCCGTTGGTCGAAGGTTCGAATCCTTCACGACCCACCACTTTAGAACACTCCCTTTTGGGTCGTTAGCTCAGTCGGTAGAGCAGCGGACTTTTAATCCGTTGGTCGAAGGTTCGAATCCTTCACGACCCACCATTTATCCCCAGTGTCTTGCAAAATTTTCCAAAAAATTAACCGCTTGTAATGGCTTTTTATTTGCTGTTGTAGTAAGGTTCATCCCGATTTTTATTCAACTCCAATTTATTCTATTTATGTTAAAAAAACTTCTTATTTCACTCGGTTTAGTTGGCGCAGTTACAGCTGGCGCTGGTTTTTATTTTTATCAAAAACTTAATGGGCTTGCTGAACATCCACTGAAAGCAAGCGACAACCAATTTTTTATTGTTGAAAAAGGCACATCAAGTCCAAAACTAGCGGTACAACTAAAAGAGCAAGGTATTATTGATAGCCAAGATAGCGATCTATTGCCTTACTTAATTCGCTTACACCCTGAATTAAGTAACTTCAAAGCCGGCACTTATTCCCTTGATGGCTTAACTAATGTGCGTGAATTACTGCAACATTTAAATGGCGGTAAGGAAGTTCAGCTCAATGTGCAATTTATTGAAGGTAAGACTTTCAAAGTATGGCGTGAGCAATTAAGCAAGGCGAAATATTTGAACCAAACTTTAGCTGGAAAATCTGAGGCAGAAATTGCGAAATTAATTGGCGCTCCGAATGATAAATTAGAAGGCTGGCTTGCACCAGAAACCTATAGCTATGTGCCAAATTCAGATGATGTGGATGTGCTAAAACGTGCTTATCAGAAGCAGCAAAAAGATTTAGACTTAGCTTGGCAAAATCGAGCAGAAAACTTACCGCTTGCGAACCCGTATGAAATGCTGATTTTAGCTTCTATCGTAGAAAAAGAGACCGCTATTGCAGCAGAACGCCCACAAGTAGCATCGGTATTCATTAACCGCTTGCGTGTTAAAATGCGTTTGCAGACCGATCCAACGGTCATCTATGGTATGGGCGAACGCTACGATGGTAATATTCGTAAGCGTGATTTACAAGAAGCGACACCTTATAATACCTATATGATTGATGGTTTACCGCCAACGCCGATTGCAATGCCAAGTGAAGCTTCTCTTAAGGCAGTTTCACAACCTGATACAACGCCATTCTTCTACTTTGTGGCGGACGGTACGGGCGGTCATAAATTTAGCCGTACCCTTGATGAACATAACAAGGCGGTACGTGAGTGGATTCAAATCGAACGAAACAGAAAAAACGAGAATAAATAATGGCAGGAAAATTTATTGTCCTTGAAGGTTTAGAAGGGGCGGGCAAAACAACTGCTCATCAAGTGGTGCTGAGTGTGCTTAATCAGGCTGGCATTTCTGATGTCGTAATGACTCGCGAGCCGGGTGGCACGCCTTTGGCGGAAAAGTTACGTAATTTAATCAAGCACGAAACTGAAGAGCTTGTAACTGATAAAGCAGAATTATTAATGCTTTATGCGGCGCGTATTCAGCTTGTGGATAATGTGATTAAGCCCGCTTTAGCACAAGGAAAATGGGTTTTAGGTGATCGTCACGATATGTCTTCACAGGCGTATCAAGGGGGCGGTCGTCAAATTGATCGTCACTTAATGCAAGCATTGAAAGATACGGTTCTGGGGGATTTTGAGCCTGATTTAACCATCTATTTAGATATCGAGCCCGAGCAAGGTTTAGCCCGTGCCCGTGGACGTGGAGAGTTAGATCGTATTGAACAGCAAAGTTTGGATTTCTTTCATCGTACCCGTCAGCGTTATTTAGAACTCACGGAAAACAACCCAAAAGCGATTATTATCAACGCCGGTCAGTCAATGGAAAAAGTGGCGGACGATATTAAGACAGCATTGGAAAATTGGTTGAAATAGTGCGGGCGTACGCAGTACGCCCCTACATTCTTTCTCTGAATAATGCTCATTTGTAGGGGCGTATTGTATACGCCCGCGGATACATGTAGCGCACCTTGCAAAATCAGAGAGAATTTGAAATAACAGAATATGAAAACACTCTATCCTTGGCACACACACATTTATACCCAACTCACCGAATCTTTTCTAAATGGGCGCGGTCATCACGCTTTACTATTTAGAACCGAAGTTGGTTTAGGTACAAGTGAGTTAATTAAACACTTTGCTCATTGGCTATTTTGCCAAAATCAGCAAGGTGAACAAACCTGTGGGCAGTGTAAAAGTTGCTTGCTGTGTCAGAGTGGCAATCACCCCGATTTTCATCTTGTTGAGTCGATCGACAATAAAGATATTGGGGTAGAGCAAATTCGCGAAATCACGACCAAACTACAAAATTTCGCTCAACAAGGGGGAAATTCGGTAGTTTATATTCGCCAAGCAGAACGAATGACCGAAGCGGCTGCCAATGCACTTCTCAAAAACCTTGAAGAGCCACATCAGAATGTCTATTTTCTGTTGGAAGCACCGCTGCAATCAGCAATGCTTGCTACGATTCAAAGCCGCTGTCAGTCGTGGTTAATCCACGCTCCTGATTTTTCTTTGGCATATCAATGGCTACAGCAACAGTTTCCGCATCTTGAGTTGAGCGAGTCAGAAACCGCATTACGCCTTTGTCATAATCGCCCACTGGTTTGCAAAACTTTCTTAGAAAACGACCGGTTGCAGAACCGCAAAAACTTCTTGCGTACTTTCTGGCAGTTCTACAAAACCCGAGATGTGTTTTTACTATTTTCTACTTTTGATAAAGAGAAAGAGCAGGTTTTGGAACAACTTGAGTGGTTAGATAGCTTCTTTAATGACGCTCTTAAAGCCAAAATGGATATTGCAATTGGTTGGGTAAACCCTGATTTGCAAAATGGGATTATCCCGTTCAGCCAAAGTTTATCTTCACAAGCGTTATTAAAAGGTCACCAAATTATTCAACAAACCCAACGAGATTTAGTTGAAGTCAACGCGGTAAATCAAGAATTGATGTTGTTGAATTGTTTAACAAAGCTAGTGATGGAAGTGTTTGAGTAAGATTAAAGGCGCATAAGCGCCTTTTTTATGCTCTTTTTTCCAAATGTTGCTCAATTGCTTCGATAATAAAACTATTAATTGAAATGCCTTGTGCTTTTGCTTGCTGGGTTACAAGTTCAGACAGAGTATCGTTATAACGCAGTGTAAAAGTCTTAATTTTTTCTTGCTCAAAAGGCTCAATATTACTTTCTAAGCAATCTTGTAGATATTCGTCTAACGAAATTTGCCCTTCTTGATAAAGCCCTACCACGCTATCTGCCATAAAATCGCAATAACCTGTGGTATTTAAGAATTTACCACGAAACATATTGTATTCAGGCACATAGCTTACAATCGCGGGATATTTGCCAATATAGATGATATTAGGCTGTGATTTAGTTGCCATTAGGGGTTACTCCTATTTTAATAAGCCACTCTCGTAAATTTGCAATCGCGCCCTTATCAGTATCAGGTGATGGGTGTGGTCGGTGAAAGCGTGCAATGCTATTATTAAGTTTAAAGCTCACTCTGGAACCCTTACCTTCTGATATTTCACCCCCTAATGCGACAATAAGCGATTCAATATCTCTCCATTTGACATTACTCGGAATGGGAGATTCAAAAATAGCATTGAGTGTATCGTAATGTTTTTTCCGCATATTTTCTCCTAGTTTATAACTTCATTTTTTGAAGTCAAATAAATTTAACCAAACTCCCCCTGTAATCTCTGCAATAATCTATCCATAGCCCGATATCCCAATGCTTCGGCAAGATGAATTTGTTGAATTTGCTTTTCGTCTGCGAGATCGGCAATAGTGCGGGATACCTTTAAAATACGGTGATAGGCACGCACTGATAGTCCTAATTTTGTTAATGCATTTTCTAGGAAGAGCGCATCTTTATCCGCTAACTTACAATCTTGCTCAATTTCTTTTGTGGTTAAATGGGCATTGATTTTGCCACGGCGGGTTAATTGCAAATCTCTGGCTAAAAGTACCCGCTTGCGCACTTGCTCGCTGGTTTCTCCGCGCTGTTCAGTATTATTCTGTAACGCACCTTGTGGTAGAAGTGGTACTTCAATCGATAAATCAAAACGATCTAAAAATGGCCCTGAAAGGCGGTTGAGATAGCGCATTACCTGTTGGGGCGATGTGCGATTATGTGTGCCTTGATAATGCCCAGTTGGGCTAGGGTTCATCGCGGCAATCAGCTGAAAACGGGCGGGGAATTGCACTTTAGCATTGGCACGCGAAATAATTATTTCTCCGCTTTCTAACGGTTGGCGGAGCGCATCTAGTACTTTGCGTTCAAATTCAGGCAGTTCATCTAAAAATAAAATACCGTTATGCGCTAAGGATATTTCACCGGGTTTTGGGATAGAACCGCCGCCAACTAAAGCAGCCATAGATGCACTATGATGGGGCGATCTAAAAGGACGCTTTTTCCAGTTATGGAAGTTCAATTCATTCTGCACAAGGCTTGTTACAGAAGCTGTTTCAATTGCTTCTTCATCAGACATTTCGGGCAACAAATCTGCCAAGCGGCTGGCTAACATTGTTTTACCTGTGCCGGGCGGACCCAAAAAGAGTAAGTTATGTTGTCCTGCGGCAGCAATCATTAATGCTCTTTTAGCGTGTTGCTGGCCGATAATATCGGTTAAATCTCTATTTACAACAGGTTCGATTTCGTCAATTTTTTGCAAAAGCTGTTGAGCTATTGGAAGCTGATCGCGGTTATTAAGGAAATTCACTACTTGTAACAGTGAACCTGCTACATAGGTTTGTGTATTAGAAACAAGAGATGCTTCATTAGCATTTTGGCGGGGGATAATAATTTCGCGCTTCGCTTTATGGGCAGCTATTACCGCAGGAATAGCACCGTGTACGCTACGTAAATGGCCAGTTAGTGAGAGTTCGCCGAGAAATTCCACACTTTTTAATTTATCTGCGTCAATCTGTCCTGAAGCCGCTAAGATTCCAATCGCTATCGGTAGATCAAAACGTCCGCCTTCTTTGGGAAGATCTGCTGGGGCAAGATTGACGGTGATTCGTTTGATTGGAAACTCAAAGTTGGCATTCATCAAGGCACTACGCACGCGGTCTTGTGCTTCTTTGACGGTTGTTTCAGGCAAACCAACCATCGTCCAGCCGGGCTTGCCATTACTCAAATGAACTTCAATAGTCACCAGTGGGGCTTGCACGCCAATAGATGCGCGACTATATACAATTGCTAGGGACATAATTTCTCCTTTTTATTTGAGAGTAGGAAAATTATTTCAATCTAGCTAGTGAAGAATTGTAATCTTTCGATCAAGATCACAAAAAAAGCGGTTAGCTCAGAGAACTAACCGCAAGGACTTACTATTTTCTTAGAGTGATTTTCAATTATTTTTTAGTGATATGCTTCACTTCAATTTCAGTTTTACCCCAATCTTTATCTACTTTACCGCGAATTTCGATTTTATCATTTGGGGTAATTGTTTGGCCTTTCCATGCTTTACGGCTCACTTCAATTTGAATTTCTGTGCCATTCACATCTTTGAAGATAAAATCTTCTTTATCTACTTGTTTGATAATTTGACCTTCAAGTAATACCGGAGTGTCATCAGCTGCATTTAATGCGTCTTGTGCTGTTTTAACCACTTTGCTTTCATCAAAGTAACCGCCGGGCTGGAAGTGCTTACGCATTTCTGGTTTACCTTTATGTTCAGGATTAGATGGTTTATTTTGACCATCTTGGAAACCTTGCGCCATAGATACTGCCGAAACTGCTAATAAAGTTGATAAGATAATTGCCTTAGTTTTCATAGAGTTGTTTTCCTTATGTTTTATTGTTAAGTAATTTTATCGGCAGGCGTTGCCTTTCGATGTGTGCATTAAAACAAACAAATCTTAACGAAATCTTAAGAGATAAAAATTTTTCAAAAAATATGAAAAATTATTTTTTAAGCAGATTATTCCGTTTTAGACGAAAATTTTGTATAATCCTTTCCCTTTATATCATCACAAATTTATAAATTCCGGAGTAGATAATGGCTCGTGTAACCGTTCAAGACGCAGTAGAGAAAATTGGTAACCGCTTTGATTTAATTTTAACCGCAGCTCGTCGTGCGCGTGAATTACAACTTCACACCCGTGAGCCGCTTGTTCCTGAAGAAGATGATAAGCCAACAGTTATCGCGTTACGTGAAATTGAAGAAGGTTTAATTAACAATCAAATTATGGATCAGCAAGAAAACATCGATGCACTTCAACAAGAAGTGGCAGAGAAAGAAGCTATCTCTTTCCTTGCGGATGTTCAAGCAAATTCATAATTAAACGGATGATTCAAATATGGACATTGGAGAATGTGAGTAATTACGCTTTCCACTGTCCTTTTTTGTTTTATAGAGTTGAAACACTATAGGTATTGCAGTTGGGGGGTAAAGATGGAGCTTTTTAAAAGTCTAAATACCATTATTCAGGGCTATTTGCCTGCTGAACAGATTGAGATTGTTAAACGTGCTTTTGTGGTTGCTCGTGACGCACACGAAGGGCAATTTCGTTCTAGTGGCGAGCCTTATATTACTCACCCTGTGGCTGTTGCATGTATTATTGCGGAGATGAAACTCGATCACGAAGCAGTAATGGCAGCGCTGTTACACGATGTGATTGAAGATACTCCCTATACCGAAGAACAACTTGCCGCTGAGTTTGGTACTAGTACCGCTGAGATTGTGCAAGGTGTTTCAAAGCTCGATAAATTAAAATTCCGTACTCGCCAAGAAGCGCAGGTAGAAAACTTCCGCAAGATGATCTTAGCAATGACGAAAGACGTGCGTGTGGTATTAATCAAACTGGCTGACCGTACCCATAATATGCGTACACTAGGTTCACTTCGTCCAGATAAGCGTCGTCGTATCGCCAAAGAAACCCTTGAAATCTATACCCCTTTAGCTCACCGTTTAGGGATTGAGCACCTTAAAAATGAGTTAGAAGATCTCTGTTTAGAAGCGATGTTCCCACATCGTTACCGTATTATGAAGCGCGCGATCGATATGGCTCGTAGTACTAAGCAAGAGCTGATTAAGCGTATTCAAACTGAAATTCAGGCTCGTCTTGAAGAAGTGGGTATTAAGGCGCGAATCTATGGTAAAGAGCGTCATCTCTATTATCTTTATGAGAAAATGCTTCGCAAAGAGCAGAACTTTCACTCTATTTTAGATATTTATACTTTCCGTGTGGTTGTGGATAGTGTGGATACTTGCTATCGCGTACTTGGTCAAATGCACGGTTTATATAAACCACGCCCGTTCCAAGTGAAAGATTATATCGCCGTGCCAAAAACTAATGGTTACCAATCACTACACACAGCAATGATTGGTCATAAAGGTATGCCGATTGATATTTTGATTCGTACCGAAGAGATGGATCAAATGGCAAAATTAGGTGTGGCGGCACACTGGGGTTATCAAGAACAAGGTTCGACAAGTGTACAAGTACGTGTTCAGCAGTGGTTACAAAGCATTGTTGAGCTACAACAAAGTGCGGCAAATACCGATGAATTTATTGAGAATGTGAAGTCTGATCTATTCTCAAGCGACATTTATGTGTTTACCCCGAAAGGCCGAATTGTTCAGCTTCCTATCAATGCAACAGCTGTTGATTTTGCGTATGCACTACATACTGATGTGGGCGATAGCTGTGTTGGCGCAGTGGTAGATAATACGCCTTATCCATTATCTAAACCGCTTCAGTCAGGGCAAACAATTGAGATTCAGACAGCAGATAGTAAGCGCCCGAATGCATTATGGCTCAACTTCGTTGTAACATCGAAAGCACGTTCGTCGATTCGTAGCACTTTAAAACGTCAAGAGCGAGATGAAGCGATTTCATTGGGACAGCGTCAGCTATTGTTATCACTTAATTTGCAAAATTTTGACGAAATTGAACCGGTTGTAATTAAGAAATTGTTAGCAGAATTGCGCTTATCGACCTTTGATGATCTTTTAGCCGAAATCGGCTTGGGAAATCAGATTAGCGGTGTGATTGCACAACGTTTATCGGGCGAAACTTTAGAAATCGATACTGATGGTAATCCAGAGAATAATAAACCGCTTACGATTCAAGGCGTTGAAACGGGTTTAATCCATTTCGCGCAATGTTGTTTACCAGTGCCAGATGATGAGATTATTGCCCATATTAGCTCGGGCAAAGGTTTAACAATTCACAATGTAAGTTGCCGCCACGTTAAAGATTATGTTAATGACCAACGTCACTATATGTCTGTAAGTTGGGAAATTGCAAAAGAGAAAGCGATTGAATTTGAAGCTGCGATTGCGGTAGATATTCTTAACCAACAGGGTATTCTTGCAGGAATTACAGGTGCGGTAGCACAAATGCAGAGTAATATTCTTGATATTCAAAGCCAAGCGCGCGAAGGCGGAGTTTACCAAGTTCGTATGCGCGTGAGCGTAGTAGACAAAGCGCATTTAGAAGCGATTTTGGCTAAACTTTCAAATGTGCAAGGTGTTGTACAAGCGGAAAGAATGGCTTCGTAAGTTTCTATTAATGCAAGTACAAAATATTATTTTTGGGATAGAGATCGAAAAAATAGTTTTACTCGTTATTTCGGTCAGGCGGTAGAACATTAATATTTTATAAAACTAAGTGGAAAAAACCACAAATAACCAAATTCAATAGGGCGTCCATTGCGACGTCCTTTTTTGTTCGCTATAATCTGTATAAAAATATAGTATTAAATGAAGTTAGGGGAATTTCATTGAGCCAACAACTATTAGACGGTGTCGAGCTAACCGCCCTTTCAGGCGTTGGGGCGGCAATCTCAGCTAAATTAAGCCGTATCGGGGTTAACAATGTGCAGGATCTTCTGTTCCATTTGCCAATGCGCTATGAAGATCGCACCCGCATTACACCGATTATCGATTTACGCCCAGAATCTTACGCAACGATTGAAGGGATTGTTCAGCTTACCGAAGTACAGTTCGGCAGACGTCCTATTCTTTCGACCACACTTTCAGACGGCACGAGTAAAATCACGTTAAAATTCTTTAATTTCAATGCGGGAATGAAGAACAGCCTTGTGGTAGGTACGCGCGTCAAAGCCTTTGGCGAGATTAAGCGTGGGCGCTATATGGCAGAAATTCATCACCCTGAATATCAAATTATTCGTGGTAACCAACCCCTTGAATTAGCGGAAACGCTCACCCCTATCTATTCGACGACAGAAGGTTTAAAACAAAATTCACTACGTAAGCTCACTGAACAAGCATTGGCTCTGCTTGATCGTGTACAAGTGGCGGAGTTACTGCCTGATGAGTTTAATCCGCATAAATATAGCTTAAAAGAGGCACTACAGTTATTGCACCGCCCACCGCCGACAGTTTCTTCGGAACAGTTAGAGAAGGGCGATCACCCTGCACAAAAACGACTGATATTTGAAGAGTTACTGGCTCATAACCTTGCAATGCAGCAAGTAAGAGCGGGTGTTCAGCAACATTTTGCGGAACCATTAAAATATCAAACCGATTTAAAGCAACGCTTTTTAGAGAGCTTGCCATTTAGCCCAACCAATGCACAACAGCGAGTAACCGTTGATATTGAGCAGGATCTAGCTAAACCTTACCCTATGATGCGTTTAGTTCAGGGTGACGTGGGTTCGGGTAAAACGCTAGTGGCGGCATTAGCAGCATTGCTTGCGATTGATAATGGCAAGCAAGTGGCATTAATGGCACCTACAGAAATTCTTGCGGAACAGCACGCCAATAACTTTGCGAACTGGCTACGTCCATTTGGGATTGAAGTGGGTTGGCTTGCGGGCAAAGTAAAAGGTAAAGCACGTACCGCACAGCTTGAGGCGATCAAAAATGGCGAAGTACAGATGATTATCGGTACTCACGCTTTGTTCCAAGATCAAGTCGAGTTTAACAACCTTGCGTTAGTGATTATTGATGAGCAACACCGCTTTGGCGTTCATCAACGCTTAACCTTGCGTGAGAAAGGGGCAAATGGAAATATCTATCCGCACCAACTAATTATGACCGCAACGCCAATTCCACGCACATTGGCAATGACAGTCTATGCGGATTTAGATACATCAATCATTGATGAACTTCCACCGGGACGAACTCCGATTACAACCGTTGCGATTTCAGAAGATCGTCGTGGCGATGTGGTAAGCCGAGTTTATCAAGCCTGTAAAAATGAAAAACGCCAAGCCTACTGGGTGTGTACGCTTATTGATGAATCGGAAGTATTAGAAGCCCAAGCAGCTGAAGCTACAGCAGAAGATCTCCAGCGAGCATTGCCTGATTTACGCATTGGCTTAGTACACGGCCGAATGAAACCGCAAGAAAAGCAAGCGATTATGGCAGAGTTTAAAGCGGCTAATATTGATTTATTAGTGGCAACAACGGTGATTGAAGTCGGGGTTGATGTGCCTAACGCAAGTTTAATGATTATTGAAAACTCGGAACGTTTGGGGTTAGCTCAATTACACCAGTTACGTGGACGAGTAGGGCGTGGCGCAACAGCTTCTCATTGTGTACTTATGTATAAAGCGCCATTAGGAAAGATTTCTAGTAAGCGTTTGCAGGTACTGCGAGATAGCCAAGATGGCTTTGTGATTGCCGAAAAGGATTTAGAAATTCGTGGACCGGGAGAAGTACTAGGGACTAAGCAAACAGGTATGGCGGAGTTTAAGATTGCGAATTTAATGCGTGATCGAAAAATGATTCCCCTAGTGCAGAATTATGCTAAACAACTTATTGTGAAATATCCTGATATTGCGCAGATGTTGATTCGCCGTTGGCTAGATGAAAAAACGATTTATTCAAATGCGTAGGTATAATTTATAATTCTGCGTAGATATTAATTTTGGCGGACACGCGCAACGTGTCCCTACATATGAACGCTATTCGAAGATATATTGTAGATACTGTCTCTCAACCCCAAAGTCAAATTGTTTTTTGCACTAAGCTAAAATAGTTTGCGGTTGATAAACAGATTTGTTCTTTAACACCCCAAAGCAAATATGTACTAAACGACGCATTGCAGCACCAATAGCTTCTTGCATTTTGGTTTTACCCTTAGCAAGTAATCGCTCGTAATGCGCTTTAATATCAGGGTTATAGCTTTTAGCTGAAACAGCTGGC
>LEKJ01000014.1 GCA_029852775.1 Pasteurellaceae bacterium LFhippo2
GCGGTATTCCCGTGATTGACGGAGCGCAAATTGGCAATCAGATCCAAACGTGGGTAGTCGAAGCGCAACGTTGGCAACAACAAATACAGCAATACAATTTTGGGGTGCTGATCAACAAAACTCAAGCGGTTAAATACTTTGATATTAATAACAGTTCTGTGAACCATCGAAATTTTTGTAACAAGTTTTGTAAAAACTATTCCCCTTAGAATCAGTTCCAGAATAAGTCGTGCTATTACCATGATTCTGAATAGTTTGGTTCCAACTATTACCATTTGAATCATATCCATTTTGGTAAGTTGTGTTTCCATAAGTATTTGATGTTTGAGACCAGTTAGAACCCGTGTTTGAATTATACCCTTCAACTTGGGTCGTGTTGCCATATCTCTGTACATTATATTGGTTACCAGTATTATTATCGTAACAAGTTTGATAACTATCTGAGCCATAACATTGAGCCTGGACAGCTGCACTTAATGCGATGAGTGTAATACCAATTGCTAATTTTTTCATTTTGCTTTCCTTCTAGTATAAAAACTGTTCGCCATTTTACACCCTATATTAGAAATGAAAACAAAAATATAATTTCAACCCAAACAAAAAGCCCCTTGATTTTTCAATCAAAGGGCTTTTTTAACTTAATTCAAAGACTAAACGCGTTTGAAGTCTAAGTGAACCAATTAAAAAACATCTAATTTTAATCAATAAAATCAATGTGTTATTTAATTGATTTATTTCATTTTTCCGAAACCACTCTAGTTTTTCCGAAACTCTACCCTTTCTGACAGCAACAATACTCATCAAAATCACAACAAGAAAAGTCGCTGTTACATACTGTTTCAGTTATTCCTTGTTTTGTTACCTCCCACTTCACACACGCACCGCTCGGGAACGTTTTTGCATTTGTTCCGTCTTTCCCACGCTCAATTTTTACTTCATTTCCGAAAGCATAAGCCTTCACAATTTCCGCACCTGTTCCGTCGTTGATTACTAGATAGGTATGATCTTCGCCTAGCATTTCCGCTAACTCTCTTGCATTGGTGATAGGTAATAAACCGTCTGTTGCATTAAGTTTTTCATTTAGGCTTGTGGTAAAACCGTTTAACCATTTGTATTTCATTTTGAACACCCTAAACATTCTGTTGATGTAAAGTAGCCGTTTTCGCTACTGCCCATATTGCAAGAGCAATCTAAGTGAATTGGTACGCAGAAAGGTTTACACCCTTCAATGCGGATAATCCCTTGATAACGTCCTTTTCGTGCTGTATATAACGCATCGTCCCACATAAAAGTCACTTGATTTTCGTCACTTTCAAAAGCGGGGTATGTAATTGTTGGGCCATTACCGCCTACTCGTGTAAGTTCGATTGTGATATTGTCTGTATTGCTACAGTTGTCAATCTGAAACGTGGTTTTAGCCACTTTTTTGTTAATTAAAATTGGTCGCATTAATTACTCCTAAGTCCATAAGTTATTTGCGAAAGCTGGGATTGCACCTGATGTCATTGCACCGAATTGCCCCATGTTCATATTGCCGAGTGCTACGCCAATATTGCTTAAACCTGAAACAGATTGCCCCCAACCTGCGTATGGATCGATAGAACCTGCTGCCGCTGCGGCTTGTTGTGCGGTGCGGATAGCATTGCTACTTCCTGTTAATGCACCTTGAATAAGCCCTGCCCATTGATACGTTTCTTGTCGGTATTGGGTTTCACGTTGATGTTTACGCTCTTCTTCATAGCGAATAGCTTGATTAGTTGCTAATACTGCTGCTCTTGCCTCTGCTGCGTGTAGTTGCCGTAATGCTGTGCGTTTTGCCCCTACGCAATGTACACTCATTTCTCGTTGCACTTTATCTCTTGCTCGAGAGAATTCACTGCGAGCAGTTGCGACTGAGCGATTTTTTACTGTTTCATAATCAACGTTATAACGCCGTGCCATAGATTCAGCGATCATCGTTGATTCAATAGGTTTTCCATTTTCTTCCCAATGATTAAATAGTTTGTCCGCTTTTTCTTTCTGATTATTCCAGATTTCATCAAAACGGTTTTGTGCTTGCTTTGCTACGTCGTGTTGCTTGTCTGCAATGTAAAAAGCTGCTGCTTGCTGAATGAGTGCAATAATCATATTGTTACGTGCATTTACTTTAACAGCGTTAAAATATTGACACGCATAATCTGCCATAGCTGATGCCCTTGCCATAGCACTCATATCTGTTATCTTATCAGCATTAGGTTGAACCTTATCTTTGTATGGATTGTCACAAGGGGTTTTGTCAAAAGCATCTGTGGCATATAAGATAGCTGCACCTGCTGCAACTGTTCCTGCTGCCGCTAATAAACCTTTATCTGCCATAATTTAGTTCTCATTGTGATGATGTAGATAGAGATACTCGGCTTTTTCCTTGTACTCCATCAATTGATGAATTAGCTCCTTAACATACTCATCTCGTAAAGCGGTAAGTTGTGGGGCAGTGTATTTTTTATATTCTTGATAAAGTAGCTTTTTACTGCCGTCTTTATCAGACTGATCTTTTAGTTTATCAATAGTAGGTTTAAATTGATTTGCCATACTCCTCCTGTTTTTTGGCTATAAAAAAACCGCTTACATTGCTGCAAGCGGTTGGGTTAATATTTAAAATTATTCAAATAGTGGATTATCAGGATCATCTACCTTTGGGAAGGGGATATGTTCAGGTGAAAATGCAACTATTGTGATTTCATCTTCACTTACTTTCTGATAATGAATAACTGCTCTTGATGTTAATCCATCTAAATTAAGTTTAAGTTGGTAAGTCAAACTGCGAATTTTGCTGTTGGGATTAAATTCACCACAATGATAATGCCAATAGCTGTTTTCCTTATAATCTTCTGCTCCAATAATTTCATCAAGATTATCATTCAGCCAAGATGGTTTATTTTTACCCATCAGTGCTTTATCTTGCATAACATCTTTAGCAAAAGAAAATAGCAGTTGTCTCTGTTCTTCCGATAAAAAAGGCATATCAACAAATTTTGTATTGTTTGTTGAGCCAAATTTAAACGCTTCAGAAAAACTCACTTTCATATTAATTACCCGAAAATGAATTTACGTAAATCTTCTTCTGTAGAGTCTTGAGTAAATTTAGCTGCGATAGCACCATTTGCTCTTGGCAAAAGAACTCGATCAGCTTCTTTCTTATATTCAATCGCTTTGATTAACTGCTCTGTATCAGTAATGGTTTGTTCAAAACCTACTAATAATTTTTTATCTGTATCAAGCGTTATCCGTGCATTGAGTTTTGCAAGCAAGTTTTTTGACTGCTGAAATAAAATTGCTAAATCAGTTTTCTCTGCAATATTTACTATTGAATGATCTTGTGACGCCATTTTATAAAATGCACCAATAAGCGTATCAGAAACAATCAGCGCTTCTTTTAAGTCCTTAGGTATTGCTACAACATCAGACTTTAAACTAGATTGAATATCATCATAAACTTTTTCTGAAAAAGAATGTGGGACTAGTGCAATGGCAGAACTAATCGCCATATTAGCAAAGTTAAGTGAAAACATTGAGTCTCTCCTATAAAGCTTAACCACATTTTATACCAATCTCCTAATAAATCAACCGCCCATATTTCTACAGGCGGTGTTGGTTAGTTGGTATCTAACCCCTCCATTTGTCGCCATTTTTTAACAGCCTTACGCTGTAAGAATTCTTCTCGTCTTCTCACTAATAACATTTTTCTGTCATAAGCTGTTTGACTGATATCTTTAGCGTTTAGCTGGCGTTTTAAATTGGATTTCTCGGTGTTATTATCTTTAAATAACTCCTCCGTCCAATTGTTAAAATTAACTTTCTTGCGAAACTCTAAAGCCTTTTCACGATCTCCAATTTGTTTATAGCGTTCAAACATTGCGGTTGCTCGCAACGCCTCTGATTTTGCCTCGTAGAACTGATTTGGAATACTGTATTCATTTGGCATACCAAAAGCCCTTGTTAAAATCGGAATGCGTTGTGTTTTACCTAATCGTTCACGGTTAGGATTTTCAATCGCTACAGTGATAGTCTCTCGTGCGGTACCCGCCATAATACCGTAGCTTGTGACTAAGTGCTTAACTTGCTCTGGGTGCATATCTATGCCTAAGTTATCAAATAACCACGTTGAAGCAGTTTCCCACTCTGGCGCAGTATTCGGCTTAGATTGTGTCGCACGAATTTCTTTTGGATCTGTGCGTCCTGTTGTGATTTGCGCCCCAAAGGCATTTTTATTTGTCGCAAGCTGAACAAGCGGTAACAAGGCTGTTGGTGAAACAGATTGTGCTAGCTTATTCAGTGGATCGTGTGTAGCAGAAATTTCACTAGGTGTAACTGGCGCAAAGTTCTTTGTCCAGTTCATAGCAATATTAACGCTCGCGTCTGTCCAGCTTGTATGCCCTTGCCATGCTCTAACTAAGTTAAAGGCATTATTCCATGCGATTTGGTTCATACCAAAGCCTAAGTGAAGTTTGAAGTAGTTACCTTTTAGGTTTTCTAACCCTGTCCAATCTGCTAAAGCCTCTCGCATTTGTTTACCCAATGGGATTGGAATAAATCCTGTAATATCGCCTAGCTGATTGAAGATCGTGCCACCTTCATCTTTTTCATCATCTCCTAGGACATAAGCCCAAAAGCTACCTAATGCATAATAAAGGCCCGTCATTACTGCAGTTCTAACAAGTAGCTCAGCACCACCGAGTGGTGTATGCAAAATCTTCATCATCTTTTGCGCATCCATCATCTTCGGCTGTAGGAACATATAAGCCCCACGAGCGTTAGTAAGTGCTGCACCACGCTTACGGAAGTTTGCGGTTTCCAACACTAATCCAGCTGCTTGCTTTTCATCAATACCACTATCTTGTAGTGCTTTGTATGTTACTAAGCTAGAAACTGCATCAAAAGTACCGCTCCAAACATTGAGTAAGTGTGCAATAAATGCAATGCCTTTTCTTGGCAAGCTGTTGCGTGTTTTGAGCTGTTTTACAAAATCTTCCTCGCTACGAGCGATATGGTCGGTTAAGGTAGAAAAACCACCATAATTAACCAATTTTTTTAAATCGCCTTGTAGTCCAGTGTCTTTTAAATCCATTCCCCACGCTAACTTAAATGTAGCAACAAATAAGTTATCTAGACTAGCCGTGTATTTGAAAGCATTTTTATACACTTTCGCACCAATAGCATAACGTTCTGCAGCACTTAATGCTCTACCGCTTTTATCGTAAATATCTTCGTGGGCGATATAAATAGCTTTACCCATTACATCTCGGATCATATTTACGATTGGGAAGTCGATAGTAAATTGTGTTACACCACGAGTCATTAGACGAGTTGGTTTAGCTAATAACTGATTTAATTTTATCATTAGCCATGTCATATTGCTTTCGGTGTTATCGCCACGCAATGCTCCTGCTACATCTCTTGGTAAAGGCATTTCATAATACTTACCGCCTTCTTTATAGATAAGCACATCATCGCTAGTTCTTGTTAAACCTTTTTTCAAGGTTTTAGCAAAGCCTAGCTCTTTTGCTGCTTGCTCTTTCGCAGTACGCTCTGCCAGTCCTTGTGCTTTTAACTCAGCTACTCGTCCATCATATACGCCAGCAAGCTGTTGTTTGAAATCAGCCCAACCGTAGTATTGTGTGGTTTTACCTAAGTTTTTCCACATTGCGTCAAATGCGTCTTCTGCCTCTGAGTTTTTACGCCCAATTAAGCGGTGATCTTTACCAATATTAAACGCTTTTTGCGCCACGCCACCGATAAAATCAATGTCGTTATCGCTACTGCCATCACCTGTTAAAGGCACATAATGGCGGTGCGAACTATATTCAGCGATTTGTTCATCAGTATAACGTCCGCTTTGATGATCGAGTTTTAACAACGCTTGGTTTAAGTCGTAAACACGCTCCGCAAGGTTTTCCAACTCATTCACAGGAATGTGATTTTCAACTTCTTGCATAAGCAGTTTTGCCTCGGGAATTGACCAACCACCAGCAGTACCCACTTTAAACTGTTTGTTGGAATAGTCTGAACCTAAATCCAACTCCACATCATGTTTAAAATCTTGGTACTCTCGTTTTGCCTTTCGGTAATCCAATTCAGCACGGTCAATTTCAGCCTGATCTTGACTGTTTTTCAGTGCTGAGTCATATAGGTCTTTGGCATCTTTCATTGCTTGGTGTTTTTGTTCAAGCATTAAGGTGTTTTTCTCAATAGACCAACGAGCAGATATCCAAAAACCCGATAGGCGTTTTGTGGTAAATAAATCAAGGTCTGTTTTGTTTTTTAACTTCACTAATTCATCTAAAATTGGATCGGTGTAAGCCTTTTCCAATTTACCACGCTCAACATCACGGATAATCTCCGCTGATTGCATTGCTTGAATTAAGCTCTGTTTTGTTTGCGCTTTAACACTCTTCCATCCTTTAATGAAGTCGATAACAGGACGTCTGCTATCGGATAACTGTTCATCAAGTTTGGAAGACGCTTTGTTATAAGCAGCTTTAAATCCTTCTTCAAAGATACCTTTGTCAGGTTCTGATTTACCAGACTTTGCTTGATCCATAGCGGATTGGCGTTTGGAATAGCGGATATCAGGATTGTTTCCGTCAAACTCGCCAGTGTTTCTTGTCGCTGATTTAATATTATTGCTGTCATAAACAATAAATACATCACTAACTTTTCCACCACCAACTGCTTCATCTCGGACATTACGGATAATTGCTCCTTTTCTTCCTTGATAATGTGCAGCTCTTCCAATATCCTCATTTGACACGCCTTTTGGGTAAAAGTCCACTATTTCGCCCCAATAATCATCGTGTTCTTTTGCAAATTGACTTGCTTCATCATAGCTATTGAATGTGTATAAACCATCTTCCGTATAATAGGTAAAAGAAGGTTGCACCCCTGTAATATTGTGGTATTTATTATTTTTAGCATCAAACTCTTTCGCATCTTTAAGATTTAAGAACACTTGTTCAACATTACCACCATAAGTTTCTGCTACGCTTAATTTAGATGTAAAAAATGCACCATATTTACTTCGCTCTCCTTTTTTAAACTCATTAAATTGAGAGCTCCTTGAACCATGATAAACAACTAACGGCTCACCCGTCTTTTCATTCACAACCTTACTTGCATTTTCAGGATCGTTTTCCCAATCTCCGAACCACTGTTTAAAGCTTGGTGTGCGAACCTGTACCCATTGACGATAATCTAGCTCTGTTTCACCATTTGCTTTCGCTTGCTCATAGGCCTGTTTACCGCCATATTGGGTTTCGGTTTGGGTAAATTCGTCTTTGGCTCTACGAGAGTATCTAGGCGAATTGTCTGAATTTTCAGCTTTGCTATTGAAGTCTTTAATCTTTTGGATTAAACTTCCTACATCGGCACTTTGTGGGGAAGTGGGTTGATTTTCATCGGCTCTGGCTTCCAAGTTACCCAAAGTGCCGTTTTCATTTTCAACATCGATTGATTCTACTGAATAAATCCGATTCCCTTGATTAAATGCCATAGCCTTAATGGTTAATTTAGCCAATCGCATTACGCCATCAACATTTAATGGTGCAAACATACGATAAATACCATCGAAGTTAGAGTCGTCATTTTTATGCTTTTCCGTCCATCCCATTACAGCATTTTCAAAAAGCTGATCGATATTGGCAACTGCGAGCAAATGATCTCGAATGCTTGAAGGTTGTTTACTTGCCTTACCACTTAACAATTTATCCATTGAACGTTTAGAAATTGTAGCAATCATTCCAGTTTCACGATTTACTAACGGTTCGCCCAATAATTCAGTTACTGCTGCTCTAGCTTCATCAAAATTTGACGCTTTACGCTTAGGCTCTGCATTTTCGAGACTTGGTTTAGCTCTACGAGAAAAACGAATATCAGGATTACTTCCGTCAAACTCGCCAGTGTTGTCTGTGGCGGATTTGATTTGGGTTGGATCAAATGCAACAACTTCTTCAACAAAGTTATACGGCGTTTTACCTTGTGCTTTACCTGAACTATTTTCAAATACAACAACACCATCAAAACCTTGTGATTTTAATTTATCTGTTGTTGCTTTTGCTGAATCACTATTTTTATCTGTAATTACAGAATCATCAGATAAATTAACATAGTTAGGGTTACGAAGATTTAAATAAACACCATAATTAATTTGATTGCCACCACGCTCTGAAACCGCTATATCAGCATAAGAATTGGCGATATCGCTATCTTCAGTAAAATAATGCCCTTCACCATACCAACCATAATCTGTTTCTTGCGTTTTCTCAAATACTGAAAAATCAGAATTTGAACCGTGATAAACCACCAATGGCTCGCCAGTTTTAGAATTGATAACCTTACTCGCATTTTCAGGATCGTTTTCCCAATCCCCGAACCATTGTTTAAAGCTAGGTGTGCGAACCTGTACCCATTGACGATAATCTAGCTCTGTTTCACCATTTGCTTTCGCTTGCTCATAGGCCTGTTTACCGCCATATTGGGTTTCGGTTTGGGTAAATTCATCTTTGGCTCTGCGAGAGTATTTAGGCGAATTGTCGGAATTTTCAGCTTTACTATTGACGGCATTATCGTTTTTAACTACACTTGCTCTATTAAAAAGCTCGTTTAAAGTATCCCCATCCAGCAATTGTAGCTGTCGGCTGATACTACGAGCTTTTTTCATATCTACAAAACGAACATCAGAAAGTCTCGCCATATTTGATATGTATTTTTTACTTTCTTCTCTCCCATAAATACTAGCAATTTTATTAAACTCCAATGCTCTGTCTTTTCTATTGGCGTGTAATGCAACAATAACACTTTGTCCATTATTTGCTTTTAATTTGGTTAATACTACATAAGAATTAGGTATGCTATCCTTTTTATTATTTTTAAATACTGCAACTGGATTGTTAAGCTGATATGGAATTTGCTTAAGCATCGCATCCGTAACTTCAGGATGTTCTTTTTTTATCCTTCCTATTTTTTGCTTATTAATTCGCATAACTAAATCATCAATACCAGACTGTATTAATGCTTGCGGAGTTGTTCCTAAAGTAATCCATTCTGAACTAATATGTTGATAGTTGTTAGAATAAATATCATCAACCGCTTTTGCAAACTCGGAGTTTGGATCTTCGTTTAGACTGTAACGTGGTTCAGAACTTACCGTATCCTTACCGTTGCTAGCGATCTGATTTTGGGGAGATTTTACCCCTTCATTAACCTGTTTAAGAATTGATAGAATATCTTCATTGGTTGCTTTGCTTAGATCTTTGCCAAACACTGCGCCAACAATTCGGCGTAGTTGAGCAATTACTTTTTCTAGGAAATTACCAACGGTCTTTTCGCCTGTTTTCCAACTCTTGTGAATCTTTACACCATACTCTTGTTCTAGCTTATCCCAGTTTCCTGTTTTAGCTGCAGCGTATAATTCAACAATCGCTTCTTCGGTTGCAAGATCATCTTCGTATTTAAAACGCTCTTGGAGCTTACGAGAAATTACTGATACAACCGCATTGGTGCGAGCGTATTTCATTAGACGTTGATAAGCACCACTTAATTTAACTGCTACGCCTCTATGCCCTAATTCGTGCCACGCTACCCATACAAGACGTTCAGTTCGATTGAAAATGCGATCTCCATGAATGTTATCCACAATAACATACATCTTGCCATTTAGGTAATAACCTTCTGATGTGCGAGCATTTTCATAATCCTCAATATTCGGATCGACGTCTGAACTGTAAATCAACTCAACTTTATCCGCATGTTCACCCAATACTTCTTGCAATACTTTGCGAGCTTGTTGGATTTCGGTGTCTGTTTCAGCGTTTTGTGGATTAGATTGTGAATTTTTGTATTGACTTAAATCGCTTTCGGTTTTAATATTGCGAGCAGAAAGCTCAGCATCTGATGTGAAATCCCAACCCAATTGAAGGCTATAGGTATTCAGAAATTGCTGGGCTTTTGTTCTATCTGCATAAAGCAAATCATTGTTAAAAGCATCTCTTAACTGTCCATCACTTCTACCATAAGCACTTGTAATATTTACTACTTCAACACCACGCTTTGTAGGCTTAATATGTAATGCTGCAATTACTGGAGCTTTCTTCCCTGTTTTAGTTTTTAGCTCTGTTAATTCTGTTAGAACAACAAAGCCATCAGGGTTCGATGAGTTTTTAGATGATTTAAAAATTGCAATTGGGTTATTAATGTTTTTTGGTAACGCTTTAAGATCATCAGCTGTTAAATTATGAATGTGATCATATTTATTTTCTGAGATACCTAATTGCTCCCCCATTACCTTTTCAATTACAGACTCATTAATCTTAATATTGGTATCAGTTACACCAACCATTTTTAATGCATCAGGTGTTGTTCCCATTTGGATAAACTTACCATTACGAATGGGAATTCGCTTTCCACCATTAATTTCATCAACCGCCTTTGCAAAATCAGAATCAGGGCTTTCATTTAGACTTAGACGTAAATCACTTTGCTCTTCTGCGGTATTTTCTTGGTTCTGAACAATTTCATTTTGTCCAGTAGTTTGTTTGCCAATAGCAAATTCATCCTTATTGGCAAACTCTGATGGAGAATTAACCGCTTGTGGTTCTGCCATTTTTTGTGGTGCAACTTGAGGTTCAACTGTTGGGGTTACAGGTTGTGCAAATCCATTACGAACATCATTAATGTGTTCTGTAAAGGTATCACCATCTACACCTAAGTCATACATTCTCTTAAATGCAGCACTTTGAGCGTTGTTAATTTCTGTTAACTCATCACTGCTTAATTCTCTATTTACATAAACAGCCTCTAAAGCATTGTAATAATCAAGCATTGCTTGCTTCTGCTCTGTTGTAAACTGAGTGTTAGAGGCTTGTTGATTGTTAGAATGTTGTTGGGTGCTTGGTGCTTGACTAACTTCCTGTTGAGATACAGGTTCTTGATTTATTTCAGTCAAATACGCCTTAGCCAAACGCCCATAAGCGGTATTTTCTTTTGCGCTTTCTGCGATTGTACCGCTCTGAATATCTTGTTTTAATTCGTCAAAATATTGTGAGCGTAACTCTTCATCAGCAACGCCTGAAATAACTTTCTCTAATGCTTGCTCATTTACACCGTCAATAGTTGATGTTGTACTTTGCGCTTGCTCATTTGCTTTTTTAGCGTTCTCAGCCGATTGGTTTAGGTTATCAATAGTATTATGGCGTTCTCTATTTAAATGAGCGTCAATTGCACTAGGAATACCGGTACCAAGACCTGCGATACCACCTAATGTTGCATTACGAGCCACGTCATCAAACGCTTGTGTTTTTCCATCAATTTCACCTACTGCAAGGTTACTATTAAGCTGTTCAGCACCTTCTTGAGCTGCTTCTTGACCAACTTCTTTACCTAGCGTTTTTAATACACCTTTATTTAGACCTTGACCTAGTTTACCCACTGGCGTTAATGCTTCTGAGCCACCAATAGCAGCGCCAGCTAAAATGCTTTTCCAGTTATCAGTTACATCAAGTTTTGCGTCATTTACAGCTTGCTCAAATGTCATTCCTTGAGCCATTCTTTGCTGAATTTCAGGTAGTTTTAATAACTGTTCAGGTGCATTTTTATAGGTATCATCGTAAGCATCTTCGATGTCATTACGCACTCGACCAGCGCCACCTAACATATTTACTGCGCCTAGAGCTTTACCCCCCATTCCACCTAATACTAACAGTGGAACTTGTTGTGTAATTATATCTGCAATTTGCATTGGGTTTTCTTTAAGATTGTGAAGTAAAGCGACCACTTCACCAGAACCATTTGCTAGAGCATCTTGTTCTGCCTTATTCCCGATATACTCACGAACTTTGTGTTTGTCACTTAAATCATTTATCCAATCTTGTTTAACACTTCTGGTATATTTTTCCCACTCATCTGCTTTTGTGCCTAAATAAGGAATGGACTCAGGTACAGCAGACAAGATATTTTCAGCAGTTTCCCCAGTACCAATCATAACTTGTTTACCAAGATCTTTTGCACCCGTTGCAATTGCATCAATCCAGCTTTCTTCACGGCTTGGATTAACTTGCTTCGTAAACTCATCAAAAGTCTTTTCAATTTGTTGATCTGAATAGCCTTGAGCTTTTAAGTGCTGTTTATATTGGTCTGCGTACTTCTCAAATGCTTGGTATTGTTGTACAGGTGTCGCATTAGGGAACTTCGCAAGTTGGCCACTAAAATCTTGCGCTTGCTGTTGTGCTAATACAGTCGGATCTTTTTTGTTATCTGCAATCCACTTATCAAAATCAAAATCACCTGATTGTGAAGATTCACCGCCTTTATTTTCAGCTATCCATTTATCCAGAGAAAAGCCATTTTCGGATTTTGAAGTATCTTCACTTTTGTTCTCAGCAATCCATTTATCTAAATCAAATTCTGACATTGCAATGTTCCTTAAAATAAAAAAGCCCTGAGATTAATCAGGGCTATGGGATATAAAATTATTTTAGTGTGTTAAGTAATATCTGTGTTTTCCTTGAAATGATTTTAAGCATTTCTGGATCATCCTTGTAATTATCTCTAATTGTCTCAATGACACCGGCAACTTTTGCTGCATCTTCTGGCTTTTTAATATCAACTACAGAACCAAAAGCATCTTCTACCATTTTTTCTACTGATCTAGCTGTAGTCGCTTCAGTTTTATAACCTTGCCAATTATCTTGTTTTTTAATAGCGCCATCTGTTCTTGCTTGAATTGCCTCTAACGTATAAGGCTGCCTTACTTCCGCTACTAATTTTGCTTTTTCTGCCTCTTGCACTGCTTTCAAGTTATTTAAAAATCCTTCCCACATATTTCCGCCAGCAAATTGGGCAAGTTTTTCTGGATTAGCAATATTTGCTACTGTTTCACCACTATTAACATTCATCACATTACCTTTATCATCTGTGATAAATGGTGAGCCTGTTGCCATTGATGTATAAGTCGAACCCATTTGTGGATTAATTGGTGCAAGTAATTTACCCATATTTGCAAGATATTGCTGTGCTTGACCTTGTAACCCAACCACTGCGTGTGGGCTTTTGAGTTGTGACGGGTCTTGGTTATATAACGCCATTAATTCTTCCGCACTTCTAAAACGACCTGTTTCAGGGTCATAAGCATTCTTTGCTGCAAAGT
Source organism: Pasteurellaceae bacterium LFhippo2 (assembly GCA_029852775.1). Lineage (GTDB taxonomy): Bacteria > Pseudomonadota > Gammaproteobacteria > Enterobacterales > Pasteurellaceae. The sequence goes on from LEKJ01000014.1 coordinate 13,178, forward strand.
CCATCATCTGATTTGTACCTTGCCATTTACCAAAGTTATATTTCTGTTCTTCGGCTTGAGCTTGGTTCATATTATTGGCAAGCACTGTGCGCCAATCTTCTGTTGCTAAATTTTCTCTGTTAGCACGATGTTTTTCAGATGTTTCAGCAAAACTATTAGCCATTTTGAACGCATCTTGCCAATTAACCTGATCGTTATATGTGTTGTTTAAGTTGTATGAGCTTTGTAGCCCAAAAATATCTTTGACTGCCATAGCTAATCCTTTTTCTTCAATGCGGTAATAATGTTAGGTAATCGCCATGCTAAGACGATACAGATTAATGATAATGTCATTGCGATTGATGTTTGCCATAAGCCATATTGCATAACAAGCTCCTTGAAAATAGGTAGGATTGTCTGTAGAATATCCATTGAATTTTGTTCCTTCTTGGGATGTAAGTTGGAATAAAAAAGCCCCGTACTACTGCTAATAGTCGGGGCGTTGTTGTTTGTGTTGTTTTAAGCGGTCTGATCGTAAATACTTTTTACTAAATCGCTCACGCCATAATCTAATAATCCATTTGTGGACGGCTCTTCACCAAAAGCACTTGCAAGCTGTTTTGCATATTTCTTTTTATTGTCCACTTGTTCCATTGGAGCAAAAGCATCTAATGTGCCATTAAGCTGATTGAAGTTGTCGGTAAATGCTTTAAATGGATCGATTGGTTGTCTTTGTGTTTGCTGTTGCACCACTTGAGTTTGTTGCGGTGCTTGAGTGGTTTCGGGGAGTAGATTGCTGAACCAGTTTTGTGGATTCGCTTGTTTTTTAATTGGGGTATCGTATGGCTCGTCCTTTCCATCTCCCATAGGCATTGAAATGTTGGGAGCTTGCCCTTCACCCACACCTAAGAATGTTTCACGCTCTCGGTTACGTCTGTTTAGCAATCCTTTATTAACTTTCCCTTTAACATTCCGCCATACCATAAATTGATCTGCAGCACCTTGATAATCACCTGCATTTAATTTCTTAACCAGCGTTGATTGTTTAAAATTACTTGGGCCAATGTTATAAGCTAAACTCACTAATGCATCATATTGATCTTGTGTTAAATCTGCTTTTACACTTGAACGAACCGCATTTTCAAATTCTGGCAAACGTTGTTTTAGTAATGATTCCGCTTGTTCTTCAGTAATTTTCATTCCCTTTCTAACAGGAACGCCATTCACTTTCCCTGTATGCCCATAACCGATAGTCCATACTCCCCCTTGATCTGCGTAAGCACTTAACTCTTTACCTTCGTGTTTCTTTAATGCCAACAAACCCTTTTCACTTAATGTCATTACACCCATATTTTCTCCCATAAAAAAAGCCACTCGATATTGAGTGGCTTTCTGTGTTAGTAATTCTTTAATAAGTCTTCGTAAATAAACTCACCTATTTTTTTGCAGTCTTTTTTAGACTTGACTGTTGTCGTTCTTCCATATTTCGCTGTGAGTCGAGAACGTTGCGTTTCAAAATTATGATCGTACGTGTTGTCATTTATAAACACATCATCGATATAATCACCTAGAATGGCATAAGGTAATCGATAATAAATCCTTGTAAATAATGAAAATCGCCCTTTGTCTTTTTCGCTTTCCGCCCACTTATTCAAAATATCGTGCATATCATCAGGATTTTTCCAAATTTCAGGAAAGTAGCATTTTGTAATGTCATTATCTTTGATAATAAATTCTTTCACTTTACTATCTGGAATATCTGCCATTACCGGCAATGCCAATAATCCAACCATTAATGCGGTGAGTAGTTTTTTCATTTCTTATCTCTACGTAAAAATGCAACAGCTAAAGAACCTAAACCAACGCTTACGATAAACGTTGCTAATGTTTCAAAACCTAAAATAGCAGCATAAATTGCACCACTAATACTTCCAACACCAATAAATGCACCTAATAGTAATGCGCCAATTCTCTCAATAAAAGTATAGCTAATCATTCGACTATCTTGTTTACGTCTATGTTCAGCCTCTTTCTTTGTTTGCTCCACAACAAAATCAACAATATCAGGACGAAATTGTTGTAAGCGTTCCAATGAATGCACATCAAGAATTGGTGTATCAACTTGACTATGTGAAAGGTGAATTTCACTACTAGCATTGCGAGCTTTAATTTGCGTATTCTTTGCCATAAATTCTTACATTTCGATTAAACCCACGAACTACTTCATCGCAACCCTTGCATAGATTACGACGATCTCTTTCAAAGCCATTATCAACATCTGGGTAATCCATTGGACTTTTTAATACGTTAGAAACGATACTTAAATTTGTGAGCCGTTTTAATAAAGACAACATATCTTTCTCCTTAAATTAAGAAAGTAAATTAACTTTATTATGAACTTATATGCAAGTTTGTCAATTACATATTCTCCAAAATCAACGTAACATAGCCGATAGTCCATACGTGAGTAGCTTTTTCATTTTCAACCCTTAGCGACTTAATCGCTTAACTAATAATTGCTTATATGCCTCAACAATTGGGCGATATTTTGTTTGGTTATCGTCCTTGAGATTTACCACAAATTTTAATTCGGGGTGTGTTTTTTTAAAAGAGAAATTTAACCTTTCCGCTTGGACAAAATGCACTTGTAATGTTTCGCTATAAGTCTGCTTTGGATAGCTGTTTGGTTCGCTCTCCAAAACGAGATTTAAGCTAAAAGATAAGCTGGGATATTGTTCCCAATCTTCTTCGCTACGTTGATCTGTAATGCTCACATAAGGTGCGGTTTTATCTGTGGCTAAATCAACTTTATACACTTTCTCTGTTAAACCTAAATCACTTTCAAGCTCTGTTTTCAGTAATTGAATTTCCGTCGCAAGTAATTCTCGATAATCACTTTTACGTTGTTGATACTGCTGATTCTGTTGGCATAAGGTTTGGTAGTCGATCATAGTTTCTCCTATTCATACACCTTACTTCGATGATTGATTTTAATTACCGTGATAATAAGTTCACCATTTTGAATTTGTGTGATTACACGGTAATCCCCAATTCGATAACGCCAGTACCCAGCTAAATTACCTGTTAATCCTTTTCCTCTTACAGTTGGATCGTCTAATTGAGCCACTTCTTTTAAGTAGGAAAGAATTCGAGCTGAAACTGACTTATCGAGTTTTTTAAATTCTTTTACCGCACTGGGTAAAAATTTAATGTCCCAAGCCAAGTTCCGCCTCCAAATCAGCAATACTCACAAGCTGTTCACCAGACTCTCTAAACTCTCTCAACGCTTTATCAGCTAGGAAAATATCTTCCATATCTTCAAGATATTTCAAAATAGCCTCTTTTGCATAAAAGGTTTTACTGCGCCCTGTTTCATCTGCAAGGTGCTGTAAACGCATTTCAATATCTTCGGGTAATCGTATCGCTAACATAGTTATTCTCCTATTAAATATGCTATACAATTATAGCAATTCAATTAGAGATTATCTAGTATTAAGGTTACATAATCATCAAAATCTGTGTCTTCTTGAGTTAAATCCACAAAACGTTCGATAAAAGGTTTTGCCACAAAAAGTGGGTTTTCGATAAGTAACGCCATTACGCAGCCTTCGATTTTGCCTTCGTCATTACGAGCAGTGAACACTTTGATTTTGGTGTAAGGATCTTGATTACCCCAAATTCTAAAAAACAGTTGCCAGTTTTCTCGTAACTGTGCGCTTTGGTCGTAGTGTTCGCCGACATATTGGAATAGGTCTGCGATCAGCTGTTGTGATTGGGCAATATCTTCTATGCGTTCTGTTTGGTATTTCATTGTTACCACCATTTGATTGTGGTTATTAAATTTGGTAATGCCCATACCATTCCAAAAATGAAAGCGAGAATTACCACACAATAAGCAAACTTACGTGCCTTTTCTGATTTATCAATGATTTCTAGCATTTTGCGTATCTCATTAAATATGTTAAAATCCATTCAAAATTTGTTCCTTTTAAATCTGTCTTAATTGGAATAAAAAAGCCGAGATACTGCAAATATCTCGGCTTTATTTTTTTGTGTTTTACTCTATACCTAACTCCGCCACACTAGTTGCGACGTGGTATTCTAAAACTTCGCCTTGCCCTGTGATTTCGACATCAAATTGCAAGGTTGAGTAACCGCCTTTTAAGCGGTGTGGTCTGCTGTCGATGATTGCTTTGTTACCCAACACAATCGGCTCTGGCACCATTTCACTCCGATGTCTTTTATAGGCGATATGTTTAACTTGTGCTGGAATGTAGTCGTGGACGAGTTTGTAGGCAGTGAAAGCAGTGTAGCCAGGTGTAGTATTAAGTTTCCCCACCCATCTAAAAGTTTTCCAATCTCCGCCTGCGTTCCATTGAAAGATTCCGTCTGCGGTTGCGAAAAAGAGTTCGTCTTGATCGCTGCGGTATACTGCGATTGGACGAATAGAGAGAGTCGTGAGCGTTTCAATTTGCACTTCCTCGTGAATATTATCTGGAATTTTAAAACGAATACTGTGCGTTTCAGTAAAACCAAAATAGTAGCCGTCGTGTACAACGCCAATCATTGTCCAAGGGGCAATGGCTTGCCATTGGTCTTTGGTGTATAAATGGGTTGTGACGATTTTGGATTGACTACCCATTAGCATTACTAAGCCGTCTTTAGTGGCAAAGAAACAAGCTCCGTTATATAAGCACGCTGATTGATACGAGATTATCGGGTGTGGTTCTTCGCAAATGCTGATACTTCGACAACCTTGTGATTGGCAAGGACTTTCCATTTCGATCACCGCTGGATATTCATCCGTAAGAATGTACCCTGCTCTTTCGCCACATAAAAAGCGAATTGGCTTACCGTTAAAATGCCCATAGCGATACGCCTCGGGGAATGCGTGGGGTTTTAGCGGTTCACTTAGCCATAATTCTGTACCAACTAATCCGCCTAGTTGTCCGTTGCCACAATACTGTAGATCGGTCATACATTCGTGGGGCGGTTCGTATTCTTCGGTTAAGCACTCTTCCCCATACACCGTATGCGGTTGGTGAATGTAGTTTGCCGTGCCAAAATCCAATTCATCAACCAATAGGAAATGGGCATCATATTCTGCTTTTGGATCGCCATAATCTAATTGAGTTACCGCACAATAAAGGCGAATTTTCGCAATGTTGTAGGTTGGGAAATTAGTCGGTAATCCGCTTAAAATAACTTGTTGATCGTTGTGGGCATAAATGGGTTCGCTTGGTAAGCTAGGCGCACTTTCAAATCCGAATTCATCTACAAGGGTGTAAATGTATTGGCGTAGCTCTTGGTTGAAGTCTTGGCTTAATGTTCCTAAGAATTGGGCGTTAGGTGCATCAAGCTCAATCGGAAAACCTAGTCTGTTCCAACGTTCATTACAAGCATTGTCTTTGTGTTGAATAACAGGGTAATCTTTTACACCACTTGCCACGATAAAACAGCAGTCGGTATCAATGCGTGAGTAGGACGCTTTGCAATTATCGCTAGTGAGATAGCAACATTTATCCACAAAGATTGAATTACCTGTTTTGTCGCTGACCTTTTTATCAGTGCGCCACGGTCGCAATGTGCCCCGTGATAGATCCACATCGTGCGCCACTTGCGCCATTGCTTGATGTAAATTCTGTGCTTGGCTCTTTGGGGCTATACCACCAAAGGTTGTGAGTTTTAGGCTTGGCATATATTTCCTTTTGGCAATAAAAAACCGCCTGTAACTTTCGCTACAAGCGGTTGGATTTAGTTAATTAAATGCGATTGATTGCTGTGTCGTAAACTTCATTATCCGCACGTTTTCCGACGGTTAAAAGCAAGATATAAATTTCATCATCATTAACCTGATAAATTAAACGAACTCCTGCTTTCCTTAATTTGATTTTATAGCAATTATGTAAATCACCACTTAGTCTATTTTTGGGAATATGTGGGTTTTCAACAACCTTATCGAGTTTCTTACGTAACTGCTGTTTCACCGTTGGATCGAGTTTATTCAACTCTGCCACAAAATCATCGTGAACCTTAATGGAATAAGCCATTCTTCTCTCCTATGAGAAAAGTTCATCAAGAGTGGTATCTTTAATTTTTTCAGGTTCACTCAAACGCTTTTTAACAAGCGCATATAACTCAGCATCTTCATCAGATACAATCACTTGCTTAATCGGCATTCTGCCTGTATCTGCTACATAAGCTAAAAAAGCTCGAATTGCATCGGAAGGTGAAACCCCTAAATTATCGAACGCAGTAAACGCCTGTTGTTTAATTGCATCATCAATACGGATATTTAAATTTGCCATAACTTTCTCCTATTTTGGAAACAGTGTAAAACAAATGTAAAACACAAGCAAGAAAAACCCGCCTTTACAAGCGGGTTGTTACCACCAACGGATTGCGTTAATAAAAATAGCTGATGAAACTAAAAAGCCGATCAGCCAAAGTCCCCAAAATCTGAAATTTGTCAAACGTTCATTCATTTTTCTAAACTCCTTGATAATTGAAAGGATAAGTTTTAAACTACTCACTAAATTTATGTCCTCTTAGTTTCGTTAAGTGGATATGAAAAAGCCGAGAACTCGCAATTCTCGGCTTTTGTTTTTTTAGGGATACACTGCTCTTAGCAATTCAAAGTGTGGACCATCATAGAATTTCTCATCATCTGATCGTCCGTTTCTGTTCCAATCTCCGCCCCAACGGATTGGAATTTTTAATTCATTCGCTGCTGCAAACATTGCTTTGGCTAATTTGCCGAATTTTTCTAAATCGTTCCAATCGACTGGGTAAGGCACAATATCAATAGCGTGGCCAGTTAGGTGTCGGCTATTCATTGTTTTGGTTGCGCCTTGTTTGTAAAGCTGTTGCTGTCGTGCTTTGGTGCGTACACCTTCGATTACAGTAAAATCAATTTCGCTTAACTCTAAAGCTCTGCGGGCGACTTTAACTAAATCCTTGTGAACACCTTTGAGATTGGTTTCACTGCGTTTTCCGAATTTGAATTTACTCATTTTTGCTTACCTTTTTATCTACATATCTTTTTGCGAAAGATCGCACTTGATCGATACCGAACATTGCAATAATTGCACCTAATGCCACACTTAGTTTTGTGGGCATATTGGCATACTCAAAAACGCTTTCACTGGCTACTGCAAGCATTCCGCATAGCAAACATTCAACGAAAATTCGCCAGCATTTACGCTCTTTGCCAACATAGGCAATGCGCAAAAAGGCAATAGCGAAAGCAAAAAAGAAACTGTTAATTGAGTTCATATGTAGGGCGATCCAGTTCCAAATATTCGCCCATACATCAGGGTTTTTGGTTGGCATTTTCATACTCCACCCCATAAATTAGGGATAAAAAAACCAACTACTGTGAGTTGGTTTCTTGGTTACTACGACAACCGCAACAATCTTCGCAACGTGTGGCAAGTTCCACAATTTGCCGTTCAATCACTCGCTCCATTGGTCTTGGTACTTGGATTTGACTGGCTAAACCGTCATTGTCTTGGTTGCAACATTTGCACTTTTTGCATTTATCTAATACTTTGCATTTAGCCATTACAGTCTTGCTCCAGATATTAAGGTTTGCGTACCTGTTTCAAAGGCTCGCATTGTGTCAATTTTGGCTTGTGCAATACCTTGCTTAAAGCGTTTTTCATACACCATTGCCATTTGTGGATCAGCAAATTCATACTGTCGCATAAATAGCAGATTGGATAATGCGCCATTAACCACAACATCGTGGTAGCGGTCATAAAGCAACTTATCCACTTGGCAAGCGTTTTGGGTTGGCATTGCGAAGTAATCCACTTTGAGCTGATTTTCTTTATCTTCTTTCGGGGTTCGAGAGAGAATAATTTTATCGCTCGGCTCAAAGGTAAATGCCGCGTTTCGACAACCTTTCAAAGGAACAAAACAGTTAGTTGAACAACCTGTCCAACATCTGCCTTTACCTAAGTTAATGCTATGGATTAAATGCACTTGCTCGTTATCGCCACTTTCAATGTAGTAGTCTTTAACGCCTGCTTGTACATCAATGTGAGCGGTACGTTTGAGTAACCAGCTATCTCTTGCTAAAGTTTGGCAAGATTGACGGATATACTCTAAGGCTACATCATCAGGTACGCCTTTAGCGACGAGAGTTACTCGTGGTAAAAACTCTTCAAGATCGATAAATTCAACATCTCGTCCGTCATTATCACAAGTAAAACTAACCGCTGGGGCTTGTCCGCATTTGGGTTTTAAACAGTTACAGGACATAAATTTTCTCCATAAAAAACCGCACTTCGTTAAAAGTGCGGTTCGGGAAATAGGTTATTACCTACTTAAAAACTTCAGAATGTGTATTTAATCTCGCAAGATAAATTTCATCTTCACGAATTTGGTAAATTAGAACAAGATCATTTTTGATATGGCAATCTCGAAAACCGTCCCAATTACCTGTTAATGCGTGATCTCGATATTTTTCAGGTAGCGGTAATTCATTTTGTAATAGGTACATTACATCAATCATCTCCGCACTCATTAGAATATCTGGCGTAAGGGCTAACTTCTTTAAATCACGCTTACAATCCTTGCTATAGCTAAATGTCTTCATCATCAGGCTCCATTGCAATTCGCATTAAAGCATCGTGTAGGTTTTCACCTTGCTTTAATTCAAGTGGAATTGCCTTGCCTTCTTCAATCTCTCTCATCGCTCGAATAGTTGTTTCATTCGGTTGATAATCAAGTTGAACAGGAATGGAATTTGTTGCAACAACCTGTTGTAAGAACATTTTAATCGCTTGAGCTGGATTTAATCCGTAACTTTTGAAAACAGAAAACGCATCTTGCTTTAGAGTTTCATCAAGTCTGAAAGTATATGAAGTCATTTTCTTTCTCCTATGTAATACATTTGTCTTACATTTTAGAGTAGAAAAAATAAACTTGCAAGCGGTTATTTTTGATTTATATTTTGCGATTTCGCTCCACGAATAAAGGCTTGTCGCACTTGCTCTTTAAGCATTACACCGTCCACAAATTGTTTATAGTGGAACGCTGATTTGTTTTGCGATGTTGCACTTTCCGTTTCTGCCCCGAATAATCGGTACAGTACATAGTCCACTAGGTTTGCGTAGTTTTCGGTGATCGCATCATCTAGCGGTTCGTCCGCTTTGATTTCTGGGATTACCGCACAAGTTAAGCGAGCATAGACGGTTTCGTTAGGGCTAACAGGCGGTTTGACGGTGAATTGATTGTCGGTGTTTGGCACTTTGCTGTAACTGCGTGTTTGGCTGTTCTTGCGTTTGCAATTTTTCTTACCAAAAGCCGTTGCTGCGGCTTCGTCCGTTTCTTTTAATTCTGCAATGAAATTACCGTGCGCATCAGTAATTGCATCAACTGAATAAAGCAGATCACAACAACAGGGTTGCTGTAAATCGCTGTCGTCCAACCGTGCCACGACTGTTTTTAGGAATTTATTAGGGTTTAAGCGAAAAATCTCTCGAATACCCTCTTTTAAGTAATCAACAATCAGCGGATCTTCAACTCTATCGCTGTCGATATCGTTATAATCGAACCGCACTCGTAAAATAAAATCCGCTAGGTTCATTAGTTAAGTTCCTGTTCTAACTCACTCTCTTGAGTTGCTTTTGCTTTTTTGCCTTTGCCTTGTGGGGCTGATGTCTCATTGCGATCGTAATAGATAATGTCTTTCTTCTCATTGTTAGAAAGCATTTTGGCATCCATTGGATCATCAACAGTAAACTTCAAGCCGTTTTCGTGTGAAGCGAAAGTAACAGGTTTAAATTTTTGGCTCATTGGTTTGCTCCGTATTAGAAAAATAAAAGGCGAGCCTTAGCCCGCCTACTTGGTTACATCATATAACCGTCTTGTTCAAAACGTCGTGCGAATAATAACGCCATATCTTTTGGTAATCCGCCTGTTGGTAATGCAACAATTTCTAATACCACTGCATCTACTTTAGCGTTATAACCATTTTCAACAAGCGTTACCCATTGCGTACGCTCTTCTACTGCGCCTGTGTCTAAGTCGCTAGTATCTTCTACGTTTTCAACTTGCAATTTTTCGGTATAGGTAACTAATTTCTCCGTACCCGAATAATCCGCACCGTTGATTGAACCTAGTGTGAATTTAAAGCCTGCAACAGGTTCACGGAAGTCCACAAATAATGATTTAACGTTAGAGTGGTTAGGCTGTAAGAAGATGTATAGCTTATCGCCTACTTCTAAATCTTCTGCGGTTTTGCCGTAACGCACATCTAACTGGTTCATTAGTTGTTTCCATTCCACTTTATCACGGAAGCCGTAGCCCCCGTCTGAACGCAAATCAGGTTGTAAGAAGAATGGTAAGCCGTGTTCGTCCACTGCGCATTGATTTGAGCATTTGCCCACACAAGCGTTAGTGCCGAACTCTGGCGCAAAACCGCCTCGAGCTAAATGATAAACTGCCATATTATTAGTCCTCCACTACAACCGCAGCAACTGCGATTGATTTGCTTGTTAATGCTGCCACATCAAAACGGTAGTTACCGATTAAGTAAATATCGTGTTTGTCAGGGCTCCACTCTAGGTAATCTAACGAGATTGGTGCTGCAATGTCGTTTTCATTCACCATTAAGATGTAATCCACCCATTTGCCATCAGGACGACGGTAACGCGGCATATTGATACTTGAGAAGATCTCCATACCTAAAATTGGGTGAACCATACCAGTGATTAATGGATTGTCACGCAAGCAACAGCCACCTGCACCAAGTTGTGATTGCACGCCTCGAATGTGACGGAAGATTGCTGGGTTTACCACTAATTTAAGTGATGTACCACTACAAGTTACACCTGTTTCGTGAATTGCCTGCTCCATTAACTCAATAAGTGTAACAGGGTTTACACCATTTTTACCGATAATCACAGGGTTTACGGTATCACCTAATTGGATATTACCGCTCATTGCACCGGCTTTATTACCAGTATTGTGTTTGTACGCTGAAGCGGCAATCATTTTGTAGCCGTAGCGTTCAGTGTGGCGAGTTAATGCACCTGCAATAGCCGTTTCATAACCACCTTGTACCATTTCCCAACGGTGACAAAGTGCTGTCGCTTCTTCACGGGAGAATTTTTTGTGAATTTTCACACTTTGGCAAAGAGTGATTTGACCGCTACGGAATGGATCGTCTGGTTCCCAATATTCCCCATTCCACTGATTTCCTGTGAAATCACCGACTTCAATATCATTGATAATGGTGTAATGCGCTGTTTGAGCACAGTTTAAACCTAAGCTCTCGATATTGTATTTTTGGTTTGCAATATGCTGTAAGGTTGAACAACTTGTCGCTTCGGAGATGATAATATCAGAGGCGTGGTCTGGAATATACAAACCTTGTGTTGCGCCACCTAAGTCAGCAGCACGTACGTTATATGCCATAATTTAATCCTTATTCAAATTTGGCAAGGAACTCCATTAGCTCTTTCGTTTTTCCTGATCGAACGAGCATATTTTTATGGGCGATGTCCTTTGCCGTCATTTTTGGTTTAGCCTTAGGCGTTCGTGGTTGTGCTGCTTTACCTGTTGGCGCAGCGGTTACGATTTCCTTAGGCGGTTGTTTGCTTTGGTTGTATTCATCAATCAACTGTCTGAACAATGGAATGCGTGCAATGTCTTTGGTATTGCCGATATGTGCCACAAGCATTGCTGCGCTATTCCCCGCAAAGTCGATAGTTTTGTTATTCAAGAATTCACTGAATGCCGAATCAGTCATTAACCCTTGAAACTCAGGCACTTGTTCGATCAATGCTTTATGGAAAGCGACAGATTGGTTTTGCTCCGTTTGTTTGGCTTGCACTTGTTCAAAACGCTGTTCGATAATCTGATCGACGTTTGGCATTGGTGCGCTCTGCCCTTGCTTACGCATACGTTCTACGAGCTTGCGAACCGTTGGGCTCATCATTTCCAACTCTTCAATTTCTTCTGCCGTAAAGTCATCTTCGGTTGGTTGTTGAGTTTGTGCGGTTTGCTGTGTTGCTTGCTGTTTGTATGTTTCAAGCTCTACTTGTAGTTTCTTAGCATCCTCTTCAGCTTTTTTACGAGCTTCAGCTTCAGCCAATAAGCGTGCACTTGTATCACGGTGAGCTTCTTGCTCTTTATTCAATCGTCCTTTCCACGATTTCACTTCGTTGTTTTCAGTTTCTACCGTTTCTACGGTTTGTGGCTGTTCAACGGGTGTTTCTGTTTGTGCAGGTGTTTCAACTTGCTCTACTTCTTCCTGTTCAACTTGTTCAGTTTGTTCAGGTTCTTCCTTTGGCTTTGGGTGCGTATTTGTATTCGCAGTGGCAAAGCGTTGGCGGATGTACTCAGGTACGTTGCTACCGAGTTTGTAGGTTGGTGTTGATTGATTTTGGTTTTCCATTGGTCTTTCCTTAAAAGAGGTGGAATAAAAAAGCGACCTGTTCTCTGCAAAATTTTGCAAAAATCAGATCGCTTGTTGGTTGAGCGTTAAAGACTTCGTCGTCTTTCCGTTGTCATTTTTTCAGGTTGAAATAGCATTCCGAGTAACTCTGTGAATGCGTTTGCGGTATGTTGATATTCAAGTCGCATTTCGGGGGTTAGCTCTCGCCTTGCCTGTGCGGTTTTAACCAATACTTCCGCATGTAAAAATGCTTGTAATTGCGCAGACATTTTAGGGCTTGTTGCTAATGCTTGGCGTAACTCGGTCAGTTCTTCGTAACTGGTGGGCGAGTATAGTTGTTGCCATAATGGTTTATCTTGCTGTTTCATCAACATACCTCTTAATTATTTACCGCAGTTTGAACAGTCTTTTTTGCCACCTACGGTAACTTGTGGGCGTGAACCACTTAAAATGTTACCCGCTACAGAAGCTGTGCTATCTTTAAAACGAAAACCGCTGTTACCTTCACTTGGTTTAACAACGTGTTTACGTGCTGCTAAGATGTTTGGTTTTGCCATTTTCTCATCTCCAATAAAAAAGCGACTGGATTTAATCGCAGTCGCATAGTCTGTTTTTAGCCATTACTGGATCGTCATAGTGATCGATAATGACCTCATTGTTGCCGTGATACTCAAAATAGTAAGTACCTGCATCATCAATATGAATTGCGGGTTCGCCAGCGGTTAATACCACTGCTTTCTTACACTTCTTGTAAGGCATTTGTTGCACATTCGCCACTCGGTCAGGCTCAATAATGCAAGGACAACAATCTTCGGTTAATGCCCAATTGGGATTGCCTAGCGATTGCACCCTTGCAATATGTACCGTCACTGTTTCGTCCTTATCCAATCCCCACGCAATTACTCGTTTAGGTAATTGACGGACTTCGATATTTGTCGATGTTGGGAAAAGTGGATTAAGGTTGAAACGTGGATCGGTTAATTTTGGCTGATTTGTGGTGATTGCGGTGTGTGTTCTGATATTCATACACCACCTTTATTAAGTTACTTTGATAAGTTTGGCTGTTTGATTGCTCGCACAATTAAGCCGATAGCACCTAGAACCGCATAAACTAAAGGTTTATGTTGTTCAGGGATAACATTATCAAGCCACGTTGTTGAGAAATCGATAGTCGCTAACGCTGTGGTAGCAGACCATACTTGAACAGACCAAGACTTTGATAACTCTTTTAGGTTAAAGAATTTCATTGTTAGTCCTTAGGTTGTTGAGCAAGCTGTTACACTCGCACGGTTAGAAAATTAGTTTATCCTAGTTTGACGTTACTCATAATTGTAGGAGTTACTACTGGGGTGGTCCAACCACCAACACGTTTAAGCGTTTCTTCTAAAGTAGAGTTCACTCTAAATTTACCTGTCGTAGTAGGGAATTTATTTACATCTCCTTGTGCGATTTGATGATGTGTAACTAAGGTCGGTAAAATGCTCGCTGGAGCTTTCCACACCATACCATCGCCAGTGTGGACATTACCAATCAGCGATAAGTTTTGCACGTGGTTAATAAATGTGTAACCTGCGGGTACATCAATATTACACCCTGTGAAGACGATCTCACCTTTTTGTATGTTATTATCCCCAAGATATGTAGGGTAATTAACAGCACGATTGAAATCAGTTGGGTACGGGGCTAGTTTAATATTAATACCAGCAATGTCTAATCTACTTGTGTTGTTTATCATTGATACAACCATCGCTCTGTAAACAGTGTTAAAAAACTCGATAGAAGTTGTGTTCGCTATAAACGTTAGTGTAGGTCGCTTGATTGCATCAGATAACGCACAATAATCTCGCCCTGCCCCTTGCGTTGTGAATGCGCTCGTCCACATAGAGCCGTACGGTTGAATAGATAGCGTTCTAATGGTAGGAGCAACGGAATTATCAAACTGATACGAACCATTTTCTTCTAAGAAGATCGTATAGTCGTAATGTGGCTTGATTTGTTGCACAGCCTTCATAAAAGTACGGTAAGGTGCATTGACTGTACCATCACCACTTGTATCACTACCATTCGCACTATCCACATAAAAATGTGCTTGCTCCGCTGTATTACCTACATACAACCCATCAGATCTGATAGATAATAGGTTATCTTCTAGTTTTGATACTCTAGCAGATAGCTGTCCATTTTCATCGATCTCAAAAACGTTATTGAAATCGACTTCATATCTCTTGGTTGTCGGATTATACTTCAATCCAACCCCCATATTGCTTGGTGTTACTACGGCAACATCGCCATTCGGTGCGGTTGTGCCATCGCCTAAGATATGCTTAGTCATATAGAATGATCTCCATAGTGTTGCCAATATAGAGATCAACTCTATATTAGGCTTTGATACCTTTAATGTTATATGATACAGCACAAGTTTCTTGATCAGCAGAATAATAAACGTGGATACCCACAGGGATTTTATCTGTTGCGTCAGTTATATTATTGACAATCCACGCTGTTTCTTTGCGATAATCTCCTATATCACCTGCGGTTGCTGTCGCAGAAATAACTTCGGAGATACCTAAATCTGCTAGATACAAGTACATTACTGTTTCTGTTTGGTAAATAGGTGTATTGTTGTCTGGGTTATTTATACCCAACGCTTTACCATCTGCCTGTACTACCCAAGAAATAAAACAGTTTTTGTAGATTTTCTCTAGTCTAACTCGCTCGGCTTCTACGACAGGGTCAAACCTATCCATACCCGCGAATTTAACTGGAGCGAGTGGTAACAATGCTGTACCACTTATCTCTAATGTTACACCAGTATCCACAACTACTTGTTTATGAACTATTTTACCTGTACCGTTATCAAACGTTTTAACCTGTGGGGCATTACTTTTCATTTGGATTACTCCATTTTCGTCAAAGTAAAGACCTGGTCCTAAACTAACATTATATTGTTTTGTATTAGGGTCATAGGTAATACCCTTACCCATATTCATCGGAGCGACTACTTTAACATCTGTCATAGAGTCACCCCACTTGCGATTACATTAGTTTGCTTGCTTGCTTGCTTGCTTGCTTGCTTGCTTGCTTGCTTGCTTGCTTGCTTGCTTGCTTGCTTGCTTGCTTGCTTGCTAAAAATTGTGTCATCTTAAGCTCCTTTATCAACTAAATGACCTAATACTACTGTGCCACTTGCATCTACTAAACGCACAGTTTTAACATCGAGCTTGTTTGTGTTTTCATTAAACTCAATACCATCGCCAGCTAATGATTCACCAGTCATAGATGCTGCTTTAGCACCATCTAGTGCTAATTTGCCATCTTTACCGACTGTAAGCCCATCACCTAAAGATAATGCTAGCGGATTTTTCGCAGTACCATTGCCCGTAATACCCGAATTAGGTTTTACCGCAACCGCTACATCACCTGCAATTGCATCTTTGACTTTCTGAACGGTAATTGTGCCTGCACCATTACCTTTCGTTTTATCCACGAACACATCTTCCGCAGACAATGCCCCTTTTTCTAAATCATCAAGTCGAGTATTTTGTTCGTCTTGAGATTTCTTGTGTTGATGACATGTTACAAATGCCATATTTTTCTCCTATAAAACCGCCAGTAAAGGTGGTTAATTTTTAATACACAGCTAGACTGCAGCACTAATAAATTTATTAGGTGAATATTCGTTTATTGTGGTGAGACTATGGTGTCCTACATAGAAATTGGCATTAGGATATAGATCATCAAATGTGCCATTCACAAGGAACCACTCTAAAGCACTTGACATACCAATACTATAATTATTACTAACCACTGAATCTATGTTTGCAGGTGTAGTAGTGCGAGATCCTACAGTTAATATGTCACCCATCTCATCTCGAACAGTCATATTATCAGTTACATAACTATCTACAATGCCTAACTTTAACACCCCATCTTCTTGGTGTAGGATGACTGTAATTTCTTTAGGCGGCTCTGGGTCACCAGGATCTACGGTAGGTACTTCTAACATTCTAACCGCATTAACTATCTCGATGGCATTTCCATCAAGAAGTTGATATTTTGTGTTACCATCATACCCTGTAAAGTTATAAGACTCACTACTTCCACCTTTTCTAATAAAACTGAATGTGACAGTTAGACCTTCACCATTTTGTAAAGCAGGAATATCTTTCACATTGAGATTAGGGTATACAGTCTCATCCATATAAACAATACTATTCGAATCTCCCCTGTAGATTGGATTACTAAACCACCACTCTCCCGTACTTACTGTGTACATCCAATGTGATTGGAATTTCTCATGTGGGTCATTTTTAAATCCAATTTCACCTTCCAAACTGCTTACATCTTCTCTGATAAGACCATCTCTTAGATCAGAAATCTGAAAACCAAATATAGCAAACTGAGAACTAAATCTTTCAATGAGTCCGTCAGAAGATGTCAGATAATCAATCTGGTGTGTTTCTGGACTAAACGCAGGGTAGTAAATAATCTTTAACTCTTCAGGTTTTGAAGAATCTGAAGGAATAGTGTCAACAAATATAGGAACATCATTCTCCATATAGGCATATTTACCAATTCCAAAGTTACCTTCTAACACTTTTACTGGTATATAGGCCTTACCATTAACAGTTACTGTATTGTGGATATTTAAATTAAACATTCCAATACAATGAGTAGGTTCATTTGAATTTTTTGTAGATTTAAACACTAAATAAGTTTGCGTCCCGTAAACTTGATGGAAACGGTAATCCCCAGTATGAACCAAGTTAGAATGTACCTGTGCTGGTTTACCACCTTCTGCTGGTTTTACTTCTGTAGTAACATTATCAATATTAATATCAAATGCTACTTTTACTATTTTTTGTGTCATAACACACTCCTTCTATTAATTGAAGAATCCGACTAAGTCTATAATGTATCGGGTATTAGTAGATACAACACTACACTGAATAGCTCTGCTATTAGCACCTACCCATACTGTACCGCCATCATGTAATTGACTTTCAATCAATCTTGTAGGTGTAGGACAGTTACTAGGTAATGTTGCTAATGCTCTTTGTCCTGTAGCATTCATCTTAAAATCCAAATGAATAATTCCAAGATTATCCCTGACCTGAACAAATCGTCTCAAGTTAGCTGTATCATCACCATTACCGGCTGAAGCACCTGTAGCCCAAGTCAACATGTATTGAGCTATTGTAGGTGCACCAGTTACTTCTAAACCATCATTTGTAAGACTTAATCTATTATTAGGGTTAGAACTTACCTTAACATCAATAATTAAGTTAGTTCCGTCTGTTGTACCTTTGA
Organism: Pasteurellaceae bacterium LFhippo2; assembly: GCA_029852775.1. Lineage (GTDB taxonomy): Bacteria > Pseudomonadota > Gammaproteobacteria > Enterobacterales > Pasteurellaceae. The sequence goes on from LEKJ01000014.1 coordinate 30,876, forward strand.
AACTTCTTGAACCAAGATTGTTGTAGTCAAAGTATCTAATTTCTTTTCTAGCCATAATATTAAAATAGGGGTATTGCTACCCCGCTATTAATTATTGAATGTAAGGTAACATCACACCAGTAGTATCTGTACCACCTAAATCTTTCACGATTACACCGTCTTGTGTTAATAACTTAATTAAGTCATTAGCAAAGTTAGGTAATGCTTGGATTTCAGTCCAGTACTGTTGTGCTGTCTTAGGTGCATCTACAAACTTAGCTAGTGAAGTTTTAACTTCAACGCCATCAGATAATGTTAATTTAAGTTCATTAGTTGCATCATCTAATTCAGCACCTTGAAGTTTAATATCTTCACGAGCTTTTAATGATTGAATCTCTGTATCCTGTGCTTGGTTCTTAGCAACTAACTCAGCATTCTGAGTTTTTAATGCCTGAATTTCAGCTTGTAATGCAGATGGGTCAAATGCAGCAGGTAATGTTACATCACCTTTTAAACCTTGTTCAGATACAGTAAATTGAACGTTACCCGTGTTATCTGGCTTAACATGAAACTTACCATCAGTTTCTACCAAACCATTACCTAAATCTTTCTTATGTAAAATTTCAATTTCGATTGCCATTGTGATTTTCTCCTATGGTTCATAACCTTGATTAATTGCTTTAAAAGAATTTTCGCCACCTAACTCACCAATTTGAATCAAATTCTCATTAAGTTTATTAAGTGCGATTAAAACTTCTTCTGATTTTTCTTCTGCTGATTCTGCTTTTTCAGCTGCTTCATTGGCTTTTTGTTCAAGCTCTGTGAGTTTTTTTTCGCTCTCAGCGGCCTGTTTTTCAAGCTCAGCAACTTTTTCAGCTAATTCAGCGTCAGACTTTTTCGCACACCCCATCTTATTCAGATAGTCGTCGTATAATGGAACTATTGCCATTTAACACCCCATTACTTGTTGTGGTGCTGTTGCAGAATTATTTACCGCATAGCCCACGATTGTTCCGTCACATTCTTCAATTGGTAGAGTATGTCCGTCACCTGCTTGTGGATACGCATAACCTACGATATTGCCTTCGCAATCTGTAATCGCTACAGTTGCATCAGGGTCTTTGGTTTCGCTCGGGTGGAATAAATACCCCATAAACTGTGAACCACAACAATCGCCTTCATCTAAGGTAATTGGTAGCGGTACACTTGCGTAATAGCCACAACGTTTCTCAGTTCTCACCCACCGCACATTGTCACAGTTAGATACTTCTTCCTGTTCTACAAAATGCTGATTACAACGCTCTGCGCCTGTTGTTTCCCACACTTCATCGATACAAAATCCGCAAGGGGCGATACCTTTTTCTTTGTCGTCAAAGCAATTGCCATCAATGGGTTCAACTTCAACAGTTAAGTCTGATGTATCAATACCATCAACCATAGGAATGTAATTGCCTGCGTAAGGTATGATGATTGTATTGCGGTTAGGTGTAAGGCTTGGTGCGCACTCTCCAATTTGGTAATCAACTGCACTTGAAACTTGAGCTTCTGTCGGCTTAAAAAACTCACAACCATTACGTTTAAAATTAGGATTTGGCGAACAGTAATCTACACGTTTAAATGTGATAATATCTTTCCCAGTTAAACCAAATGCAGTCACTCGGACTGCCGTTGATACTGAAAAACCTTTTACATCTGTTGTATTTGGGGAAACAATTTGTGTCATATTTGGATTACAACTCATTAAGCCCCCTCAAATAAATGGTTATGCAATTCGGCTACGATACGCAAGAAACGCTGATAATCTCGCCCCTTGCGTGGTGCAAACACCATAGGCGGTTGCCAATAAAGCACTTTATGCCCATTCTGCTTACCGCCTTCTGTAAAGGTTAGTACACGTTCGCTTTCGTTAAACTTCACTTCACAAGTGCCTTGATTAACTCGCTTTACCGTACCCCAACCATAACGGTCGTGCCAGACTGCATCACCTTGTTTAACTTCGTCTAAATCAATTTTCATTAACCTAAACTCCTTCTATCGACCATCCCATCTGTTGGGCTAGTCATTGGGTTGGCGTTAATATCCATTACGCCGTCTTGAGCGTATTTATCAACGTCAACCCCTTGCGTTTTGAAATACTCATTCACAATGTCGGCAAACATTTGTGGTGGTATTCCCCCTTGTTGTGCAATTTGGCTCGCTTGCGGTACTAACCCTGCAAGCTGTTTTGCTTTATCTAATTCGGCTTTTAGACCTAGCAGACCTGTTGCAACAACTTTTGCATCCGCCTTAACCTCATCATCTTTACTCAGTAAGTTACGGGCATACATCAATGAGATAGCGGGGCGAATGAAATATTCATCAATATTGAAAGCGCAATCTTCTAATCCTAAGACTGCGTTATCTGTCATCATTGCCAATCCTCCTAACGTTTGACCTGCGCCAGCTAAGCCAGCATTACCATTTAAGAATGAAGGTAAACCACATTCATCATCAGCTAAGCGAATTTGATTAGTTAAGAATTGGAATAACGGATTGAATGTTGGATTGATTTGGTGCTGTGTAATGCCACGTCCATTTGCATTATCTTGCATTGGATTTGAGAACACTCGAGTAAACGGTTTTATGCTTACATCTTGCGGGTTGTCAAATTGCATTGCATTGATTTCAAGCATTGGGCCGGCAGAGAACTCTGAATTGAGTAACATCGAGTATTGCGTGCGGTTAATGATTTGCTGTCTATCGTAAATCATCATTGCCACACTTACACCGTAAGGTTGCCCTGCTATACGCTTATAACTTGCACTGAAATAGGTGCGTTTACCTTTCGGGTGCGCTACGATATTGCAACGAATAACTAAGTTATTACACACTTCAATATCAGCGTTAAAGTGTTTGTGTTTATCGCTCTCTTTGATATTTACACCGTACTCAATTAAATCAGCGCCACTTACAAGCATTTGGCAACGTAAGATATGCACTTCATCTTCTTGCAATGCGCCAGCAAAAATATCAACGTTATCAACCGCAACACCTAGCCAGTTATTATCGCCATCTTCAATAATTGATTTTAGGATTTCATCAAAGTAACCTAATTCTTCATTACCAATAAAGCCAGCTAATTGTGCTTTTGAACGCTTGGCTACTTCAATAAAGAATGAGCCGTCCTGTGCATTAGTTGCATCAGGGGCAAAGTAAGCATTTAACGGATCGATACGTCTAAATGTAGGACGAACTGTGATTTCATCAACGTACTTGTTGCCTTTCCATACCTGATCGACTACAGCTTCATTCTCATAACCCAACACCATTACAGGTTGCAATCCAACATCTAACAGACCTTCGCTCATCGCATTACTAAAGTTCGCATCTAATAATTGGTCTTTAATTAAAGTCACCATTTTCTTAGTTGCTTCAACAGCAATATGCATCTCTTCGGCTCGAAGTTCTGCTTTCATTTGTTTACTTTGTTGCTCAACAAATTTTGCAACCGTTGGAATTAAAAAACCGTCTGAGCCAATTAATGCTTCAGACGGCAATTCATTCTCAATCATTCTGTTTAACAGTTGTGCTTTTACTTTTTCTAACCCTTGCTCTTGTTTGTTTTTCGGCAGTTCAACAATAGGCGTTGGATTTAAATTAAAAGGTGGACTGTTAATGTTGATATACTTTGAACGCATATAGCTAGCAACAGCGTTCACTTTAATTGGGATTAGTCCGAAATAGGATTTCATATTCGGACGTTCTGCTAGCTCTTCGGGTTCGTGGATTTTATGATAAGCATTGTGTAAACGGCTCAACCATTCTTCCACGCTTTTCCCTAAAACTAGGGTATTTGCTCGATACGCTCTGGCAATCCTAAAGTTTTCGATCACTCGTTCAGCAAGTTCATCATAGACTTCAGGTTGCTCATCTTCATCATTATCGGGCAAATCAATGTTTTCATCAGTAGTTGCCATTTAACATACTCCCCCCATTTGTTGGGGCATATTGAATACCTTCGTATTCTTCGGGTTGCTCTTGTCGTGGGCGAACGTGTTCAACGTAAAACGTCATTGCTAACGCATCGGCTAAATCGGGTGAACGTGCTAGACCTTTTTTGCTTTGTAGCTTTAGTCTATCGTGGGCATCATATTCATAACCAAGCAACAATAAGTCACTTTCCAAGTGGTTGTAATCGTGAATACTGACACGACCACTTAACCACTCCGCCATTCTTGCCCACATTTCCGCACGTTTATTATGATAAGTGTTATCTTTATCAGCCTTTGCACTGGCGATAGCTTCATAAATACGATCGTTATAACCAAGTTGCAATAAGCGGTCATAAACACCTGCGCCAATACCTACCGTATCAATAAACATTGCATCAATCTTGTATTCTTCGATAGCTTTCGCACACCAAGCAGCGATATTCATCAGGTTATCACTCTTCAATCGAGTGACTTTTAATGTTCTACGCCCTTGCCTAATCACAACGCCAGTATAGTCTCGCCCTTTTCTAGCTGGGTCAATACCTGCAATAATAGGCCCAACAGCTTCAACATTCTCTTCTTTTCTCGCACGTCTAACATCGCTTGAGCGAATAAAGCTTTCACCACTAAACTGAAATGCTTCTTCTGGGGTGATAGGATATTGCTCGCTCCATTGTGCTAACTTCTCCTCAGGTGAGCCTTTAAACTCACGCATTTTGGTTTGTCGCCAAGCTAACTGCTCATCATCAACGCCGTGTAAAGCTTGATATTCACGCTCTTCTTTTGAGAACTCAACACCTGTCGCATCCTGTCGGTACTCTTGCATCGCTGTCCACGGGTAGAAAATAGGAATAAACTCACTTTCTCCACGAATTGCAGCTTCCCAAGTTTCTTGGAAATATTCACCAATACCGTTTGCAGTGCTCTCTAAAATAATCATTGAGCCATCACCACTTGGTACTGTCTGCATTACACCCGTTGTCATTTCTGCCTGGTTTTTAGAACGAGAAACTTCAGACCAGTGTAAGCATTGAATTGTTGAACCGTGACCAACGTTTTTACTTCCTGCTGTTGCAGTTTTCATTGCACTGTCTATATCGGTGAACGAAATTTCATTGGTGTTATCTCGGCTTGCTTTTGGTTTAAATTCCTCAGGGCAATGCTCATAGTAACGACGAGTCATTTCAAATAGCTCTTTTGTCGCACTATCCAAGTGAGTTAATACCATTGATTTTGTACCAGGATAGAACGATGTGCGGTGAAAAAAACGAGCATTAACAAAGGTACTAATACCCATTTGTCGTGCTTTCAAAATAATGAAACGCACACGCCCTTTCATTCTCAGCTCATCATCAATGCGATTGCTTAAATCAAGTTGCACTGAGTTAAGGTAGAAAGGTTTAACGCCTTCTGTTTTAGTTCGTATCTTCAAACACTTTGCAGCAAAGAACTGGAAGTTAATCAGAAACTCACGGCGCAATTTATCAATCACGTCCTTTTGCATTGTGAATCTCCTTTGCCCAATCACCGAAGTATTCAACAGAACTCGTCGCTTGATTTTCTGTACTTGCACCTAAAGCTAGGCGAGCCATTGCTTGAGTATCTTTCATCGCACCAGTTAAAGCTTTTAATGCCATAGGACTGTCAATTTGATGTAAGAACTCTTTTGCTTTTTTACGAAAGTCATCAGCTAAATCGATACAATCATCGTCAAACTTAGCCAACCTTACAGCACGATTATTTACGGAAAACTCAATGCTTTTTTGTTCCGTATCTGATCCAATGATGATCCGCTCATCTAACCATTTCCCTTGTGCCACTTGCTTTGTCAGTGTTCCAAAGGGTATTCCGTATTTTTCCGCAAATTCTCTTGTGGAAAGCGAAGAATTTACGAACTGAACTTTAATTGCTACCCAGTCATAAGATTTCTTCGCCATTACCTTACCCTACTAGATAACCAATTATTAAACCTAAACACAATGCACCAAAGATACGCCACCCCATACAACAACGGCAGTTTGTACCGCTTGCTAGGAATAGCATTGACTTCTTAACGTAGTTCATCGGGAAAGGTTGTTCATCACTGTCAACAGCACAAATAGGTAAAATCTTCTGATCGAAGTATTTCGGATCGTCCATACTGTTTTCATCTACCGCCACAATGTTATCTTCATAACTGTTAGCGTAGTGCAAGCCGTTAATAATGCTTTCTGCGTGTTCTTTTGCCTCACGCACGCTGTCGGCTGGAATGTACACTTCTTGCGGTTCGCCTTTGTGTGTGTATTGAAATAGAAAGTTATATAACTTCACGTTTTACTTTCTCCTGTAAATAAAAAAGGCGACCGCTAAGTCGCCTAAAACAAACTGTAGTCGTTCATACAGTCGGTTTTTGTATAGTGGATAGCAAGGTCGACTAGGCTATTTTGTATAAATACATCTTAACTACCTGCTCCTTGCCAATCCTTGCTATTTGTTGCCTTTCTTACGATTAGCAGTCTTACTCATTACTTGCAAATTACTACGAGAGTTTGAACCACCTTTACTTAATGGCTTTTTGTGATCAATCTCTTTACCCGCAATAGCAGATTTACCTAATTCTTTTTCCATCGTTCGCCTTGCTTTGTTTCGAGATGAACGGTTGGCAATCTGCTCTGGCTTACTGTGATAGTCACGATATTCTTTTTTGTAATCACGTTTACGCTTTGGCATATTTGCTCCAATAAAAAACCGCTTGAACAATCAAGCTCAAGCGGTCTGTTTTAATTAATTCTTTGCAATTCTAAATGATCGCAACTGCTCCCAATCCTTTTGGGATGTAGCTACGCATTTCTTGTAACGCTCTGTAATAGTGGCGTTCTTCTGTTGGTACTTCAATGTCTTCAAGTAATGGGGCAAGGATACGTTTTGTAATACCTAGCGTGGTTTTGTATTCGCTTGCGTGTCCGCATACTTGTCCGCTGTAGCTCGATCCGAGTAGATCTAACGGTCTTTCTAATTTACCCAATAAGTCCACGCAGTTGTATAGCGCATACCATACGCTTACCATTCTTAGCCAATTTTCGACTGGCATTTCTTTGGTAATCATTTGACGGAGTGGATCGACTTTATTCGGTTGTTCTACGCTGTATTGTCCTGTTTTACGAATTTGCGGTAATACTTCGGCTGTTACCCATTTTCTGAAACGGTGTGGGGTTGAGCCTTTTTTGACTGCATCACGACAACGTAGGATTAAAGTGTACATTCCGCTTTCGCTGACTAAGTTTACTTCTTGAACTTGTTTTCCGATACTCTCGGTTAAACCGAGGGTATTATCTAAGATTGTTTTTTCGTCATCATCTAATTTAATAAGGGCATCTGTAACATTACTAATATTTAGTGATGAGCAAATATCTTTCGCAATAAACCACGGTTCATTATTGATTGCGATTGTACGGATTGAGTGATTTTCAAAAGTGAATGTAGATAATTGAGTTGAGATTTGATTAGTCATAATTGACTCCTGTTTGTTTTTTTTCGAAATTTAATTACCCTAAAAATAGGGTGCCGAGTGGTTCGAAAACCGCAAACAGACGGCTGGGATTATTTCCCTTTCGGGTATTGTATTCTCCGCCCACTCGACATTGAGTTTTCCAAATCTATTTTTAATGGTCAGGAAAATAGATCTGTAAAATTTAGACATAAAAAAACCGCTTGTCTGACGGGTGCGGATTTCCGCTGTTTGTTAAGGTTTCGACACCTTGAGAAGAATACTACTACTCAATTATTTATCTGTCAATAACAAAAAAAAAGCCCACAACCGAAATTGTGAGCTTTCTTAAAATAACACTTGATTTAGTTGGATAACCAACTTATAATAATCTCGCTTTCAACAGTAGTACCCTCAGAAAGTCAAGGTTGAAAGCGAGTGTGGAGCTTAATCTCCACGCTTGAAGAGGATAACCAAAATGTTTCAATACATTATCCTAGTTATCGTTTTACTACTCTGGTCTATGCCAGCTTACTAATCCGATAATTTACTGGGGAGTAACAGCTCCCCAGTTCTTCAAACACACTTATAATAGGATTTTACTATGGCTCTGTCAAGAACTGAAATTGTAAACCGCAGTAATGCAAAACGTGGTATTAAACTCAAAGCATTTAAGCTACACGAAAGCACTATTGAGCTAATCGAACAACTAGCTATTCAGCACAATATGCCACAAAACCAACTGATTAAGTTGGCTGTCGAGCGATTACAAGCTCAACCAATCGAATAAAATCGTAACACATTGATAAGCGGTGTCCTTGCTCATCTTTGAAATCATACCAATCAAAGAACGCAAGAATTTCATCGCTTGTCATATTTTCAAATGGAGGATCTTCTCTTGCAATATACGGCTGTTCAGTCATCTAATCTCTCCAAAGTAGGTTACGATGAAACATATCGAGTTCTAGAAATTCACTTTCATAACGGTGGTGTTTACCAGTATCTAAATGTTCCGCCAAATCATCACCAACAATTACTTATTGCGTGGTCAAAAGGAAAATATTTGGCTTCATATGTTAAGCCTTATTTTCAAAGTAAGAAAATCAAGTAAACAAAAGCCCCAAGCATTTCTGCTCAGGGCTTAAAATCTATTTCGTTGGTTATAGCTACAATGCGACCAACATTGCAGATATAATAGGTTAAATAGGAAAAGAAATCAATAGAAATTTACACTTTAAATGCAAATTTTTGCAACTTATCAGCATTTTTATGATTTTTAATAGCAAGATCGAGAAACTTAGCCACAACCCATTCAGACGATTTGATACTTTCTCTTACTCGATATTTCCAAGCATCAAACTTTACCGAACCATCTTTCTTCCATTCATACTTTGCAATCGCATAAACCGATAAACCATACACATACTTTGCTTCCAAGTATTTATAATCCTGCGGGCAAGGTAATTTAATGCAATAGCCGATAACCGAGCTAATCACTAATCCGATTTCATCACCACACATCTCACGCACAGGTTCAGTAACATTATTCGGATCTGCGGACATCATCAAGCGTGCAATCATATTCGTGCGACTTTCAAAGTCCAGACCGCTATACGTCCACGCCCCCCATTTATTCAGCAAATCTGTAATCCATTCTTGCCTTTCTTTATCAAGTAATTTGTCCGCCATTCTTCAACTCCTTAATCTTCGCCTTGTACTGCTTAATCAGCTCTTTAATCTCATCTTCTGTGAGTTTTAACGGCGGGTGGTCTTTGCGCTCTAACCACTCTACGTTCTCAAGTCCAATCTTCTCAATCAGATTAATTCTGTACTCAATCAGATTGCCGCTAAGGTGGTTATTACAGACACTGCACTGCTTATGGACATTCAGTTCTTCAAACCGCAATTCAGGGCAAGCACCAACCGTTCTGTAATGCCCTGCGTGCCATTGCCCTTGATGATAGCGACCGCAAGAGATACACGGCTCGTCTTTGTCACGTAGTCGGATAAATTGGTTAAAGACCTTCTGTAAGTCGGCTAAATGCTCTCTACGGCTTTTTAATCGCTCTTTGCGCTCTTTCATACGCTTTCTATCTGCCAGTCTGTCGGCTTTCTCTTTCTTCCTGCGTTTCTCCTCAGCTTTGCGTTTACCGACCGCCATAGCGCATTTAACCGAGCAGACTTGTTGAGTAGAGAGAGATTTAAAATAGTAAGCTCCGCATTCTTTGCATTTGTGCTGTTTTGGTGGTTTAGCCATTTATTCCCCAGTTTACATATCCCAAAAACACAGCTACCACAATCAGCGATAGCCACTCATTTATTTTGTCTTTCAACTTGCATCTCCGCCCATTCTTATTTACTCCTACAACCATAAAATCGTTACTGCTATAACTAAGCAGAATAAAAAAACCATTGCTTCAAAAAACATTTAGCTCCCCCACCATCCCCATCTATCGTTAAAATTCACCCCTCGCTCAACGCCCCAAGCGGTGACATACTCAATTAAACTTGCCATTCGTTTTACGCTCATTTGCGCTGTGCTTTCACGTAAAACTACCATTTCGCCTTCTAAGCCTGTAACGATATTATTTTCGCCTTGTGTTGCTATTCTATGGGCCGACACCAACAGGATTTTCCAGTCTTCAAGCGGTAACTTTTTACCGTTAAACAGCAACTGTTTTGATATATCGCCACACATAGCGTGGAATTTTGCGTTCTGTTCAAGGTTACGAGTAATCGGCTTAATATCAACGACTAACGGCTTGTCGTTATCAACGGGCAATGCGCGGATAAACTCTATTGCATTGCCCTTTACTTGATTGGAGCGTAGAAAAAACTTTTGTTTATTTTCCATAACCACTGCCATACAATTTTGCTCTAATCTCTGCCCATCGTTTCGCTTGCTCTTCACGGCTTAAAACCTTGCGTGGATTTGCTTCTAGCGCTAATTGTGGTACCGGAATTTGCTCACCGCTCTCAATGCGTTTTGCCATTTTTGCAAGTTCCTTAGCCAGTTCTTCTTTGAGTTTTTTCTCACTCCACTCCCCTGCTCGATTGCGTTTATACAAGCCTGTAATCAGCCAGTATTCCGCATTTGAGTCAAATTTAAACTCATTAACGTTTTCCATGCCCGGCACCATAAATGCATAGATTTTGCGGAGTAGTTGTTCTTCGTTTGGCAAGCCTAACTCGTGATAATCAACAGCCTTACACCACTCAATGAATTGACCGATTGACGGCAAAAATGGACTTTTTGACTGCTTGCAACGCTCTAGACCACGTGCGATTAATTTCCAGTTTCGGATTTTGGCGTTGATTAACTCTTCAAGCCAAAACGCCTTGAACTCCGCCACGCTTCCGTCAGTTGGCAACGATGTGCGCCACGCTGGGAAAATTAACGTCAAACGCTGAAATAATTTATCCATCACTTCGTAAGCCTGCGGGGTAATCTCAACCGCTTTGGTTGGCACGTGGTGATAATTCGGCTCACTGCCTACTGGCGTTTGTTTTGCAAGTTCTGCAACGTTTCTCATAGCGCATCTTCTCTCACGTGAATTACTCGACCTTTTGCCCAATTGCCAGAGTTATCAAACGGATTAGGCGCATTACAACCGGTTCGATTTACCGGATTATTTGCAAATCCCGGATTGTTCGGGATACCTCGCCAATCCCAGTCTGCTTTAAAACCCTGCCAGTTGCGCTCGATAGAAATCGCTACCGCTTGCTGAACAGAAATACCTGCCTTGTCAGCTTCTCGCTGAAAGCCGTCTAACGCCGTTTTCGTGATAGTCGCTCGTTTTGCCTTGCGGTGTGCAATAAAATCTTCTGCAAGCTGTTCAGTGATTCCGTATTCCGCCAAAAGCTCAATCGCAGATTTTTTTTGCGTAGTTTTTTTATTGTTAGTTTGTATAGTGTTTTTTGTATTGTTATTTTGTATGTGAACTTTTTTCACTACCGAAAGTGAACTTTCTTCACTACTTGAGTGAACTTTTTTCACTAGTGAACTTTCTTCACTACTTGAGATTTCATAGCTCTTTACCGAGAAGATTTTTACTCGATTTAAGCCTGTTTTTTGCTCTAACAAGCCTAATTCAACTAGTCGATTACACGCATCAATAACAGCACGATTTGAAAGGTTGCAACTACTCATAAATTGCGATACAGAGATCGCATCACAGTCTTTATTCCAGCCTTTAGTTTTACGTAAAACAAATAAATAACACTTCAATTCTGCGCCTGATAACTCTGCCATTAACTCATCAATAACAGCGTTTGGTACCTGAAAACTATTTGGAATAAACTTGCTATTCACCGCAGCCCCCTAAAAAATACTCTTTATACTTCTTGCCAGTGTTTTGATCGTGGATAAACTGACTGCCGATTACGTGGCCCTGCTCTTTTAAATTAAGTATTCGGGCAGAAAGGCGCATACAGCCGAAAAGATTTAATGCGGATAGAGATGTAATACGTCCGCCATTTTGAAGATAAGCCAAAATCTGCTGACATTGTGATTGACTTTGTTGCTCGTTCGGATTAATATTTTCCATAGATGTTTAAATCTCCTTGAGATTGATAACTAGCCTCTGATTGCCCTCAGAGGTTTTTTATTGCCCAAAATTCTCAACGCCTTTACTTGCAAAAAGTTTTAAGGCATCAAGTTCCTTTTCACTAATCTGTAACAACCCTTTTTCCACGACCGTTAAGCCGAGAAAATCTAGGTATCCACAGAATTTATCTAAGTGATCTGCTTTAAAACGGCAGATAGTCGCTGGATCGACACCGATATATTCCGCTGCTTGCGCGTCTTTCGTATCAGCCGATTTTGTGCGAATTAAATCTGCATTCTTAATTGCATCTCTTGTTAATTCATTGCGTGCCATTGCGCACTCCTTTGGGTAAATTAGGTTCGAGTAAGTAAATCAGCGAATGAATGATCGATATCTTCCGCCTTAACTTTAAAGCCTGTAGCTTTCTCAATCTTCAATGCTTGCTCCAATGGTACATTCCCACCATTAAGCCATTTACTTACTGCGTTTTGACTAACAGAACAGGCACTAGCTAATGCCTGCTGATTCCCCAAGAGAGTGATAGCTGTTTTTATAGCTTCATTCATAACTTTCTCTCTAGTAAAAAATAAAATAGCTATAAAATAATATAGCTTAATGTGTATTAAATCAAGATAAATATAGCTTTATTTATTTGAAGTTTCAAACCTGTAGTTTTAAACTTCTTTAAAAAGGGGTAAATATGAATTTAGGAACTAGATTAAAAGCACGTAGAAAAGAATTAGGTCTTACACAAACAGCTTTGGCTGAAAAGATCGGAGTATCTCAAAACGCTATTCAGAAAATTGAAGCTGGTGGAGATACAATGCACCTGATAAAGCTAGCAGAAGCTCTTAAAGTTGATCCTATTTGGCTCTCTACTGGCAAGGGTGAAAGCAACCCAGTAGCCGTATTAGATCCTGATGAAATGGACGATGATGAAGTAATTATTATTGATGTGCTTGATGTTGAAGCAAGCGCAGGGGCAGGCTGCCATTCAAGTGATATGGTGGAGATTGTCAGCCAAGTGCGCTATGTGCCAGAACAGTATCATCAGACTATCGGCTTGCCACAAAATAACATCCGCATTATCTCCGCCAAAGGCGATTCAATGCACCCCAAAATACAGCACGGTGATATGCTTTATGTCGATATTTCCATTACTTATTTTGATGGAGACGGTATTTATATCTTTAACTACGATAATCACAATTACGTTAAGCGTTTACAGAAAGCAGGCAAAGTGTTGCGCGTGATTTCAGACAATAAAGAACTCTACCCTGACCCGTGGACAATCGAAGGCGAAGAGATGAATGAAGTGTTTATTATCGGTAAAGTGAAAGGCATTCAGAATCAAAAGTTGGAGATTGTGGGGTAAATGCCACCGATTTGTGTCGTTTGAGGATGTTGAGTAAACACACTGTATTTATCGTAGAAAGAGATAATAATTTTTTTGCAAAAGAGGTTTTTATGATTGAAGAAGCAACATCTCTAATTGAAGAACTTGGCGTACAAAAACGCAAAGTTGATTTTAATAGTTATGACTTTAGCGTAAAAGAGTTGGTTTCTATGGTGGCTGAAGGCATTATTGATATTGCCCCAGAATACCAAAGACAATTTAGATGGGAAGATGAGCGTCAATCTAAATTGATTGAATCATTATTACTCGGCATTCCCATTCCCAATATTTTTATGGCAACAAACAATGATGGTAGTTGGGAGGTTATCGATGGTGTACAACGCTTAACTACAATTATTCGCTTTATGGATAACCAAGATGCCAAAAATCGCACAAATGTACAAGATAACCTGATTCTGAAATCATTAGAGAAACTCCCTTCTTTCAATAAGCAAAGTTTTGCAAAACTTCCGCATAAAATTAAGCTCGATTTTATGTTAAGAACACTTAAAGTTACTACACTAACAGATAAAAGCGATCTTGATGTCCGTTTTGATCTGTTCGAACGCCTAAATACTGGCGGTATTAAATTAACTGCACAAGAAATTCGTAGCTGTGTTTTCCGTGGTAACTTTAACGAATTTGTGAAACGAATGGCTCAAGATAAGAATTTTATTAAAGCAACAAATCTTAAAGAACAGCGTATAAAAGATGGTACTGCTGAAGAAGCTGTCTTAAGATTTTTTGCATTTTTGCATAATTACCAAAACTTTAAATATAACGTAACCAGTTTCTTGAATAACTATATGGCTTTTGCAAATAGAGATTTTGATTATGAGCAAAATGAGAAACTATTTAAGAAAACATTCAAAGAGCTAGCAAAGCTTGAATTTGGCATTTCTAAAGGAAAAACAACTCGTCGTTCAGGATTCAAAATCAATTTTTATGAAGGGGTTGCCGTAGGTGCTGCACTTGCTTTACAAAAGAAATCAACGATTAATCTAGTGGGATTTTATAATTGGATTAATGATCAGAGTTTTATTGAATCTACTACAGGTGCTACAAACCAACCTAAAATGGTGCGACACCGTATTGAATTTTGCAAAGGAAATTTCCTAAGCAATGTTTAGTTATATTCATTCAGAGTTATCCAGCAAGCAACTTGAAATACAATCTGTCTTTGCACAAATTCAAGCGCTTGAATCAGAACAAAGACAGCATAATGGTCAGTATTTTGCAAAAGAAGAGCTATTAAATAGCTTAAAAGGACTCCTTTTTGTTTTGCTTTATGGGTGTATTGAGTATTCTGTTACAGAGTCTATTAAAGTCACCGAGAATATAATTTCTTTGCAAAATTTATCTCTAAGCCAAGTTAAACCGACATTAATGACTCGCTTTTTGCATAAAGAGTTCGATTCTTTGCACAATGTTGGAAGAAAGCAGAAATGGCAAAAACGACTCGATTTTATGCAAAAACTTATTGATGATAATGTTATCGTAGGAAATTGTTGTGATGATTTAGAATTACCCACCGATGGCAAAAATATTCGATCGCAACAATTAAAAGCAATATTTGATACATTCAGTATAAACACTCCACTTCTCACCCCGCAATGGGGTGGGCGATTAAAAGATATTGTAGATAACCGAAATGCAATAGCACACGGTAATAAAACGGCATCAGCTGTCGGGAAACCAATATTCATTACAGATTTACAAAACCGTATTAGTGAAGTTAATCAATTTTGCACAGAGTTTATTACTATTTTTGCAAATTATATTCAGAATAAAGAATATAAACGTTAATTTAAAGCCGCCACTACGGCGGTTTTTTCTTGCCTAAAATTCCCTTTCCCTACTCTCTTTTCCCCAAAATCCAACTATTAGACAAAACTCAATGGTTAAATATTAAGCAATTAAACAACTTTTATAAATTTTCTTTCCTTTTAAAAACAACTATTTACAACCAAAAGCTATATTTATAGCTATATTTTTAAATCTTTAACTATTTACATAATAAACACAAAGCTATATTATACACCCATCAAAACGCAATACAGCGTAAATGCTCTTTAAAAATCGAGATGAAATAAAAGCCCCTAACGGAGCTTTAATAAATTAGAACGCAATCGGTGTTTGATCGTTAGTTGCTTTAACTAGCTCAATACCGTGTAAGCAATCAGGTAATGATTCATAACCCTCGCCACTATCGGCGATAGTTTTACCATTATCCGCTTTTAATCGCCAACGCCATTCAAGATTAGCATCGGTGTAAACTTCAAATTTCATAAGGATTCCCTCAATGAAAAAATATTTATTCCACTATTATTTTCAAGGCAGTAAATGGTGCTGTGATGTTCACGCAAACAGCCCAGAAGAAGCCAAAGAGAAAATAAAAGCGATGTCCCAAGCAATTTACGACGGTGAATGTCAATTAACCATTCCTATTCCTGTAAAAGAAACGTCGTGGCTTGCAAGGTTAATCACTAGATTACTTCAAAAATAATCGCAAACCAATATTTCATCTCGACACAATTTGGTTAAAACGCACAGCTTGCCCGATGGTGAGATGGTATCAACAGGACGGTAGAAAGCCCGAACCAAGATGTGCGGCAAGCAGGCGACAGGTTAGTAGTGGCAGTGAATCACGAAGCATAGTCGGCTTGCTTAGTGGCTTTATATAAGCCACATTCAAAACCACTCTCAACGGCAGTGCTAGCCGTATATGATTTTGCTTTTTTCGCACAAACTTTTCCCAAAATCCGAGAGTGGTTCTGAATGGTTTATAAACCACAATGGCAGTCAGTGGTTAAAGTCTGCTACTTTCAAAATACATGAAATCCGTTTGCCCCGATTCATTAATCACTCAATGATAGGGGCTTTTTTATGGGAGAAATGAAAATGGCTAAAAAACAAAAGGAACAACGCTGGATAAGCGTTAAAAGTCGCTTACCCAAACCGCTTGAGAGGGTTTTAGTGTTAATTAATTCAGATGATGAATTTTACACTACAGTGAGTTTTGTTTTGTATGAACCCAATGAATTTTGCTTAAAAGACGTAACCCACTGGCTACCTATTCCAAGCTATGCGCATTTGAAAAAATAACCCATTGACACCGCCCCACATTCAGATTTTTGACTAAAAAGGAAACATAAAATGGAACAATTCAACCTAAAAAAAGAAGATCTCCAAGCTGCTAGAGAAGTTTTACAAACAAGGCAGCTTGAAAATCCCATTAAATATATAGTAAGCCTACTGCAAGCTTACACCTTACTTAACTCTCTTGATGAGAATCTAGGAAATCACAGCAATGTTGCTGAAGTTCAGACGAAAGAACACGAATAAATTCAGCCACCTGTTTTGCTGTTCCAGCATTCAATAAATAATCTGAATTTTCAAAACGAGATTTTGCAAATTCATACGCTAATTTATCGGCATTTAATTTTTTCATAATGTACTCCTATGAGTTTAGTTGAAAGGAAACATAGGATAGCACGTTGGCGAGCGTGGTTAAATAAATCGCACCACTTAAAAAGGAAACACAATATGCACAAATCTAAACAACTTATTAAACCTTTTTGTATGTTCACCCTTTCCACTTTCGCAGTGGTTTTCTGCTTTGTGATAATGTTTAAAGGCTGCCAGGAAGAGCCAGCAGTTGCCAGTTACGAGCAACCTGAATTACCCGTTGTGCAAAATTTTGAGCAAATCAAACCGCTTGTATATAACCCTTGCGAAGACCCATTGCTTAAATACGAACGCGGTTTAGAAGGCAGAGAGCGCCAAAAAGCCTGTGGATTGGAGGTTAACTAATGGTTATCGAAAATGGATTTGAAGTTGATGTAAAGAAGTTGAGATGTATGCAGAGATTTCAGGGCGTTGTGAGTAATGCGGATGGAGTTTTCCTGAAAACAAAAATCTTTACCACCTTTGATTCGGCTAGAAAGCATATAAACAGAATTATTGACGAGTACAACCTTGGATTGCCCGCTGAGCAAAAAATACCTACATACATTTACTCTAGAAAAGATAAAAGAAATGTTGAAGTAGCAAAACTGTGGCGCAGACCCATTGATTGGGATAACAAATGCTACTCAATTAAACCAACCTTAGAAGAGGCTCAACGCTATGGCAGACAATAATTGGTATTACGACAATGTTTATCTTCAACCTGAAGATGGTGAAGAGCAAGAATTGAGTTTACAAAAACGAATTATAAAAGCTCAAAACGACCCTGACTCTAATAATTTTATGGGAGATGATGAACAATGTTAAAGCACGACCACGAGCTGGACCGCATTATTGACGGTTTACTAGCACAACAAACGCAAGTGAAAGCGATGCAACGCTCACTGGCAAAAGAGCATATCGAAAAAGCGCTCAAATGCGTCGATATAAACGAACTCCACGAACTAGCCGATGAAATCTATGCAAAAGAATTTGCACTAGGCGAAATGGCAGACCACTTAACCATTCAATAGGACAAAATTATGAAACTGTACGAAATCTCACAACAATATCAAAACATTGCTGAATTACTTAACGACCCTGAACTTGCAGAAAACCAAGATGTGCTTTCAGCGTTGGAT
The DNA here is from genome assembly GCA_029852775.1 of Pasteurellaceae bacterium LFhippo2. Classification (GTDB taxonomy): domain Bacteria; phylum Pseudomonadota; class Gammaproteobacteria; order Enterobacterales; family Pasteurellaceae. The sequence goes on from LEKJ01000014.1 coordinate 48,824, forward strand.
AACATCGAAGATGACTTCAACAACAAGGTTCAGCAGACTGTGTTTATTATGAAAAACATTGAAAGCGAAATCGACCCGATTGACGCAGAAATTAAACGCCTACAAGCAATGAAGAAAGCGCGTCAAAACAACATTGACCGTATTAAAACTCGATTAAAAGAGAATCTAAAAGCCACAGGGATTCACAAAGTAAATTGCGGTTTATTCAATGTTTCCTATCGAGAAACAGAGCAAAACGCCGTTGAGCTTGATGAAGATTTATTCCTAGCGAATAACCTAAATGAAGAGTTCATTACCGTGAAAATTTCACCAAACAAAACCGAAATCAAAAACGCCTTAAAACAGGGCGTGGAAATTATCGGGGCTAAGTTAGTAGATAGCCAAGTGTTAACGATTAGATAAGGCATAATATGAGCATTTTAACCTTAATTCTAGGCGAAAGTGGTACAGGCAAAAGCACAAGCCTACGCCACTTCGATCCGAAAAATACCTTACTTATTCAATCCATTCACAAACCCTTGCCCTTCCGCCCGAAAGGTTGGGGATTGCTGAATAAGCAAAATCCCGAAGGTAATATCTTTGTTACCGATAATAGCGCAAAAGTCTGCGAAATAATGGCAAAAACGCAACGAGAAATCATTGTGATAGATGACTTTCAGTACATTATGGCGAACGAATATATGCGCAGAGCGAAAGAAACAGGCTTCCAGAAGTTCACAGACATTGGGCGTGGTGCGTGGGATATTTTCGATCTCGCAACCAAACTCGCACCGAACAAGCGTGTATATATCCTAGCACATACCCAGAATGATGACTTTGGGCGCACCAAAATTAAAACCATTGGCAAAATGCTTGATGAAAAAATCACGTTGGAAGGAATGGTAACGATTTGCCTACGCACACAAGTCGCAGACGGCAAATATCAATTCAGCACACAGAATAACGGCTCAGATACCACGAAAAGCCCGATGGGATTATTTGAGCAACAACTTATCGACAACGACCTAAACGCAGTAGATAGCGCAATTTGCGACTACTACGGCATTTCAAAACCACAGGAGCAAGCAAATGAATAACCCTATTTTTACCTACAACCAAGACGAAGCCGTTAAAGCTGGGCAAACCGCTTTTATCTCTGAAACTGGTGCGTATAACTGTAAAATCATCAGCGCTGAATGGATACAATCGCAAGGCGGTGCGCAAGCGATTGAGTTTAGCGTGGAAACAGATGAAGGCTTAAAAGGCAACTACTTAACCGTTTACTATACCAAGAAAACAGGTGAGAAACTTGAAGGCGGACATTCGATGATCCAAGCAATTATGGGCTGTACTGGTGTGCAACAACTTAGCCAACAGTTCAACGGCAATAAAGCCTTTGCCCCTGAATTAGCCGGTAAGAAAGTTGGCTTAATGCTCCAGAAAGTGTTACGCCTAAAACAAGACGGTTCAGAAACCTACGCTTTCAGTATTATCTGCCCATTCAGCGTAGCCACTCGCAAAACGCTTTCCGAGCATTTGGAAAATCGCCCTGCTGAACGCATTGATTACCTTATAGCACACACCAAAGACAAGGACGAACGCGCAAAACAAAACAATCACGGTTATCAGCAACAACAAGGCTACCAAGCACAAAATCAATTCTACGGACAACCAGCGCAAGTAACCCAAGCGCAACCGCAATCAGCACCGCCAGTAGATAATTTTGAAGACGATATCCCATTCTAACTAAAGCCCGAAAGGGCTTTTTTAATACAAGGATAATTATGGATGTATATCAATGTTCAGCCGTAGAGCTACGCCAATCTCTTGAAATGGTAGAAGAATTCCAAAAAATAAGATTAGGATTTATCCCAATACCTTATTTAGATGAAGAACACCGACAAGAGTTAATTGAGCAAATGCAAGATATTATTGCGAAGATGACAAGTGAAGCCACCGAATAGTGGCTTTTTATCAGGTGCAAAACTATGACACAAACACAAAAGAAATACGAATTACTTAAAGACGACAAAATCGAACACTGCGGAAGAACACTTTACCGCATTAAAGCATTAATTTCCTTTGGCGCAGTAGTAGCCGGTCAATTAGGCGGTTATATCGAGAGTGAGAAAAACCTAGATCAATGCGATGACGCTTGGGTGTACGATGACGCTTGGGTGTACGATGACGCTAGGGTGTACGGTGACGCTTGGGTGTACGATGACGCTAGGGTGTACGGTAACGCTTGGGTGTGCGGTGACGCTAGGGTGTACGGTAACGCTTGGGTGTGCGGTGACGCTAGGGTGTACGGTAACGCTAGGGTGTACGGTAACGCTTGGGTGTACGGTGACGCTAAGGTAAAATCTTTCGCAGTAATCTCCGAGCATAAAATGATTTTCTGGGCGAGTAATGTTGGTTCTGAAAATGGTACACTGACAGTATTCAATGGCAAAGATGGCTTGATTGTTACTCGTGGTTGTTTTACGGGTACGGTTGAAGAGTTTTTAGCGAAATCCGCAGAAGTACACGATGATAAGACTAAACGTGAATATGAATTGCTGATTGAAGTCGCAAAAAGTCGAATTTTGGGATAGTTATTGACAACCCCGCCCCTTCGGATTAAGGCTCCCTAAAGAGCCTTATCAACCTTCAACATCTGGTCTTGCATAAACGCCCTAAAGGTTGGGTTTAGAATGTAGTATTTATTCTGAATGCTATCTACCCTTGTAAGCATAATCACACCTTTAGCAGTGAGTTTAAGAACAGCATTGTTTGAGTTAAATTGAACGTTTGTGCCGTTTGCTCGCATAAGCGTTTCAATAATATCAAATTCATCTTGAGAGAGTGTTGCGCATACTTTTTCCCACGCAGCAAATGAACGCATACGGCGAATACGGGGGTAGAAATAATTATCTAACTTAATCCCTAGCCACTTTAAAAAATTGCACAAGATAATCCAAATCATTGTGCTAACACAGGCAAAGACTAACGAACCAAACGTAGAAAGTGTGAACCAATCGGGGAAAAAGGCAGGTGTTTTATTGAGTAAATACAAATCCCATTCCGCAGGTTTAAATGCAAAGCCAATAAACAAAAATACCAAAAACATTGTGAAATCTCCAAATAAGACACGTTTAAATATTGTGTTAAGAAGTAAAAACAGATTGTCCATTTTGAAGTCCTTTTGGTGAGTGATAGATTAAGGTTTAGTCACTATTAATTCTACAGTAAGCTAAGAGGATTTCAAAATTGATGATTGACACCGCCCTTGCTCTGTTCTAAACTACCCCCACTTTCAACAGAAAGTCGGGATTGGTCTCCCGAACATCTAAAGGCGGTAGAAACGATAGACGCCTAAAGCGTCTTTTTTTATACCCGAAAACAGCACATCAACCTTTTTCTGAAATTTCAGAAAAAGCCTTTTTAACAAATTTGTTAAAAACTTTTGCGGAATTTTCCGCTAAAGTCTCAATGGTGGGCTGAATGGAAGTCCGAAAGGACGCCGTATCCTTTAGAGCGGTAAGACCAATTCTGTTCAGTTCACCACCAAATGATTGGTCTCTGCGGTGGTGAGTTAAAACTCTATCTAAAGGACAATCAAAATGACAAACTCAAACCTAATTACTGTTTTCAACGGTCAAATCTCAAATCAATCAGTTCAATTAGCTAATGCTCGTGATCTACACTCATTCCTAGAAGTTAAAAATCATTTCAAGGACTGGATCAAAGACCGCATTAACGACTACGGCTTTATTCAAAACGAAGATTACATCATCGTCGCAGAACGCACCAACGGCAGACCACGCAAGGAATACCACATCACACTCGATATGGGCAAAGAACTTGCAATGGTTGAACGCAACGACAAAGGCAGACAAATTCGCAAATACTTTATTGAGTGCGAAAAAAGAGCTTTGCAAAAAACTCCGCAAATCGAACCGCTTGTTACCGAGCAAGAATTTCACCATATTTTAAAAAATAGCGATGCAGTCGGTCTAGGTTGGCTATGGTTCGAAGCATTCAATATGGTTGAATTTATCGGACACATCACCCCTGCCCTTGAAGCTATCGGTAGCAGTTTCGCACCAAGAGCCCATTCGATGAAATTTGAATACGGCAGACACATTCACAAACTAGGCAAACTAATTTACACACTCACCAAAGACGCAGACTTCGGACACAACACCGCCCCAAAGCGCACGTTAGAGAGTGAGTTCAATCCGCCAAAACCCAAAACGAAAGCCGTTGCATTAAGACGTGCTTTCTAAGGAGAGAGAATGCAACGTAACTGGGATTTAATCCGCAGAATATTGCTCAAGCTAGAAGAAAAAGCCGATCCACGCAGTTTATTATTGCCTGATGAAATCACAGGTTTTGATAAAGTTACGGTATCGTATCACTTCAAACTGTTACACAATGCACAGCTAATTGAAGCAACATCCACATCTACGCCTGAGCAATATAGCTACTCTGCTATTTGCTTAACGTGGGACGGACACGAGTTTCTAGACAAAGTCCGCAACGATAGCGTTTGGAACAAAGTCAAAGGCACGGTTCAATCCAAAAGCCTTGATTTGTCCTTTGACGTTATCAAACAAGTTGCAACCGCCACAATTAGCGCAATGTTGTAGCATAATATTTACCAACCAAACCGCTTGTAATAAGCGGTTTTTTTATACCTGAAAATCACAAAGGAAACAGTATGAACGAGATTAAATTAAATATTTCAATTCCCAATACAATGTTCAAACGAATGTTATCCAATTATTTTTCACATTCATTCCATAAACAACAAAGATTAAAACATTGTATCCATTTTATTAAACAAAATTGGGTGTTATTAGACAGCGATTTGCGAGATAAATTAAAAGATAAAGCATTGATGCAACTTGTTATCGAGCAGAAAGAAAAGAAAGACGTTACGTTATTATCTGATTTTGTAATGTGGGTAAATAGCAATCGTGATAGCGCAGGAGTAGCATAATGAGCTGGAATATTTTTAAACTAAGAAAAGATATTAAATATTGGGCGAACTTATGTAGTAAGCAGGCGTTAGAAATTATTTTATTAAAAAATGAAATTTCTAAATTAAAAAAAGAATTACAGGTTAAAAATAATCGAATTGCTATTGATGATGCAATGGCAAATATTATTGCAAGCTCAAAACGCACAAGAAAAGAAATTCGTGCGGATAGAAATAGAAGAGGGAAATAAAATGCTAACTGAACAAGATAAACAAGCTATTTTAAATGGGGCTTATGGGATTACACGCAATGGATATAAATGTAAGTTGGTTTACAGCTCATTAATAAATGATGAGCATAAAAATTTATTTATCTACTATTGTGGAGGGCATGAAAATTCTGTTTGGCTTACAGATGATTTTATAAGGCATGATCACGATGTATCAGATTGTGACATTATCGGCTTATGGCAAGAACCCCTAGAGCCTTTTGATTTAGAGAGAGCTTTGGCTGGTGAACCTATAATGCATATAGAGTTATTTGCTAAAGGGTATGCAATGCCTGATATGTTCAAGTCAGATAAATTTTATATTCAATGGGAAAGTGGATTTGTTGATTCATACGATAAAGATAATAAATTTATCAATTTAGCAATGTGGAAAGCCCCTGAACCAGTTACCGAATAAATAATTTCAACCGCCACTGTAACAGATGGCGTTTTTCTTAATTAAACAGAGAAAATCATTATGATTATTGAAATCCCAACAACAAAACAAGTTAATGTGCAATATCTTAAAATATCAGTTCCTGTGAGATATGACGATGAAGATATGCCTTACAATTTTCCATTACGTCAAGATGATATTTGGGAAGCTACAATTAACCTTGATACAAATAAAATTGAAAACTGGCCACAAGGTCAATCGGGTTCTTTCTGTATGAAGGTATGTGATGAAGGCTCTTATTCTTTGTTAGATGAAAACAAAGAAACTATAGCTGAAATTGTAGAATACTATGTACCCAATAATGTTGTACCTGGTGAATACGGTGATTATATATCAATGCAGATTGATGAAACAGGCGAAGTACTCAATATGCCTAGCGATGTCGATTTTGATGAGTTTTTCAAAAGAGATGAAGATTAGTTAAATGCCGCCACCTTTATTGGTGGCGTTTTTTATTGGAGATAACAAAATGAACCAACTTATAGAAAAAATCGAACAATGGGCAGAAGATAGAAACTTGATCAACGGCTCAACACTGCAAAAGCAGATGTTAAAACTGATGGAAGAATTTGGCGAGCTATGTAGTGGAATTGCCAAAAATAAACCTGATGTAATTAAGGATAGCATTGGGGATTGTTTTGTTGTAATGGTTATTTTACGCAAACAAGCTAATTATCAGATTAATATAGCCGAAGAATTAATCCAAACAACACAAAGCAAACCTATTTCTGATATGGATAGAATTATGCTTACTGCTACTGGTTCAGTAGGTAGATTTGCTGAAACTGTACGAAATAATATTGATGGTGTATGTCATCGTTGGATTGATAAACAATACAATGACGACTGTGTCTTGAGATTCCTTCAATGCCTACACGCAATTAGCTTTAATCTCAATCTTGATTTTATCGACTGCATTCAACACGCCTATGATCAAATCAAAGACCGAAAAGGAAAAATGATTGATGGGATATTTGTCAAAGAGGAGGATTTGTAATGAAAGAGATTAAATTAGGTACATCTCCACTAACAAACCAAATCTACGCAGGTTATCTTGATAAAAGCGGTACACATTGGAAAGAAAAGCAAGATGTAACAATTCAAGCTTTATGCTGTGTAATTGAACACGTGGAACGTTTTGGCGAACCCGTTGTAATCTCAAAACAAGATGGTACGCCTGAATATGAGATTATTGTAAAAAAATTATCATAAAGTGGGGAATTATTATGATAACAGTCACAAACGAAGAATTTCAAACCCTAGCTATTCAATCCTTTCGCTACTGCTTAGGACGAATGACTTATGCAGTAGATGATAATTGCGAGTTTAATCAGAAATACTGGCATTTATTCACAAATAACACAAGAGAGTTAATCACCCGTGAGCTATCTGATGGCGTTAGAAGGCACGAAGACGATGTGGAAAGCGGACGATATGACAAATATCAACGTGGCGAGTTAGGTAGCAATTTTGACTACCGAACTTGGAAAAATCTACTTGAATGGATCAACAAACAAGCCTAGCGAAAGCTAGGTTTTTTTATTGGAGGAATTAATGAACGTATATCAAGATTTTTTAAGTCCTGAAGAAGTTGCTATTATTACCGAAAGAAAGCAACCAAAACGACAAATAGAACAACTTAATAAGCAAGGTATCCAGTTTACTAAAACGGCTCGTGGAAATCCAATTGTAAGGCGTGATTATGCAAATACGCAAACCAAACGCCCAGCTCAACCTAAGCCAAAAGTTGAATGGACACCAAATGTTTTACGAAGATAAGGGGGATTTATGGCTCGCCCACGCAATAGAGAAAATCAAGGGCTACCGCAAGGTTTAATCTGCCGAAGACGGCGCAGAAGTAATGGCGCTATTGTGGAATATTACTTCTACTGCTTGGAAGGAGGAAAAGAAAAATCGCTCGGTAAAGATAAACATTTTGCGATCCTTGAAACCGCTCGACTAAATTATGAAAATCAACAAAAAGCAGAACGTGTATTATTTATTGATGTGCTTGAACGGTATAAAACTGAAGAAGTACCGAAGAAAAAAGCGAAAAACACTCGTAACTCAAACTTACAGGCAATAAAACATCTAACAATGTACTTTGGTGATCCGCCAATTGCATTAGAGGATATCGAGCCACAGCACATTTCGCAATATTTGCAATGGCGAAAAGATACGCCCGCTGTTGCTAATATCGAAGTAGGTTTATTTAACGCAATATGGAATATGGCTAGAGAGTGGGGATATACAACACTTATCAGTCCTTCTACTGGCGTGAAAAAATTCCCAACTAAATACCGTGAAGTTTACGTTGAAGATTTTATTTTAGATAAAATCTACGAATTTGCCGATCAACGTATGACAGATATTATCGATACAGCGTACTTGCTTGGTCAACGCCCTATTGATGTATGTAAAATCCACCGCTCACATATTTATGACGGAATACTACATATTACTCAGCAAAAAACAGGCGCGAAAGTTCGTTTTGAAATAACGGGCAAACTCAAAGAAATTGTAGATAGACGCTTGGCATCAGATAGCCAATGGTTATTTACAAACAAATGGGGAAGGAAATTAGAGAGAAGATCGCTAGGCGATCACTTCAAAGAAATCAGAGATAAAGCAATCTTGGCTTATCCTGAACTAGCTGATGAGATAGCGGAAGTGCAAATGCGAGATATGCGAGCGAAAGCAGCAACCGATATATCACTAAAAGCAACTGATGAACACGCTCAAAAACAACTTGGCCACAAATCAAAACAAATGACAGCTCACTACATCCGAAAAGGAAAAATCTTAAAACCAACCGATGAAACGATTTAATCTCACTATTCAAAACCAACAAAAAAGCCCCCTGATTTTATCAATCAAAGAGCCTTTTTATCACTTAAATGTGTTCCGAAACTATTTTATAAAATATTGATTTTATTAGCGCAAAAACTAAGAAAAATCATAAAAGTTTCGGAACATAAAACAGCGTTAAAGCCTTGTCAATCAAGGATTAAACGCGTTTGAAGTCTAAGTGAACTAGTTTTGGTTTAGTTGGGTGACGTTGAATCGCTTGTACTTTAACTTGCTCTTCTTTACCCGCAACAACGATAGTTAAAACTTCGTTGTAGAACGCATCGTGAACTTGTGCGTTGTTTACTTTGTTGTGATCTAAGATTACTGCTACTGGCTCAGCATTACCACCGTAGATGATTGCAGGAACTTGATCATTGTGACGCAGGCGGCGGCTCGCACCCTTACCTTGCGCTGTACGTACTTCAGCTTCAAATTTGAAAGACATTGTTTGTTTCTCATTAAAATGGAATCGATTGATTCCGTTAAACAAAAATAGCAGGCGACCCAGCTATTCCCAAAAATAAATTCGGCTATAAAAAGCCGAGCGCAGATTCTACTAAAAACAGGCTCCAAAGTAAATAAAATTCGATGAAATAGGAGATGAACTCTTTTTCACTCCATTTGATGAGTATATTTAAGTCAATTGACATCAAAAACTGTGTAATTTTTAACGATTAAATTTTGCTTTATTGTAGAATATGGCTATTTTTTATCTATATAATTATTCTATTAGGAGCTATTAATGAGCAATTTGCAAACAACCTCATACTTAAGTCCCGAAAACATACAAAATGTCAAAAATGCCATTTTGCATAAACTTGTCTTTGCATTGGGTGTTGAACCCCGCGAAGCAAGTAAACGCAATTGGCTAAATGCAGCATTGCGTGTTGTTCGTGATCTCTCAACAGAATCTTGGTTACAAACTCGTCGTAGTCAAGCCGCAAATACAAGTCGTCGTGTCTATTATCTATCAATGGAATTTTTGATGGGACGCACTTTTAGTAATGCAATGATTGCAGAAGGCGTTTATGAGTTAATTCGTGCGGCATTCGATGAGTTAGGTCAAAACCTTGAAGATATTATTAATGAAGAAGGTGACCCAGGTTTAGGTAATGGCGGTTTAGGCCGTTTAGCGGCTTGCTATATGGATAGCCTTGCTGCAATGAAAATCCCTGCTATTGGTTATGGTATCCGTTATGAATACGGTATGTTCCGCCAAGAGATCAAAAATGGTGAACAAGTTGAACATCCAGACTACTGGCTAGATAGCGAATTTGTATGGCCTTATGTGCGTTCTAGTAAAAAATTCCCAATTTGTTTTGGTGGCCGTACTTGGCAAGAAGGCAAAAAAACCAAATGGCAACCAGATGAAGAAATTATCGCTCAGGCACACGATCAATTAATCCCTGGTTTTGAAACTACAGCGACCAATAGCCTACGTTTATGGTCTGCCCACGCAGGTGATAAAGTTTTTGGTTTAGCTGATTTCAATCGCGGGGATTATTTTGCGGCGATGGTACAACAAAATACCTCTGAAAATGTTTCTCGAGTTCTCTATCCTGATGACTCAACCTACAACGGCCGCGAACTGCGTTTACGTCAAGAATACTTTCTTTGTTCAGCATCAGTACAAGATATTATCCGCCGCCACGAAATTGAATCTGGCTCTTGCCTAAACCTTGCTGATAAAGTCGCAATCCATTTAAATGATACTCACCCAACTCTCGCCATTCCTGAATTAATGCGAATCTTAATTGACGAAAAAAGCTATAGTTGGGAGCAAGCTTGGAATACCACGCGTAAAACCTTCTTCTACACTAACCATACATTAATGAGCGAAGCATTAGAAACTTGGCCTGTTGAGATGGTTGCTCGCGTACTTCCACGTCACTTACAAATCATCTTTGAAATTAATGACTGGTTCCTACAAGAAGTTCGTGAAAAATTCCCTGGTGATGAACATTTAGTTCGTCGCGTTTCTATTATTGATGAGCAAGGCGACCGTCGTATTCGTATGGCTTGGCTTGCAGTGATTGCGTCCGGTAAAGTGAATGGTGTGGCAAAAATCCACTCTGATTTAATGGTTGATTCTATCTTTGCCGATTTCGCGAAGATCTATCCAGATCGCTTTACAAACGTAACCAATGGCGTAACACCACGTCGTTGGATTCAAATTGCCAACCCTGGTTTAACTGCTATTTTAGATAAATATATCGGTAAAAACTGGCGTACTGAATTAACTCAATTAGATAAATTAAATGCCTTTGCTGATAATGTCGATGTTCAAGCAGAAATTGCTGCAGTTAAAGTTGAGAACAAACGTAAACTTGCACAATATGTGGAACAAACACAAGGCATCAAGCTTAATCCAGAAGCGATTTTTGATGTTCAAATTAAACGTATTCACAAATATAAACGCCAACAATTAAATGTGTTGCATATTATTTCTCTTTATAACCGTATTTTGAGAAATCCAACTGCAGATTGGCAACCACGCGTCTTTATCTTCGCGGGTAAAGCGGCAAGTGCATATTATGCAGCGAAAAAGGTGATTCGTTTAATCAATGACGTAGCAAATGTGATTAATAATGACGCACGCATTAATGATCTAATTAAAGTGGTGTTTATTCCAAATTATAGTGTGAGCCTTGCACAAGTGATTATTCCAGCTGCAGATGTATCAGAACAAATTTCATTGGCCGGAACTGAAGCTTCAGGTACATCAAATATGAAATTTGCATTAAATGGTGCATTGACAATCGGTACTTTAGATGGCGCAAATGTAGAGATTTTAGATCGTGTTGGTAGCGATAATATCTTTATTTTTGGTAACACCGTAGAGCAAGTTGAAGAGTTACGTCGTAATGGTTACTCGCCATATCACTACTTTGAAAAAGATGAAGAGTTACACGAAGCCATTTCACAAATATTGAGTGGTAAATTCTCCCCTGAAGATCCATATCGCTATCAAGATTTAATTCTGCGATCAGGTGATTTCTATCAAGCTTGTGCGGACTTCCGTAGCTACGTAGAAGCTCAAGAAAGAGTAGCAAATGCATTTGGTAATAAAAAAGCTTGGACACGTTCTGCGATTATCAATATTGCGAATATGGGCTACTTCTCATCAGACCGCTCAGTGTTAGATTATGCGCGCGATATTTGGAAAATTGAGCCGATGACAGAAGCTCAACTTTCCGAACAGCCAAAAGTGGTTGAAATGATGAATGAAGCAAGCCGCTTATTAACGCTTAAGTAAGTTGTAAAAACAAATCCCGCATACTAGTTTATCTAATATGCGGGATTTTTCTTTTAGCTTTTTACAACTGGTTTGATTTGATACTCTTAACTCTCTCCCTTTGGGAGAGAGACAGCGAAAATTGCGTTCAGCAATTTTTGCAGAGAGAGGGAAACAAGCGGTGGTATTTTTGAGATATTTTGCAAATTGCCATCTCCCGTAAACGGGAGATGGGGCAAGAAAAATATTTTGTGCAGTTGCTACATAATTTTGAAACTATTTCTGCTCTGCTGGCAATTTATATAACATCTCTTTATATAAATAGCTGCCCAACAATGCGTGCGCTAACGCTTCTTTTTTCATTGATTCAGGCTGCTCTTTCGCAATTAATTTATGTGAACTCTCATCATATTCAAAGCCTTGTGCTTCGGTATTTGGTTGAAGAATCACAACGTCTTTGCCCTTCATCATTGCTTGAGTTTTATCATATTGCATAAAGGCACGATTTGGATTCGCAGCTTGAGTTAAATCGTAACCAATCATCGGATATTCACCGCTTACGCCAGCTAATGAAAGTAAGGTCGTTGGCATATCAATTTGACTCACTAAACGGCTATCGCGTTTTGCGTCAATGCCATCGCCCAAAATCAATGCTGGAATATGGAAATTGTAAATCGGCACTAAATCCGCTCCGCCTACACGAGAGTCGTGATCTGCAATAATAAGGAAAATAGTATCTTTCCAATAATTAGACTCTTTAGCTAATTTGAAAAAATGACCGATAGCATAATCTGCGTACTTCGCCGCATTATTGCGAGTCTGTTTTTCTTTATCAAATAACTCAATTTTGCCATCTGGAAATTCAAATGGATCGTGGTTACTTGAAGTAAATACTAAGCTAAAGAAAGGTTTATCGCCTTTGGCTAATTCCGTGAAGGTTTCATTCGCTTTATCGAATAAATCTTCATCACTCATTCCCCAAGTCGCTTTAAACTTCGGATTTTTATAATCTTTTTCATCAATAATGGTTTCAAAACCATTTCCATAGAAATAGCTTGCCATATTGTCGAAATGCTTTTCGCCACCATAGATAAATGATGTGTTATAACCTTGACGGCGTAACAACTCAGCAATGGTAAAGAAACCATTTTGGCTCTTCGTTAATTTAACCGTTGCACGTGCTGGAGTTGGGGTAAAACCTGCTGTTACTGCTTCAATACCGCGAACTGAACGAGTTCCTGTTGCATATAAGTTCTCAAATAACCAACCTTGCTCGGCTAATTTATCAAACTCTGGCGTCAACGGCTTGCCCCCTAAAGTACCAACAAACTGTGCGCCTAAGCTCTCTTCCAACACAATCACGATATTTTTCGGTTTGCCTTGATAAGTCGCTTTATTAGTTGTTAATGTTGGAATATCAGCTGAAATATAATCCGATGCAGGTCGTCCACGACTTGCTTTCACGATCTCAAGCATCTCTTCCACAGCCATTTTGCCGTATTGCTCCGATGATTTATCTTCATCTTTTAACTGCTGTGCCGCATACAACACTGAATAGCCTGAATTAAGCACTAATGAATTAACAAGCGGATCGCCTGAAAATGCCACCATTGCAGGATTAATTCCCCTATGAGCCAATGAAGAACGCGCGCCAACAAAAGAGATTGCAATAATCACTAATGCAAGTACAGGTCGCCATTTCCAACTTGGTAAGCGTAAATTCTTAACTGCCCAACCAGATAGTTTCCAATAGCCGATAATCGCAATAGTCGTGATAATCACACTACTAATCACTGCAATTAAATGTCCATTAATTAACATTGTGAACACTTCTTTCGGATAAGTTAAATACTCAATAAACAAGCGATTTGGGCGGAAATCATAGGTTTCAATAAAAGCCGGCGTTGAAATCTCCATAAAAAGAATAAATACGCTACCAGCAGTCAACCAAACACGTAAAATCGCACGCCAAACAGCACCTAACTTATTGTTGTGTAAGAATAAAACGGTAAATAGTGCTGGCACACCAAAAAGATAACAGATTGCCACAATATCAATACGCAATCCTTGTAAGAAAAGCGGTAGCCAACCATCTGCGGCGGTTACACGTTCAGCTTGCCAAATAGACAAACCTAAACGCGATAGATTGAAAATAATAAGATTGATTCCGATAAAAAATAGAATCGGAAAGAGAATAAAACGAGAATTGTGCTGTTGTCTTAACATAGACGACAAACCTTACTTTAAGATGTTAATTGAATCACCAACGCGAATTACACCACTATTTTCAGGCACTAAATGAATGCCAAAAATCGGCTTCCCCTGTTCGTTGGTATGATGTTGTTTGAGCGTTCGCAAAGGCTCTGATTTTGGATCTAACTCAAGATTTTCCAAATTTCGTGTGATTAAAATACAGCGTGTACAACTTTGTGCGACACTGAATTTCACTTGCCCGATCTGAATTTGTTGCCACTGTTCTTCTGCAAATGGCTCACTTCCATCTATGACGATATTGCCACGAAATTGTTCCATTATAACTGAAACAGGAGACCATTTTTTCACTTGTTGTAAGGATTTTTCAGATACAAGCAATAGTGGATTACTATCAGCGAAACTCATTGGTGTATTATCAAAATATCGCACTCTACGTTGACTTTGCTCCCCTAGCCAACGTAATTGAACCGCTCTCTCAAAAAATTGGCTAAGCCATTGATTAACTTCTTCTTTTGCAACAAATGAATCAAAATAAGTTCCCCAGACTTCACTAGATTGAGTCTGTTCAAAATCCGCATAACGTACTAAATACTGCTCGCCATTATCGTGCGCAATCAAAATACCACTTGAAACCGGAAATGCTGAAAGTTGGTAAAGAGCCTTATCTTTTCGAGCTGTAACAAAAGTACCGTCTAGTTCTGTTATCATAAATTCACGGTCGAAATTTAATCCTTGCAAATTTACAACCGCTTGTTCTACTCGATAAGCTTGAGTTGACTTAATTGGATATAAATTTAATTGGGTAATTTTCATTATATTCTCCTTTTAAGGCGCCACAATAGCAGAAAATGGTCTACATTTGTATGTGATTCAAGTAAAATAGCCTAATTATTTACGGAGAACAAAATTATGGCAAAGAAACCAGTACAAGACTTTGAAAGTACATTAAAAGAGCTTGAGCAGATTGTTCAAAATTTAGAGAGCGGAGATCTACCCTTAGAAGAAGCATTAAACGAATTTGAAAGTGCGATCAAACTCGTGCAAGAAGGCCAAGAGCGCTTAGCTAAAGCAGAACAGCGTATTCAAATTTTAATGCGAAAAGATGAAGATTCGCCATTAGTAGATTATCAGCCAAATACACCTAAATCAGCCCCCGTAACACAAGCGGGCGATGATATTATTCCATTCTAATTTCCTTTTAATCTCGCAATTATATAAGAAATAAAATGAGCTACTCTCTTTCACAAGATTTAACCAATGCACAACAACGAGTCAATCATTTTTTGGCTCAAAAACTGACTGAATATCCGCGCGATAATCCTGATTTAATCGACGCAATGTCTTACGCTGTGTTACTAGGCGGTAAACGCGTTCGCCCTTTTTTAATTTATGCGACAGGCAAAATGCTTGGGGTTGAATTAGAAAAACTGGATCATTCAGCAGCTGCAATGGAAGCAATTCACGCCTATTCGCTCGTTCACGATGATCTGCCTGCAATGGATGATGATAAATTGCGTCGTGGCAAACCAACTTGTCATATCGCTTTTGATGAAGCGACAGCTATCCTAGCGGGCGATTCTCTACAAACTTTTGCCTTTGAATTATTAGGTAACGATCCAACAATTAACGTTGAACAGAAAATTTCACAAATTCAGTGGCTTGCAAAATCAGCTGGCGCACGTGGTATGTGTTTAGGTCAGGCCATTGACCTACAATCTGAAAATAAAGCGATTTCATTAGATGAATTAGAGCTTATCCATCGCCATAAAACTGGCGCTTTAATTCTAGCATCTGTGATTATGGGCTTTAACTTATCTGATTATGCAGAAGATAAAAACTTAGAACAGCATTTAACTCAATACGCTAAAGCGATTGGTCTTGCTTTCCAAGTTCAAGATGATATTTTGGATGTGATTGGCGATAGTGAAAAAATCGGTAAAACCGTAGGTTCCGATGAAGCTCTAGATAAAAGCACGTATCCAAAGCTATTAGGGCTGGAAGGCGCGAAACAGAAAGCACAAGATCTCTATCAAGTCGCACTAAATGCATTAGAACAAATTCCGTTTGATACGACAGCATTAAAGGAGCTGGCTGATTTTATTGTGAATCGAGAGAGTTAGCTTTGTAATTCAACTACAACCGGTTCGATTTTTAGAATTTTTTGCAAATTACAAACAACCAATTTAGAATCAAATCTGATCAATGGACACTTTTACCATAAGGAGAAAATAATGCCAAATTTGACTATCGCATTAATGATCTTTGCAGGAATGATGTTTTCTCTAGCTTTAATTGTGCAATATATTTCTAAAAAAGAAGACAAAAAACTTCAGCAAAAATAGATAAACAAAAGCCGAGTTCAAGACTCGGCTTTATTACTTTTTATTGTAGTTAATTAAAACGTCTCTTTTGCTTCTTTAGCTAAAGATTCAGGTACTGCGACACCTAGTTCTTTTGCTGTTTGTTGGTTGATTGAAAGTTCCATTTTGCTTACTGTGTGGGTTCCAATAGAACCGGCTTTTTCACCACGTAATACGCGCGCCGCCACTTTACCTGTTTCTGCGCCAATATCATATTGGTTTACCGCATAAGCTGCTAATGCACCACGTTTTACTGTATCTCTATCCGCTGCGATCACTGGGATTTTGCCTTCTAAGGCCGCTTTATGTAATGCTTCATAAGCAGATACAACCCCATTATCTTCCGTAATATAGATCGCTTGAACCTTACCATTTAAGCTACGAGCTGCTGTGCCAATATCTGCACTACGTTGAACCGCCACAGGCACAATTGTAATATTTTCCTTTTTAGCCGCCGCTTGTAACTCTTCTAAAACGATGGTTGAATTCACTTCCCCTGCGCTATAGACAAAGCCTAATGATTTTAACTCTGGCACTAATGTTTTGATTAATTCTAATTGTGGTTCAATCGCTTTGTGATCTGAAATACCCGTTACGTTTGTACCACTTGGCTCCCAAGATTTTACTAATTTTGCAGAAACGGGATCGGTTACACCTGAGAATACGATAGGGATACTACGTGTTGCCGCAACGACTGGTTGCGCACTTGGTGTTGTGATTGGAATGATAATATCTGCTTTGTCGCCCACGAATTTACGTGCAATTTGTGCAGCTGTTGCAGTGCTACCTTGAGCTGATTGGAAATCAATTTTGATATTTTTTCCTTCCACAAAGCCTTCACGGGCAAGTTCTTCAATCACACCTTGACGAATGGTATCTAATGCTGGGTGCTCAACAATAGCAGTGATTGCAACGTTATGGATTTTATCTTGAGCAAATGAATTTAATGCTAATGCGCTTAATGCAGTAAAAAGAAGTGTTTTGCTGAATTTCATAATCATTTCCTTATTTAAGTAATATTAAATTTGATTTAATGTACTATTAAAATAGTACAGTGATAACAAAATAATTCATCTTAAAATAAAATGCAAGAAAATTTTTCAAACAATGCATTATCTGTATTTATTATAAACAAAAAGGCTGACTCTGGTATAAACCAAAATCAGCCCTTCAATAATCATTTAAACTTAAATAAGTTAAATCATTATATTGAGATAAGTCTCAAATTAGATTTTTTGCATTGCAGCAACTTCTGCAGCGAAATCTGATTCAACTTTCTCGATACCTTCACCAACTTCTAAACGTACGAAGTTAGATACGTCAGCACCTGCTGCTTTTAAGAATTCACCTACAGATACAGATGGATCCATTACGAATGGTTGGCCAGTTAATGAAACTTCGCCTGTGAATTTAGCCATACGGCCTTCAACCATTTTCTCTGCGATTGCTTGTGGTTTACCTGATTCCATTGCGATAGCAATTTGGATATCACGTTCTTTAGCAACAACATCTGCAGGAACATCTTCAGGTTTAACAAATTCTGGACGGCTTGCAGCAACGTGCATTGCAACTTTCTTGAATAAATCTTCGTCACCGTTAACACCAGCAACTAATACACCGATTTTAGCACCGTGTAAGTAGAATGAATTTGCGCCATCTAAGAATTGAACACGACGGATGTTCATGTTCTCACCGATTTTAGCAACTAAAGCAACACGTTGTTCTTCGAATTGCGCTGCTAAAGCTTCGATTGTGATACCTTTATTAGCTACTGCGTAGTCTGCAACTTCGTTTGCTAATGCTAAGAAGCTTGCATCTTTTGCTACGAAGTCAGTTTGGCAGTTCATTTCAACTAACACACCGAAACCAGCACCGATACGCGCTAAGATTACACCTTCAGCTGCAACGTTACCTGCTTTTTTAGCCGCTTTTGCTTGACCTGATTTACGCATGTTGTCGATCGCTAATTCGATATCACCGTTCGCTTCAACTAACGCTTTTTTACATTCCATCATACCCGCGCCAGTACGTTCGCGAAGTTCTTTAACTAATGCTGCTGTAATTTCAGCCATTTTGTATTCCTCTCAATGTAGATATAAAAGAAAAGCAGGGGAAATTCGCCCCTGCTTCACATTACGAATGTTTTAAGGGCTTGCCTTAAAGACTAGATTATTCTGCTGCTGGCGCTAATTCAGCTTCAACAGGTTGACCACGGCCTTCTTTGATCGCTGCAACAGCTGCATCAACGTAAAGTTGGATTGCACGTGCTGCATCATCGTTACCAGGGATAACGTAATCAACGCCTTCTGGGCTTGCGTTAGTATCAACGATAGCAAATACAGGGATACCTAAGTTGTTTGCTTCTTTGATTGCGATGTGTTCGTAGTCTGCACCGATTACGAAGATTGCATCAGGTAAGCCAGCCATATCTTTGATACCGCCTAAGCTTAACTCTAATTTTTCTAACTCACGAGTACGCATTAACGCTTCTTTCTTAGTGATTTTATCGAAAGTACCGTCTTGAGTTTGAGCTTCTAAATCTTTTAAACGTTTGATTGACTGACGAACTGTTTTCCAGTTAGTTAACATACCACCTAACCAACGGTGGTTAACGTAGAACTGTTGGCTCTCTACTGCTGCTGATTTAACTGCTTCTGACGCTGCACGTTTTGTACCAACGAAAAGAACTTTACCGTTGTTGCTCGCGATACGAGTTAACTCTGCTAATGCATCGTTGAATAATGGTAATGTTTTTTCTAAGTTGATGATGTGAACACCGTTACGAGCACCAAAGATGTATGATTTCATTTTTGGGTTCCAGTAACGAGTTTGGTGACCGAAGTGAACGCCCGCGTTAAGCATATCGCGCATAGAAACTTGTGCCATGATAAATTTTTCCTTTGTGTTATTCCGCTATTATGACTGTTAGCGGAAGGGTTTAGCCTCCACATACCCTAATCTATCGACCTTAAGGCTCACCATTGAACCCGCCAGCACCCCGACAGTTAGTCTGTGATATGTGTGTGATTTAGTGTTAAAAAATAAAAATGTTTTCTGCTATGCAAAATTTGCAGGAACAAAAAACGGACGGATTTTACAGGATTCCAATGAAAAAAGCTAGCAAATTCACTATTTATTCGTAAGAAAATCCCGTTCCTTTTAACTTAACCTTCATCTACAATATTCCATCCTTTATTTTCTACAACACAACATCTATGAACAGCGCCGCTCTAAAAACTAAATTAGCCGATTTCAATATCCAGCAAAAAGCACTTTTTGCGACAAATAATGTTATGGATTTACTCCATCAGCGTAGTGATTTTTATGATGAATTGCTCACTCAACTTTGGCAACAATTTGGCTTTGTAGATCGTGACGATCTTGCTCTGCTCGCAGTGGGTGGCTATGGTCGTAAAGAGATGTTTCCGCTATCGGATTTGGATATTTTGGTGCTTTCGGAACATGCCTTAGACGAGCCTACACAAACAGCCTTAAATGAGATATTTAATCTACTGTGGGACTGTAAATTTCAAGTGGGAGCAGCTATTCGTACCCTTGATGAGTGTGTGGAAATTGGTAAACAAGAAATTTCTGTGGCAACCAATATATTTGAAAGTCGTCTAATTCTAGGCAACAAACTATTATGGCAGCAGCTAATGGAAAATCTATTTAGCGATGATTTCTGGCCTATCGCAGAGTTTTTTGAAGCGAAAATCCAAGAAAAACGTGAGCGTTATGCTCGTTACCATAATACTAGCTACAATCTTGAACCTGATTTAAAGCATAGCCCCGGCGGGCTTCGCGATCTGCATCTTCTTTCTTGGATTATGCTCCGTCAATATGGTGTCTATTCTCTTGAAAATCTAATGGGCAGAGGGATTTTATATCCAGAAGAATATTTGGAACTAGAAAAAGCGCAAGAGCTCCTTTTCCGTATGCGCTTTGGTTTGCATTTACAATTAAAACGCTACGATAACCGCTTGCGTTTTGATCGCCAATTGCAACTAAGCGAGCAACTAGGCTATCAAGGCGAAGGCAATCAGCCTGTTGAAACGATGATGAAAGCCTATTTTCAGGCAACTCAATCAATCTCACAATTAACTCAACTGGTTCTAACTAGCTTTGAGTTACAAAATCTGCGCCCACCACTTTCTCCAGAAAAATTGCAGAAACAACCGATTGATGAGTATTTTTATCTACGGAACAATCGTATTTATTGTAATAATTTCTCTCGTTTTGCTAAACAGCCGCATACGATGTTGGATCTGTTTTTTCATTTAACTCAATACCCAAATGCGAAAGCTTCTACGGAAACACTGCGTCATTTGCGTTTGGCATTACGCAAACTTGAACGCCCATTAAGTGATGATCCTTTCGCACGTCAGCGTTTTATTCAACTCTTTGAACAACCAAATGTGGTAAGTCGCGCGATTGTACCAATGCACCAACTTGGACTATTAACCGCTTATCTGCCCCAATGGATTGGGATTCAAGGCTTAATGCAATTTGATCTTTTCCATATCTACACGGTAGATGAACATTCAGTACGAGTTATGTTGAAATTAGAAAGCTTTTTGGATAACCAAAATGCTGAAACTCATCCACTGTGTTGCGAGTTATTCCCGAAATTACCTGATCGTCCACTACTCTATCTTGTAGGGCTAATGCATGATATTGCGAAAGGGAGAGAAGGCGATCATGCAATTGTCGGCGCAGAAGATATGCGTCAATTTGCGGAACTTCACGGTTTTAATCAAGAACAAACGGATTATATGGCGTGGCTTGTGGCAGAACATCTTACAATGTCGATTACAACCCAACGCCGCGATATTCACGATCCTGAAGTGGTAAAAGAATTTGCAAAAATTTGCCAAAATCAGACCGCTTTATCCGCGTTAACTTGTTTAACAGTTGCCGATATTTGTGCGACAAATGAAACCTTGTGGAATGATTGGAAGCGTTCACTTATTCGCAAACTCTATCAATTCACCGTTCAACAACTGCAATTAGGCGATGAACATTCCATTGATTATCAAAAAATTGGACTGGCTCATAAAAATGAAGCGATAGAACAGATTAAATTTACCTTGTCCGCTCAACAACAGCAGATTCTAGAGACTTTTTGGCAGAATTGCCCAAGTAGCTATTTTGTAAGAAATAACCCTACCCAGCTTGTTTGGCATGCTTTGGCCTATGTTCAAAAACCACGTTTACCAATGGTTTTAGTGAGCAATCAATATGCACGGGGTGCGACAGAAATTTTTGTTCATTGTGATGACCAACCACAACTTTTCGCACGTATTGCCCAAACCTTAAGTCAGAAGAAGGTAAGCATTCACGATGCACAAATTATTACCAGTGATGAAGGGCTTGTTTTAGATAGTTTTATTATTACTGAGTTAAATGGACAAGAATTAAGTGATGAGCGTTGTCAGCAAATTCACACGGCGTTGTTAAAAACCTTAACGACAGCAAAGCAGACCGCATTTAAATTAACGAAAAAGCCAGTAAAACATAGCTCTTTCAAACGTAAAACTAAAGTTCGCTTTTTATCAAATTCTCAGCCAAATCAAACCGCTTTCGAGCTATTTACGTTGGATAGAGAAGGCTTATTGGCACAAATCGGCTTTATTTTTAATCAGCTTTCACTTTCGTTAATCAATGCAAAAATTACCACTATCGGCGAACGAGTAGAAGATTTCTTTGTAGTTAGTACTGCTCAAGGAAATGCGTTATCTGATGAACAAAAAACGGTGCTGAAAGAGATGTTAATGGCAGAATTAGCATAATCATTGTAGAATG
The DNA here is from genome assembly GCA_029852775.1 of Pasteurellaceae bacterium LFhippo2. Classification (GTDB taxonomy): domain Bacteria; phylum Pseudomonadota; class Gammaproteobacteria; order Enterobacterales; family Pasteurellaceae. Next base: position 70,953 of record LEKJ01000014.1, read on the forward strand.
GCGCAACTTTGTTACTTGATTCACTTTTTATATTAAATTAACCTATGAAAAAACTAACTAAACTTCTTTCATTAACCGCAATGCTTGTATTAACAGGCTGTAACTCTATTTATAACGCGCCAACGGAAGTGGAAAAACCGACGGTACAAATTCCACATAATGATCCGCAATGGCAACAACATCTTGCACAATTAGAGAAAATCAACACCTATTCTGCAAAAGGTCAATTTGGTTATATCTCTCCTGAAGAACGCTTTTCTTCTCATTTTGACTGGCAATATAAAACCCCAACGAATTTTGGGTTAACGATGTCATCAAATCTTTCTAGCAAATCACTCAAATTACAGCGTAATGCACGTGGTATGACGATTTCTGATAGTGAAGGACGTTCACGTACTGAATCAGATGTAGGTGCATTAATGGAAGAAATTATCGGCGTGTCATTCCCTATTGATCAGTTTGCTTATTGGGTAAAAGGTCAGCCAGAAAAAGGCTCAAACTATATTGTGAATGATAAACGTCAATTAGCGCAATTTGACTACCCTGTAAACGGTGTGGTTTGGAAAGCTAGTTTTGTGCAATATCACGAAGATCGCCAACCGAATTTACCGAAATTAATCGTATTAGAGAACGGAAACCAAACCTTAAAAATCCGTATAGATAACTGGACATATTAATGAGTAAATCTTTTACTTTTCCTAGCCCTGCGAAATTAAACCTGTTTTTATATATCACAGGTAAGCGTGCTGATGGCTATCACGAATTACAAACGCTTTTTCAATTTTTGGATTATGGCGATGAGATTGAAATTGAGATCACAGAAGATCCAACGATTGAACTGACTAACCAAATCGAAGGCGTGCCTGTTGAGCAGAATTTAATTTACCGTGCTGCAAAACTTTTGCAAAATCAGACCGGTTGTAAGCAAGGCGCGAAGATTTCTATCACTAAGCGCTTACCAATGGGCGGTGGTGTTGGTGGTGGTTCATCAAATGCGGCAACGGTGTTAGTTGCCTTAAATCATCTTTGGCAAACAGAACTTTCTCTTGAAAAGCTGGCAGAGATGGGCTTAACCCTTGGTGCTGATGTGCCGATTTTTGTACGTGGCTTTGCTGCTTTTGCGGAAGGTGTGGGCGAAAAATTAACGGCTTGTCAGCCACAAGAGAAATGGTATGTGGTATTAAAACCTGAAGTGTCTATTTCGACTGCATTAATTTTTCAACATCCTGATCTTCCGCGAAATACCCCGAAACGAGAGATTGATGAACTTATGAGCAGTGAGTGGGAAAACGATTGCGAAAAAATTGTCCGAGATCATTATTCAGAGGTTGAAGATCTACTCGCTTGGTTGGTACAATATGCGCCGTCTCGGCTAACGGGCACTGGTGCTTGTGTTTTCGCCGAATTTGATAGTGAAGATGATGCGCGTAAAGTATTTATGCAAAAACCTGATAACATTCAGGGATTTGTTGCTCAAGGACAGAATCTTTCACCTTTACATCAACAACTAAATCTATTTTCCTAAATCTACCTAGAGGTTCCTTAACAATGCCTGATATCAAACTCTTCGCAGGAAATGCTACTCCTGAATTAGCAAAACGAATTGCTGAACGTCTTTATATTTCACTTGGTGACGCAACAGTAGGTCGTTTCAGCGACGGTGAGATCCAAGTACAAATCAACGAAAATGTACGTGGCGGAGATATTTTTATCGTTCAGTCAACTTGTGCACCGACCAATGACAATCTTATGGAACTCGCGGTAATGATTGATGCACTTCGTCGTGCGTCTGCTGGCCGTATCACTGCAGTAATTCCATACTTTGGTTATGCTCGTCAAGATCGTCGTGTTCGTTCTGCTCGTGTTCCAATCACAGCTAAAGTTGTAGCAGATTTCCTTTCTAGCGTGGGTGTTGACCGCGTATTAACTTGTGATCTTCACGCAGAACAAATTCAAGGTTTCTTTGATGTACCAGTAGATAACGTATTCGGTTCTCCAGTATTGTTAGATGACATTCTGAAAAAAACTGATTTAGTAAATCCAATCGTGGTATCTCCAGATATCGGTGGTGTTGTGCGTGCACGTGCTATTGCGAAATTATTAAATGACGCAGATATGGCAATCATCGACAAACGTCGTCCAAAAGCGAACGTAGCTCAAGTTATGCACATCATCGGTGATGTTGCAGATCGCGACTGTATCTTAGTTGACGATATGATCGACACGGGTGGCACTTTAGTGAAAGCAGCTGAAGCATTAAAAGAACGCGGTGCACGTCGTGTATTTGCTTACGCAACTCACGCGGTATTCTCTGGTACAGCTGCGAAAAACTTAGCAAATGATGCATTAGATGAAGTTATCGTAACGGATACGATTCCACTTTCTGCAGAAATTCGTGCATTAAACAAAGTTCGCGTATTAACCCTTTCTGGTATGTTAGCGGAAGCAATTCGCCGTATCAGCAACGAAGAGTCAATCTCTGCGATGTTTAGTCACTAATAAAGATAAAAAGCCCGAGTTAATCGGGCTTTTTGTTATCTATTCGGTGTACCACAAACACTGTATATCTACATTTAATGTTTTGCGGGCGTACGCAGTACGCCCCTACAAACTTAAATAGCGCTCATTCGTAGGGGCGTACTGCGTACGCCCGCTATTATAGGCATTCAAAAATGTATTCTTTAATCCGTAAATTTCTTTTCTCTCTTGATGCAGAGCAAGCTCATGAATTCTCAATCAAGGCCTTAAAATATCTAGGTTACACTCCCCTTTCTCTTGGACAGATCAATAATCCTATTGAAGTAATGGGATTAAAATTCCAAAATCCTATCGGGCTTGCTGCAGGTGCTGACAAAAACGGGGAAGCAATTGATGGTTTTGCAAAATTAGGTTTTGGCTTTATTGAAGTTGGTACAGTAACGCCTGTCGCTCAAGATGGTAATCCACGTCCACGCCAGTTCCGTATTCTAGATGCAGAAGGGATTATTAACCGTAATGGCTTTAATAATCTTGGTGTTGATGTCTTAATTGAGAATATTAAAAATTCAAAATATAACGGTGTACTAGGAATTAACATCGGTAAAAACGCTACAACACCTATCGAAAATAGCTTTGATGACTATCAAATCTGTTTACGCAAAGTTTATCAATATGCAAGCTATGTAACGGTAAATATTTCATCCCCAAATACTAAAAACCTACGCTCTCTTCAGTACGGTGAAGCCTTAGATGATTTGTTAAGTTCATTAAAAGCTGAACAAACGCAACTTTCGCAAAAATTTGGCTATTATCGACCGCTTGTATTAAAAATCGCCCCTGATTTAAATGCGGAAGAAATTGCATCTGTCGCAGATAGCCTTATCCGTCATAAAATCGATGGCGTAATTGCAGGTAATACAACCCTTTCAAGAGATACTGTTACTGGATTAACCCATTCTGAACAACAAGGGGGATTAAGCGGTAAGCCATTAAACCAATTAAGTACAAGTTTGATTCGTCAGCTATCTCAAGAGCTCAAAGAACAAATTCCAATTATTGGCAGTGGCGGGATTCACTCTGTTGCAAGTGGACAGGAAAAAATTAATGCAGGCGCAAGTCTATTGCAAGTGTATTCAGCAATGGTATATCAAGGACCTAAATTAATTAGAGATTTAGTGAAACAGGTAAAAATCCTATAAAGTAAATACCCATTAAAATGTTGCATAAGCTTTACATTTTTAACTGCATTTTGCTATACTCTGCCACAATTAATTTAGCAAAAGGAATCTTTATGCAACATTCACATTTCAAATCTCAATGTAGTACGGCTGTTCCTGTGTTACTTTGCGATTTTTATAAAGTATCTCACCGCTTGCAATATCCTGAAGGATCAGAAATTATCTATAGTACGCTCACACCGCGTAGTAACAAACTAGCCCCCCATCTTGATCGCGTGGTATCTTTTGGTTTCCAAGCCTTTATTACCAAATATCTTATTCACTATTTCAACGATAATTTTTTCTCTCGCCCCGAAAATGAAGTGGTTCAAGAATACCGTGATTTTATTACGCGTACACTTGGGCAAGTTGATGATGGGGAGCATATTGCTGAATTACACCGTTTAGGCTACTTACCACTCAAAATTAAAGCGATTCCCGAAGGAAAAACCGTTGCCATTAAAGTGCCTGTAATGACAATTGAGAACACCCATAAATCATTCTTTTGGCTCACTAATTATCTTGAAACCTTGCTCAATGTATCACTTTGGCAACCAATGGTTTCGGCTTCTGTGGCACGCCGTTATCGTTTAACTTTAACCGAATTTGCACAACAGACTTGCGATAATTTGGATCATATCCCTTTCCAAGCACATGATTTTTCTATGCGCGGTATGAGTTCATTAGAGTCAGCGGAAACATCGGGGGCCGGACATCTAACGGCATTTTTAGGGACTGATACCATACCTGCGATTTCATTTATTGAGTCTTATTACGGCTCAAATCAGCTAATTGGTACGTCTATTCCAGCAACAGAACATTCGGTAATGAGCGCTCATGGGATTGATGAACTGCCAACTTTCCGCTATTTAATGGCAAGACACCCTGATACGATGCTCTCTATCGTGTCTGATACCACTGATTTTTGGTATAACATCAGCGTTAATTTGCCGATTTTAAAAGATGAGATTATGGCACGCCCTGATAATGCCAAAATCATTATTCGTCCAGATAGTGGAGATTCTTACAAAATCATCTGTGGCGATCCAAATGCGGAAACAGAATGTGAACGCAAAGGATTGATTGAATCGTTATGGGATATTTTCGGCGGTACGGTAAACAGCAAAGGTTATAAAGTCGTTGATTCGCATATTGGCGCAATCTATGGTGATGGCGTAAATTATGAAAAAACCGTACGCATTTTGGAAGGTTTAAAAGCGAAAGGCTTTGCTTCAAGTAATTTAGTGTTTGGCGTTGGTTCTCTCACTTACCAACACAATACTCGCGATACTTTAGGTTTTGCGACTAAAGCAACGGCAATTACGATCAATGGCGTTGAAAAAGCGATCTTCAAAAATCCTAAAACAGATAATGGCTTGAAAAAATCACAGAAAGGGCGAGTAAAAGTTATCTCATTAGATGAGTATATTGATGAATTAACAGTTGAAAGTGATTTTAGTGATGATTTATTAGAAGTGATTTTTGAAAATGGTCAATTAGTGAAAACCACTACTTTCGATCAAATTAGAGCTAATTTGGCAGAAGAATTTTAGTCTTCACATACAAGCGGTTAGATTTAGAAAATATTTTGCAAGATCCAATAAGAAAACGGTCAGTTTGCAAAATTTATCGCAAATCTGACCGCTTGTTATATTCAAAAATCGATTAGTGATTTTCTAATTTTTTGATCGCATATTTATCTTCATCAAATTCACGTAGTGGTTTATGTTCACTACCTAAGAATGTGTAGATTACTGGTAATACGAATAAGGTGAAAATAGTACCTACCGCTAGACCGGCAATAATTACCATACCGATACTAAAGCGCGCAATCGCACCTGCACCGCTTGCGAAGAGTAACGGAATTAAACCCGCAATCATCGCTGCTGTTGTCATTAGAATCGGACGTAAACGAATCTTAGCCGCGTAAGCAATTGCTTCTGTGCGTGATACTCCGTGATGTAACTGCTCTTCTTTCGCTACTTCACACATTAAAATACCGTGCTTCGTAATTAAACCTACTAGGGTAATTAAACCAACTTGAGAATAAATATTTAAACTCGAACCTGGTACTTTCATAATACCTAAGATATTCATCACTAATAACGCTCCACTAATTGCAAGTGGTACAGAAACTAGGATCACCATCGGATCACGCCAAGATTCAAACTGAATTGCAAGTACGATATAAATCATCACAACCGCTAGTGCGAAAGTTAACGCCATTGCATTACCTTCTTGTACGTATTGGCGAGCTTCCGATTTAAAGTCGTATTGATAGCCTTTTGGTAAAGAGCGATCTAATTCAGCTTTTGCCCAATTTACTGCGTCACCGATTGAACCTGATACAACGCCACCAATTTCAGCAGAATTTAGCTGATTCATACGTTTTAAACTTGCAGGCTGTGTAGTTAATTCCATAGTCATAAATGACCCTAATGGAATTGATTGACCGCTTGCCGTTGTCACATAGTAATTCATTAAATCTTGCGGGTTCAAACGATCTTTACGCTCTGCTTGCGACACAATTGGATATGCACGAGAATCAATATCTACACGAGTAATAATTGCGCCAGATAAATATGCACCTAATGTGCCACTCACCTGCTGCATTGTAATGCCGTAGCTACCCATTTTCTCACGGTCGAATTTCATCTTCATCGTTGCTGTATCAAATTTCAAATCCAAACTTGAGAAGAAGAATTGACCTGAACCTTGCGCTTTTTTCAAGAAGTCAGCTGCAACGCCTGATAATTTTTCATAGCTTTCTGCAGTCGTAATCACAACAGAGAATGGTAACCCACTTTCACCAGTTGAGATTTCAGGGAAAGTAATTGCATTCACGTTCATACCAACGACTTTGCTCGCCATTCCCGCAATTTCATCCTTAATTTGTGCTTGGCTACGAGTACGCTCACTCCAATCTTTTAATGAAATAATTGATAAACCACTATTACCTCCGTTAAAGCCTGCAATGGTCATTGCAGCTGCAACTTCTGGGATTTGACTTACTTTATCTTCAAATGGTTTTAATACTTCTTGCGTGTAATCTAAGTTAGTATTCGATGGTCCTGTAGCAAATGCTACTACGAAACCACGGTCTTCTGCAGGGGCTACTTCACTACTTAATGATTTAAATAGGAAAGGTAAACTTGCAAAGATCAGAATTGCAAAAATTAACATAAAGTAACGAACAGCCATTACACCTGCTAGCATATTGGTATAACAGTTTGTAACTTTATCTAGCACACCGTTAATACATCTTACTAACCAGCCTTCCTCGCCCTCTTTGTGTTCTTTTAACACTCGGCTCGACATCATTGGCGACAGTGTTAATGCCGCAATACCAGAAATAAATACTGCACCAGCAAGAGTTAATGCGAACTCTTTAAATAATGAACCTGTTACCCCTTCCATTAACGCCATTGGAGAATAAACCGCCCCAAGTGTAATCGTCATTGAGATTACAGGTAATGCAATTTCTCGAGTACCGATAATTGCTGCGTCAAACGGGGTTTTACCTTCTTGAACGTGACGTTCTACGTTTTCCAGAACAACAATCGCGTCATCAACAACCAAGCCGATTGCAAGAATCAATGCTAATAGTGTTAACAAGTTGATTGAGAAGCCCATCATTTGCAACACAAATAATACCCCGATCAATGAAATCGGAATCGTAATAACAGGCACGATCATCGCACGTAATGAACCTAAGAATAGGATAATTACCACTAATACGATCACTGTCGCTTCTAAGATTGTTTTAACAACCTCATTAATTGAGCTGTCAATCGCAATTGTTTTATCGTAAATAATTTCCCCTTTGATTGCGCTAGGTAAGTTACGCTGAACTTGCTCAAACATCGGGTAAATATCTTTTGCTACAGTTAAGGTATTCGCTGTTGCTGCAGCTTCAACCGCCATCATTACTGTTTCTTGACCATTTGCTGTGGCACGAGCTGAATCAGATGATTTATTCAGTTCAACTTTAGCAATATCTTTTAACTTAATCTGTTGGCCTGTACTCGTCGTTGAAATTGTTACGTTTTCAAGTTCAGCAACAGAAGGTGTTGTTGATTCTACTTTGTTCTTATAAACCGTATAAAAACCGTTTGCATTACCTGCAGCTGTTTGTAGATTATTCGCGCTTAATGCATTAAGAACCGCCGCACCAGAAAGACTATTTGCAGCCATTTTTTCTGGGTCTAACCAAATACGTAAACCAAATTCAGAACCAAGGATATTTACTTTAGATACACCGTTAACCGTAAAGAATTGTGGCTTAACGACACGCTGTAAATAGTCTGTTACTTGTGACGCACTCAACTCATCCGATGTAAAGCGAATGTACATCATCGCATCATTCGAACCTGCCGAAACGCTGATTGATGGATCATCCACCCCACGCGGTAATGCTGCTCGAATCGCATTCACTTTTGCAGAGATATCAGATAGCGCAGCATTTGGATCAGTATTTAACTTCATTTTTGCCGTTACCGTTGTATTATTCGGCGAACTGCTCGAAGTTAAATAGTCAATATTTTCCGCTTGGGCAACAGCCTCTTCAATCTGTGATGTAACAAGTGCTTGCATTAAAGTCGCATCCGCACCCGCGTAATTTACACTTACAGTCACAATCGAAATAGTCATTTTCGGATATTCACGTACCTGCAATTTACTGATCGACTGTAAGCCTAAGATTGTAATCAATAAGCTAATACAGATCGCCATTACAGGACGTTTGATAAAAATATCGGTAAATTTCATTGTTACCTCTATTATAATTTATTCGTTTTAGCTGGTTGAGTCACACCAACAGCCTCAACATCAGAAACCATTACTAATGAATTGTTACTTAAACGCTGTAAGCCACCAGTTACAATTAAATCACCCGCTTTTAAACCTTTACTTAATTGCGCATAGATACCACGACGATCAACAGTTGTTACTTCAACCTGTTTTGCACGATACATTTTTGATTCATCTAAGCTTGGGTTTTGAGCTTTCATTTTTTCAACCATTGCTTTATCTTCGTCAGAAAGTGGTTGTAATACGTAAACTGTTTCACCATACATCGTATACGCAACAGAAATTTGCGGTACTACTACCTGACCTTTTTGAGATGGCAATGCAATATTTAAGCGAGTAAACATACCAGAAAGTAACTTACGCGCACCTTCTTCAACTGTTGCCTCTAAATTGATTAGACCTGTTGAACGATCAACCGCGGGATCCATTGCTGAAATACGCGCTGGGAATGTTTGACCTGGTAACGCATCCACTTCAGCTGTAACACGTTGTCCCACAGAAATTCGCTCTAAATCTGTTTGTGGGAGAGTAAAACGGATACGCATTTTACTTTGATCTTCCACTCGCACAATTTCAGTACCTGCAGTAATAAATTGGCCTACATTCACATTCACGATACCAGCTACACCATCAAAAGGCGCATAAATTTGGCGACGATCAATCTGTGATTTTAAAGCGTCAATACTTGCTAAAAGTTGGTTATATGTTGATTGCGCATTATCTAACTCAGCTTTTGACGCACTATCTGAATTTACAAGATTACGATAACGCTCGAAATTCGCTTTTGCGGCAGGAAGTTGTGCTTCTGTTGCTTTCAAGTTTGCACGCTCTGCTGAACTATCCACTTGAACCAGTAATTGACCTTTCTTAACTCGATCACCAGATTTAACATTCACACTTGTTACTGTTCCAGCAACTTGCGAACTAATCATCGCACCTTGATTTGGACGAACAGAACCAACCGCTGAAATCATTGGTGTCCATTCACGAGTAGCAACTTCCATCGCTGTTACATTACTAACTGATTCAGGCATATTTGCTGCTGCTTCAGATTTTTTTCCCGCAATAAATTGTTGCATTCCTACTACGCCACCAAAAGCGACAAGAACAATCAACAAAGTAATCACGATCAAGAATTTTCGACCAAGACCGACTTTCTTCGGTGCTGGTTTCACTTCTTCAGTTGTCATTATGTGTTTCCTTATTAAAATAGAATTAAATTGTAATAGCTTTCCAAGTACGAAGAATCACATCTTCTAACATAGCATCTAGATAGGGCTCATCATTTAGTTGTTCTAAGAAAATGATTTTTTCGACAACATCTAAACTCATTGCATAAAGCAGTTGCATAGCAAGCGGTACAACTACACCTTTATTTTGCGAATCTTTGATAAATTTAGTCCACACTAATGATTCATCTTTCTCACATTCTTTAATCAAATTTTTGAAAGTGGGTAATGAACGATATTGGTGAAGATTCTGTGCAATATCAGGATTCTTTCGCATAAAATGCAATTTACCAAGCCATAACGCTCGATACTGCTCAAAAGGCGCTAATGTTGCGTCATAGCATTTTTCCATTTCCTCTCTAAACTGAGCAAACAAATAAAGCACTAACTGATGAAGTAGTGCTTCTTTATCCTTAAAATAGAGATAGATTGTGCCGACAGACACTCCCGCTTGCTTTGCGATTTTATGGGTTGAAAGATGTTGAACCCCGTCCTTAGCCATTAATACATCGGCAGCTTTCAAAATGCGAAGTGCCACGTCATTGCGTGGCACAGTTTCATTTGTCATAGCAAAATAGCCTTTCTTATGTCACTGAACGTTTGTTCATTTTACTGCTTTTTCAAAATAAGTTCAAAAAATTAAGGTAAAACTTGTGTAAATGACGATATTTTATTCTGACTTGCAAAATATTGCTGAAATCACACCGCTTGTTACTCTAAAAATAAAAATAGCGTGCCTTCAAAACACGCTATTTCGTTATTAGGTAAAGAAATATTTAGCAATAAGGCGTTAATAAACCCACTAAAACATCATAACCTGCTTTGGTGAAATGCACACCATCGGTAGTTAATTCTGCTTTTAGATCTTGATTTTCATCACTAAATGCTTGATAAGTTTCAATAAAAGTTAAACCTTCAGGGCAATTTTGTTTGAAATAGGCATTTAACTCACGAATTTGTTCGTTGGTAACATTCGCATTATTCAGCGTTGGCGTCACTTCTAACAAATGATATTTTGAATTTGGCGCAACTTTTTTAAGGCCAGCTAAAATTTCAGTTAACCATTCAGTAACTTGTTTTGGAGAGTATTCAAGTTCTTTAAGAATATCGTTCACACCTAAGAAGATAAATACTGTTTTGCCTAAATGTTTAATGCGATTTGGGCGCACAATAATATCTAAATATTGGAACATACTTACGCCAGACATACCTAAGTTTGCAGTTGATTTGCCTGCAAGTACTGGTTGATAGCCTTCGATATCCATCCACATATCAAAAAGTGAATGACCTACTAGACTGATTTCTGGCTGTTTTTCAAATTCTGCTTGTTTCTCTTTATAACGATTAAACATCGTTTCATCACTTAAAAAGCCTTTTTCTTGAATATATTTAGCTCTTGGAGATAATTGCTCGGACATATATATTTCCTTATTGGTATTTTACTAATCTCAAAAATAAAGCGGTAACATTTTGCAAAAAACTTGCGAAACCTTACCGCTTTTCAACACCTAAATTAGAGTAATGATGGTGCCGCATCTAGAAGAATACGTGTATATTCTTCTTTTGGATGATCAAACACATCCGATGCATCGCCTTGCTCAACGATTTTACCGCCATTCATTACTACAATACGGTCAGATACTTGGCGTACTGTTTGTAAGTCGTGTGAGATAAATACCATTGCTAGATTTAACTCTTTTTTCAAGTCAGCAAGTAAGTTTAATACCTGTGCACGAACTGATACGTCTAATGCTGATGTTGGCTCATCCGCTACAATCAGTTTTGGATTTAACGCTAATGCACGTGCAATTGCCACACGTTGTTTTTGACCGCCCGATAAGCGTGTTGGCTCAACTAACGCTGCTGAACGCGGTAAACCTACACGAGAAAGTAAGTCATATACACGTTTTTCGCGTTCGTGCGGTTGTAAAACATTGTGAATGTCCATTGGATCTTTCAAAATGTCTAACACACGCATACGCGGGTTTAACGCTGTTGCTGGGTCTTGGAAAATTACTGAAACTTGGCGACCAAATTGACGGCGCGCATCTGCGCTACCGTATTTCATTTGTAAGCCGTTAAATTTCACATTACCTGCTGTTGGTTTTTGTAAGCCGATAATCACACTCGCAAGTGTTGATTTACCACAACCAGATTGACCTACTAAGCCAACTGTTTCACCAGCGTGAACTTGTAAGCTCACACCCCCTACCGCTGTAAATTTTTTCGGATTAAACAGAGTACCGTCGCGAGAATCAAACTGTACAACAATATCTTCTAATTCGATAATCGGCTGTTCTTTTAAAGGTTTCATACTCATAGTTTAGCCCTCCAAATGGGATGCCCAGACGTGTTTCGGATTGTCTTTCGCTGGAACTAGTTTTAATTTTTGTTTTGGATTCGCATTTGCTCGCAATGAACGGCTTGCGAAACGGTCACCATCAGCAAAGTCGAATGGTGAAGGTACAGAACCAGGAATTTGGTATAGACGTTCTGCACGGCACTCTGTTGAAAGTACTGAACCTAATAATCCGCGAGTATATTCGTGAGTTGGGTTCATTAACAATGAGCTTGTTGGTGCAGCTTCAACCACTTGACCTGCGTACATTACAGTAATATGGTGCGCCATTTGAGCAACAAGTGCTAAGTCGTGGCTTACGAATACCATTGCAAAGCCAAGTTTTTCGCGTAATTCGTTAAGAAGTTTGATAACTTCAGCTTGAACTGTTACGTCTAATGCCGTTGTTGGTTCATCCGCAATCAGAAGTTTTGGTTCACGCGCTAACGCCATTGCGATTAATACACGTTGTCTTTGACCACCAGATAATTCGTGTGGATAGCGATTTAGCGTTTTCTCTGGATCTAGTTTTACCCACTCTAATAACGTTTCTGCTTTTTGTTTACCACCACGACTAATTAACTGCTCCATTTGGTCTTTGATTCGCATTGATGGGTTAAGCGCACTTAACGCATCTTGGTAGATCATTGAGATCTCATGACCACGTAGCGTATTTAAGTCAGTTGCTGGGTCAAGTAAGTTGTGTTGTTTACCACTACGGTCTGTGAATAAGATTTCACCTGTGATTTGTGCAGTTTTTGGTAATAATCCCATAATTGAGAATGCAGAGATTGATTTACCACAACCAGACTCACCTACTAAGCCCATTGTTTCACCTTCGTTCACTGTGAAGCTAATATTGTCCACAAGTGGAATTTCACCATAACGATTTGGGAAACGGATAGATAAGTTTTTCACTTGCAAAATCGGTTTCGCATTTGGATTTAATTGCATACGGTCTGTACGAGTACCTTCTTTCTCATTTAATTTGAGTAAGTAACGTTTTAACGCAAGACTTTCTGCCATTGCTTCTTGAACATCCGTTGAAAGCGGTTTTGAAACATCTTCTTTGTTAGTTGTTGGACTACGTTTAAGTTTTGGATTTACTAGCGCATCTGTTAAACCTTCCGCTAAGATGTTTAATGCTAATACTGTTAATAAGATTGCCATACCCGCGAAAGTTGTTGCCCACCAGAAGCCACTTAATACTAAGTTACGACCTTCCGCTAAGATATTACCCCAAGATGGATGTGGCGGTTGTACACCTGCACCTAAGAATGATAGTGAAGCTTCAAGTACGATAGCGTCTGCAACCATTACTGTTGCGAATACTAGCACTGGCGCTGCGGTATTACGTACTACGTGTTTAAGTAGAATGTAAGTACGGCTACCACCGATAACACGCTCTGCACGAATATAGTCTTCTTCCCATTGTGATACTACGTTTGCACGTACAACACGCGCTAATTGCGGTGTATAAACAATCGCGATGGTCAAGATAATTACAGGTGATGAGTTACCGAAAGTTGCGATTAATACTGCTGCTAATGCGATACCAGGGAATGCCATTAAGATATCCATTGCACGCATAATCACTTCGTTACCGAGTTTTTCTGCCGTTGCAGCTGTTGCACCTAAGATACTACCGAACACGATACCTAAACCTACCGCACCTAAACCGATGAATAATGATGTCTGAGCACCATAAATCATACGAGAGAAGATATCGCGACCTAAACGGTCAGTACCGAAGAAGTAGTCTGCACCTGGTGCTTGTACTGGACGTAGTGTTTGCAGTGGGTCATACGGTGCCACTAACGGTGCGAATATCGCAATCAAACAGATAAACACTAAAAAACATAAGGCGATTTTTGAACTTGTTTGTAACGCTCTGAATCTTGCGCCGCCTGAAGCAAGTCTTTGAGCTAATCCTTGGCGAAACATTATAGACTCCGAATTTTTGGATTGATTAACAAGTAAAGAATATCAACGATAATATTCACTACTACGAATGTGAATGCGATTGTTAATACAACGCCCTGAACTAAGTGCAAGTCGTGGTTTACGATACCATTAAAGATTAATTTACCCATACCCGGCAAGTCGAAGATCTGTTCGATAACTACCGCACCACCTAGTAAGTAACCTACACGTAAACCAAGTACTGTTACTGGAGTGATTAATGCGTTACGTAACACGTTACGACGAATTACTGTTGGATATGGAACACCGTTACCAATTGCTGTACGCACATAGTCTTTATCCATTTCTTCAACCATTGAAGTACGTACCACACGAATTAATGATGCACATACTGGAATTGCCAATGACATAGATGGAAGCACCATTGATGAGAAATATTCGCTTGGACTTTCACTAAATGGTGTGAAACCACCCGATGGTAAAATATCAAGTTCTAGCGAGAAATATTGAATTAATAAGATACCCAACCAGAACGATGGTGTTGCGACCGCTGCGACCGATAAGAAACGAATCACTTGGTCCGCTGCTTTATCACGGTATAACGCTGCTGTAACCCCTAAAGTAAATGAAATTACAGCTGCTAAAACCACACCAATAAAGGTAAGTTGTAAGGTTAATGGGAAAGCTCGACCGATCATATCAACAATCGGCTGCTCTGGTGGTGTGGTCATCCCGAAGTCTAGGACTAAAACATTTCCGATAAAGCGGAAGTATTGAACAATCACAGGGTCATTTAAACCGTGTTGTTCACGATATAACTCTTTTGCAGCTTCACTGGCACTTTCACCTAATGCAACAGTTGCAGGGTCACCAGGTGTGAATTGCAAAATAACGAAAACTAATGCACTTACGCCAAGCATCATTATCGGTAATGCCATTAAACGACGTAGTAACAGACGAATTACGATTTCCATTTTGTGTCTCCAACTAAAAATAAAGCTAGTGGGGATAGATAATTATTTTATGAGTAGCAAGCGGTCTAATTTAGTCATTTTCTTGCAAAACCGCTTGAATAAAGAGAATCCTAAGATAAGACCTTATTAATTCCGCCCCAGTAACTGGGGCGGATACAGCTAATTATTTGCGTCCTACACCTAAGAAAGACATACCAGTTGTTGGGATTGGTTGGAATCCATCTAACTGTTTATCATTCCAAGCTGTTGGAAGTTTACGGTGAACGATTGGATAAAGTGGAACTTGGTCTGCAATGATGTTAATTGCTTTAGCCCAAGCTGCTTTAGCTTCCGCAGGTTCTTTCGCTTTAATTGCTTCATCAAGTAATGTTTGTAATTCAGCAAACTCTGGCGTATCTGCCCAACCGAAGCGTTTTTTCGGCCAAGTTTCACCACGGTACCACCAGCTTAATAATAAGTCTAAGTCGTTACTGAACACTGATGGGTCACCCGGTGCCATTACAACTTCATATGCACCTTTGTCCACGTGGCCACCATATAATGCGCCTGATTGTAAGTGTTGTAATGAAGCTTTCACGCCAGGGATCTTATTCCAAGATTCAAGTACTAACGGCGCACATTCTTTCACCCAAGAGTGGTCTGTTGATAATAATTGGAACTCTAATTTATCAATGCCCGCTTCTTTTAATAATGCTGCTGCTTTTTCTGGATTGTAGTCATACTGAGCATCAGCTTTCACATAGTCTGGGTGAGTATCTTGTACGTAAGATGTTGCTGCTTTCGCATTGCCTAAGAACGCTACGTCGATTAATTTTTGTGTATCTAAACCGTAGTGTAATGCTTGACGTACTTTTGGATTGTTGAATGGTGCTTTTTGGCAGTTAAACATTAAGAATAATAAGCCGAATGATTGAACCGCTTCAACTTTACCTTTACGTTTTAAGCGTTCTGCGTCTAAGTATGGAACACTTTCCATCGCTTGAGTACGGCCAGATTCTTGTGCTGTTGTACGCGCTGCATCGTCTGCTAATAAGAACCAACTCATACGCTCAACACGTGCAGGATATGGACCATTATAAGTTGGGAATGCGTCTAAAATGATCTTATCATCTTTAACTGCTGATACGAATTTGTATGGGCCAGAACCGATTGGGTTTGCATCGAATGCTGTTTGACCAACTTGTTCAACATAGTGTTTAGGAACAATTTTCACAATACCTAAACGAAGTTTGAAGATTGAGAATGGATATTTAAGTTTGAATTCAACTACTTTGTCATCTACTGCTTTAACAGTTTCGATGAATGGCACGAATTGTGAGAATAATGTTTTTTTCTCAGGATCTAACACGCGCTCATAAGAATAAACAACGTCTTCTGTTGTAACTGGTTTGCCATCGTGGAAAGTTGCGCCATCACGAAGTGTTACACGCCAAGTTACATCATCAATTTGCTCAGGCTCTTTCGCCGCTAGCGCTAAGTATGGTTGGCGAGTTGCTGGATGTAAATCTACTAAACCTTCAAAAATATGAATATTAGCAGCCATTGATGAAGCACCGCTTGATGTTGCAGGGTCAAAACCTGTTGATAATGGATATGCGATACCCACTTCAATGGTTGAGCCTGCTTTTGGTGCCGCGTGAGCTACAGAAGATAAAGAACCAAGAGTACCGCTAAATGCAAAGCCTGCACTCACACCCGCCATTAATTTCATAAAACCACGGCGAGATTCATTGTGTTCAAAATGTTTAGTCATAGTTGACTCCTTTAGGTGTTGCTTTCGTTTGCGACTAATTCAGTACAACACTTACGAATTAGTCATCGGTTTCGTTTCTTTCTTAATTTTGAAGTGAATCAATCAAAAATTAAGATCAAAATGAATTGAAATCATCATAACACCGTTCAAGGCTATGTCAACAAATTGTATAGACGAGTATTTACATTTGTGATCTAGTTCACGATTTTTGTGAACTTTTTACTTTTCAGGCTGATAGCCACTATCTTCTAAGGTCGGATTATTAGCTCCATTTTTTGCTAACTCATCACAAATTTCATTTTCGCGATGTCCCGCGTGCCCTTTTACCCAATGCCATTCTAATTTATGTGGCTGAATAGCGTGATCAAGAGCAATCCAGAGATCTTGATTTTTAACAGGCTTATTTTGACTTGTCTTCCAATTATTTTTTTTCCAATTAAAAATCCACTGTTGAATACCATTTTTCATATATTGGCTATCGCTGTTAATAATTACGTGGCAAGGCTCTTTTAGTAGTCCTAATGCTTCTATTACTGCCAAAAGTTCCATTCTATTATTGGTCGTTTGGAAATAGCCTTTGCTTAAAGTTTTTTCGGTCGCTTTATAACGTAATAAAATACCAATGCCACCTTTGCCAGGGTTTCCTAAACAAGATCCATCAGTAAAAATTTCAACTGTTTTCATTATATTCCTATTGATAAATAACCCCATACATTTGTATGGGGCTCATAAATTAAAGTATTATCGTTTTATTTTGATACACAAATACACGATCTGTTAAAACTAATTCTAAAGCTCGACTTAATACTGTTTTCTCTACATCTCGTCCTGCTTTCATCATTGTATCTGCAGTATAAGTATGATCAACATTAATTACATTCTGCATAATAATCGGGCCTTCATCTAATTCATTATTGATGAAATGCGCAGTCGCTCCAATAATTTTTACTCCACGCTCATAAGCTCGTTGATAGGGTTTAGCACCAATAAACGCGGGTAAGAAGGAATGATGAATATTAACTACTCGATTCGGATAGCGAGCAACAAACTCTGGGTTTAAAACACGCATATATTTAGCAAGCACAATATAATCAGGCTCATATTCATCGATTTTATCACTTAATAATTTATCGTGCTCCACACGAGTTAGTCCTTCGTGACTGACCAAATGGAATGGAATATCAAAACGTTCAACTAAACTGCGTAAAGTATCGTGATTTCCAATAACAGCGGCTATTTCAACATCTAAACCGCCATAGTAATTTTTCATTAAAATATCACCTAAACAATGAGCTTCCTTAGTCACTAAAATCACAATTCGCTTACGCTTTTGTGTCACTAATCTATAATTAGCCCCTTCAGGTAAAGTAAATGCTAAGTCTGCTAATAGTGTTTGATAATTAAAAATACCTTGCAATTCAGTACGCATAAAGAAGCGCTTCGTGTCACTTTCCACAAACTCACTATTTTTTATAATATTCAGCTGATGTTTATAACAAATATTGGTAATTTTAGCGACTAATCCTGTATCGTCTGGACATTCTGTTAATAAAATTTTATTTTCAATCATCACATTTATTCCTGTATTATTTATATAGAAAAAGAGAACTTATCATCAAATAAATAAGTTCTCTTCTAATCAATTCTAATTATTAAATAGCAAAATCTGCTAATGTTTTACCAGCGTCTAACGCCTGTTGGATCTCACGTGGTGTACGGCCTTGGCCTGTCCAAGTTTTTGTATTCCCATCTGCGTCAATAAATTTATATTTTGCTGGACGAGGCTCACGCTTTTTACGCTCAGATACATCACCACCTAATAAAGTAGCAAGTTCTTCAACAGAAAGACCATCTTGTTCTAATAACTCTCTATATTTATTTAAACTAGCTAAGCGTTTCTCTTCTTCTAATTTCTGATTAGCAATTTCTTCTCGTTTTTCATTAACAACATACTCTACTTTTTCAAGAATTGCTTCTAACTGCTCTAATGAACAATCGCGAGTCACTACACGTAAACTACGAATGTTAGAGAGAGTTTTTAAAATTGACATTTAGTTCTCCTTATTAATGATTTTTATATTTTTGATTTAGATGTATTCCAAAATCGCTATTATCTTATCTGATCACTAAATTGAGGTAAATATTAAATTTAAAATAAATCAATTTTTAAAACAGGTCAGAGTAGAAAATAAATAAATGTTGCTAACTTCTTTACCATTTTAAGTAAAGAGATCTTGGCAAAGCTAGGCAGTTCAGGTAATCTATGCGGGTCCTGCAAGTTGTAGAGGTGCAAATGCGATAAGTACTCTTTCAGAGTGGAAAACGATGAAGAAAGACGAAAGGCGTATTTGCCGAAATCAATTAAGCGTCATCTTGATTGGTTGGTATCGTTATCGAAAGGAACGATACTGTCACGGTTTCCGTGGAGTGCTACTGTTAGGCTGGGTTGCTATCTTTGTCCTATCCCCACCTTAATTTATCTTTTCAGTAGATCTCTTTCTTTGTTTGGCATTCTCATTATAAAAATCAGCAATCTTAGAGGTTTTATGAATCTAGTCGATTATTCAAGTTCTATTTGGTCAGTCGTGCCGCCATTGCTCGCATTGGTTTTGGCTATTGTGACCCGTAAAGTATTACTATCTCTCAGCATTGGTATCATCGTCGGTGCCTTTATGTTAGGGGGCGGTAGTCCTATGGATTCTCTTTCTTACTTAGGTAATAAAGTGCTTTCATTAGTATATGAAGACGGTATCAATTTCAACAACGTAAACATCGTTATTTTCCTTGTTCTATTAGGAATTTTAACTGCTTTACTAAGCATTTCTGGTAGTAACCAAGCTTTTGCAAACTGGGCACAAAAGCGCATTAAAGGCCGTCGTGGCGCAAAATTAATGGCCGCTTGCTTAGTATTTGTGACTTTCATTGATGACTATTTCCATAGTCTAGCGGTAGGTGCTATTGCACGCCCTGTAACAGATAAATTCCACGTTTCACGCGCAAAATTAGCTTATATCCTTGACTCAACGGCTGCACCGATGTGTGTATTAATGCCTGTTTCAAGTTGGGGTGCTTATATCATCACATTAATTGCTGGCTTATTAGCAACTTATGGCATTACAGAATATTCGCCACTTGGTGCATTTATGGCAATGAGCGCAATGAACTTCTACGCGATTTTCTCAATGGTGCTTGTATTTGCCGTAGCATATTTTACCATTGATATTGGTTCAATGAAGAAATTCGAAGAGCAAGCATTAGCTCTTGCAGACACACATCAAACAAGTGTAGAAGTACCAAAAGGCCGTATGCGTAATTTAGTATTACCTATTGCGACGTTAATCGTGGCAACTGTTGCAATGATGATGTACACAGGTGGTCAAGCATTAGCAGCTGATGGTAAAGAATTCTCTGTATTGGGTGCATTTGAAAATACGACTGTAGGTGTATCACTTGTTGTGGGCGGTATTAGCTCATTAGTTGTAGCAACATTATGTATTGCTTCTGGTCGTTTAGTTTCTATAGAAGAATATATTAAAGCATACGGAGTTGGTGCAAAATCAATGGCTGGTGCAATTACAATTCTATTCTTTGCTTGGACAATCAATGGTATTGTTGGCGATATGCAAACAGGTAAATATTTATCAACTTTAGTAGCTGGTAATATTCACTCTGGTTTCTTACCTACGATCTTATTCGTATTAGCTGCAGTAATGGCATTCTCAACTGGTACTAGCTGGGGTACTTTCGGTATTATGTTACCGATCGCTGCTGCTATGGCTGCCAATGCTGAACCTGCATTATTATTACCTTGTTTATCAGCAGTAATGGCTGGTGCGGTATGTGGTGACCACTGCTCGCCGATTTCAGACACAACTATTCTGTCATCAACAGGTGCGCAATGTAACCATATGGACCACGTAACATCCCAATTCCCATATGCAATGATTGTTGCAGCAGCATCAATTTCTGGTTATTTAGTTGTGGGCTTTACAACATCAGCTATCGCTGGTTTTGCAACAGCAAGTATCGTGTTAGTCGGACTAATTTTAGCTTTAAGAGCAAAACAATAGGCTAGTGTATAAACAAAGACCCGCTTGTTACAGAATAACAAGCGGGTCTTTTTTATGATTATTTTACAAATTCCTATTCATCTAATCTCTTAGGAATCTCAACTTTTCTCTTTGGCGGCTCTAAAATCTGTGGAGGATCCAAAGTTGTCGCATCAGCGCCTAATAATAAATTGATTAGCATTCCTGTTCTCGCAAAAAACTCTCGAATACGCACCTTATAATGCTCTTCAGGATATTTAGCAGCATAACAAATTGCTTCAATATTGTGAAACTTCGCAATTAATAGTGCTCTCTCGCAATGAAAACGCTGTGAAATAATCGTAAAAGGTTTTAATTGAAAAACTTTATCAGCCCGAATAATTGAATCTAGTGTGTTATACCCTGCATAGTCTTGCTTCAAATATTGATTGGGTATTCCTTTCCTTAACAAATCATTTGTCATTGTTTTAGGCTCATTATAATAAGCAGTCTTATTGTCACCACTCATCAATAAATACGTTGCTTTCTTGCCTTCAAATATATCGTTAGCCGCATCTAAACGATATTTATAATAGAGATTTGGAGAACCTGAAAGATAAAACTTTGCCGTCCCTAATACCACTGCATACTCTCGGTAAGGTAAATCTTCAATTTTAGTATAAACTTGATGTCTAACTAGGTAACTTGTTCCTATATCAATAAGTAACATCAAGAAAAAAATTGGAAATACGAGTCCAAGTAGCCCCTTAATTAAACGGGGAATATAAATTTTTAACCTTCGTAACCTAGATTGTTGTTCTATACTATTTTCCTTTATATTTTCTGTCATCTATGCTTTTACTTCTGTCTTTTTTGTTTCTGCGTGAGTAATATACATTACTGCACCAATAATAATTGCCGCCCCTAACCAGAGTTTTCCAGGTGGAACCCAATTAAAGACAAGCCAACCGGCTAAAACGTTCAATGGCAATTTAATAAAATCGAATGGCTGGATGTAAGATGCGTCCGCCAAACTATACGCTTTAGCAACTGCAAGTTGTGCAAGTGCAGTTAAAAACCCCAGTAAAATCAAATAACCAAAATCACTAAAACTCGGTAAGCTAAATCCTGCGGGGCTTAAATTAGTTAATGCAATCAATAAGTTAAATGGTGTAATCAAAATAAATAGGTATGCAACCATTGTTGTTGGAGAATCATCAACAGATAATTTTTTTACCATCAATGAATAACAAGCCCAGAAAAACGCAGCAGCCACAGGTAAAAGAACCACCCATTCAAAATTTTCTGACCAAGGCTCTAAAATAATCATTGCTCCAACAAATCCTAAAAATGTAGCAATCCAACGTTTATTATCGACTCTTTCTTTTAGAATTAATCCTGAACCTACTGTCACAAATAGTGGAGATGTCATCAATAGCGCAATCCCTTGCCAAATAGGAATAGGATGCGCAAGTGCCATTGTCCAGCACTGAATACCTATCGCGGATAAGAAAACTCGAAAACAGTGAGCACCAAAGTGCCTTGTTTTTAGTGATTGAAAAAATCCCATCGACGCCATACTTGGCATTAAAAATACAAAAGCGGCAAGATATTGCACTAATGCAATCACACTTGCGTCAATTGGTGATATAGATGTTAATTTTGGAACTAATGTATTAATACAAGCAAAAAGCACGCCTGCTGTAATAATCGCGATAGCCCCTTTTATAGGTTGATGACTTGGCATAACTGGTTAATAGTCAAAGGAAAAAATTCTGATAAGAATAGCGAAGATAGATAAAATTGCAAGATGATCAAAGTTGTTATTTTAGCCGTTTAAAAATCTAGACGTTTAGATGGCTAAAATTCCTTGACAAAATCTTTTGCTTTCGTAAACTTATTCAAATCTTAAATTTACAAGCGGTCTGATTTGCCCAATTTTTTGCAAATCAAATAAGGAAGACAATGGCACAATATATAACTCTTTTTGAAAATGAGCCTTTGCAGTTAGCTTTAGGCGGTACTTTATCGCCTATTCAGGTCGCTTACCAAACCTACGGTACGCTTAATGCGGATAAAAGCAATGCTGTTCTACTCTGCCACGCATTAACAGGTGACGCAGAGCCCTACTACGCTCCCCCTGCCGATAAAGGCTGGTGGCAGGATTTTATCGGTAAAGGATTAGCTTTTGATACCGATAAATACTTCTTCATCTGCTCAAATGTGCTTGGTGGTTGTAAAGGCACAACAGGCCCGTCATCTATCAATCCCGCGACAAATAAGCCCTATGGTAGCCAATTTCCTATCGTTACTGTGCAAGATATGATAAAGGTGCAAAAAGCGTTACTAGATTATCTTGGTGTCACTCAATTACAAGCAGTAGTTGGCGGCTCTTTTGGCGGTATGCAAGCAACTCAATGGGCTATTGACTATCCTGATAGAGTTCGCAATGTGGTAAATCTCTGTTCTTCACTTACTTTTAGTGCTGAAGCTATCGGTTTTAATCACGTTATGCGTCAAGCCATTATTAATGACCCTAATTTTAATAACGGTGATTACTATGATGGTGAATCGCCTGAAAACGGCCTTAAAATTGCGCGTATGCTCGGTATGTTAACTTATCGAACAGACGTTCAGCTGGCAAAAGCATTTGGCCGTGAAACAAAACAAGCAGGTGCAATCTGGGGCGATCATTTCCAAGTCGAGTCTTATTTAAGCTATCAAGGTGTGAAATTCCTAGATCGTTTTGATGCAAATAGCTATCTACGTTTACTTCGTGCGCTTGATCTCTATGATCCAGCTCTTAATTTTCCATCAGAAAAAGAGGCTCTAAAGCGTATCAAAGCAAACTATACATTAGTGGCAGTAACTAGCGATCAGCTCTTTAAACAAATTGATGTTGTAAAAAGCAAGCAACGCCTAGAAGATGCGGGGGTTAATGTCGATTATCACGAATTTAACTCTATTTTTGGCCACGATGCTTTTTTAGTTGATTATGATTTCTTTGAGGAAATGATTAAAAAGGGATTGGCAAAATAACTACGCCTTCAACCTGTTCGGCAGAATAGACTGAAATAGTTCTCGGCTTTTCAATGGCGCATTACCTAAATAAGGTTTTAGCGCCATTCTCGTAAAACGTTTTGCCGCTTGTTGAGTACTCTTTTCAGAAAAGTCTAACGCTTCGAAAGCTAATAAATCTTTGCCTAAATAGGTATTGTTATTTTGCAGAAGTGAAGCGACAAAACCTTCATTCTCTTGGAATTGATAGGTCATTTTCTCATCTATTGGCAAACCCGTTGCTGCACAATTGGTAAAATTTACCCCGTAACCGAGCGCTTGTAGCAACTTAAATTCAAAGGTACGCAAGCTCGGCTCCAAATTCGCCGAATTTAAGGCAAGTCCTTTAATACATTCGTAGTAAGAATAGAAAATTTCAGGATAAGCTGTGTGTGGTTCTAACACTCGTGTGAGAATTTCATTTACATAGAAACCGCTATAGAGCGCAAAATTTTCAAGGGGAATGGTTAATGTACCTTCGGCTGATGTCAGGGTTTTTAAATCCCCTTTACCAATCCACTCCACATCAACCAGTGTGAAAGGTTGTAAAATGCCTTTTAATTTAGAACGCGGACGTCTTGCCCCTTTAGCAAGCAGACTTACTCGACCGTGGTGCTCAGTAAAGAGATCCACGATCAAGCTTGTTTCGCTATATTCGCGACGGTGTAAGATAAATCCGCGTTTTTCCATTAATTAAAATTATTCGTCAATATAACCTAAACTGCGTAACGCACGTTCGTCATCCGCCCAGCCAGCTTTTACTTTAACCCATAACTCAAGATGAACTTTATTATCAAATAAACGTTCCATATCCATACGAGCTTCAGTGCCGATCACTTTGATCTTTTGGCCTTTATTGCCAATTACCATTTTCTTCTGACCATCACGTTCAACTAAAATCAAACCATTGATTTCGTAAGTGCCACGTTCGTTCATCTTAAACTGTTCAATTTCTACAGTTACAGAATAAGGTAACTCTTCGCCCATAAAACGCATTAATTTTTCACGGATGATTTCAGATGCCATAAAACGTTGTGAACGGTCTGTTACATACTCTTCTGGATAATGATGAGTGCCTTCTTTAATAGATTCACGCACAAATTTTTCTAAAATATGCACGTTTTTACCACGCTGACCAGAAATTGGAATAATCTCTTTGAATGGGAATTTTTCACTTAATGCTGTAATATGTGGAAGAAGCTCTTCTTTCTCTTTGATGTTATCAATTTTGTTGATCGCTAACACTACAGGGGCTTTAATACCACGTAATTTGTTTAGCACCATCTCATCGTCATCGTTCCATTTTGTACCTTCAACAACGAAAATCACCATATCAACATCACCGATAGCACTGCTTGCCGCACGGTTCATTAAACGGTTAATTGCACGTTTTTCTTCAATGTGTAACCCTGGAGTATCCACATAGATCATTTGGTGTGCACCTTCAGTTTTGATCCCTAAAATACGGTGGCGGGTTGTTTGTGCTTTACGTGATGTAATTGAAATTTTTTGGCCTAAAATTTTATTTAATAGTGTTGATTTACCTACATTTGGGCGACCAACAATGGCAATAAAGCCACAATATTCTTTTTGATTTGTCATATTTTGTCTTCTTTAATGAATGTAGGGGCGTATTGAATACGCCCGCGGGCGTACGCAGTACGCCCCTACAAAGATTTATTTAATATTCAATTTCTGAATAACCTGCTCTGCCGCGTCTTGCTCTGCTTTACGACGACTTGTCCCCACACCAATAATCACTTCATCAAGTTTTTCAACTTGGCAACTTACCTTGAAGGTCTGATTATGGGCTTCGCCTTTAATATCTACTACTTCATAGCTTGGCAGTTTCAATTTTCGGCTTTGTAAAAATTCCTGTAGGCGTGTTTTTGGATCTTTTTGTGCTTCACCCGGTTTCATTTCTGCAAGAAGATGTTGATACCATTGATAAATCATCTCCATTGCTTTATCCATTCCATGATCTAGGTAGATCGCTGCAATAATTGCTTCTACACAGTCAGATAAAATCGAATCACGGCGGTGCCCGCCACTTTTCATTTCCCCTGCGCCCAGTTTTAGATATTCGCCTAATTCAAACTGGCGAGCAACCACAGCAAGAGTATGCTCCTTAACTAATGCAGCACGCATACGGCTTAATTCCCCTTCATTCGCTTTTGGGAATTTTTCATATAACGCTTTACCAATGGCGAAATTTAGAATTGAATCACCTAAAAATTCTAAACGTTCGTTATTGGTTGAAGCAGCACTGCGATGAGTCAGTGCTTGTTTGAGGTAATCGAGGTTAGCAAATTGGTAACCTAATTTTTTCTGTAATCGTTCTAGTTGCATTTTTACTATTTATTAAAACGGGCATACGCAGTATGCCCCTACAATATCTCTTCGTCGCACATAAAGTAGGGGCGTACTGCGCACGCCCGCACTAAATTTATTTAATAGTGCTAAACATTCTCTCGAAACGTAATCCGCTCGGAAATTCATTTGGTCTTTTATCTAGACTTAACCAGATAAATGTTGCCTTTCCTACCATATTTTTTTCTGGTACAAATCCCCAGAAACGACTGTCTTCGCTGTTATCACGGTTATCGCCCATCATAAAGTAATGACCTTCCGGCACAATCCATTCTCCGGCTCCCATTCCATCTTGTTTAAAGAAGTAAGGCTCATAGTTAAATGGATGTGGATTGTTCAATACTTGATGAGTAACATCGCCAATTTCAGTACGTTCGATTTGCATTTCGCCGTGATAGAAATATTCAGGATTCGGCTTTGCCCCTTCATATTTAAATTGAGCAACAGTTCCATCTGAGTGAGTCACGGTTAATTCTTGATTACGGAAATCATATTTAACTTTATCGCCACCAACACCCACAACTCGCTTAATATAATCCACAGCAGGCTGTTTTGGAGCTTTGAATACTGCAACATCACCACGCTGTGGGTGACCTGTTTCAATTAATGTATTCTGCCAAATTGGATCTTTTATACCGTAGCTAAATTTGTTTACTACTAAAAAATCCCCTACGCGTAATGTCGGCTCCATTGAACCACTTGGAATTTGGAATGGCTCAAAAATAAATGAGCGCAGTACAGTTACAAAGAATAAAACACCAAATAGTGACGCTAAAAATTCACCCAATGCTGAACGTGGTTGAATTTCTTTTAGTTCATCTTCGGTTAATTCTCTGCCTAAACGCTTCTCTTCACGAGCAATTTTTGCTTTACGGCGTGGATCTGCGCTGAACTTGTAAAACGCAGCAAAACTACCACAAATAGCAACCAACACTACAAGAATAATTGAGATAGTATTTGGAAGTTGCATTGAGTCCAGTACCTTCCAAGCACCATATAATGCACCAATAAAAACGATGAGTAATAAGTTACCCATATTTTCTCCTTGTTTAGCCAAGGACAGGCATAAAGCCTGTCCCTACAATAAATGAAATTAATCCTTACCCACGTGAAGAATCGCTAAGAATGCTTCTTGTGGTACTTCTACGTTACCAAGAGATTTCATACGTTTTTTACCCTCTTTTTGTTTTTGTAGAAGTTTCTTCTTACGGCTTACGTCACCACCATAACATTTCGCCAATACGTTCTTACGTAGCTGCTTAACTGTCGAACGTGCGATAATGTGGTTACCAATTGCCGCTTGAATTGCGATATCAAATTGCTGACGTGGAATTAACTCTTTCATCTTTTCCACTAACTCACGACCACGATAAGGTGCATTGTCTTTGTGTACGATTAACGCTAACGCATCAACACGATCACCATTGATCATAATATCTACACGTACCATATCTGCCGTTTGGAAACGTTTGAAACCATAGTCTAACGACGCATAACCGCGAGATGTTGATTTCAAACGGTCGAAGAAGTCTAAAACCACTTCTCCCATCGGGATTTCGTAAGTTAATGCAATTTGGTTACCGTGATACACCATATTGGTTTGCACACCACGTTTTTCCACACAAAGCGTAATTACGTTACCTAAATATTCTTGCGGAACAAGCATATTACATTCAGCAATAGGTTCACGAATTTCTGAAATATTGCTGAGCGGTGGTAATTTAGATGGGCTATCCACATAAATTGTTTCGCCGTTAGTCTGCACTACTTCATAAACTACCGTTGGCGCGGTGGTGATTAAATCAAGGTCATATTCACGCTCTAAACGCTCTTGAATAATCTCCATATGTAATAAACCTAAGAAACCACAACGGAAGCCGAAGCCTAATGCCGTTGAGTTTTCTGGTTCATAGAATAATGACGCGTCATTTAAACTTAACTTACCTAAAGCATCACGGAATGCTTCATAGTCATCCGAACTAATCGGGAATAAACCTGCATAAACTTGTGGTTTAACCTTTTTAAAGCCTGGTAATGCTTTTTCTGCAGAATGATTGTGAGTTGTTAAAGTATCGCCTACTGGCGCACCTAAAATATCTTTAATCGCACAAACAACCCAGCCCACTTCGCCAGTTTTTAACTCTGTTGTATCCACTTGTTTTGGTGTGAAGATACCTAAACGGTCAACATTGTATGATTGACCTGTGCTCATCACTTTA
This sequence comes from Pasteurellaceae bacterium LFhippo2, assembly GCA_029852775.1. GTDB lineage: Bacteria > Pseudomonadota > Gammaproteobacteria > Enterobacterales > Pasteurellaceae. Next base: position 99,348 of record LEKJ01000014.1, read on the forward strand.
ATCTTATCGCCTTTTTTGATTGAACCATTTTTCACACGTACTAAAGACACAACGCCTAAGTAGTTATCAAACCACGAGTCGATAATTAATGCTTGTAATGGCGCATCAGGATCACCTTCTGGCGCAGGAATTTTAGCTACGATCTCTTCTAACACAAGATCGACACCTAAACCTGTCTTCGCAGAACAACGTACCGCTTCCATTGCATCAATGCCGACAATGTCTTCGATCTCTTCTGCTACACGCTCTGGTTCTGCGGCTGGTAAGTCGATTTTATTTAAAATCGGCACAACTTCTAGATCCATTTCAATTGCGGTATAACAGTTTGCAAGGGTTTGTGCTTCTACACCTTGACCCGCATCAACCACTAATAATGCCCCTTCACACGCCGCTAACGAACGCGATACTTCGTAAGAGAAGTCTACGTGTCCCGGTGTGTCGATAAAGTTTAATTGATACGTTTCACCATCTTGTGCTTTATAGTTTAAGGTCACACTTTGTGCTTTGATTGTGATACCACGCTCACGCTCAAGATCCATTGAGTCTAAAACTTGCGCTTCCATTTCACGATCAGATAAACCGCCACAAGTTTGAATTAAACGGTCTGAAAGTGTTGATTTACCGTGGTCAATGTGCGCGATAATAGAAAAGTTACGAATATTCTTCATTTTCATAAGGGCAGTAAATGTCCTGTTGTTATTGTTAAAAGTAATAAAAAAATTAATCGGCGGATTGTACCTGAATTTCACACAAAATGAAAAAGAAAGCGGTCGATTATCGGTAAAAATTTGCAAAATATCCCGAAAATCCGACCGCTTGTCGTTTGTAAGAGAAAATTCTTACTTAGCCATCTCAAATTCAATCAACATCATTAAGATGTGAATCACTTTAATATGAATCTCTTGGATACGATCTGCATAACGGAAATGTGGTACACGAATTTCAACATCTGCAAGACCAGCCATTTGACCACCATCTTTACCTGTCATCGCAATCACTTTCATTCCTTTCGCTTTCGCAGCGGCAATCGCATTTAACACGTTTTTAGAATTGCCTGATGTTGATAAACCAAATAGCACATCGCCTTTTTGACCAACAGCTTCTACATAACGAGAAAATACATATTCATAGCCAAAGTCATTACTTACACAACTTAAATGGCTTACATCAGAGATCGCAATCGCTGGATAACCTGGGCGATTTTCACGGTAACGACCCGTTAATTCTTCAGCAAAATGCATTGCGTCACAGTGCGAACCACCATTACCACAAGAAAGAACTTTACCCCCCTGTTTAAAGCTATCAGAAATTAACAGCGCAGCTTGTTGAATTAATTTCAAATTATTTTCATCAGAAATGAATTTATCTAATACATCTGCAGCTTCTTTTAATTCCGCTAAAATCTGTTGTTGGTACATTTGTTTACCCCTTTTGCAAAAAATATTTCTAATTCGACCGCTTGCGATCTAAAAAGTTTGAGAAGTCTATCACACTTAATACTAGGAAAAATAGCAGAAATTAGGTAGAATCTCCTCGTTTTATTGTTTTTAAATGAAAGGAACAAACTTAATGATTAATGAAATCAAAAAAGACGCTCAAGAGCGTATGGAAAAAAGCGTTGAAGCTTTAAAAGGTCATATTGCAAAAATCCGTACTGGTCGTGCACAACCTAGTCTATTAGACGCGATTCAAGTAGATTACTACGGTTCTGCGACTCCACTTCGCCAATTAGCGAACGTTGTTGCTGAAGATGCTCGCACTTTAGCAGTAACCGTTTTTGACCGTTCTTTAATTAGTGCTGTAGAAAAAGCAATTTTAACGTCTGATTTAGGCTTAAACCCATCATCAGCAGGTACAACAATCCGTGTTCCACTTCCACCATTAACAGAAGAACGTCGTAAAGATTTAATCAAAATCGTAAAAGGCGAAGGCGAACAGGGTAAAGTTGCAGTACGTAATGTACGTCGTGATGCAAATGATAAGATCAAAGCTCTATTAAAAGAGAAAGAAATCAGCGAAAACGATGAGCGTAAAGCACAAGAAGACATCCAAAAGATCACTGATATTTTCATCAAGAAAGTTGATGAAGTATTAGCAGATAAAGAAAAAGAATTAATGGATTTTTAATTTAATAATTTCTCTCTTGAAAAGGCACCTGTTGGTGCCTTTTTTATACAAAAAGTTTGCTACAATGCATATCTCAAAAATTATTACAAATACAGGGTCAATAATGAAAAAATGGTTCACTTTATGGGGATTTTTCTGTGGAGTATTAATCAACTCTAGTTGGGCAAAAAGCTCAGAACAGATCCTTGATGATATCACCCGCCTTTTTGAAAAAGAGCGCTATATCGCCGTAGAAAAAGGAGAGATAACAGGACGCAACCAACGCTACTTAAGCCCAAATCTCTATAAACGATTAATGGGTTATCGAGTTCATTTTCCACACGCTCGAGATTGGTATGTTATATCGGTGAAATCCACAAAATCTGCGGAAAATGAGCCACCTAAATTAAATTTGAATAATTATTTTACTTACGATTCTGAAGATTCATTTAAGTTACATAATTCAATTGAAATGGCATTAAGCCTATTTGAATACTCAAAATATGTTAATTTCAAACCAGTTCCGTCAGTGATAATATTAAAAAATGGCGAAATGGCGCCACAAGTTGCACACATCTATTACCCATTAACTCAATTGTTGCCAGAAAAAGAAGCAATGAAAATTCATCGTAAGCTCTTAGCCGTAACAGGAGATAAAAATAGCCCTGTTAAAATGGAAAATCTACAAGAAATGGCAAGATGGATAGCAACGCAAAATATAGATTTTAATGCTTATAACGAAGCACATAAAGATCCTAACCACACAAAAAGACTATTAAGTGAAATGGATTCGCTAAAAGCTATTCCACGCGATATGCGTCTCGCTTTTCCATCAATTTTAATCAATGATAAATTCTATATGCCGAGTATTTATAAGAAATCCTATTCAGATTCACGAGCAGAACAATATGCAGAAGGCATTATTGATTATATGTTGACTTTGGCGTTGCTAGAGAAAGAAGGTTTATTAAAAATTCGTTATAAATTTGAAGAACCTATAAATTCACCGTCACCAAGTCCAAGCACACAAAAATAGAGATAAGCCAACAAAAATGGCACCCTAAGGTGCCATTTTTATCAATTCAACTATTTTTTACGTTCTATCCATTTACCATCAAGATAATCCACAATCCATTTGGTCGCTTTGCCATCTTTTTCAGAAGTGACATATTGACGCTTCTCTTTACGACTAAAGCGAATAATTGCATCATTTCCTTCTGCGTCTTTCTGTGGAGCTTCTGCTAAATATTGTAGTTTTTCAGGTAGGCGATCACGATATAACGCAAGCTCTGCTACTTTTGGAGCTCGACTTTCACGCGATTTAGGGAAGTTATGTGCAGACATAAACACCCCGCTTGCACCATCACGTAACACAAAATAAGCGTCTGATTTTTCACATTTTAATTCAGGGAATGCTACCGGCTCTTCACGCGGCGGAGCAACTTCGCCATTTTTCAAGATCTTACGCGTGTTATCACAGCTCGTACAACCCATATATTTACCGAAACGCCCCAATTTTAAATGCATATCTGCACCACACTTATCACATTCAACTACTGGACCATCATAGCCTTTGATTTTAAATGTGCCTTGCTCAATCAAATAGCCATCACAATTTGGGTTATTACCACAAATATGAATTTTACGCTCAGGATCAATCACATAGCTATCCATTGCTGTATCACATTTCGGACAACGCTTACGTTTTAATAACGCATTCGTTTCTGAATCTTCATCTAGAACATTTAATAGTTCAGCTTCAGGAATTAAGTTGATGGTTGTTTTACAACGTTCTTTTGGTGGCAATGCATAACCTGCACAGCCCAAGAAAACCCCAGTACTAGCGGTACGAATTGCCATATTTCTTGCACACGTTGGGCAAGTAATATCTGTCTCAACTAAGTTATTTGGGCGCATACCTCCCTCTAACTCATCAAGCTCTGCTGTGGTTAATTTATGCGAAAAATCTGCAAAGAAGCGGTTTAATTCTTCTTTCCAATTGCTATTGCCTGACGCAATTTGGTCTAGGGTATCTTCCATATTCGCAGTAAAGTCATAGTTCATTAACTCTGCAAAAGACTCATCTAAGCGATCTGTTACGATCTCACCCATTTTTTCTGCGTAAAAACGGCGGTTTTCCACACGTACATAACCACGCTCTTGGATAGTTGAGATAATTGCCGCATAAGTCGAAGGACGACCAATACCACGTTTCTCAAGCTCTTTAACTAATGCTGCTTCACTAAAGCGTGCTGGCGGTTTAGTAAAATGCTGGCTTGGTTGAACTAAATTTAGTGTTAACACTTCATTTAAGCTCACTTCTGGAAGCTCTTGGTCTTCTGCCGTTTTACCCTGCACAGACATCACTTTTGTCCAACCATCAAAACGTAATACACGTCCTTTAGTTTTCAATTCATAGTCGCCTGCGGTTACGGTTAAACTTGTTGAATCATATTCAGCAGCTGTCATTTGACAGGCAAGGAATTGACGCCAGATTAAATCATATAAACGCTCAGCATCTTTCTCCATACCTTTTAAATCACTCATTTTCACTAATACATCAGATGGACGGATTGCTTCGTGAGCTTCTTGCGCTTTTTCTTTACTTGAGTAGAAATTCGGTTTAGTAGGTAAATATTTCTCACCAAAATTCTTTTCAATATAGCTACGCGCCATATTTAACGCATCTTGGCTCAAGTTCGTTGAGTCAGTACGCATATAAGTGATGTAACCCGCTTCATATAAGCGCTGTGCCAACATCATCGTTTTCTTCACACTAAAACCTAAACGGGTACTTGCCGTTTGTTGTAGTGTTGAAGTAATAAATGGTGCTTTAGCACGCGATGAAGTTGGCTTTTTATCAATTTCAGAAACAATAAAACTAGCCTGTTTTAATGCATTAACTGCAGCTTCTGCTTGTTGCTGATTTTGTGCTGAGAATTTTTTCCCTTTAAAATGAGTTAAATCTAGATTTAATTCACCTTTTTTCGCCGTCGTTTTAGCTAAAATCTCCCAAAATTCTTCAGGTAAAAATGCTTTAATTTCACGCTCACGTTCAACTAATAGTTTTACCGCTACCGATTGAACACGTCCAGCCGATAAGCCTCGCGCCACTTTTTTCCACAATAATGGAGATACCATAAAACCAACAACGCGATCTAAGAAACGGCGCGTTTGTTGAGCATTAACGCGATCTAAATTGAGATGTTCTGGCTTCTCAAATGCTTGTTTAATCGCATTCTTAGTAATTTCATTAAATACTACTCGGCTAAAACGTTCATCATCGCCACCGATAATTTCACGTAAATGCCAAGCGATAGCTTCCCCTTCTCTATCCAAATCGGTTGCAAGATAGATATGATCTGCTTTTTTCGCCAATGATTTTAATTCTGAAACAACTTTCTCTTTACCTGGTAGAATTTGGTAATTTGCTTGCCAGTCGTGATAAGGGTCAATCCCCATACGTTTAACTAACGCATTACGTTCCTTTTCTGATTTGATCTTTGCTTTTTGTTCAGCTGTCATTCCTTTGGTTGAGATCGGTTTAGCCTTTTCCGCAGGTTCTCCACCACTGGTAGGTAGATCACGGATATGACCAACGCTTGATTTAACGACGAAATCGCTACCAAGATATTTATTGATAGTTTTAGCCTTAGCTGGCGACTCGACGATTACTAATGATTTTCCCATTGAAACACCCGAAAATTTTATATGTAGGGATAATCTCGTACCCTTAGGTATGCCCCACGATTTGATAAATAAACTAAAAGCCAACTCTGATATTATTCACTAATAGTAAAAAATATCATTGAATTAACTCAAAATGCTTGTAACAATAGCAAGCCTAGATGAAAAATACAATATAGAGAAACGATAATGGACAAACTAAATGCAATAAATCTATTTTGTCGAGTAATAGAGACCCAAAGTTTTACTCAAGCAGCTCAACAAGAACAAATGTCGCTTGCTATGGCTAGTAAATTAGTCGCTCAATTAGAAGAACACTTAAATGTACGCTTATTACAAAGAACAACACGTAAAATCACGCCTACAGAAGCTGGTTTGCTCTTTTACCAACGTTGCTTGCCTATTCTTAATGAACTAAAAGACGCAGAAGATTGTGTCACGAATATTACTTCTAGCCTACAAGGTAAATTAACGATATCTGTACCAATGGATTTTGGTTCTCGTTTCATAGCGCCCTATTTAGCAAAGTTTACTGAAACATATCCTAACTTACAGCTACATCTAGAATTTAATGATCGCCGAGTAGATGTAGTAGCCGAAGGCTATGATTTAGTGCTAAGAATAGGAAAATTAGAAGATAGCTCCATTGTTGCAAAACGTATAGCGAAAGCTAGCCATATCGTTGTTGCATCACCAAGTTATTTGGAAAAATACGGTACGCCAACAACAGCATTAGAATTGCAAGAACACAAGTGTCTAATGTATGAAACTCAAAACCATTGGCAATTCAATGAAAATGGTCACGAAGTCAAATTTAAACCGCAATCGAATGTATATAGCAATAATGGTTATGCTCTCGTTCAAATGGCTAAAGCGGGACAAGGGGTTATTTTAATCCCTAAATTTTTAGTCAAAGATGAGCTTGAATCTGGAGAATTAGAGCCAATTTTATGCCATATTAAAAATGAGCCATTAGATATTAGCCTACTCTACCCACATCGTCGCTACCTATCGCCAAAAGTAAAAGTGGCTATCGAATTTTTTGATAATCTAATGAAAGAACAGCAGCCATATATTTAAGCTCAAAAACTAAAACAATAAAGGGCTAAATCTTAAGATTTAGCCCTTTCCATTAGCTCTTAGCTATTATCGCTTATAGTTTTGGACCTGCCGCAACTAATGCTTTACCTTCATCGTTTGTGGTGTATTTTTCAAAGTTTTTCACAAAACGACCTGCAAGGTCAGCTGCTTTAACATCCCATTGTGCTTTATCTGCATAAGTATCACGTGGGTCTAAGATTGCTGGGTCAACACCCGGTAATGCTTTAGGAATTGCTAAGTCAAATACTGGTAATGAACCCATTTCAGCTTGTTCGATAGAACCATCTAAGATTGCATCAATAATACCACGAGTATCTTTAATTGAGATACGTTTACCTGTACCATTCCAACCTGTGTTCACTAAGTATGCTTCCGCACCTGAAGCTTCCATACGTTTAACTAACACTTCAGCATATTGTGTTGGGTGTAATGATAAGAATGCAGCACCGAAACACGCAGAGAATGTTGGTGTTGGTTCTGTAATACCACGCTCTGTACCTGCTAATTTAGCTGTGAAACCAGATAAGAAGTAGTATTTAGTTTGTTCTGGAGTTAATTTAGAAACAGGCGGTAATACACCGAATGCATCAGCTGTTAAGAAAATAACTTTTTTCGCGTGACCTGCTTTTGATACTGGCTCAACAATGTTATCAATGTGATAAATTGGGTAAGAAACACGAGTGTTTTCTGTTTTTGAACCATCTGCGAAATCAACTGAACCATCTTCACGTACAACAACGTTTTCTAATAGTGCATCACGTCTAATCGCACGATAGATATCTGGCTCATTTTCTTCTGAAAGATTGATAGTTTTCGCATAGCAACCACCTTCGTAGTTGAACACACCATCATCATCCCAACCGTGCTCATCATCACCGATTAATTGACGTTTTGGATCTGTTGATAAAGTTGTTTTACCTGTACCAGATAAACCAAAGAATACCGCTACATCGCCATCTTTACCTACGTTCGCAGAACAGTGCATTGAAGCAATGCCTTTTAATGGTAACCAGTAGTTCATTAGTGAGAATAAACCTTTTTTCATCTCACCGCCATACCAAGTACCACCGATTAATTGGATTTTTTCTGTTAAGTTAAACGCAACAAAGTTCTCTGAGTTTAAACCTTGCTCTTTCCAGTTCGGGTTAGTTACTTTAGAACCATTCATTACCACGAAGTCCGGAGTGAAGTTTGCTAACTCTGCTTCTGTTGGGCGAACAAACATATTTTTTACAAAGTGTGCTTGCCACGCAACTTCTGTTACAATACGCACCGCTACACGGCTGTTTTCATTTGCACCACAGAATGCATCAATAACAAATAAACGTTTGTTTGATAATTGATTTGTTACTAAACCTTTGATACTTGTCCAAGTTTCTTGGGTCATTGGTTTGTTATCGTTTTTAACTGCGTCAGATGTCCACCAAACTGTATTTTTAGTTTGTTCATCTAATACAAGGTATTTATCTTTTGGTGAACGACCAGTAAAGATACCTGTATCAACAGCCACTGCGCCAGATGTAGTTAAGCGACCTTTTTCAAAGCCTTCTAACTCAGGTTTCATTTCTTCTTCAAAAAGAACCTCATAACTTGGGTTATGAACGATCTCTTTAACATTTGTGATACCTAGTTGAGCTAGTTCTTGTTCTACACGATTTAACATAAGGATCTCCTCATTTAATAAAGTTGAAAATTAAAACTGGCGCGATTATAGAGTGTTTCTCCAAAAAAAAATGTTACATACTTCAAATTTTTGAACATTAATCTAAAAAAATATGTACTTATTACAGACTGATTGATCAAAATCAAGGTAAAATACCTTATCTAATTTTTAAAGGAATCATAATGCGTTTACTTATCGTTTTTCTCACTCTTTTATTAATTCATACTCAATATCTTTTTTGGTTCGGACAAAATGGTTGGTTTGAATATCAAGAAACCAAACAAGTTGTCGAAGAACTAAAACTAGAAAATAGCAAACTTCAAGCACGTAATAAGCTGATTGAAGCAGAAATTGATGACCTTAAAAATGGCGTTAATGCACTTGAAGAACGAGCTCGCTTACAAGGTGATATGGTAAAAAGCGACGAAGTTTTTTACCGTATTGTGCCTAAAAACTAAAAGGACTCAGCGCTTATGACACGTAAAATTTATGCTGTTATCCCCGCATCTGGTGTCGGTAGTAGAATGCAAGCAAATCGACCTAAACAATATCTTCAATTGCAAGGTAAAACTATCCTTGAACACACATTAGAGATATTTCTTACTCACTCTGAAATTGAAAAAGTAGTTGTTGCTGTGTCTAAAACCGATCCCTACTATACTGAAATCACGTTACTGAATCATCCTAAAATAGAAATAGTGTTTGGTGGAGAAACTCGTGCTGACTCAGTATTTAATGCATTACAAGCCGTACCAAATGATAGCTGGGTGATGGTTCACGACGCTGCTCGCCCTTGTCTCAAGCGGTCTGATTTAGACAAACTTTTGCAAATTGAAGATATTAATGGCGCCATCTTGGCAACACCCGCAATAGATACAATGAAACGCGCTAACGGCGAATATATCAGTCATACTGAAGATCGCTCAACATTGTGGCACGCATTAACACCACAATTTTTTCAATCAGAGATATTAAAAAAAGCGCTGACAAATGCTTTTCAGCAAAAATTAAATATCACAGATGAAGCTTCAGCAATGGAATTTGCAGGTTTCACTCCGCTACTGGTTGCGGGACGTAGCGATAATTTAAAAATCACTCGCCCAGAAGATTTAGCTCTTGCAGAATTTTACTTAACAAAAGGAACAGAATAATGATTAGAATTGGACACGGCTTTGATGTTCACGCATTTAGTGAACAAGGCCCATTAATTATTGGTGGTGTAAGCATTCCTTACGAAAAAGGCTTTATTGCTCATTCTGATGGGGATGTTGCTTTGCACGCGTTAACAGACGCTCTACTTGGCGCGGCTGCTTTAGGCGATATTGGAAAACTATTCCCAGATACAGATATGGCATATAAAGGTGCAAATAGTCGTGGATTACTCATTGAAGCTTACCGTCAGGTACAAGAAACGGGCTATAAAGTAGGAAATGTCGATGTAACTATTATTGCTCAAGCACCCAAAATGCGTCCTTATATCGACCAAATGCGCCAAGCGATCGCGGAAGATCTCAAGTGTGACATTTCTCGCGTTAATGTAAAAGCAACAACAACCGAAAAATTAGGCTTTACTGGACGCGGAGAAGGCATTGCTTGTGAAGCCGTTGCGCTATTAATTAAAGCATAGGCTATATAAGTTTGATTATTTGAATCCCTTTAATCTTTTGGTTAAGGGGATTTTTTATATTACACTCTAAAATCAGAAAAATGGTACATTTACGGCACTCCAAACAGAAAAAGCACATTTAATGTTGTGTTACGCAACTTATAACATATTTGAAATATAAAGAAATAAATGGCACGCCCTAAAGGATTCGAACCTTTGACCCACGCCTTAGAAGGGCGTTGCTCTATCCAGCTGAGCTAAGGGCGCAGAGTACTTGAAATTTAAATAAGATATGTTTTCTAGGAAGAAAAGTGGTCGGCGAGATAGGATTTGAACCTACGACCCACTGGTCCCAAACCAGTTGCGCTACCAAGCTGCGCTACTCGCCGTCGGAAAGTGATGTGCATTATAAAGATTTTAAAATTTTCGTCAACTGCTTTTTTTAGATTCAAAATCAAATGCTTATTACTTAAACATCAGTTATAATTATACTTATCAAACCAAATTTTTTCTGCGACAATAACGCAAACGTTTTCGTCATTGATATATAGGGGATTTTATGTCAGCTCAAATCTTATCGGGTACTGCTCTATCCAACCAAGTTAAAAGTGAAATTTCTGTGCAAATTCAACAATTTATTGCACAAGGCTATAGAGCTCCTGGGCTTGCAGTAATTTTAGTCGGTGCAGATCCTGCATCTAGCGTTTATGTTGGAAGTAAGCGCAAAAGCTGTGCCGAAATCGGCATTACATCAAAATCTTTCGATTTACCAGAAACCACCTCAGAACAAGAACTACTTTCACTTATTGATGAATTAAATAATGATGAGAGTGTAGATGGAATTTTAGTTCAACTCCCTCTTCCACAACATATTGACTCAACAAAAATTATCGAAGCGATTCAAGCGGATAAAGATGTGGACGGATTCCACCCATATAATGTAGGACGCCTCGCACAAAGAATCCCAACGTTACGCTCTTGTACTCCATATGGGGTAATGAAATTATTAGAAACTACAGGTGTAAATTTATATGGGAAACACGCCGTAATCGTTGGTGCTTCAAATATTGTGGGGCGCCCAATGGCAATGGAATTATTACTTGCAGGCTGTACAGTGACTGTTACCCACCGTTTTACTATCGATTTAGAAAGCCACGTTAGACAAGCTGATATTGTCGTTGTTGCTGTGGGTAAACCTCATCTAATTAAAGGTGAATGGATTAAAGACGGCGCTATTGTTATTGATGTAGGTATTAACCGAATTGATGGCAAATTAGTTGGCGATGTGGAGTTTGATGTCGCTCAACAAAAAGCGTCTTTCATTACCCCTGTTCCAGGCGGTGTTGGCCCTATGACCGTTGCAATGCTAATGCAAAATACGTTGCAAGCTTATAAACAGCACAATAATTTATAAGACACAAGCGGTCTGATTTTTAAAAAGATTTGCAAATACTCTGCCCCTAACAGACTAGGGGCAGATTTATATTAAAATTCAATTCGACAATATGGCAATTTAGATTGCAACCAATCTATATCTTGCTGCGTTAATGGATTAGCAGTCAAATCTAAACACATTAGATTTTCCAAACGAGCTAGATTTGAAATATCCGAAATAAGATTATCTGCTAGTTCAAGTCTTTCCAAACCTATCATCTCAGCTAAGATTGAAATATCTGATAGTTGACATCCATTTAAAGAAAGCTCCAGTAAATTATCTAAGCTTACTAACATTGAAATATCGGAAAGTGGATTATTTGATAAGGAAAGCGTTTCCAAATGACTCAAGTTTGCTAAAACCGAAATATCGGTAATTTTATTTCTACTCAAATTCAGTTCCTTCAAGTTCCCAAAATTATCTAATATTGAAATATCTGAAATTTTGTTTCCAATTAATATAAGCTTGGTCAAATTAACTAATTTATCTAGGGTTTGAATATTTGATATTTGGCAATAACTTACATCTAGTTCTTCCAAATGAACCAAACCAGCTAACTGTGAAATATCTAGACCTTGATTATCTGACAACCACAATTTTTCTAAATTAACCATATTTACTAGAATTGAAATGTCTAAAATCTGATTATCGGATAAATCAACTTCTTTCAAGTGAGCTAAATGAGCTAATATTGAAATATCAGAGATCTTACATCCAGACAAACCAAGTGAAGTTAGTTTTACAAAATTAGCCAATAGCGAAAAATCATCAATGGGATTATAGGATAAATAAAGTCCTTCCAAATTTATAAGATTAGATAAATTAGAAATATCCGAGATTTGATTATAAGACAAATTAAGCTCTATTAATTGAGTTAAGCTCGACAGCTTTGAAAGGTCTGAAATCTGATTACTTGCCAAATCCAAACAGACTAAATCCTCTAATTTAGCCAAATTTGGAATATCAACAATACGCTCATTAAAACAAGGTAAAAAAGTCGTTATCTTGGTTAGCTCTAACAAACTCCCCTTTAATTCAGTCAAAGGCTGAAATAACAATTCTTGCTTAGTTTGTTGCAATACATCATCGGATTCGCCTTGATGAATACTGCAATCATACGCATCAATAAGCTGTTCTTTCCATTGATTTGGTAAACTATTCCACCACTCTATAAGTTCTTGTTTTTTAGATGTTGATAATTGTGTCGTTGATTTCATGGTTTTACTTTGAAGAAATGGGTGAATGGCTTATTCAAAATGTAAATAATAAATTAATCAAAGATTTCCCTATCCGGATCAATCTCTCTCTCTAGTTAGTAAGATAAAGTCTTCATCAGATACATCTGCTGCTGGATGTGGACCTGCAAAAAATTCTGCAACCGTTTTTTGCTTTGGTTGCAGATTGAGATTGTTTTTTAAGTCAGAGTCTGCTACTTGTTTAACTAATTCCATAATTCCCCTCCTGAGAGAAATCAATTTAGTGTCTAGTGTACTGCATTTGTGCCTAACCTTTAAGCATTTTGAGTAACATTAAAAGCAGATATTATCCGACCATACATACCCAATGAAATGACACATTCTTCTACAAAAGCCATTAAAGTCAAAATTTATTATCATTGGCAATTATTTAAAGAAAGGTGCAGTTAGGACTAGAATGCAAAATCCAAATACCATTATATAAAGATATAATTTCATACCTAAAAGAATTAATTCTTTCATCGTTTCCTCCTCAAAACTAAAAATAACCTTTCAAATTATAACTTTCAAGAACTATAGCCACATACGGACACGGGCACCGTGTCCCTACATACTAGCTCCGAAGAATGAATGTAGGGACGCGGTGCCCGCGTCCGAAAAGAGATGATTACTCCCCAAACCCTTTCAATCCGACAACGTGTACATATTCTTGGTTGTTGGCGATTTTACGTACGAGTTTGTAGGTTGTGCCTCGTTCTGGGCTGATGTTTTCAGGGGCGGCGATAAGCAACTGCATATCTAAGCGTTCACATAGCTCGAATAAGGTGTTGATCGACATTGCATCTAGTCGGGCTGCTTCATCTAAGAATAACAGGCGACACGGTAGAATATCTTTCGCACGTAGGCGGCGAGACTCTTCTTCCCAGCTTTGTACCACCATTAACAAAATCGACATACCTGTACCGATTGCCTCACCCGTTGAAAGTGCGCTACTTTCTGCACGCATCCAACCGTCTGCACCACGGAAGGTTTCCACTTCTAAATCAAGGTAGTTACGGTAATCTAATAACTCTTCACCAATTGTTTGTGGCGTACGTTGTCCCATTTCGATATGTGGGTTCACACGTTTGTATAACATTGCCAACGCTTCCGAGAAACTTAATTTTTGGTTCTCGAATAGGTCTGAATGTTGATCACGCTCGCTCGATAACGCATTGAGTAAAATCGCGTGGGTATCACGAATATTCACCACTAAACGCACCCCTTTCACCTGACCGAAAGCGATATTTTGTAAGCCTTGGTTCAGTTGAAGAATACGATTTTGCTCACGTTGGATCGTTTTGCGTAGGATATTCGCCACACTTTCCGAACTGATCGCTAATTTCTTCTCACGCGAAGTTAATTCGTTAGTTAAGCGAGAAAGCTCGATTTCCATCTGCTCGATTGCGTCAATCGGATCGTCTGTTTTGATAATATCCTGACGAATACGCTCACGTAAGTGTTGGTAAACAGAGATAAAGAATGCGACTTTGTTCTCTGGTTTACGGCTATCTTCCGACGCACGTAGGCTATCACGTAGATATTCGTTATCCGCCACGGCTTGACGTAACGCACCTAACGCTTTATCCGATACTGAACGTAACTCTTCTGCTGATTGATACGCTAATTCACGACGATTTAAGCGTTTTTCTACATCACTGTTGCGTGAAAGTTTTTGTACTAAACACCAGCTGACTTTCGCTTGTACTACGATTTCACGTTGAGTTTTGTAATCACGTTCTGCTTTGCGTAACGCTTTCGCTAAGTTATCCGCTTCCGCTTCAATAACCGCTAATTGTTTATCAATATAGCCTTTGCGAGTACGGTGTTGGTTTAAGCGTTGTTGTAATTCATCACGACGAATTCTTGCACGCTCTTCTGCCCCACTATCGTTACGGATACCGTATTCGTCCATTTCACGCACAAGTTCTTGTAGCATCTGATTTTTCGCTTCATAAGAACTGCGTAAAGATGTAAACACTTGATTATATTGTGTTAATTGTGCTTGTGCTTGGCGTAATTGCTCACGAGCCTGTTCACGTTCTCTTTGTGCTGTGTCTAAACGTTGGCGAAGTTGTTCGTTTAATGCCGAACCTTCGGTGCCAATATCGTCTTGATAGCTAAAGTGTAAACGGCGGTTCATTACGTCCGCAAGGCTGAACACTTTTTGTTGTAGCAATTTCTGTTGCTCAACAGCACGTTTGTAGTTCTCTTGTAACTCTTCAAACTGCGTTGGATCGCTCTTCAACGCAGTTGCAATCGGTTCAAGTTGCGCTAAGAAGTTGCCATATTGACGGATAAACTGCTCATCTTCTTGTGCTTCGAATAACTGCTCACGGCACTCTTCTACACGATCTTGTAAAGTTTCGTCCGCAAGAATATTAAGCTGTGGCAACACTTTGTTTAACAGTTGTAACTGCGCTTTGCTATTATCTAACTGATGACGAAGTTGCTGTTCTTGACCGCTTGCTTGGCTTAATTCACGCTCAATGTCCGCACGTTGTTGTGCGATTTCTTGCATTGCTTGTTCAGGATCTGGCTGGAATGCAAGGGCTAAGTGCGTGCCTACAAACTGGCTTAAATGTTGGTGTAAACGCTGACATTTTTGCACATCAAAAGCACGCTCTGCGTGTTTTTCTGCGGTTTCATCACGTTCTGCATTTAGTTTTTCTAACTGTTTCTCACGAGACGCACGGCCGAATACCGCAAATTCAGAGAATTTAGAATAACGCCATTGACGGTCTGACACTTGTACCACAACGCCGTCTTTAAACTCTTCCGTTTGGAATACGTTGTCGTCAAAGGCATTTGGATCGCCTTCGATCAAATAAAGATTATCAGGGCAATCATCTAAATTCGCTAGTTGCGATTTTACTGCCTCTAAATCACGCACCACGATTGCGTGGCGAGCTTCACCGTAAAGTGCTGAAAAATATGGCGCATCTTCAAGAGATACATCATCATATAATTCAGAAAGTAGTACACCGCCAAATTTTTCGGCAAGGTGATTTAAGCGAATATCTTCTGCACCGTCTGGCTGACTTAAACGAGAGATCTGCTCATCTAATAGCTGTTCTCTACGTGCTAATTCATCACGTTCAAGGGTTGCTTCACGCTCTTTGCTCAACATAGTTTGCATAAACTGCATCACTTCTTGGCTTGCTTCAAAGGTTTCGCCACACTGTTCTTGTAAGCGAACAAGTGCCGATTGAGCCGTATGCCACGCAGGTGCATTTTTAGCAAGCTGTTGATATTGCTGATTTAATTGTTCACGTTGCTGACGTTGGGTTGAGCGTACTTCCACAAACTCTGCTAGCTCTGCTTCAACATCTTCAAGGCGAGCTTGTTGTTCTTCATAGTAAGTCTCTAACTCTTCTGCGTTTGATAATTCCGTCTGCGCTTTTTGGTTAAATTCGGCTAATAGACGTTCCGCATTCTGTTGTTGATGTAAACGCTGTTCTAAATCGGCAAGTTTTTGACGTAAAGCCACCGCTTGTTGCGCTTGCGATTTTTGATTTGGGTAAGCTGAAAGTAATTCACGAGCTTCATCCCACGCTTGCAACCGGTCTGTTTCGCCATTAATTTTGCAAATCAACTCATACGCTTTATCAAACTGGCTTTTCGCCATATCTGATACCGATAAACGCTGTTCAAGATCGAATACACGGTCGGTAATTTCGTCCGCTTGTGCTGAAAATTCTGCGTGGTAGTCTTCCACATTGTGTAGATCTAAATTGGCTAAACCGCTTAACTGTTTCGCTTTCTCTAAAGCACCGATTGCCTGTTGATATTGCAATGCACGAGTTTGTTGTGCATCTAATGCTTGTTGGTAGTCCGCCATTTGTGAACGAAGTTCTTCTACCACCTCTTCCGCATCTTCGGCACGAGCTTGAGCGCTTTCAACTTTTTCAGCGATCTCTTCCACCGCCATTTGTTGCTCTTCAAGTTTTTCGTTTAACTCGTCCACTTCATCTTGATAGCGTTCCATTTTCTCTTGGTGACGAACCGCATTCATCACAAGATTAAGGTGATCGGTCGCACTATTATATTCTGCTTCTAAACCGCCTTCGGTCTGCTCTAAATCATGCATTTCTCGGCTGAACTCAACAATACGTTGCTGTTCTAGCTCAACTTTAGATTTCGTTTGATACCACTCTTGGCGTTTTTCGATAGCGTTTTGCACGTTACCACGACGTTCATTGGCATGGCGCATATAGTCCGCCGACACATAATTGGTCGATTCAGTGATTAACTTTTTGAACATATCGCGATCAGATTGAGTCACCTTAATCGCTTCAAGAGTCATACGGTTTTCACGCAATGCCGATTCCATATCTTGGAATGCTTGGCGCACGCCTAAATTCTCTGGTAATAGATAATCACGTAAAGATTTAGTAATTACGCTTGAAATACCACCGTAAAGGGACGCCTCGATCAATTTGTAGAATTTGCTACGATCTGATGATGAACGTAAACGTTTCGGGATCACGCCTAAATCGAATAAGAAACTGTGGTAATCG
This sequence comes from Pasteurellaceae bacterium LFhippo2, assembly GCA_029852775.1. GTDB lineage: Bacteria > Pseudomonadota > Gammaproteobacteria > Enterobacterales > Pasteurellaceae. Next base: position 116,701 of record LEKJ01000014.1, read on the forward strand.
GTGATTGAGTGGTACTGTTTAAATTGAACTTCGCTACCGTCGAATTTATCTTTTAATTCATTTAGCGGTAATACACGTGCGCTTTTATCGCCCACTTGTTCCGTTAAAAGGCTGATAACCGATTGATTAAAATCGATATTTTGGATAGAGAACGAACGAATATCCACTTTCTTATCACGCCCAGCAATTTGCTGTAAACGCACACCGCTGATCACACGCTGACCACGAGAGTTTTCGCTCTCAAGTACCGCATAACACACGCCAGCTTTTAACTTACCGTATAAACCTTTATCACGTGAGCTAGATGTTGAACCAGCTTCTGTGGTATTACGGAAGTTAAGTAAACTTAAATCGGGGATTAATGCGGTGACAAAACCTGCCATTGTGGTTGATTTACCCGCACCGTTACCACCAGAAAGGGTTGTAACCAGTTGGTCTAAATCAAAAGTACGCGCAAAAAAACCGTTCCAGTTGATTAGGGTTAATGAGCGGAATTTACCACGCTCAACACCTTCTGGGCGGTGAGCAAATGGTGCGATTACATTGTCTTGTTGCGAAATGAAATCCGTGTTATTCATTAGGATTTTTCCTTTTTAGGTATTCTATCTTTGAAATATATTTTATTCGATCATTCCCCTCGCCCGCTTGCGGGAGAGGGAGGAGAAAATCTGCAAGGTTTTCGGAGGGAGAGGGCTTGTTAGCATTATTGCCCTCTCTCTGTTCAAAATTGCCTTACGCAATTTTGAACTGTCTCTCTCCCGTAAACGGGCGAGAGTAATTATCCCTCATTGTATTTTTCAGAGACTATTCTTCTTCACCAATCTCTTCAATTTCTTCATCTAAATCTACAATATCTTGCTCTAAACTATCCGCTTGTTCGCTAAGTAAGGTTGGGCTTGTTGCTTCACCATCACGGATTAAGCGTAATTGTGCTTCACGAGGATCATCACCTGTACGAACATCTGCACCAAAGCGGAAGACAGCTTCCGAAATCACAAATTTCTTGCTGTTTTGATCGCCCACACGAGTGATAATACCGATACGTTGTAAACGGCGTAATGCACCACCCACTTTTTCAGCTAATTTTGCTTTATCTAAGTCTGAACCTGTTGAACGTGGGTTTACTGCTTTTAACAATTTGGTTTCATCAGCAAGGTTTAATAACTCTTCATAAACATCATCAAAGCTAAAGATACCTTGTTGTGCTAAACGTTCTGGGCTGAGATAAAGGTAACACAGTACTTTACCCACTAGCATTTCCATTTCACTCATTGCGCTACGGGCAATTAATGTAGTTGCACGTGGACGAAGGTAGAAAAAGCCTTCTGGCGCACGGATTAATTCCACATTATAACGGCGATAAAATAGCTCTAATTCAGCTTGAAAATCCATTAAAAATGCGTGTTCATCAAGGGATTCAAGGCTAATATGTCGCCCTGCACGCAGTTGGCTATCAAGTTGCGGAAAAATTGGATTTGCAATCGCAACGGCTAATTTAGTTGGGATAAGATCTTGGGTATCTGTCATCTTAAATATCTCTTTTTTAAATTTTTGTAGGCTTTCCTACTCGGGCGTACGCAGTACGCCCCTACATTCTTTCGCTGAATAACCTTAATTTGTAGGGGCGTATTACATACGCCCGCGGACACGGGCACCGTGTCCCTTGTATCTCAAAACCGAGTAAAATAAGAACATCAGGGTAATATATTGTCGTGTCCCTAAGTGCCTAGACACTGTGTCGT
>LEKJ01000015.1 GCA_029852775.1 Pasteurellaceae bacterium LFhippo2
GGCAACAAGCGGTGATATTTCTGAAATATTTTGCAAATCCCCCTCTCCCTGACCTACGGTGCTGAACACGCCTACGGTCTGTCCCTTTCCCGTAAACGGGCGAGGGGAAATAATAAATGCTTTGGAGAACAGTATGAAACTGGATGCAAATCGCCGTCAATTTCTAAAAAACGCGACCCGTACTGCCGCAGGTGTGTGTGGTGCAGGTTTGATTTTAGGATTGCAACAACAGCAGGCGAAAGCAAAAGAAGGGGTTGCATTACGTCCCCCTGGGGCATTAGACGAAAAAGACTTTTTGAGTGCTTGTACCCGTTGTGGTCAATGTGTGCAAGCCTGTCCATACGATATGTTGCACCTTGCGTCGCTGATTTCGCCAATGGAAGCGGGTACGCCTTATTTCGTCGCACGTGATAAGCCTTGTGAAATGTGCGTGGACATTCCGTGTATGAATGCTTGCCCAACCGGTGCATTAAGTGAAGATCTTAAAGATATTAACGATGCTCGTATGGGATTGGCGGTACTACTTGACCACGAAACTTGCTTAAACTGGCAAGGTTTACGTTGTGATGTCTGTTACCGTGTTTGTCCGCTAGTGGATAAAGCCATTACCCTTGAGCGTATTCACAATGACAGAACCAATATTCACGCAAAATTAATCCCAACGGTGCATTCTGATGCTTGTACTGGCTGTGGTAAGTGTGAACAAGCGTGCGTACTGGAAGAAGCTGCGATCAAAGTGTTACCAATGGATATTGCCAAAGGTATGTTAGGTCGCCATTATCGTCTAGGTTGGAAAGAGAAACAGAATGCAGGTAAAGCATTGTTGGAAGATCAACACCCAGATGGTTTAAAACCTGCGTTTGAAGCTCGTATGCCAGAAGGTCAAGTTGAGCCTGTTTATCAACAGATGCAAGTAAAACCGAATGTGAAAGTGGCAACGCCAAATCGTGCCGGTTATGACTATGTGCCAAAATCGACTACGGTGCCAGAAGCGGAACATTTCCCGAACTTAGATTTAAATATTAAGGGAGTGAAATAATGGCTAATTCACCTAAAGATGCAGGCTTAGAAGCTCGTCAAAAACTCGGTTGGTGGCGTGCTTATCGCTTTTTAATCCTACGCCGTTTAAGTCAATTAAGCATTATTCTGATGTTCCTAAGCGGACCATTCTGGAATGTGTGGATTTTAAAAGGTAATTACAGCGGTAGTTTATTACTCGATACAGTGCCGATGACCGATCCATTAATGATGGCGGAAGTATTAGCCACAGGTTACCTACCTGAATGGACATCAATTATCGGTGCGCTAATTATTGTCGCAATCTATGCGCTTGTCGCCACTAAAGCCTTTTGTAGTTGGGTCTGCCCAATGAATATGGTGACTGACACAGCTGCGTGGTTAAGACGTAAGTTAGGTATTCGTAGCACAGCGAAGATCTCAAGAAATCTACGCTATGGCATTTTAGCGATGATCTTAGTCGGTAGTGCCGTAACAGGATCGCTATTGTGGGAGTGGATCAACCCTGTTGCTGCCTTAGGTCGCTCTTTCGTATTCGGATTAGGTGCGACTTTATGGCTTGTGCTGATTATCTTTTTATTTGATCTGTTAGTGGTTGAGCACGGCTGGTGCGGACACCTTTGTCCAATCGGTGCAACCTATGCGTTAATCGGCTCAAAAAGCGTGATTAAAGTGAATGTGGTTGATCGCAGTCGTTGCGATAACTGTATGGACTGTTATAACGTCTGCCCAGAACCACAGGTGCTACGCAAACCACTACACGGCAAAGCTGAAGATAGCACAATCGTACTTGCAAATGATTGTATTACTTGCGGACGTTGTATTGATGTCTGCCCTGAAAATGTTTTCGCATTTGGAACTCGTTTTGAGAAACAAGTGCCAGTAAAAAATATTTAATTTCCTTTATGGAGTGAACCCAATGAACAAATATCTTGCTCTATTATTATCAGCAGTTGCTGGTTTTGCAGTGGCAAATACGCAAATTCCGTCGTCTATCGACAACACGGCTGAAAGCGTTGCCCCTGCTTATACAAATCCCCAAAAAGATGTGGGCACAATCCCAACCACTTTCCCACATCAACCGCCACTTGTACCACACAGCATTCGTGGTTTACAGGTAACCAAAAACGTGAACCAATGTTTAGCGTGCCACGCAGAAGAGCCGTCTAAAACAACGGGCGCAACTCGTTTACCAGAGAGCCACTTCTTAGATCGTGATGGTAACAAAGTGAGTGCCGAGTCGCCACGTCGTTACTTCTGCTTACAGTGCCACGTGCAACAAACGGATGTAAATCCAATCGTTCAAAACAAATTTGACACAATCCGTCAAACTCAAGCTAAATAAGGGGAAATTCAATGTTTAGTTTAATTAAAAAATTCTGGACTTGGTTCAAAACCCCAAGCAAGATGGGTATTGGCTTTTTAATCCTAATCTCTGCGATTGGCGGTATCTTATTCTGGGGCGGTTTTAACAAAGGTTTAGAGCATACCAATACCGAACAATTCTGTTCAGACTGCCATATGAATGACGTGGTACCTGAATACCGTGCGTCTGCGCACTTCTCTAACCGTAGTGGTGTAAAAGCAATCTGTTCAGACTGCCACGTACCACACGAATTTATCCCAAAATGGACACGTAAAATCCAAGCAAGTACAGAAGTTTGGGCGCATATTACCGGTAAAGTGGATACGAAAGAGAAGTTTGAAGCACATCGTTTAGAAATGGCAGAGCGTGAATGGGCTCGTATGAAGGCTAATAACTCACAAGAGTGCCGTAACTGTCACAACTTTGAAGATATGGACTTCACTCAGCAAAAAACCGTTGCAGCGAATATGCACGCATTAGCGGAGCAAGAAGGTAAAACTTGTATCGACTGCCACAAAGGTATCGCCCACAATCTTCCACATATGGAAAAAGTACAAAAAGGCTTTATTCCAGATGATTTAATCAAAAAAGAAGAGAAACAGTAGGCTTTGAATAGAACGGCACGCATTAGCGTGCCGTTTTTGTATCTGAATATAATTTCCACGAATATCTAAATTCGGAGAAAGAACGTAGGGGCGTACTGCGTACGCCCGCGGGCGTATTCAATACGCCCCTACATCCGAGCGTTATTTAACGATTACGGGCATTTTTATCTATATCGCTCAACAAATTTCTCTTTATGCCTTGCAATTACTTCTTCAATATCAATCTCATATTTGTCGGCTAGGATAAACAGGTTATCCAACACATCACCCAATTCTTCAATCAAATCTTCACGCTTTCCTTGGTAATCTAATTCGACTTCATCAGGGCGTTCACGTCCAATCTCAATTGCACGTACCGCACAGGCAACTTCGCCCACTTCTTCGGTTAAATAGGCTAAACGGCGAAAGACATCACGCTCATACCAGCCTTGCTGTTGATAAAATTTGCGAACCCAGTGTTGATATTCAGAAAAGTGCATTTTGTTTCCTTATTTCTTATTTTCATCTGAAAATTGTCAGGACAGGTTATTTGTGTTCGTCACTACAATTTTCTCTTTATGCTACAATAACGTAATTTTTGCAGAAATAGAACAGGATTAATATGAAAGAAACCATTGTAGCCCAAGCAACCCCGATTGGTCGTGGCGGTGTTGGGATTTTACGAGTATCAGGTCCATTAGCAACGGAAGTGGCACAAGCGGTGTTGGGTAAATGTCCGCCGCCACGTCGTGCTGATTACCTGCCTTTTAAAGATGAAGATGGCACAGTTTTAGACCAAGGTATCGCTCTCTACTTTAAAGCGCCCAATTCATTTACGGGCGAAGATGTCCTTGAACTACAAGGACACGGCGGTCAGATTATTTTAGATATTCTGTTAAACCGTATCTTGAAAGTAAAAGGCGTGCGTATTGCACGAGCAGGGGAGTTCTCAGAACAGGCATTCTTAAATGATAAGTTAGACCTTGCCCAAGCAGAAGCAATTGCAGACTTAATTGATGCAACATCTGAACAAGCGGCTCGTTCAGCATTGAAATCATTACAAGGGGAGTTTTCACATAAAGTGAATGCGCTTGTAGATGAAGTGATCTACTTACGTACCTATGTGGAAGCGGCTATCGACTTCCCTGATGAAGAGATCGACTTCCTTGCGGATGGTAAAATTGAAGCCAAATTAAATGAGATTATTGCCCAACTAGCCGATGTGCGCAAAGAAGCAAAACAAGGCACGATTTTACGTGAAGGGATGAAGGTGGTTATCGCGGGTAAACCAAACGCAGGTAAATCGAGCTTGCTTAATGCCCTTGCTGGTCGTGAAGCAGCGATTGTAACTGATATTGCCGGTACAACCCGTGATGTATTACGTGAGCATATCCATATTGACGGTATGCCGTTACATATTATCGACACCGCAGGTTTACGTGATGCCAGTGATGAAGTAGAGAAGATCGGGATCAAACGTGCGTGGGATGAGATCGAACAGGCAGATCACGTGTTATTGATGATCGACAGTTCTCAGTCACAAGCAGATAATTTCCAACAAGAGTGGGCGGATTTCTTAGGCAAATTGCCACAGAATATTCCTGTTACGGTTATTCGCAATAAAGTGGATTTAACGGGTGAAGATGAAGGCTTAATTCAAGTTGATAACTTTACGGTTATTCGCCTTTCAGCACAAACTAAAGTTGGCGTGGACTTATTACGTGAACACCTTAAAAAATCAATGGGTTACCAAAGCTCAACGGAAGGTGGTTTCTTAGCTCGTCGCCGTCATTTAGTGGCATTAGAAACTGCTGCGGAACACTTAGATCGTGGTCACGTACAATTAACGCAATTCTATGCAGGTGAGTTATTAGCGGAAGAGTTACGTATGGTACAAAATGCCCTAAGTGAAATTACCGGTCAATTCACTTCCGATGATCTATTAGGCAATATCTTTAGTTCATTCTGTATTGGTAAGTAAAAGATGGTGCGCTTACGCGCACCCTACCAACACAACTATTTTTGTGATCTCTATCGAAAAACTAACTTAGTTAGGTTGTCTTTTTTATTCCATTTTTCTATTCTCAAACAAGAAATAAATTTGTACTGAGTACAATTTTATTGCATAGGGGTAAAAAATGGAATATCTTACATTTATTGAGTTACAAGGTTTTTCTAAGCGTAGAAAAGCCTTATTAACAGATGAACAATATCAACGCTTTCAAACCTATTTACTTGAAAATCATCAGATTGGAAGTTATCTACAGCAGACTGGTGGATGTCAAAAAATTCGTTGGGCTGTAGGTAATAAAGGTAAAAGTGGCGGTATTCGAGTTATTTATTATGTGTTATCACCAAAAGGGCGAATTTATCTTTTATTGGTGTATACCAAGAATGAACAAGATAACCTTAGTGATGAAGAGCGAGCAATTATGAGAAAAATTGTAGAGCAGTTACAACAGGAGACAACGAATGGATAAATCACTTTTTAATGATCTTGTGGCGAGCTTAAACGAGATGGTTGAGATTGAAACAGGGAAAAAACAGCCTAATCCTGAAAATGTTTATGTCCATAAAATTCCGAATGTAAAGCAAATTCGTGCATCAACTAATTTGAAACAATCTGAATTTGCAAAGGCTTTAGGGGTTAGTCTTGCTTCGGTTCAGTCTTGGGAAACGCAACGTAGAATTCCTACGGGCTCTTCACAAAAATTGCTTTACCTGTTAGAAAAACAGCCTTCATTAATAACTTCATTGCAGCAGATTTAAATAGAAACAGGGGGCTGGATGGATCCCCCTGAATATCTAGTGATTACTCCCCTTCAGCCATAAACTCGCCAGCTTTTTTGACCATTGCTGTTGAGCCTACATAAAATGGAATTCGTTGGTGTAACTCAGTTGGTTTAATATCCAAAATTGGATTTGCACCGTCTGTTGCCATTCCGCCCGCTTGCTCTGCGATAAATGCCATTGGGTTGCCTTCATACAATAAGCGTAATTTACCCTTCGGATAGCTTGTTGATGTTGGATAGATATAGATACCGCCTTTTAACAAGTTACGGTGGAAGTCTGATACCAATGAACCAATATAACGTGAAGAGTATGGGCGTTTGGTCGCTTTATCTTCTTCTTGGCAGAATTTAATAAATTTCTTCACGCCTGTTGGGAAGGTTACATATTGCCCTTCATTGATTGAGTAGAACTTGCCTTCATAAGGCATTTTCATATTTGGATGAGAAAGAATAAATAAACCAAGTGATGGATCATAAGTAAAGCCGTTTACTCCGTTACCTGTAGTATAAACCAACATAGTCGATGAACCATAGGTTACATAGCCTGCTGCAACTTGTTTACGCCCTTCTTGTAAAAAGTCTTCCATTGTTACTGGTGTACCAATTGGCGATACACGTTTATAGATAGAGAAGATGGTCCCCACAGAAACGTTCACATCAATGTTTGAAGAGCCGTCAAGTGGATCTGTCATTAAAATATATTTCGCGTTGCGGCCGCGTTCGGTGTCAAATGCAACAAATGTATCGTCTTCTTCTGAAGCAAAGCCAGCGACATCGCCACGTGCAATTAACGCTTTTTTCATTGTTTCATTGGCAAACACATCTAATTTCATTTGTGCTTCGCCTTGCACATTCTCATCGCCCGATGTACCTAAAATATCTTGGGTTAACCCTGCACGGTTAATATCACGGTGAATAATTTTCGCTGATAAGCGGATTGAAGATAGAATTCCACTTAATTCCCCTGTTGCTCCAGGGTATTCTGCTTGACGATCAACGATAAATTCGCCTAATGTTTTCATTTTTGTTCTCCTTAAATTAGCTATTCCGAGCAGATTGCATTATTATACGCGTCAGTACGCTCCTGTTTTGGAGTAAAATGTTTTTTTGTGAAGTAGATCACACTTTTTAATTATTCGAGGCAATTAATGAAACAGCAACACGTCCATATTTTAGGCATTTGTGGCACTTTTATGGGAGGCGTAGCAATTATCGCTCGTGAACTTGGTTATAAAGTAACGGGTTCGGACACCAATGTTTATCCACCAATGAGCACTTTCTTAGAGAAAAGTGGTATTGAAATTATCCCAAATTATGATGTGGCACAACTACAGCCTGCGCCAGATTTAGTGATTATTGGTAATGCAATGAGCCGTGGTAATCCTTGTGTGGAATATGTGCTAAATAACCGTTTGAACTATACTTCAGGCCCACAATGGCTACACGATCATCTCTTAAAAGATCGTTGGGTATTAGCGGTGTCTGGTACGCACGGAAAAACAACGACCACAGGTATGCTTTCTTGGATCCTAGATCAAAATGGCATTGATGCAGGTTTCTTAATTGGCGGTGTTGCGGGTAACTTTGGAATTTCAGCACGAGCAGGAAAAAGCGAGTTCTTCGTTATTGAAGCGGATGAATACGATTCTGCATTCTTTGATAAGCGTTCTAAGTTTGTGCATTACAGCCCGAAAACTTTAATTATCAATAACATTGATTTTGACCACGCGGATATTTTTGATGATTTAAAAGCGATTCAGCGCCAATTCCATCATTTAGTGCGTGCGATGCCACAAAATGGCTGTATTTTATCGGCAAAAGCAGATCAAAATGTTCAAGACACTTTAGCATTAGGTAGCTACAGTGAATTGCAATTTATTGGTAAAGAGAATGAGTGGTATGCAGAGCCATTAACAGCGGATTGCTCAAACTTTGCGATTTATCATCACCAACAAAAAGTAGGCGAAGTTCACTGGACACTACTTGGCGCACATAATATGCATAATGCATTAATGGCTATAGCAAGTGCGCACCACGCGGGTGTCGATATTACTGGTGCTTGCAAGGCATTAGATAGCTTTATCAATGCAAATCGCCGTTTAGAAGTGAAAGGCGAAGTCAATGGCATCACGGTTTACGATGATTTTGCTCATCACCCAACGGCAATTTTAGCCACAATCGACGCACTTCGTGGCAAAGTAGGCAAAGATCAGCGCATTTTAGCGGTATTAGAACCACGTTCTAATACGATGAAGATGGGCGTACATAAAGATGAAATTGCGCCATCATTAAAAGATGCGGATCAAGTATTTGTCTACCAACCGGATACTATTCCTTGGCAGGTGAGTGTGATTACTGACGCATTAACACAGCCAGCGCAATGGTCAGCAAATTTAGATGAATTTGTGGATCTAATTGTGAAAGAAGCGAAGCCAACAGATCATATTTTAGTAATGAGTAACGGCGCTTTTGGCGGGATTCATAATAAGTTACTAACTAAGTTGAAAGGCTAGAGTTGTGTCAAAAAAGGGTTGCAGTTAAATTGCAACCCTTTGTTATATCTATGGTTTATCTTGTCCGATGTAAAGAGTGATAGAAAGTGAATCTTCCATATCTTTGTTAAAGGATGTACCAAATAGAATTGTGGCATCTTCGTTGACAAAATCAAGAGTATATATTGTTTCCATTATCTCAAAGACTTCACCAAGTTCTAAGTTTTCGTCAGCAACGATACTCACGACGATAGAATTTGATTTAATCTCAGAATTACATTGAGACGTAATGGTTTCTAAAATATCTTGAATTTTATTTTCCCCATAGCCTGCAGCTGAAATAGCTTTGATATAAGGAGCATCTTTGAATGCTCCTTTCAGATCTATCACATCTATTATTACATTAGCAGAACCTTCTTTAGTACTTTCTTCAGTGATATGCTGATGGATACGGAAGATTAACTCACAAATTTCCGATTCAGCGGTTTGCGTGTTATTTAACACATAAATACTGTTATTCTCTTGTTCTAATCGACTTAAATCTTGGTTAGAAAATTCAGGAAGAATACAGCTAATAATCATTGGTTCTGAAATAGCCTTAATGCAGCTTAGTAGATCGTCCGGTTTCCCAATCAAAAATAGAATATCTTCATCTTCTGCAAGCGGTTGGATTTGAGAATTATTTTGCAAATCTGAGCTTTTATAAGATTCCAACTTGATCTTATCTGATTTATGGCGGATTGCTTGGAATAATTTATCGCTATCAAAGTTTATACTCACAACTTTAATATTGCTTGATACTTGTGATTCTGAAATAGCTTCAAACATAGGATTTTCCTTTTAATAAAATGGAGTCAGCTTTATATCAATCATATACGACAGTTCGTATCGCACCGAAAAAATAAGTAAGTTATTTGATTAGAAAATATCCTTTAATCTAGTATTCATTCTGATTTAACCCAAAACCATCTTTTTCAGTTAATCGGTAATCTGAATTAAGTAATTCATTGAGCTGATGAAAATAGAGTGGAACTTCAATTTCACCTTCAGCAAAAGGGCCTAGCTCATAAGGTGGATAAACGAAAGTGATTCCATATGGTGAGAAAAAGAACTCTTCCGAAATTCGGAAATCAGATTTTTCTGCATAAGGAGCTTCTCCTTCTTGTAATTGTCTATCATTGATATAACTTTCCCAAAGTAACTCGCGTAATTTAGCTTGGTTTTTAGGTGGAACTAATGAGTTTAATGTGATTAATTCTTTTTTATTTACATCGAAGTTTAAGTAACGAGTGTAGTACATACCGTGTGCGCCGCCATAATAGCTATTGTGGCTTTGTGAGAAGAATACAATGTTATTACGTTGTCCTAGATAGTAGCTATCAACACTTCTTGATAATCCAATCGGCTTTTCTTCTTTCGCGTCATTGATAAACCCATTGTATTCTTTATCTAAAGATTCCTTCAGCTGTTCAACAGTGACTTTACCTTTATGTGCTTTATATTCTTCTTCAGAAATAGAAGATCTGTATACTTCATTTAATAAGAGATCATTCAACCATTCAATTTGGGTTTTAGGAATAGAAGCAAACAATGAAATGTTTGTTTCTTCACGATAATATTCATCATCAGGATTCTTTGGATCTTTGGGATGTTTAATACTTTCGGATTTATCAAATAGTTTTAGGATTTCTACCTGTAAAGCTGGAAAAGCAGACGTTTTCTGTTTAGCGTTTGCTAAATCTTCGCTTAAAGTGACCGCTTGTTCTTTCAGTTTGTCAAGTTCAGCAGTTTTAGTTGAAAGCTCTGACTGAGCTTTTTGTAATTCACTGTTGAGTTGAACAATTTGTTTTTCTGCTTCTGTGACTTTTTGAGTCATCTGCTTATCATCACAAGCGGAAAGAATAAAAATAGATGATACGAGCAATGCAATGACAGATTTTTTCATAATTATATTCCTTTTTATTGAGAAATTATGTAGTAGCTATGTAGTAACTGTAGCAACTTCACCAAATATTTTTCTTAAACTCTCGCCCGTTTACGGGAGAGGGGAAATTGCAAAATATTGATGAAATATCACCGCTTGTTTTCCCGCTCTCTGCAAAAATTGCTGAACGCAATTTTCGCTGTCTCTCTCCCAGAGGGAGAGAGTTAAGAGTAGAAAAATTTTAGATTTGTGACTGCTACACAATACCGTTTTATTGATTGAGTAGATACAAAAATCCCCTACAAACTGAGTTTGCAGGGGACAGCTATTAATCGTCTAAGAAACTGCGTAAAGTTTCTGAACGGCTTGGATGGCGAAGTTTGCGTAATGCTTTTGCTTCAATCTGACGAATACGTTCACGTGTCACATCAAATTGTTTACCTACTTCTTCAAGAGTATGGTCAGTATTCATATCAATACCAAAGCGCATACGTAAAACCTTCGCTTCACGTGGCGTTAAGCCTTCTAATACTTCATTCGTTGCAATACGTAAGCTTTCCGCAGTTGCCGAATCGAGTGGTAGCTCAAGGGTGCTATCCTCGATAAAGTCACCTAAATGCGAATCATCGTCATCGCCTACTGGTGTTTCCATCGAAATCGGCTCTTTGGCAATCTTCAGAACTTTACGGATTTTATCTTCTGGCATACCCATTTTTTCCGCTAATTCTTCAGGTGTTGCTTCGCGGCCCATCTCTTGTAAACATTGACGAGAAATACGATTTAACTTGTTAATCGTCTCAATCATATGTACAGGAATACGGATTGTACGCGCTTGGTCTGCAATAGAACGTGTAATCGCCTGACGAATCCACCAAGTTGCATAAGTCGAGAATTTATAACCACGACGGTATTCAAATTTATCTACCGCTTTCATTAAGCCGATATTACCTTCTTGGATTAAATCTAAGAATTGTAAGCCACGGTTTGTGTATTTCTTCGCAATAGAGATTACAAGACGTAAGTTCGCTTCAACCATCTCTTTTTTCGCTTTACGCGCTTTTAACTCACCATCAGCGATACGGCCACCAATTTCGCGGATCTGAGCAATAGTTAAGCCCGTTTTTTCTTCTAATTTCTGTAAATTAGCGATATTTACACGAATTTGGTCAGCATAATCGGCTAATTTTGGAACTCCGCCTTTTTTCGCATTGATTGCTTTTTCAATCCAAGCATCAGACGTTTCGTGTCCTTGGAATGCTTTTACAAAGTCTGCCTTTTTCATTTTTGAATATTCAACAGCATAGCGTTGAATTTGGCGCTCTTCTCTACGAACTTGTTTCATCATATCTTGCATTGATTCAACAAGAAGATCGAATTGTTTAGGAACTAAGCGGAATTCACGGAAAATTAAAGAAAGAGCGTCGATTTGGTCACGTGCACGTTTACTTGAGCGACCGTGTTTTTGGATCGCAAGTAAGGCTTTTTCGTGCTGCTCTTTTAAAGCCGTGAATTTTTCACGAGCAAGCTCAGGATCAATAGAGTTATCATCGCTATTATCTGATGAGCCATCAGACTCTTCATCTTCATTTTCATCATCATCGACAGCCGTTGCTGCAGATTCATTTTCACTATCTTCATCAAGATCTTCATCAATATCATCGATTGGTGCAGCTTCTTCAGCATTAGGATCTACGAAGGCTGTTACAAGATCAGAAAGACGAATTGTACCTTCTTCAACTTGATCATAACGAGCGATTAATGCCGTTAATGCTTCAGGATATTCTGCAACTGCGCATTGCACTTCATTGATACCATCTTCAATGCGTTTTGCAATATCAATTTCGCCTTCACGAGTTAGAAGATCAACGGTTCCCATTTCGCGCATATACATACGCACAGGGTCTGTTGTACGGCCTAATTCCGATTCTACAGTTGAAAGTACTTTTGTCGCTTCTTCAACTACATCTTCATCGGCAACATTACCATTTAACATTAATTCATCAGCATCTGGGGCAGTTTCAAAAACTTTAATTCCCATATCGTTGATCATTTGAATAATGTCTTCGATTTGATCCGCATCGACAAGATCTTCAGGCAAGTGGTCGTGGACTTCTGAAATAGTTAAGTAACCTTGCTCACGCCCTTGGGCAATAAGCAATCCTAACTGGGATTCTTGTTCTTCGAATTGAGATTGTTGTTCCATAGTTTTATCCATTCTGTGCGAGCGAAAGTAAAAGGAGCTAATTATAGCAAAGCTATTATGAGTATAAATAACTTTGCAAAAAATAGTGTAAAAATGACCGCTTATCGGGATGTTAAGAGCAATTTTAGCTCTTCTTTTTCATCATTTGTCAGTCCTGTGGTACGGTCTTTTGCCACTAGGATCTCTATTTGCTGATCAACTAATTTTCTGTAGAAGAAATCTAAGGTTTCAATAAATGTATTTTCAATATGTTCAGGGGCAACTAAATGATCCCAATTTGCTAATAGCTCAAGGGCTTTAAATTGTGGATTTTCTCGTAAATTCTCAAGTAGGCCACCCATTGTCATTCCAATATGTTGTTGGCATACCGCTACAAGTTCTTCAAAAAGTTCAAAACCCCGTTCTTTAAGTGGTCTTAAAAATGAAATATCTTGTGGTAAATGCTCAACTAAGTTTGGATTTTGCAATAGCAATGCAATTAATAAACGCATAGGCGTGCGTTCGATCTTCGGCATATTGGGGCGAGTTTGTATGTTTTCAAGAGCATTTTTTGGAAACATTGCTTCTAATTGCGTTGGATCAAGAATTCCGAGCTTTTGTCCTAAAATATTGCGTAAATAGAGACGTAATGTTTCCCCAGGAATCCGCTTAATTAATGGGATAGCCAAAGACGCTAATTTTGATTTTCCTTCTTTAGTAGTTAAATCTACTTGAGCTAATAAGCTATCAAATAAAAATTCACTTAGGCTTAGTGCATTATCTAAATAGGATTCAAACCCTTCTTTGCCATATTGGCGAACGAAAGTATCGGGATCTTCTTTATCTGGTAAGAAAATAAATTTTAACTGGCGGCCATCGTGTAAGTAAGGCAAACTATTTTCCAAAGCGCGCCAAGCAGCATCTCGTCCTGCACGGTCTCCATCATAGCAACAAATAATTTGTTCGGTATGGCGGAACATTTGCTGAATTTGATCGCCTGTTGTTGCTGTTCCTAAAGACGCTACAGCATTATTTACGCCATATTGAGCAAGGGCAACTACATCCATATAACCTTCAACTACAACGAGCGATTCAGGACTATCATTAAGCTGTAATACTTGATAAAGGCCATAGAGTTCACTGCCTTTATGGTAAGTCGCTGATTCTGGAGAGTTCATATATTTAGGCTTTTCATCACCTAATACGCGTCCACCAAAAGCGATGACACGCCCGCGTTTATCTCTGATTGGAAACATCACGCGATTACGGAATTTATCATAAAGATTGCCGCGATCATTACGGGTAATCATCCCAGTATCGATAAGCTTCTGCTGCTCTTCAGGATTATTACCAAAACGGCGTAATACAGCATCAAATGAATCAGGTGAAAAACCAATTTCAAAACGTAGAATAACTTCTTCAGATAATCCACGTTGCTGTAAGTAACTTTGGCTTGGAATATGTGTAGCTAGCTGTTCTTGATAAAATTTTGCAATTAAATCAAGGAGTTCATAAAGATTACGTTTAGTTTTATAGCTTACTGGTGGTTTGCCATCTCGATTTACCACATTTTCACGGGGGACTTCTAAATTATGTAGTGCAGCTAATTCTTCAATAGCTTCTGGAAATTCTAATTTGTCATAGTCCATCAAAAAGCTAATCACATTACCGTGAGCACCACAGCCAAAGCAGTGGTAAAACTGTTTTGAAGGGCTTACACTAAAAGAAGGGGTTTTCTCGTGATGAAATGGGCAACAAGCTTGATAATTATGGCCTGCTTTTTTGAGTTTGACTCGGCTGTTGATTAACTCAACAATATCAGTACGCGCAATAAGATCATCAATAAATGGACGTGGAATCATACCTTTCATTCAATTCTCCTTTGCGCAAATTAGGGTAGTATAAATGCCAAAACCGCGATACCTAAAAGGCATCACGGTTTCAGTTAACTGTTTTACTAATAAAGATTAGTATAAACGAGTGTTACGTGCGTTCTCGCGGAAGTTACGTTTAGCGTGACGTTTTGCTAAAGATGCTTTTTCACGTTTACGAATTGTAGTTGGTTTTTCGTAGAATTCACGTGCACGAACTTCAGCTAAAAGACCTGCTTTCTCGCAAGAGCGTTTGAAACGACGTAATGCTACGTCAAATGATTCATTTTCACGAACTTTAATTACTGGCATAAGCCATCACCTCAAGGAAATATATTGTTTAAATTAAACCGCACTAAATTGATGGCGGCATAGAACTAAAAAAGGTGTGGTATTCTAACTTAGGTTGGTTAAGAAGTAAAGCTAGAAATCTATTTTCCAATCAGGAATTTCACAATTATTGGTAACTTAGTAGGCACCGCTTCTCTTAATTACAGCATTAATCGTTTTAAATAAAATAGCGATATCATTCCATAATGACCAATTTTTGACATACCAAGCATCAAAATAAACTCTTGTAGCATAATCCACATCATTACGTCCACTTACTTGCCAAAGCCCTGTCATTCCAGGTTTTGCCATCAAATAATAAGACACATCTTCTTGATAATAAGCTAATTCATCTTGAATTATTGGTCTTGGCCCAACTAGACTCATTTGTCCAATTAGTACATTAAAAAGTTGCGGTAGCTCATCAAGACTTGAACGACGCAAAAAGTGTCCAATTTTAGTAATTCTAGGATCATTTTTTAGCTTAAAATCTTTTTCCCATTCTTGGCGAGCTTCAGGATCTTTTTCTAATAGCTCTGACAGTACCCTATCTGCATTTAGAACCATTGAACGAAATTTTAGGCAATGAAAATATTTTCCATCTTTTCCAATTCGCTTATGGCCATAAATCGCTTTTCCTCCATCTTTACGAACGAGCAAGTATAGAGTTATTAGTAATGGCGATAGCAAAATAATAAAAATTATCGAACATACAATATCCATTGTACGTTTTAATAAACGAGAAGATCGCTTAGCTAAGTTATTATTGATTCTTAGTAGAATGACATCGTAGCTAAATAGAAACGCCATATCGGTACTGTAAAGTGGTAATCCTCTTAATGTGGGGATGACAGAAATAGAACGGTAATGCTTTTTCGATAAATTACGTAACCAATTATCTCGTTCTTCATTTTCGTGATCTTCCAACGCGATAATAAATTGATCTGACTTTTTGGTAACTAACTCCCAAAGGCTTTGGCGCTTTTCGCTAATTACAGGAATACCTATTTTCTTTAGATTAATATCACAATTACTAGCGACGAAGTATTTTACGTTAAATCCTAAATAGGACTCACTCATTAAAGCATTATAGGCATCAATAGCATTTTGTCCTCCGCCAATAATAACGGTATTTTTGACATATAATTTAGTTTTGATAAGGAGCTTCTTCATCAAAATACGGCATAAAGGCATTAAAACTAAAGCGATTGCCCATGTGAAAAGCCATAGATAACGAGAAAAGTAGAATTTAGAGAATGCAACTATAGCTAGTTCAATTGTGGCTATGATAATTAAGGTTCTCAGAATTTCCTTTAATTCGAACCAGAATGGTTTACGATAAGTATAGTGACGTAGTCTGATCCAAAACCAACCTACGCAGAATATGGTGAGAACTAAATGAATTAATATGCGATCATCTAACTGTTCAGAAGGAACAAAAGCATAAATATTACCACTCCATAAATAGAGCAAGCAAAATGCAAAAAATGAGGCTAAAAAACAGCTAGTAAAATCTGTCAGTGCAAGAATGTATTTACTTATTATCTGTTTTTTCATAAAGAATCCATAATATTATTGCTGTTTCCAATATGCTTTATGCATTGTGAAAAGGCTAATAAATTTAGTCGGTATTTTTTGCCAATTTAAACCGCACTTAAAGCCGACAAATTTGGCTAAAATTGTTAAACAGGATATTGGTATCCAAAGTGGTGAATTTTTCAATAAAAATTGTAATTCGGATTTTACAAACCTTTTTCCTTCATTACTAGCCTTACCGAAAGAATCTTGAATCCAAGACTGATTTTGTTGGAACACTCCTGTATCAAAATAGCGTTTAAATTCTTGAATAACCGAATAATTATGTGAATGATAAACTAAAGCCTCCGCACAATAAGCCACTTTATAACCAGCTAAAATCATCTTGGCTGTTAAATTCATATCTTCAGCTAAAATTGTATTTTCAGGGAATCCCTCTAATTCTTCAAAAACACTTTTACGATAAGCTGCAAAAGAGTTAGACATAAAGGCAACTTTAATTCCTAGATTCTCAATATCATTCTTAGTTTTAATTTGACTCTGTTCTGGATAATTAAATAAACGCGCATGAATTGCTAATGGATTTGCATTTAAATGCGGTAACTGCCTACCACATACCGCACTCACTTTAGGATCAGCAAAAGGCTTAATCAAATTTTCTAAAGCATAAATATCAGCAAAAATAGCATCTTGAGTTAGAAATACGAGAATATCTGCATTTTTTTCAGCTAATTTTACCGCTTGATTACGAGTACCACCATGATTAAATTCTGCGGATGGAATCAGATAAGTTGTAAATCCAGCCTGTTTTGCTAGCTCTAAGGTTTGATCTTGTGATGATGAATCAATCACAATCACTTCATCCGCTTGAATAGATTGCTGCTGATAAGCTGTAATCCATTTTTGCCATAAAGGACCTGCGTTGTAAGTTGGAACGATAAGGGTTAGTTTCATTGATATTTCAAATAAATTTTTAAGATTATACTTGTAGAATCTGCTGACCTAGCTCTGTAATACGATATTTCTGATTACGGCTACTCGGCTTATCTGGTATTGTCATTTCAATAAGTAAAGCAGAGATCGCTGGTTGTAAATACTGCTTTTTGAAATAATTTCGGTGACTTATATTGAGCTCTTTCATTAACTCATTTGTCCCTTTATCAGACTTTTCTAATAATTTTAGTAACTTTTTAACTGGGTCACTAACTGAATGAAGTTTAGAACTAATGCTAGTTGGAATAAGATAAATTTTCTGTCTAGATGTTCCTTTTGACTCTAAAAAACCTTTTTTCATTAATTTCTGTAATGCTAAAGTTACATCTCTAGAATGTTGAGAAGTTAGTTCACAACAGCGGCTATGATCAATCTCTTTTTTATCCCAAATAGTTGCTAAAATAATTTGCTCTAATTGAGTTAATTTATCAAATTCATACTCAAGTACAATATTGAGACTATCTCGAATAGTTTCAGGTATCAAATTAGCAGTTGAAATTACTAAAGTTGTATATTGTGGAGAATCTAATTTTTCAATTAATTGTGGCAACGCCCAATTTGCACTTTCACAGCCTTTCATGATTTTAGGCATACCTGATCCTGCTCGTTCCCCCAAACCAATTAATAAAAACATCTGATGCAGTAATCCGTTACGACAATCATGAACATCTCCTGCAAAAATTTCAGCTTGAGATAAACGTAAATTACCGGGATTTCTAAATTCGAACTTATGAGAATATTTTTCAACAAGGACAGATGTTCTTTCAGAATAATCAGCATGAACCAAAGTATTTACTAATGTCTCTCGTAGCGCTTTATGAACAGGCGTATCATCAATACGCTGATCGCCTTCCAAAACAAAAGGAACTCGTAAATTTTCAGCCAGTTTTAAAACTGTTTTACGATAAAAATCAAATAAATTTCCAGACCAAGTTCCATCTGGATAAATTCTTTCTGACCAACGCTCTTCTGATGGTTCTCTATAATCTATAAAATAGTGTGGAAACAGGCTAATAATAGAATTAAATTCCCCAAACATCAATAAACCCGCTATCGTCATTCCCGATGTACCAGAAATACGATCTCGTCCCCAACCGCCAATCTTTTGGAAAAAATCAAATAGAGATAAATCTAGATAAGGGTGATCGGGTTTATTAGCTGATAAACGATTTCGATAAGCACTCAAACTAGAATCAATGCGATGAATTTCAATAGAATCAGGTGCAGCTAATAAATTTGCACTTACATGATCGCGATTATTAAGTAAATTGAACAGATCAATTTTAATCTTTTCTACATCATCAACACCTGCAACAGTAAATTTTCCCGATTTTTCACGCACACCGAGAATAATCCAACCACCATGAGCATTTGCCATAGCAGAGTAACTTTTCCAAAAATCTTTTGGAAGTTCTTCTCTGCCATCTTTACCTTGAGCAAGTTTGAATTCAATTTCCTCTGATTCAGCCAAAAGCTCGAGATCTGATAGCTTGTTTATGATATATGAAGACAAAATTTATCCCTATAATCTTGCCCAGCATAGCTAGGCAACATTTCATACGAATGAAAGAATAATACTAATGTTGCAAGAATAAAGCGGAGATCGTTAAATCCATTTTCTTTTCTATTATATTGATGGTGTAAAAACTTTTCGCTCATAATTAATTATTATCCTAATAAATTAAATGATTTCGGGATCAATCTTAGTAGGCTTGATATTATCAATGATATAAAAAATGTTGTGGCTAAGAGTAATAATACAGATATAACTTCATTCATATCACTGAAATAATGTTGTAATCTATCTAAGACTAATGCGTGCATAAAAAATATTAGTAAACATTTGTCTGAAATCCATTTTACTGATGATATACTTGTATTGAAATTAGTGTATTTTATTATTCCAATGAATCCTATTGATGATAATAGAACACCAAAGGCAAAGTTTTCATAAAATACAGTTATTAATTGTGAGTATTTTTGAGAAGTATACCATGTTCCAAAGAATGTAATAAAAACACCCAAAAAGAATATTAGTGTGTAGTTTTTAAAACTTAATTTATATATTATCGTATAATACCCTTCCTAGTAGAAAATAACCTGAGTAATTTAGAAAGTTATCTTGGTAAATAAGTGAAAATATTTTACCATCAAAATGGTTGCCTAGAATGTTAATAATGAACCATAATGTAAATAAATAATATCCAAAATTTCTGTTTCTATTTATTTCTTGATATATTAAACCCAATATGGGTAGTATAAACAAAACGCCAATTAGCATATATAGATACCAAAGATGATACATTGGATATTCTTTTAATATATTAAAAATATTGAATTTTTCTCCTGTGTAACATATAGCATATAGAACACACTCCAAATGAATAATGGAATCGCTATTCTCATAACTCTCTTGGTAAGAGTTTTAATATTAATATCTTTACCAAGCATAAACATGCCTGATAGCATTATAAATACAGGAACAGACACTCTAACTATTGACTCTATAAAATTTATAGTGAGCCAATTATGTAATGGTATTTGATTAAAAGCTGAAATAGGTAAGATACTAGCATGAATAGTTATTACTCCTATAGTTGCGGATATTCTACATATATCAGCTCACATTAAGTATTTATCTTTCATTATCTTATTTACCAAAACATAAGCTTTCTAAATAACTTTCAAATTTCAGAATTCTACCTTTTTCATACAACTTAACTCTTTCAGCTGGTGCGCCTAGGTCAAAAACAGATAGAGGATAGCCTAGCTGCATAATTTCATCAGTTGTATAAGAAAAAGTTTCAGGCCATACAGAAGGGATTAAAAATTCATCAATCTGATATGCCTTAATCAACGTTGGAACATCTTCTTTCTTATAAGAGCCTGTTTTTATAAAATACTTGGAGTTTATTTCAGCATCGATATTACCGATCAATACAATTCTAATACTCAACTTATTCTGTTCAATATGAGAAATAATTTCTTTGATTATATCCCTACCTTTAGATAAGTTTATATTACCAAGTACACCTATTGTCTTACATTTTCTATCTTTATTTTCAACATAGATATTAGAGAAGGTACCACTAATATCATGAGGAATATATACCAATTTATCCTTTAAGTTTGGATATGCTGTAAGCATAATATCTTCTGATGAATGAGAGAAACATAATATTTCTTCACATTCATTAAGAAAATTACCCCAGCCACTTTTCCAATAATGAGCATTAGTTTCTTGACAAAATAGCTTAAATTCATGCTTTGTATTTTTCAAAAACGTAGAATGAGCATCCATATCTGTAGGTACACCAGTGTACTTATTACTATCATCTAATAATGTATAGTTTGGCGATATACAGAAATAGTCATGTACTGGAAAAACCAGTTTTGCATTTTTTATCTCTTTGATTTTTAATACAAGTTTTAATGTATCTAACACTTTTGGATAAGATACAAGCCCATTTAAGAAAATCTCATCAATTCTAATGTGTTTTAATAAATCTAAAATAGAGTGTTCATCTTTGATTGAGAAAGTCTGGCAATTACCTTTCACATAACAGCTCAAATTATATGTATTTAAATTGATATTATAGTGAAATAAAATAATGCCATTCCCTTTTTCAATGTGTTTTTCTATCTCTTGTTTACGGTATGAATTAGCACCCCCACCAAGATCATGATCTAGCATTAAAATAGTCTTATCACAAACAAAATTAAAGTCCAGTAAAGCTTTGATTAAAGCTCGTAGGCCAAATAACTTATTTTCTTTGATAGTATTCTGTATTTGAGCATCATAAGTTGGGAATTTATTAAGTAACAGCTGATAATGTTCATTAATATATCTAATTTTATCTTCTGATAAGAATGAACCACCATGCTTATGATATACAAATAAATTAGTTATATGCATGTTGGTGTAGCCAGCTTCAATAGCTCGCTGGCACCAATCATTTTCTTCTGCATAGCCTTTACCATATATCTCATCAAACATACCTATTTTTTGGATCACATCAAAATTCATTCCCATACAGAATCCAACACCAGTTGGTATAGAAAGCATGGTGTTATCTACATCAACGAGTTTGAATATATTATCAACTTCTTCTAGAGCTAGATTCTCATAAATTTCTTTATTATCAACTAGATAATTAGGAAAGCTACAAATAGTACCTGAGTTTGTAAATGGTGTTGTACTTGCAATTTTACTATTTGATAAAATAGGATACATTAATCTTTCTAACCATAAATTAGGTACCTCAGTATCCGTATTTAAAATTACAATATGATTTTTAGCATAACTTGCTAATAGATTAACTGTTTTTAAAAAACCTAGATTTTCTTGATTATCCACAAATGTAATATCTAAGTTTGGATTTTTAGATATAAATTCTTGAATAAATGGTTTCACTTTCTCATCAGGGCTCTTATCATTGGCAATAAGTAATCGATAAGGTAAAGATGTATTTTTTACAATGCTTGCAAATAAATTATCTAAAAACTCATAACCATTATATACAGGAATAATAATATCTATTGGGATACTTACTGGGTTATTAACGTAGAAATTTTGAATTTTATCTAAGTTTTTACTAGATAAATTTCCTAATAAATCTTCTAATTTGACTGTTTCCTCAGCAGTACTATCTATTTGATTAAGAGCAAAAACTTTGTTTTTTACTTTTAATAGAGCCTGTTTTATACCCTGATTCTTTACCATAAAAATAAATTTACTTAACAATAAAGGATTAGCCTTTAATAAGTTTAAGGCTTTAATATAGGTATTAAATAATGGCACTGAATTTGTAAGGGATTTTATTTCTCTCCCTTCACTCTTTCCATATTTAATGTAATGAACAAGAGGATTTGCACCTGATTCCTTGACATCACTGTGCTTCGCTAGATAAAAATTGATATCAAAATGCTTTGAAGGATGTCGTCCTTCTTTCCAGCCAAACTCTAAGAAATGAGAAATAGGATCTAATTTCTCATTTTTAACATCATCATTAATATTCAAATAGTATTCTGAGTCGAATAATTTTGACTTGCTTAACAATTCATAGTCTGTTTTTTGTCTTCGTATTATTGATTTTATTTTTTTCAACATTTTGTATCCTTTGGAGTTTTCAATTAACTCAATCTTGTTCTCTTTATCTTTAAGCATTATCTCGAGAGAAGATATAATCTCTTTTTGATATTTTAACTCATCTATATGACATTTATTTTTATGTTCTAGTAATTTTATTTCGGCATTAAGATAATCAATTCTGTTATTGCCTTCTGTTATTTTATTTGTTAAATTAACTTTAGTTTGATTTAAGTTTATAATATCGCTATTTAAATTATTGATATTTATATTTAGTTCATTTACTTCTTTATCTCTAACTTTTAGCTTATCTAAAAGATCTTGTTTGTTTAAACTGAACTCAGTTATTTTTTCATCTAACATCTGAGAGAAGTCTAGATTGAATATTATTTTTATTCTATTTATTTCTTTGTTCTTTTGAGATTCAAAATAAATCTGAGGATCATTTGATAATGAGTAATGCTCCCTATCATCTGATATCAAATTATAAGTTGTATAATTCCTTATAATTTCAGTGCTACTATCAGAATAAAATATCTCAATATATAGATCACTAATTAAAGCTGATCTGTTAGCAGGATCAAATCTGAAATTGACTTTATTCTTTGGCGGATAAAATATAATCTCATTTAAAGAGTCAGGAATTATCTTACTTCTAATTGAATTTTCCTCTGAGAAACAGCCTATATGCTCTGAAAAAAACAACTGTGCATAATTTAAGCCAAACAGTTGTTCTTGATAAAATTCTCTTTGTCTTAGAATTATTTGATGCAATGCTTTAATAGACGGGGTATTTACTCTATTTTCTATAGATAAAATATTGTGAATTAAAGATTTAAGATCATAATTTTCTTTTGAATATCTTCTTAAACTATCTAATTCGGATAAACTGATCTCATAATTTATGAAATCATTTAATATTTCAGTTTCTGTTTTATAAGTATTAGTACAACGCCCTGAAAAATTAAACTCTTCAGCTTTTTCTATATTATTTAGCTGGATCCAGCCTGGTCCCCCAAACATATCATAACAATAGACAGGAATACCGAGAGATAATCCGTATTGAACACTTTTACCTATTGTTATTATAGAATCATATTTCAGTAACATTTCTGGCGTAATTAGTCTTTCTATAAAACCTTTACCAAAAATATCTATCGATAATCCACTTTTCTCAAGTAATGGAAGACTATTCATTATCTCTACTGGAGGATGATTCGATATAATAGCTATCTTTTTTATTTTTGTATTAGAAAATATCTTTTGCTTTGTAAAAAATTCTTGGCAAACAGAATTGGGGAATAGAAAGATATTATTTTTTTCTATTCCCATAGATTCTAATTTACTTTTTGTTTCCAAAGAATTAGCGAGAAATAAAGATATTCTATCTAAAACTATAGGAGGACTTTCTAATGCTGCAAATGGTGATAGTGATGAAAAAATAATTTTGTTGGCAGTTATATTTTTATTTAGTATGCAATACTCTAGTGTAATAAAATGGTGTGCCCAAATAAGATCATAATGGGCACCATGAGATAAATTATAAATATTTGAAATTTCAAGGTCATTCTTTTCAAATTCACTAATTAATGGTTTTCCAATATCAAAACCTGCAATAACAAGCTCATACCCCATAGATTTTAATGTCTTAGATACATCAAGGGTAACAATTTCAGAACCTGTATAATTTTTTATAAAAGAATTAAGAATTAATACTTTTTTTGTCATTATTCAAAAGTCCAATGATGTTTTGCTCTAAATAATCCTTCAGAAATAGGTAGATTTTTATGAGATAGTTTATTTTCAATATTAAATTCAGCTATATAGTCCTCTCGATCATAAGCGAACATAACATTACTATCTGATATAGATACACTTATAAAATACTTTCCAGATAGAAAATCATTATTTGGTAGTTCTAGTGAAAATTTAGTAAATGTATCATTGAAAGTGATATCATCACGAATAGTATTAAACAATGTAACTAGCTTACCGAATTCATCATATATAAGGACCCCAATAGCATAATCTAGGCTAGGTTTATTGAAACCTATCTCGATATTTAGAGTAATATTTTCATCTGTTCTGTAGTTATTTTTATTTAGAGATACATCTTTAATATAGATATTTTTATCCGAAATATTCTTATTTGATGATTCTTTCAAGGTGATTTTTTCTTGTTCTAAAGAGTTCTTCATGTATTCTGAATATTGTTCACAGATAATATGAGCCTCTCCACTTTTATGTACTTGCCCATCTTTTATCCAAATTGCTTTGGTACAAAAGTTACGAATACTTGGCATTGAATGACTTACAAATAGAATAGCTCTTTGTTCATTCAGCATTGATTTCATTTTCAAAATACATTTTTCTTGGAAAGCCATATCCCCCACACTTAATGCTTCATCAACAATAAGGATATCTGGCTCAACATTAATGGCTGTTGCAAAAGCTAATCTAGCAAACATACCACTGCTGTACATTTTTACTGGTTGATGGATAAAATCACCAATATCTGCGAAATTAAGGATATCATTTAATTTCTTATCAATTTCTTGTTTATCAATTCCTAGTAAAGTACCTTGTAAATAAATATTTTCTAATCCTGTGTAATCAGGATTAAAACCTGCACCTAATTCAAGCAGTGATGATATACGCCCATTAATTTCCACGTTTCCTGTGGTTGGGGTTAAAACACCTGTAATAATCTTAAGTAAAGTTGATTTACCAGCTCCATTTTTACCAATAATCCCAACAACTTCTCCCTTTTTTATTTCAATATTTACATCACTTAAAGCATTAAACACTTTATGATAGGACTTTTTAAATGGATTTAGGGCTTCTTTTAGCCTGTCTTGGGGATTTTCATATAATTTATATGATTTACTTAAATTATTTACTTTAATAGCTATATTATTCATTTACATTACATCCGCAAAGTGAGGTCTTAATTTTCTAAAAACAAAAGTTCCGATTACTAATGTTAGTAAAGTAATAATCCAAAACTGCATTGTTAATAATGGTTTTTCCCAAAACCATATATTATAAATTAAGCTATCTCTATATCCTTCAACAATATAATAAATGGGATTTAATTCAATTAATGGTTTAAATTCTTCAGGTAATATCTTAATTGACCAGAATATAGGCGTTAGCCAAAATCCAAATTGGATTATCATAGATACTATTTGCCCTAAATCTTTGAAAAATACAACGACAGAACTAGTTAGCCACGTTAATCCTAAAAGAAAAATGGAGGCTGAAAAAAGATAATAAAATATTTGTAGCCAATATACATTAGGGTAATATCCATAATATATAAACATTCCAAATATAAAAAATATAAAAAATAAGTGGACCATTAAGGATGATAGTGTTTGAACTATAGGCAATAATGACACTTTAAATACTATTTTTTTTACTAAGAAACTATTTGCTAATATAGAGTTGGTTGCAGATGAAAGTGTTTCTGCTATAAAAAACCAAGGGATCATTCCTGATATTAACCATAAAATAAATGGAAAATCATCAACAGGTTGGCTTTTAAAACCAACTTGAAATACGAACCAAAATATTAAAATAGTAATAATGGGTTGAATAAATGCCCATAACATTCCTAGAGAATTCCCGACATATTTAGAGCGGAAATCATTTTTAGCTAACTTAAATAAAAGGTCTTTATTTTTTTTTAAGTCTGATAAGAAAGTAATAATCATAATTAAGCCTATTGTTTACATACTACCAAACACTTCCGCTTCTTCTAAAATCTTACCTGCTAAATCCTTAGCAGATAAACTTGGTTCACTTTCTAAAGGCCATTCAATCCCAACTGTTTGGTCATTCCAAATTAAAGAATGCTCTGCTTTTGGATTGTAATAATCCGTACATTTATACACAAATTCAGCTTCATCAGTCATTACATAAAAGCCGTGTGCAAAGCCTTCAGGTACCCATAATTGGCGTTTGTTCTCTGCTGATAGAACTTCACCAACCCATTGTCCGAATGTAGGTGAATCTTTGCGCATATCTACAGCAACATCGAACACGGCACCCGATACAACACGGACTAATTTACCCTGAGTATTTTCAGTTTGGTAATGTAACCCACGTAATACACCTTTTACTGATTTTGAGTGATTTTCTTGTACAAATGTACGATTTGCTACATTTTGTTTAAACCATTCATCACGGAATGTTTCCATAAAGAAACCACGTTCATCACCAAATACTTGTGGCTCTAATAATTTTACATCTGGAATTTTGGTATCAATAATTTTCATTGAGAATCCTTATTTTTAACAAAGTTTCGTTTATATTTTCGGTGGCTTTGGATATTTTTTTCAGCATCTTTTTTATCCCAAATTTGAAGTTCCCAAGGATAATAAAAGTTACTCGAATTTTTGAAATAAATATGAATACCAATATATTCTTCTTTATCTCTGAGATACCAATTCTTTAAGCCATATTTATCTTTCCACTCATCAAGCCTTTCCATAACTTGACTAATATCTTCAGTATTTACAATAATACGAGCACCGAAAATATCGTTTAAAATGCTATTTACTGGGTAGCCTTCACTACGTTGTTTAAATCGCTCTATTTTATCCAAGATAGACTCCGATGTTTTTACTCGATAGAAATAAGACACATCATAGAGATCTGCTCTAAATAAGTAGTCATTGATCGATTCATGTAGATTTAATCGATAAGATAAAATATGCTCAACAGAAACCTTAGAAAGAGTATGCTTTAAATTTACTTTTTCTATCTTATCTGTTTCAAAATAATCTTGTGAAAATGCAAGGTGAACCTTGTTGATTTCATCAATTAATTTTTCAATTTTTATGAGCATATTTTCTTCTCTATTAAGCATATGCCTTAATATTCTCTAATGCCTTTCGCCAATCACTTGGTTCAATATCAAATATCTGCTTAATTTTAGTTAAATCTAAGCGCGAATTTGCAGGGCGTTTTGCTGGTGTTGGGTAGTCATTCGTTGTAATACTATTTACAACCGGTCTGTTTTCAATAATTTTTTGCAATTCTGCTTGTTCAAAAATCGCTTGAGCAAAACTGTGCCAACTTACATAAGGTTTGCCGGTAAAGTGATAAATGCCAAATGCATCTGTTTTGCCTTCAATAATAAGATTTGCAATCTTAATTAAAGCTGTTGCAATATCACCTGCATAAGTTGGGCCGCCAAATTGATCACCCACCACGCCTAATACTTCACGCTCTTTACCTAGGCGAATCATTGTTTTTACAAAGTTATTACCGTGTTCGCCAAACACCCAAGCGGTGCGCAAAATAATAGAACGAGGATTAGCTTGTTGAACGGTAATTTCTCCTTCTAATTTAGTTCTACCATATACGCCTTGTGGATTGGTTTTGTTTTCTTCTTTGTATTCGCTGGTTCCTGTGCCTTCAAACACATAGTCTGTTGAAATATGTAAAATAGCCGCACCAATTTCATTAGAAGCTTCGGCAAGGTATTGTGGACCTTTCACATTAATCGCTTCTGAAAGCTCAATTTCAGTTTCTGCACGATCTACTGCGGTATGAGCTGCTGCATTGATAATCACATCTGGTTGAAACGCCTTAACAGCTTTAAATACAGCCTCTCTGTCGGTAATATCTAGTTCATCACGATCAACAGCCAAAATATCTGCTTTACCTGTTAGCTGCTGAGTCAGACAATGTCCAACTTGCCCCTTAGCACCAGTAATTAAAATTTTTGCCATTATTTCGCTCCTTTCACTAAGCGTAATAAGTATTGACCGTAATCATTTTTCGACATTGGTTTTGCTAAAGCTTCTACTTGCTCTGAGCTTAACCAGCCGTTGCGCCATGCAATCTCTTCTAAACAAGCTACTTGCAGATTTTGCACATGCTCAATCGTTTTTACGAATGAAGCAGCTTCGTGAAGGCTATCATGAGTTCCGGTATCTAACCAAGCAAAGCCACGGCCAAGCAATTGAACATTTAAGCTACCATCATTTAAATACATTTCATTTAATGTAGTAATTTCTAATTCACCACGGGCAGATGGTTTAACTTGTTTTGCAAGCGCTACAACACGATTATCATAGAAATATAAACCTGTAACCGCCCAATTTGATTTTGGAACAGCAGGTTTTTCTTCGATTGATAGTGCTTTGAAATTCTCATCAAACTCCACAACGCCAAAGCGCTCAGGATCTTTTACTTGATAACCAAATACCGTTGCTTTACCTTCATCAGCCAACTTTGCAGCCTCTTGCAAAGATTGAGTAAAATGTTGGCCATAGAAAATATTGTCACCTAATACTAAACAGACTGAATCATCACCAATAAACTCTTCACCAATCAAGAATGCTTGCGCTAAACCATCTGGGCTTGGTTGAATCGCATAGTTAATGTTAATACCAAAATCCGAACCATCGCCTAATAAGCGCTTAAAGCCTTCATTATCTTCCGGTGTCGTAATGACTAACACATCTCTAATGCCCGCTAGCATTAACACTGAAAGCGGATAGTAAATCATTGGTTTATCATAAACAGGCAGTAGCTGTTTTGATACACCACGGGTAATTGGATAAAGGCGAGTACCTGAACCGCCAGCAAGAATGATACCTTTCATAAGAACTCCTATTTAGTTCCTAAGCGCTCAAAATTGTAAGAACCATCTAACACACGGCTCCACCATTTTTTATTATTTAGATACCACTCAACGGTTTTACGAATACCGCTTTCAAAAGTTTCTTGCGGAACCCAGCCTAATTCGCGACCAATTTTTGCAGCATCAATCGCATAACGAACATCATGGCCTGGGCGATCTGTTACATAGGTAATCAAATCTTCGTATTTCACTACACCCGCTGGTTTATTTGGTACTAACTCTTCTAATAAACCACAAATAGTACGTACTACCTCAATATTCGCTTTCTCATTATGTCCGCCAATATTGTAAGTTTCACCAATCTCACCTTCCGTTACAACTTTATATAAAGCACGCGCATGATCTTCCACAAATAACCAATCTCTGATTTGCATCCCATTACCATAAACCGGTAATTTTTTGCCTTCTAATGCATTTAAGATCATTAATGGAATTAATTTCTCAGGGAAGTGGAATGGACCATAATTGTTTGAGCAGTTAGTCACAATAGCTGGTAAACCATAGGTACGTAGCCAAGCTCGAACTAAGTGATCACTCGATGCTTTTGAAGCAGAGTAAGGGCTACTTGGTGCATAAGGTGTGGTTTCGGTGAATAGGTCATCAGTGCCTTCTAAGTCACCGTAAACTTCATCAGTTGAAATGTGATGGAAACGGAAGTTTGCTTTTTTATCGCCATCTAAGTTATTCCAATAGGCACGAGCTACCTCTAATAAAGTATAAGTACCAACAATGTTCGTTTCAATAAATGCGGCTGGACCATCAATAGAACGGTCAACGTGGCTTTCAGCAGCTAAATGCATTACTGCATCTGGCTTATGCATTAAAAATACGCGTTCTAAGCCTTCTTTATCACAAATATCTACTTGCTCGAATGCATAGCGTGAACTCTTTTCCACAGATTCAAGGGATTCTAAATTACCCGCATAGGTAAGTTTATCTACGTTTACAACAGAATCTTGAGTGTCGTTAATAATATGGCGAACGACTGCAGAGCCAATAAAGCCTGCACCGCCTGTTACTAAAATTTTCTTTGACATTTTCATTAGCCTATTTAAATTAGATATTGATTTTAATTGTTTATTTTTTATGCATTACAAATCATACAACCCAGTAGTATCAAAACTTAGTGCAGGGAACTTAACTGATGTAACAACATCCCCTTCAACCACAGGTTGAATACCAATATAACGTCCATTTTCCAGCACAAAAATTTGAATATTTTGTTCTTCTGGGCGGACAATCCAATATTCGCTAACACCTTGTTCTTGATATAGCTCGTATTTATCTTTCATCTCGCGTTTTGAATTGCCCGGAGAAAGGATTTCTACCACTAAATCAGGCGCACCAATACAGCCTTTATGATCAAGTTTAGTTTGGTCACAAATAACACATAAATCAGGTTGAACAACCGTTTTAATATTACCTTGCTCATCTAAAAAACGAACATCAAATGGTGCTGAATATAGCTGACATTGATGATTATCAAATACTTTCGCAAATCCGATTGTTAATTTCATCGAAATACGCTGATGTAAACGATTTGGTGCTGGCGACATTTCCATAATCTTGCCTTTAATAATTTCAATTCGCTCTTTTAATTTCCAGCTAAGGTAATCTGCATAAGTATAGCTACCATTTAAATCCAATTGGCTTAAACTGACAATTTCACTCATATCGCCTCCGTATTGATTCGTTATACCTTTCACATAAATCGCACTATTTTACTTGAAATCATTACTTTATGCTATTAAGCATTTTATAACCTTTCCCATTGCCCTTCTTGTTTAATTGTTAGATAATAGCTTACTTTCCAAAATTTTTGATTTAGGACAAAAAATGAGTGATATCCAAGTTCCTCTTATTTTCACTGATGCTGCTGCAAAAAAAGTGAAAACATTGATTGAAGGGGAAGATAACCCAAATTTACGCTTACGCGTGTATATCACTGGGGGCGGTTGTAGTGGTTTCCAGTATGGCTTTACTTTTGATGATCAAGTGAATGAAGGCGATTTAACTATCGAAAACCAAAACGTTGGCTTGGTTGTTGACCCGATGAGTCTGCAATATTTAATTGGCGGAACAGTTGATTATGTTGAAGGCTTAGAAGGTTCACGCTTTTTAGTGACTAACCCAAATGCAAGTTCGACTTGTGGTTGTGGTTCGTCGTTTAGCGTTTGAAAATATTTTAAAAGAAAAGACCGCTTGTACTTTATTGGATACAAGCGGTCTTTTACTATCAAAATTTTACAACACCATCCCCAAACTAAACAGTAAATTAGTGATTAGCGCTAATCCTGCCATTTGGCCTAATAGTGGGCGTAATTCTTCTGGTTGCTTATGGCGATAGATAAATAATCCATGTTTAATCAGCAGTGGAATAGCTAATAAAAACAGATAGTTATACCAATGGTTAAATTCGCAAATTGCAAAAATTAAGTAAGAAAGTACCGCTAGAGTTAATAAAATTACGTGATAAACACGCCCTTTTTGACTGCCGATTCTTACGATTAATGTATTTTTACCTGCTTGGCGATCTTGGTTTATATCGCGTAAGTTATTGATATTAAGCACCGCAACTGAAAGTAAACCACAACCAAATGCCGGAATAAAAATCAGCGCTGGAATAGTGTGAGCTTGTAAGTAAAAAGTACCAATCACGGCCACAAATCCAAAGAAAATAAGCACAAAAAGATCGCCTAATCCTAAGTACCCATAAGCTTTTTTGCCCACTGTGTAGGTAATAGCCGCTACGATAGAGCTAATTCCAAGTAGCGTAAATACTACAGCGTCTTGTAAGCTTTCATAAGCATAAGCAATTAATCCTGCGCCAGATAAAAATGATAAAGCGCTTACAACAAATAGTGATTTTTTGAGTTGTGCACCTGTAATTGCACCGTGTTGAATCGCACGAAGTGGGCCGATGCGTTCTGATGTGTCGGATCCTTTAACGTGGTCACCATAGTCATTGGCAAAGTTAGATAAAATCTGAAGTAAAATTGTAGTAATAAAAGCGAGTAGAGTAGTTATTAGGTTAAATTTACCTGCCCAGTGTGCTAACGCTGAACCAACGATAATTGATGCTAGAGCAAGCGGTAATGTTTTGGGGCGTGCGGTAGTAAACCAAATCGAAAATTGCGAGTTTTTATTCATAATTATTGTTTATTATTGTCTAGATTAGCTTTCAAAAGAACGCATAATATTACAAAATAGCCATTCGTGTTTTGATTTTTAACATAAAAGTAACGATTTTATGCAAAGTAATTTACCAACCATTCAAATTCAGCCTATTGGCGTGGTTCATTCGCCTTATGGAGAGAAGTTTGCGGTTCCGCGTCAGCCCAACTTAGTTCAAGAAGGCAAGGGGATTTTACGTTTACTTCCCCCTTATAATTCGCCTGATGCTGTTCGTGGTTTAGAACAATTTAGCCATTTGTGGTTAATTTTTCAGTTTCATCAGATTCCTGAGCGAGAATGGCACGCAACTGTACGTCCACCGCGTTTAGGGGGAAATGAAAGAGTCGGCGTTTTTGCTAGCCGTGCGACTCATCGTCCAAATCCAATTGGTTTATCCAAAGTGGAATTACACGGGGTTGAAATCGAAAATGGCGAAGTAAAATTATTGCTAGGTAGTGTCGATCTGGTTGATGGTACGCCAATTTTAGATATCAAGCCTTATATCGCTTATGCAGATAGCGAGCCAATGGCAAAATCGGGCTTTGCGCAGCAGAAGCCGAGTGAAAAATTAGCGGTAGAATTTACTCAAGAAGCATTACAAGCGGTCGAAAAATGTAAAAACTTTGCAAAATTTGGAATTGAGAATCCAATCAATTTTATTTGTGATGTGATTGCTCAAGATCCCCGTCCTGCTTATCAGCAAGGAAAAGTCAGTGAGAGAATTTATGGGATGAATTTAGCCTGCTATAATGTGCGTTGGAAGATTGATTCTGAAAATTTATTTAAAGCTTGGGTAACGGAAATTGAACTATTGGAAAAATAGTAGTCTAAGCAGAGTCATTTACTCCTAACTATTAAGGAACTCTCTATGAAATTGAAAAAATATTTAGCAATTTTACCGCTTGCGGTAGCGACTTTAGCCGTTTCAGCAGAAACAGCTACAACAGCTACATCAGCAGACAGCAAATCATCAACATTTCAATTTTCAACACAAGTGAGTCGAACAGTTGATAAAGATTTAATGCAAGCTGAAGTTTATAGCCGTAAATCAGGTAAAAATTTAGCAGACCTGAAAAAATCAGTTTCAACAAATTTAAATAAAGTCCTTGAGCTAGCGAAGAAAAATTCAACTATTGAAGTTTCAGCAGATGGCGTGAGTAATTACGCAGATTATAATGATAAAGGCAAAGTAATTGGTTGGGTTGCTGAAGGCCGTATTCAATTAAAAGGCAAAGATTTCGAAGCTATCGCTCAAGTTTTAGAAAACTTAGGTGATGAAGTTGCAATTAGCGACATCAATTTTAGTGTATCGCCAGAAAAAATGGCGTCACTTGAAGATGAAATGACGTTGGAAATTATCAAGCAATTCCAACATAAAGCGGAAGTGATCCAAAAAGGCCTTAATTCAAAAGGCTATGTATTAAGTGATGTGCAATTAGATACGCCAAATAGCTCAACAGCAAATTATGCACCGCGTATGTACGCAGCAGAAGCGAAAGTGGCAGCATTTAAATCTAGTGCAGATGAATTACCGATGGAAGCAGGTAAACAAACAATTTCAGCAAGTGCGTCAGGCAAAGTTAAATTCGACTAATTGATGTAATTGCATAACCTTTTTTAAAAGTGGATTAAAACAGTCCACTTTTAAAATTTTGGCCCAATAGTGGGCTTTTTTAATTTTTATCTTTTTATTAAGGAAAGCAAAATGAAAAAATATTTCGCAGAGTTCTTCGGAACATTCTGGTTAGTATTTGGTGGTTGTGGTAGTGCTGTATTGGCGGCAGGTATTCCAGAACTTGGTATCGGTTATATGGGCGTGTCTTTAGCGTTCGGTTTAACTGTATTAACAATGGCTTATGCGGTAGGTCATATCTCTGGTGGTCACTTTAACCCAGCGGTATCTATCGGTTTATTAGTGGGCGGTCGTTTCAACGCTAAAGATTTAGTACCTTACATTGCATCACAAGTATTAGGTGCAATCGCAGCAGCTGCGGTACTTTATGCTATCGCGTCAGGTGCTGAAGGCTTCAACGCAGCAGCAGGTTTTGCAAGCAATGGTTATGCAGAACACTCTCCACACGGTTATAGCTTAATGGCTGCATTATTAATTGAAGTGGTATTAACAGCGTTCTTCTTAATGATCATTATGGGCGCAACAGATAAACGTGTTCCAGCAGGTTTCGCGCCAATCGCTATCGGTTTAGGTTTAACATTAATCCACTTAATCAGCATTCCTGTAACTAACACATCTGTGAACCCTGCGCGTTCAACAGGTGTTGCGTTATTCCAAGGTAGTTGGGCAATCGAACAATTATGGTTATTCTGGGTTGCGCCAATCGTTGGTGCAATCATCGGTGCTCTTGCATACCGTTTCATCGCAGATGAAAAATAATTGTTAAAAATGTTTTATAATGCAGTCTTTATGGCTGCATTTTTTTATTTTAAGGAAAGTTTATGAAAAATATTATTCGTTTTATTGGGTTAGGTGTGATCTGTGCAACTTTATCTGGCTGTTTAGTCACTTCTGTGGTTGGTGCGGCAGTTTCTGCGACCACAACGGCAGTAGGCGCAGCGGTTGATGTGGTTGACGCTGTTACCCCTGATATTACTGATTAATTTATCAAATATTCTTTTGCAAGCGGTCATTTTAGTGAGAAGATTTGCAAATCCGCAATAACAAGCTAAAATGCACGAGTTATTCATCCATTTATAAGGAAACCCCTATGAAAATCGCAAAAAACGTAGTACCAAGCATTGCATACCAAGTTCGTACTCAAGATGGTGTATTAGTTGATGAAGCACCAGTTGAGCAGCCGTTAGAATATTTACACGGCCACAATAACTTAGTGATTGGTTTAGAAAATGCATTAGAAGGCAAAGCAGTTGGCGATGTATTTGAAGTGCGTGTAAAACCAGAAGAAGCTTATGGCGAATACAACGAAAATATGGTTCAACGCGTACCCGCAGAAGTATTTATGGGCGTTGATGAATTAGAAGTAGGTATGCGTTTTATCGCGGACACGGACATCGGTCCATTACCAGTAGTAATCACTGAAGTAGATGGCGATGAAGTTGTGGTTGACGGTAACCATATGTTAGCAGGCCAAGAATTACTATTCTCTGTTGAAGTTGTTGCAACACGTGAAGCGACTTTAGAAGAGATCGCTCACGGTCATATTCACCAAGCGGGTGGCGGTTGTTGCGGTGGTCACGATAGCGATGAAGAAGGTCACGGCTGTGGTTGTGGCGGTCATCACCATCACCACCATCATCACGACCACGATGGTTGCTGCGGCGGTCATCACCACGAAGAAGCTCACGAAGGCTGCTGTGAAGAAAATCATCACCATCACCACGATGGTAAATGCTGTGATGAACACCATCATCACCATCACACAGCAAACGAGACTTGTTCTAAACACTAATCTAAGGTTAGTTGAATGAGCGAAACTCAATTACATAACGGCACGGATTATCTCCGTGCCATTTTAAGTTCAAAAATCTATGATCTTGCCCAAGTTACGCCATTGCAAAAAATGGAAAAGCTCTCTGAGCGCTTGGGTAATAGCATTTCTATTAAACGTGAAGATCGCCAGCCTGTGCATAGTTTTAAATTGCGCGGTGCTTATGCGATGATCTCAAATCTCTCTCCTTCTCAAAAAGCTGCAGGTGTTATTGCTGCTTCAGCAGGTAATCACGCTCAAGGTGTTGCGCTTTCTGCAAAACATTTAGGCCTACGCGCATTAATCGTTATGCCACAAAATACCCCATCAATTAAAGTTGATGCAGTACGTGGTTTTGGCGGTGAAGTAATGCTTTATGGCGCAAATTTTGATGAAGCTAAAGCCAAAGCGATTGAACTCTCTTCTGAGCTAAATATGACCTTTGTTCATCCATTTGATCACCCTTTAGTGATTGCAGGACAAGGCTCTATTGGTATGGAGTTACTTCAACAAAATGCGGATTTAAACTACGTTTTCGTGCCAGTCGGCGGCGGTGGTTTAGCCGCTGGGATCGCAGTTCTTATCAAGCAATTAATGCCTGAAATCAAAGTAATCGGCGTTGAATCTAAAGATTCGGCTTGTTTATACCACGCATTAAAAGCTGGTGAGCCTGTTGAGTTAGATAGAGTCGGATTATTTGCTGATGGCGTTGCGGTAAAACGCATTGGCGATGAAACTTTCCGCCTTTGCCAACAGTATATCGATGATATGGTATTGGTTGATAATGATGAAGTTTGTGCAGCGTTAAAAGATATTTTTGAAGGTGTTCGTGCAGTAGCTGAACCATCAGGCGCACTCTCTTTAGCGGGCTTAAAGAAATATGTCGCAAAACACAATCTACAAGGTCAAAATTTAGCTTGCGTATTATCGGGTGCGAATCTGAACTTTCATACCTTACGCTATGTCTCAGAACGTTGTGAAATTGGTGAAAAACACGAAGCTTTATTAGCAGTAACAATCCCAGAACAAAAAGGTAGTTTCTTACGTTTTTGTGAAATCATCGGTAACCGTGCGGTAACAGAATTTAATTATCGCCACGCAGATGATCACAAAGCTTGTATCTTTGTTGGGGTCAGAGTTTCAGGCGATAATGAAAAAGCTGAAATTATCAAAGAGTTACAAAACAAAGGCTATGATGTTGTGGATATGTCTGAAGATGATATTGCGAAAACACACGTTCGCTATATGATTGGCGGTCGTCCAGCGACAATCGGCCGTGAACAGCTATATAGCTTTGAATTTCCTGAACAAAAGGGTGCATTGTTAAAATTCTTACAAATGCTGACCGCTTGGGATATTTCACTCTTCCACTATCGCGCACACGGTGCAGACTATGGCGATATTTTGGCTGCTTTTGTGCTTGATGAAGAAGAACAAGAGCTATTTAATCAACATTTAGACAAACTAGGCTATCGCTTCCAAAATGTAAGCGACAGTCCTTCGTATCAATATTTTTTGAGATAATCAATTATGGCAGAACGTAAATATTTCGGCACCGATGGGGTGCGTGGTAAAGTTGGTCAGTATCCTATTACCCCAGACTTTGCATTAAAATTAGGCTGGGCAGCAGGTAAAGTTCTTGCGACTCAAGGTTCTAAAAAAGTATTAATCGGTAAAGATACTCGTATTTCAGGTTATATGTTGGAATCTGCATTAGAAGCAGGTTTAGCTGCAGCAGGTTTATCAGCGGCTTTCACAGGCCCAATGCCAACCCCTGCGATTGCATATTTAACTCGTACTTTCCGTGCGGAAGCGGGTATCGTGATTTCAGCGTCTCACAATCCATATTACGACAACGGTATCAAATTCTTCTCTGCAAATGGTGAAAAATTACCCGATGAAGTGGAAGAAGCGATTGAAGCAATGTTAGATCAGCCTATGGATTGTGTTGAATCAGCTGAATTAGGTCGTGCAAGCCGAATTAAAGACGCTGCAGGCCGTTATATCGAATTCTGTAAAAGTGTATTCCCTTCAGAATTAAGTTTAGAAGGCTATAAAATCGTTGTGGATTGTGCACACGGTGCAACTTACCATATCGCGCCAAATGTAATGCGTGAATTAGGCGCAGAAGTGATCGAAATCGGTACTCGTCCAGATGGTTTAAATATCAATGAAAAATGCGGTGCAACGGATATTAAAGAATTACAGCGAGTTGTTGTAGAAGTTGGAGCTGATGTTGGTTTAGCTTACGATGGTGATGGCGACCGTTTAATTATGGTTGATCACTTAGGTAACAAAGTCGATGGCGACCAAATTCTATTTATTCTTGCGCGTGAAGCATTACGTGCTGGCAAATTACAAGGCGGTGTAGTAGGTACACTAATGAGTAATATGAGCCTTGAGATTGCATTAAAAGATCTTGCGATCCCATTTGTGCGTGCGAACGTGGGCGACCGCTATGTGCTTGAGCAATTAAAAGAGAAAGGCTGGAAACTTGGTGGCGAAAACTCTGGCCATATTATCGTGTTAGATAAAAATACCACAGGTGACGGTATCGTTGCGTCATTAGAAGTATTGGCGGCGATGGCTAAACACAAACTGAGCTTAAATGAGTTAGCAAAAGCAGTTCCATTATTCCCACAAGTATTGTTAAACGTGCGTTTTGCAGGTGGCGAAAATCCATTAAATAGCGATGAAGTGAAAGCCGTTGCAGCAGATGTAGAAAAACGTTTAGCGGGTAAAGGCCGTATTCTATTAAGAAAATCAGGTACAGAGCCGTTAATTCGCGTAATGGTTGAATGTGAAGATGGCGCTTTAGCACAAGCTTGCGCAGAAGAAATTGTAGAAGCGGTTAAACGCAACTAATTTCAAGCTACAAGCGGTTTGATGTTTGCAAAATTTTGCGAATATCGAACCGCTTGTTTTTATCTTTAAATGGTTTAAAATTTTACGCAAACGTTTGCGTTTTAAGGAGATATAATGAATCAATTAGAAATGAAAAAAATTGCAGCTCGTGCGGCATTAAAATATGTGAAACCAGATACTATCGTGGGCGTGGGAAGTGGCTCAACGGTAAATTGCTTTATTGAAGCCTTAGGCGAAATGGCTAGCGACATCAAAGGCGCTGTTGCGGCTTCTAAAAACTCAGAAGAATTATTAAGAAAGCAAGGAATCGAAGTTTTTAGTGCCAATGAAGTAACTAGCCTTGATGTGTATATTGATGGTGCCGATGAAATCACTCCGCAAGGTTATATGATCAAAGGCGGCGGTGCGGCACTTACACGTGAAAAAATTGTGAGTTCATTAGCAAAAAAATTCATCTGCATCGTGGATAGCTCTAAGCAAGTAGATGTGTTAGGCTCTACTTTCGCCCTTCCTGTTGAAGTAATCCCAATGGCGCGCTCGTATGTTGCTCGTCAGTTAGTTGCTTTAGGCGGTAATCCAGAATATCGTGAAGGTGTGGTAACAGATAACGGCAATGTAATTTTAGATGTGTATAACTTCAAAATTATGGAGCCATTAAAAATGGAACATACAATCAACAATATCGCAGGTGTGGTAACTAATGGTATCTTTGCACAACGTTATGCAAATGTAACCATTGTTGGTACCCCAGAAGGCGCGAAAATTATTGAATAATTTCGTTATCGGGCGTACGCAGTACGCCCCTACGAATAAGATATATTCATCATAGAATGTAGGGGCGTACTGCGTACGCCCGCAAAAATATAAAAATATATAAATAAAAAAGGCAGGCACACAATGACAACAAAAGTATCTCTCGATAAATCTAAGATCAAATTTCTACTGCTTGAAGGCGTCCATCAGAATGCGATTGACACCCTAAAAGCAGCTGGTTATACCAACATTGAATTTCATAAAGGCGCACTTGATGGTGAAGAGTTAATTGAAGCCATTAAAGACGCTCACTTTGTAGGGATTCGCTCTCGTACATTTTTAACAGAAGAAGTATTAGCCCAAGCGCCGAAATTAATTGCGATAGGTTGCTTTTGTATTGGTACGAATCAAGTAAATTTAGATGCGGCCAAAAAGCGTGGTATTCCAGTATTTAATGCACCATTCTCAAATACTCGTTCAGTAGCAGAATTAGTACTAGGTGAAATTATTTTATTAATGCGCCAAGTACCAAAAGCGAATGCGGAAGTTCATCGTGGCATTTGGAATAAATCGGCAGCTGGTTCAAATGAAGTTCGTGGTAAAAAATTGGGCATTATTGGCTATGGTCACATCGGTTCGCAATTAAGTATTATTGCTGAATCTGTGGGGATGAAAGTGCGTTTTTACGATATTGAAAATAAACTACCGCTAGGTAATGCACAACAAGTCGCGACTTTAGAAGAATTGCTTTCTACTTGTGACGCAATTTCTCTTCACGTACCAGAAAATGCTTCAACGAAGAACTTAATTGACGCAACTCGTGTTGCACAATTAAAAGAAGGTTCTGTCTTAATTAATGCTGCGCGTGGTACTGTTGTCGATATTGACGCTTTAGTGCCAGCTCTTGAGTCTGGTAAATTACGTGGTGCGGCATTTGACGTATTCCCAGTAGAGCCTGCGTCTGCGTCAGATCCTTTTGAGTCGCCATTATGTAAGTTTGATAATGTAATTTTAACCCCACACGTTGGCGGTTCGACTTCAGAAGCGCAAGCGAATATTGGCAGTGAAGTATCACATAAATTTGTGAAGTATTCAGATAACGGTTCAACACTATCTGCGGTAAACTTCCCTGAAGTATCTCTTCCTGAACATAAAGGTACAACGCGTTTATTACATATTCACGAAAACCGTCCTGGTATTCTGAATAAGATCAACCAAGTGTTTGTGAATGCTAATGTGAATATTGCCGCGCAATACTTACAAACAGATCCAACGATTGGTTATGTGGTTATTGATGTGGAATCGGATGAAACCGAAAATGCATTGAAATTATTGCGCGAAATCGATGGTACAATCAAAGCGCGTGTGCTTTACTAAGTTTAGATAGTTAAAAAGCCTTGAACTGCAAAGTTCAAGGCTTTTGTGTGTTTAGTGGTGGAGATAATCGGGATCGAACCGACGACCTCTTGAATGCCATTCAAGCGCTCTCCCAACTGAGCTATATCCCCAAAAAGTGCTTGGCATAATAGCTTCAAGCACTTGAACTGTCAATTCTAAAAGTTGAGTTAAATCAACTCATTAGAAGTTATTATGAGTTTAGATTAAGCTTGTGCTTGGATAAACTCAATCGCTTTTTGAACACGTGCGATAGTGCGCTCTTTGCCAACTAATTTCGCTGTAATATCCATTGATGGTGATTGACCAGAACCCGTTACAGCTAAACGGAATGGCATACCCACTTTACCCATACCAATTTCAAGCTCTTGCGCTGTTTGATTCATTGCGTCGTGGATACTTTCTACCGTCCAATCGCTTAAAGCGGTTAGTTTATCTAAAAGTTTTGCAAGTGGTGCTACTGCTTCCGTTTTAAAGTTTTTCGCGGCTGCTTTTTCATCGTAGGCTTCAAACTCTTCATAGAAGTAACGGCTGCTTGCTGCTAACTCTTTTAAAGTTTTTGCACGTTCACTTAATACAGGAATGATCTCTGCTAATGCTGGACCATTTTCTGTATTAATGCCTTGATTTTGCATATGCCAGTCAAGGTATTTCGCCACGTGTTCTGCTGGTAAACTACGCATATAGTGTTGGTTCAACCACTGTAATTTTTCGGTGTTGAACGCACTCGCTGATTTGCTCACAGAATGAATATCGAATAATTCGATCATTTCATCACGGGTGAAGATCTCTTGGTCGCCGTGTCCCCAACCTAAACGCACAAGGTAATTCACCAATGCTTCTGGTAAGTAACCATCATCACGATATTGCATTACACCGACCGCACCGTGACGTTTTGAAAGTTTTTGACCATCATCACCGTTAATCATTGATACGTGTGCATACACAGGCACTGGTGCACCTAATGCTTTTAAGATATTGATTTGACGAGGGGTGTTGTTGATATGGTCTTCGCCACGTACAACGTGGGTAATACCCATATCCCAGTCATCTACCACTACACAGAAGTTATAAGTTGGTGAACCGTCTGTACGGCGGATAATTAAATCGTCTAATTCGCTGTTGCTAATTTCAATGCGACCACGAACGGCATCATCAAATACCACAGAACCTTCCGTTGGGTTTTTAAAACGTACCACGTGTGGCTCATCAGCTGAATGCTGGTGATTACCTAAGCAGTGGCGGTCATAACGTGGTTTTTCTTTGTTTGCTTCTTGTTGCGCACGTAATTCATCTAAGCGATCTTTTGAGCAGTAGCAACGATACGCTAAACCTTGTTCGATCATTTGGTCGATAACTTGGTTATAGCGGTCAAAACGCTTAGTTTGATAGTATGGACCGTGTTCCCACGCTAAGTTTAACCATTCCATTCCTTCTAAAATCGCCGCGGTTGCTTCTGGTGTTGAACGCTCTAAGTCTGTATCTTCAATACGTAATACAAATTCACCGTTATTGTGTTTTGCATATAACCAAGAATACAGGGCTGTACGAGCACCGCCTACGTGTAAGTAACCTGTTGGGCTTGGTGCAAAACGAGTACGTACTTTCACATTTGGATCTAAAGGGAAAAGATTTTCAATTTTCATTATTAAGTTAGCCTATAATATTTCTGACAAATAGATTTCGATATTCTACTACTGTTTTACGGGAATAGCAGAATAAATTCAGGCTAAATTGACGAAATTTAAGCCGAACAAGCAAAAAATACTAAAAATTCATTGACTGAAATAAATAGATCCCTATAATGCACACCCACAACGACGGGCGATTAGCTCAGTTGGGAGAGCACCTCCCTTACAAGGAGGGGGTCACTGGTTCGAGACCGGTATCGCCCACCACTTCAACTTTGTGAAAACAAAAAGAAGTTCGTCGTTAATGCTTAAACTAACGTGGGCGATTAGCTCAGTTGGGAGAGCACCTCCCTTACAAGGAGGGGGTCACTGGTTCGAGACCGGTATCGCCCACCACTCTTAGTTTAAGTCCAAAACTTAATACCCTTTGATTTTAAGTCTCAAGTGGGCGATTAGCTCAGTTGGGAGAGCACCTCCCTTACAAGGAGGGGGTCACTGGTTCGAGACCGGTATCGCCCACCACTTAAGACTAAAATCATAAACTTCATATCTATGAAGGGCGATTAGCTCAGTTGGGAGAGCACCTCCCTTACAAGGAGGGGGTCACTGGTTCGAGACCGGTATCGCCCACCACTTTCTTTATATTCCATTTAAAATTTCAAACCAATTTTAGTTATTTGCTATTTTGCAAAGTTTTTGTGCTACCTGAGCGCTTGTGTTTTTATTTTCACCAATTTTATGTAATGTGCGTGAAAACGCACCGTATAGGAATACATTAAGTTAGGTGGTACGCTTATGTGTCTCCTATATAATGTTGATCCCTTATTTATACGCGGCTCCACATTTTATTTCCCTTTTATTATCTCTCTATTTCTCGTATAATCGGGCATAATTTTTTGCTTGAAAATACTAGAAAACCTTACCCTTATGCAGTTAATTCGCGGTGTTCATAATCTCACAACTAAATCCGATTTAGAGTCTGGCTGTGTGCTGACTATCGGCAATTTTGATGGCGTTCATTTAGGTCATCAGCAGATCTTAAATCGTCTGTGTGAGAAATCTGCGGAGTTTGATATGCCGTCAGTTGTGATGATCTTTGAACCGCAACCTCGTGAGTTTTTTGC
Organism: Pasteurellaceae bacterium LFhippo2; assembly: GCA_029852775.1. Classification (GTDB taxonomy): domain Bacteria; phylum Pseudomonadota; class Gammaproteobacteria; order Enterobacterales; family Pasteurellaceae. Next base: position 43,220 of record LEKJ01000015.1, read on the forward strand.
AAAAAAGCAAACAAATCAGATAGCTCCTGCGCGCTTAATGCGTCTGCGTGATAAGTTTCATTATCTTGCTAAAACGGGCGTGGATTATTTGCTTTGTATTCGTTTCAATCAAGCTTTTGCAGAACAGAATCCAGAGCAATTTATTCAAAATCTGTTAGTTGAACAACTCAAAGTGAAATATCTAAGCGTTGGCGATGATTTCCATTTTGGTGTAAAGCGTTCGGGAAATTTTGAAACCTTACAACAAGCGGGTAAGCAATTTAATTTCACTGTTGAAAATAGCCATAGCCACTGTTTAGGGCAAAATCGAATTAGTAGTTCATTAATTCGTAAGGAATTACAGCAAGATAATTTGGAGTTGGCTGAACAATTACTTGGTAAACCTTATTCTATTCGTGGGCGTGTTGCTCATGGCAATAAGCTAGGGCGTACAATTGGTTTTCCTACAGCAAATATTATGCTCAATCGTTTAGTAAACCCTATCCAAGGTGTTTATGCCGTTAAGGTTGAAACTCCACAAGGCAAATTTAACGGTATCGCAAATGTAGGCAATCGTCCGACAATTAATGGTACTAAACCGTTATTAGAAGTACATATTTTTGATTTTGCTGAAACGATTTACGGACAAGCGATAGAAGTGAGTTTTTTAAAGAAAATTCGCTCAGAGATTAAGTTTGAGAGCTTTGAAGCTCTTAAAGAACAGATTGAGAAAGATCGAATACAAGCGGTCGAATATTTTGGATAATTTCCAAATATTTGGTTGATAGCAAAATAGTTATTTTTAAATTTTATTAACTGGAACACAAATATGACAGTCGATTACAAAAACACATTAAATTTGCCTGAAACAGGCTTTCCGATGCGTGGGGATCTTGCAAAACGCGAACCTGCGATGTTAAAAAACTGGTATGACAATAATTTATACCAAAAAGTACGTGAAGCGTCGAAAGGTAAGAAGAGCTTTATTCTTCATGATGGCCCTCCGTATGCAAATGGTAATCTTCACTTAGGTCACGCCGTTAATAAAATTTTAAAAGATATTATTATGAAGTCAAAAACCGCTTTAGGTTTTGACACTCCTTATGTGCCTGGTTGGGACTGTCACGGTTTACCGATCGAGTTAAAAGTTGAAGGTATAGTAGGCAAACCTAACGAGAAAATCTCAGCAGCGGAATTCCGTCAAGCGTGCCGTGACTATGCTAAAGAGCAGGTTGAAGGTCAAAAAGCGGACTTTATCCGTATGGGGATTTTAGGTGATTGGGATAATCCATATCTAACAATGAACTTCGATACTGAAGCTGAAATTATCCGTACTCTTGGTAAAGTAATCGCAAATAAGCACTTATACAAAGGCTCAAAACCTGTTCACTGGTGTTTAGATTGTGGTTCTTCATTAGCGGAAGCAGAAGTAGAGTACGAAGATAAAGTTTCTCCATCTATCTATGTGCGTTTCTCTGCGGTAGATACAGCTGAAGTTGAAGCAAAATTCAATGCACAAGGTAAAGGTACTGGCGCACTTTCAGCTGTGATCTGGACAACAACCCCTTGGACATTACCATCTAACCGTGCAATTTCATTAAATGCGAACTTAGAGTATCAATTAGTTCAATTCGGCGATGAGCGTGTAATTTTAGCGACCGAATTAGTGGAAGGCGCTCAAAAAGCAGCAGGTGTTGAAACTGTTGAAGTATTAGGTACAGCAACAGGTGCAGATTTAGAATTATTACGTTTTAATCACCCATTCTATGATTTCAGCGTACCATTTATTTTAGGTGATCACGTTACCACTGATGGTGGTACAGGTTTAGTACACACTGCACCAGACCACGGTCAAGACGACTATGTGGTTTCACGTAAGTACAATATCGAAATGGCTGGCTTAGTGGCAAATGATGGTAAATTCAAAGCAGAAACGCCATTCTTTGCAGGTAAAGGCGTATTTGAGTCAAATGACCTTGTTTTAGAAAAATTAAAAGAAACAGGTGCATTACTTAAATTAGAACGCATTAAACATAGCTATCCACACTGCTGGCGTCACAAAACACCAATTATCTTCCGTGCAACTCCGCAATGGTTTATTGGTATGGAAACACAAGGTTTACGCCAACAAGCATTAAGCGAAATCAAATCAGTACGCTGGATCCCAAGTTGGGGTGAAGCTCGTATCGACACAATGGTTGCAAACCGCCCAGACTGGTGTATCTCACGTCAGCGTACTTGGGGTGTGCCGATGACGATGTTCGTTCACAATGAAACAGATGAACTACATCCACGTACATTAGAGATCTTAGAAGAAGTGGCTCAACGTGTTGAGAAAGCAGGTATCCAAGCGTGGTGGGATCTTGATCCAGTTGAAGTATTAGGTGAAGAAGATGCGAAAATTTACCGCAAATTACCAGATACATTAGACGTATGGTTTGACTCAGGATCAACTTACGCTTCAGTTGTACAAAAACGTGCTGAATTTAACGGTAACGAGATTGATATGTACCTTGAAGGTTCAGACCAACACCGTGGTTGGTTTATGTCTTCATTAATGCTTTCAACGGCAACTGATGCAAAAGCACCTTACAAACAAGTATTAACGCACGGTTTCACCGTAGATGAGAAAGGCCGTAAGATGTCTAAATCACTAGGTAATGTAATCGTGCCTAGCGAAGTTTGGAACAAAAACGGTGCTGATATTTTACGTTTATGGGTAGCTTCTACAGACTATACTGGTGAGATCGCAGTTTCGCACAATATCTTAAACAGTGCAGGTGATACATACCGCCGTATCCGTAACACAGCTCGTTTCTTATTAGCGAACTTAAACGGTTTTGATCCTAAACGTGATTTAGTGAAACCAGAAGAGATGATCAGCTTAGACCGTTGGGCAGTAAGCTGTGCTAACGATGCGCAAAATGAGATCAAAGACGCTTACGATAACTACCAATTCCACACGGTAGTACAACGTTTAATGCGTTTCTGCTCTATCGAAATGGGATCATTCTATTTAGATATTATCAAAGACCGTCAATATACAACGAAAGCGGACAGTCTTGCACGCCGTAGCTGTCAAACAGCGTTATGGCATATTTCTGAAGCATTAGTACGTTGGATTGCACCAATCCTTTCGTTCACTGCTGACGAAATTTGGAACCACTTACCGCAAGTTGAAGGTCGTTCACAATTTGTATTCACTGAAGAGTTCTATGAAGGCTTATTTGGTTTAAGTGAAAGCGATAAATTAGACGATGCTTACTGGCAAAAACTATTAAAAGTTCGCGCTGAAGTAAACCGTGTATTAGAACAAGCGCGTAACGATAAGTTAATCGGTGCTGGTTTAGAAGCTAAGGTAACGGTTTATGCGAATGATGATATTCGTCCGTTATTAGAGCAATTAGGCAATGAATTACGTTTCGTATTAATCACATCACAAGCGGTTGTTAAACCACTTTCAGAAGCAGATGTTGCAGAAGGTGAGTTAGCAGGTTTAGCGGTGAAAGTGGAACGTGCAGAAGGTGAAAAATGCCCACGTTGCTGGCATTATGCAACAGATGTTGGTTCACATGCAGGTCACGAAGCAGTTTGTGGTCGTTGTGTGGAGAATGTTGCGGGCGAAGGCGAGAAGCGTAACTTCGCGTAGTTTTAAGCCCCGTACTGACGTACGGGGTTACGCATTGTGTGAGTGCTTTGCACTCTAGTTAGTTTGCTAGTTCGCTACAAAGTAGCGACACTATGCGTAACCACGTACGAAGTGCGTGGTACAAACGACGGAGCAGAGAATGCTTATTCTAAATAAACAAACCCGTGCAAAACGCCAATTAGAAAAACTCACTTTTATCCCTCAACAAGCGGATAAAGTGAATTTCTTAGGCTCAAGTGCAGAGTTTAAAACTCGCATTCTAGAATTGATTGCACAGGCACAATCTCGAATTTATCTGACAGCCCTCTATTTTGAGCAAGATGAAGCTGGGCAGGAAATTTTAGATGCACTTTATCAAGCAAAAATTGCTCGACCAGAGTTAGATATTAAAATCCTTGTCGATTGGCACCGTGCTCAACGTGGGCGAATTGGCGAAGAGACATCTCGTTCAAACGCTGACTGGTATGCGGATGTTCGCAATAAATATGCGTTACCGCCGGAAAAGGATATTGCCTTCTTTGGGGTGCCGATTAATAGTCGAGAGCTATTTGGTGTACTGCATTTAAAAGGCTTTATTTTTGATGATACTTTGCTGTATAGCGGTGCAAGTATCAATAACGTTTATCTACACCAAAAAGATCGTTATCGTTACGACCGTTATCATCAAATTGAGAATGCGACTTTAGCGAATACTTTTGTTGAGTTTATCCAACACCATATTTTGCCAGATGCAGCGGTTTCTCGTTTAGATAAAGGTCATCGACCAAAAACGGCTGAGATTCGTCCTGCGATTAAAATGTTCCGTAAAAGTTTAAGTCAACAGAGCTTTGCATTTAGCGGACAAGCTTTGAATGAAATGCAATTAATGGCATCGCCATTGGTTGGTTTAGGCCGTAAGAATAAGCTTAATAAAACGATTGAAGCGCTGTTTTACAAGGTTAAACAGAAATTAACGATTTGTACGCCTTATTTTAATTTACCGCGTTCATTGATTAATCGTATTTCGTGGTTATTAGATAATGGCAGACAGATTGAGATCATTGTCGGCGATAAAACCGCAAATGATTTTTACACACCGCCTGAAGAGAAATTCTCAATGGCATCAGCGCTGCCTTATCTCTATGAAAAAAACCTACGTGCTTTTGCGAAACGTTTTGATCACTATATTCAAAATGGGCAGTTAACCGTTCGTTTATGGAAAGATGGCGATAACACTTATCATCTTAAAGGTGTATGGATTGATAGCCGTTATATTTTATTGACGGGTAATAATCTAAATCCACGAGCATGGGGATTAGACGCTGAGAATGCGGTGTTATTATCGGATCCAAAAGGCGAGTTAACCGCAAGGGCAGAGCAAGAATTAGGGATAATCCGCACAAATACCAAAGTGCTTTCCCATTATAGTGATTTAGAGCAGCTACAAGATTATCCTGCGCAAGTCCAAAAATTATTGAAGAAATTTGGGCGAGTGAAGTTAGATAAGATTGTGAAGATGTTGCTTTAGTTGAATCAAGTACAACCGGTCTGATTTTTAGAATAATTTGCAAATTATTTCCAAAATCAGACCGGTTGTTCTTTTATTTAGAATTGTTTACTGAAATCTAAAAAGACGCGGTGCTTATCGTAGCTATAGAAAGAGTGATTGCTACGAGTGCGTGTAAAATTATAGGTTAAACGTGGAGTTATACCCAAATAGTGTACTGCTCTATGCCAGACAGAAGCTTGTAATCCAAGCTCACGGTTACGTTGCGTAATACCAAAAATTGGCATAGGCGCTTTATATTGCTTCTGAGCTAAGTTTACTGATAAGCGAGTAGAAAGCCCTTTCCCCCATTCTTGCCCCCAACCAAGATTAATTCCACGACGCCAGAAGCTATCATCTTTATCGCGTGTTGAAGTGCGGTTGTAGTTAACATTCGCAAACCAGTACTGCTTAGCATTAGCAAGATAGGTTACTCCAGCGGAAGCGAAATGATAGTTACCATTTAAATGCTTACGAGTCGCATAGCGCTGTTCGCCATATTCATAGTTAGCATTAAGTTGCCATTGTGGATTAATCCAATAGTGTGCTTCAAGGCTAGTGCCGCCTACTTTTGAGAAACGTTTTAGAGTATCGCTTTGATTAGAGCCACCCGCATAGAACGTCTGTTCCATAAATGGCAGTAGTGCAATGCCATATTTTGCATTTTGGAAGCCTAAGCCAACACTTGCTCGCCCTGTTACTTCATTATATTTTTTGTTGTCCCAGTAATATTTACCGTTACCATTTAAGCGAAGTTCATTGTAAAAACCATTGCCCCAAGACCATTTCTTACCAATATTCAAATTAAAGCCAATACCTTCTGCAGATTCACGTTTTGGCGCTATCCAGTTGCCATATTGTGTACCTGTTTTTGGGGCGTTATTAATATTAGGATCTTTTAGATAAGTTAAACCACCACCAAAGCTCCAACGATCCCGTTGATTAATTGCTTGAATATATTGATCGATAATTCTATTTACTTCGGGGGCAATATTATCCGCGCGTAATTTTTGGAATTGATCTTCTGCTGCAACAAGCTCATTATTTTCAAATAAAACCGTTGCAAGCTGTAAACGCACAGGAATGATATTATTATCTTGCGCAAGAATTTGGCGGTATAAAGACACCGATTTTGAGTAATCTCTTTGCTGTTTAGCAAGAATTGCTTGTGCCCATTGGGTTAAAATCGGATCTTGAAATTGTGTTGGGATTTGCTGATATATCGGATAGAGTAGTTCCACATTATCCATATTCCCTTGCATCACAGCAGGAATTAGTGCACGAACCACTAGATCTGGCTGCTTTGCTAATTCTTCTTTTGAGATCGATATGCTCTTTGCATTTTGCTGTGGCGCTTTTTCTTGTTGCGATGGTAGCTGATTTTGAGATATTGGGCGTGTCACTGTATTTTCAGTCTGAACACGTTGATCGTTTAAGCGATCTGCAACTTTCTGCGTATCGCTCGCAACAGCGATAGCAGAAAGCGCAACTGAAAGCGTTGAAATTAAAAGTTTATTTTTCATAAGAGTTATGGCATTAAAGATAATGTATTTATAAATGAGAATAGTTTATCTTTATTTAGCGGTAATTCAATCTAAATTACACCCAATTTTTGTAATGCATCTAAAATTCCATCTTGCTCAATAGGCAAGGTCACATAGTCTGCAACGGCTTTTACTTCATCTTCGGCATTGCCCATAGCTACGCCAAATCCAGAATGTTCTAACATCTCTAAATCATTTAAGCCATCGCCAAATGCCATTGCATTATCAATGGTATAGCCGAAATGGTGCATCACATCTTGAATCCCTTTTGCTTTAGAGTTGTGTTTGTTGAGCAGATCGACTGAATATTTATGCCAGCGCACTTCTTTAAAATCGTCTTCTAAAATACCCGTTGCCAGTACTTCTTCAGCCTGCTCAACAGTGAAAAAGGCTAATAGTTGAATCACATCATTTTTTAGATGGTGATCGGGATCGACAATATAATCCGCTTTGATCGGGCGAATTGCTTCATCCACTTCTGGCGTTGCCTTAGATACGGCAATTTGCTCAGGCGTAACAAGCGCATACTCTAAATTCAACGCTTTAAGTTTTGATAATGCGCGTTCGATTCGTTCATTGTTTAAAAAATAGTGACTGATGACTTCGCCTTTATACAGATTATATTGCCCATTTGTGGTGACAAAGAGTTCAAAGCCATCTTCGTTCATCAGTGGTTTAATTGCATCAGGAAAAGCACCAAAAGTACGTCCTGTAGCAATGGCTGGAATAATGCCTTTAGCTTTTAAAGCGGGGAGAACTTGCTGTGGAATGGAGTCGGGAATACGTGTCTCTTTTTTGTAGTAGAGCGTTTCATCAATATCGAAAAAGACAATTTTTACTGGATGTTGTGGTTTATTCATATCGTAAATCCTTATCTAAAAAGTCGCAAAATTTTATCAGTTTTTCGATGAAGATCACAAAAATAGTCCAAATTAATCGGCTAAAAATTGATAAAGTTCAATAAAAACAGGAGGCTATATGAATATTTGGGGATTTCGTTGTTGTCATTGTGATAAGCCATTGGCAATTGCATCGCAAGGCATTTGTAGCTCGTGTTACCGATTACTTAGCCAAAAGCCTTATTGTGGCTGTTGTGGAGCGGCTTTGACTCACTATCAACTTGGCTGTGGTAAATGTTTGCGAGATGAACCTAAATGGCATCGAATTGTGCAAATTTCAGAATATAAAGCACCGCTTGCAGAGTGGATTCATCGTTTCAAATATCAGCAAAATTACTGGCTAGATAGAATGTTAGCCCGTCTATTATTGTTGGCAATTCGCAATGCTCAGCGAGAATTTCAGCTAAAACTTCCCGAAGTGATTATTCCTGTTCCACTGTTTTGGCAAAGGCAGTGGAAAAGGGGATTTAATCAAGCGGAGCTTATTGCTCAGCCCATTTCTGAATGGCTTCAGATTCCGCTAGATACTCAAAGTTTGCAACGCACTCGCGCTACTCGCCCACAGCAGGAGCTTACGGCCAGTGAAAGGCGGAATAATTTACGTAAGGCATTTTGTTATCAGCCGATAAAAAACTATCAACGTGTTGCACTTGTCGATGATGTGGTGACGACTGGTTCAACGATGAATATGATTTGTATTGAATTACTTAAACAAGGAGTAAAAGAGATCCAAGTTTGGACGTTAGCGAGAGCATAAAAAGATTATAAAGTTATAGTTAAGTTATATAAAAGGGAGTAAAATGAGTAATAAAATTGAATGGACTGAAAAAGCTCGTAAAGGGCTTGCTAAAATAACTAATTTGCAAATTCGAGCAAAAATTTATAATGCGATTAGCGAATTAAAAGATTGGCCAAGATGTTTTCTTGATATTAAGAAGTTACAGAATCGTTCAGATTATCGATTAAGAGTTGGAAATTATCGTGTCATTTTTGAGATTGATACGCAAGGTAACCCAATTATTATTACAATCAACAAAGTGGAGAAACGAGATGACAACACCTACTAATTTACATAATGCTAATGTGCAAATTGTTAATGATCAGAATGGTTTACCGCTTGTTGCGGTTCTACCCTACGATTACTACTTATCATTAGTTTCTACACCAAAGCAAATTGAAGAACCTACGGTTCCACACGAAATAGTTGGTGCTGTATTAATTAATGGTATTTCGCCGTTACGTGCTTGGCGAGAATATTTAGGTTTTACTCAAGAAGAGATTGCGAAACGTTTAGGCATTTCTCAACCTGCTTATTCGAAATATGAAAAATCACAAACTTTGCGTAAAAGTACTAAAGAAAAAATTGCTAAAGCACTTGGTATTGCACCTATCCAGTTAGAATTTTAGTCTTTTAGCCAAAACAACTTCTCACTAGTTTGCCAAATCGTTTCGGCGATTAATTCAGGGCTTTCTGTTCGTAATTCACAAAGTGAGTGAAAGCTGACATTGAGTCGTTCTGGGCGATTAGGTTGGCCTTGAAAGCCAAACGCCGGCATATCAGGGGCATCGGTTTCTAAAATTAAACTTTCCAATGGAAGCTTGCGAATGGCTTCGCGAGTTTTATTTGCACGTTGGTAAGTAATAGTTCCCCCAATTCCAATTTTATAACCTAAATCGACAAAGCGTTTAGCTTGCTCATAACTACCAGCAAAGCCGTGTACTACGCCTGTTTTAGCTAATTGTGCTTTTCTTAAAAAAGGCGCAAGAGCATCATGACTTTTACGGGAATGTAAATTAACAGGTAAATCAAACCGCTTGGCAAAAGCTAATTGGGCTTCTAAAAATTCACACTGCTTTTTCCACATTTCAGCAGTAGCTACACTTTCTACCGCCTTCTCTAAACCAATTTCAGCAATAGCGGTACAAGATGGATCTTTTTCTGCTAATCGCTTTTCTAATAAATCTAAGTCAGAGAGTTGATGTTCGGCGATATAAAGTGGGTGTAGGCCTAATCCATAAACGATATTATTTGGTTCCACACGGCTACAACCGGTCACTTTATCGAAATTTTTTGCAAAAATAGCGACAACTAAAATACGTTCAACATTGGCTTGTTTAGATTGTTCAACAAGTTGGGAAATAGAAAGGTTTAAATCTTGGGAAAGATAATCTAAGTGAGTATGGGTGTCGAAGAATTTCATAGATAAAAAAATGGCACGAGCGAGACGCTCGCGCCAGCTAAATATGATTATTACGCTTTTTGAGAATCATCTACATAAGCATCAGGGTCATCTTTACCCATTGGTTTTAACATAGTGAAGAACATCACTGTTAATGCCGCTGTGATACCTAAGCCTAAGTAAACTGATAATTTGTAATCTAAACCGAAGCCGATTTTGTTGTACGCTAAGAACGTGAAACATACTGCTGAGATAAAGATTGCTGGAATTGTACATACCCAGTGGAATTTATTGTAACGGTATAAGTATGCCGCCGCAGTCCATAACATTACCATCGCTGTGGTTTGGTTTGCCCAAGTGAAGTAACGCCATAAGATACTGAAGTCAACTTTCGATACAATAAAACCAATTACAAATAATGGGATACAAATCACTAAACGTTTAACTAGAGTACGTTGTTCCATTTTGAAGAACTCAGCAATAATTAAACGAGCTGCACGGAATGCTGTGTCGCCTGATGTAATTGGTAATACAACCACGCCTAAGATTGCGAAGATACCACCCACGAAACCTAAGAAGTGCATTGATGAATCATACACAACTTTAGATGGTGAACCTGCTGCGATAGCGTCTTGTAATGCTTGTGGGTTTTCGTAGAAGCTTAAACCTACAGCACACCAAACTAATGCAATTACACCTTCGGTAATCATTGCGCCGTAGAAAATAAAGCGACCTTCTTTTTCATTTTGCGCACAACGAGCCATTAATGGGGTTTGTGTTGCGTGGAAACCTGATAATGCACCACAAGAGATTGTTAAGAATAGCAGTGGCCAAACTGGAACATCACCTTTCACTTGGAAGTTTTGGAAGAACTTCTCTGTACTCATACCATCAACTGTGCGGAAGAACTCAATTGGGTCAGTTGCACTTAAATGGCTCGAGATTAAACCGTACACCATACCTACAGACATAAATAGTAACAATGCACCGAAGAATGGGTAGATACGACCGATGATTTTATCAATTGGAAGTAGAGTTGCCAAAATGTAGTAGCAGAAGATGATACCTGTCCAAACAGCGATTACCGTTGGTTTGTCCATCCCCCAAACTGTTAAGCTTTGAGCTGCTTCGGTTGCTGCTGCAGTGATTTCTTCAGCATTATCTAATGAGATTGCGCCAGAAGCTGCACCGAATACATCCATAGTGATTGTACTCATTAATGCAGCTGGGCTTGCTACGAATACAACGCCTACTAATAGAAGAAGAATTACCGCCATTGCGTTGATAAATGCTTTAACTGGGCTACCTAAATATTTACCTGCTAAAGCTGGCATTGACGCACCGCCGTTACGCACACTTAACATACCACAGAAGTAGTCGTGTACCGCACCTGCGAAGATACAGCCGATTACAATCCATAACATTGCAACTGGCCCATATAACGCACCAAGGATAGGACCAAAGATTGGGCCTGTTCCAGCGATATTTAATAATTGAATTAACCAAATACGAGTTTTCGACATTGGCATATAGTCAACACCGTCATTCATTGAATAAGCGGGTGTTGTTTTCTTGGGGTTGATCACGAAGATCTTTTCGATAATTTTACCATACACGAAGTAACCGAGTACAAGTACGGCAACACAGAAGAAAAACCACAACATAATGAGATCCTAGGTTTTGAGGGATAATAATAGAACTATAAATTAGCCTAAAGGCGCGCGTATTTTAGATGTGAATGTAAATAAAGTAAATTGGAAAGGTTGCTTTTTTGTGAATATGTATATAAAAATGTGATAAGGATCACAAGTTTCTTACGAGAATAACGGAGTTTTACTCCAATGTTTGAATTTTATACTTGTGAATAATATAGGTGAACTGAAAAAATTTTTTTCTGTCTTAGTGAGCAAGGACAAGTAATTGTCTGCTAACAATGAATAAATACAACATTAAGGATAAATCTCAATGAAAAAATTAATGAAGAAATCTCTTTTAACTTCTTTAGTTCTCGGATTAAGTGTGTTGTCAGTACCAATGATGGCACAAGCAAATTTGCCAACGTCAGTTGATGGTCAAGCAGTGCCAAGCCTTGCGCCAATGATTGAAAAAGTAAAACCTGCAGTAGTAAGTATTGCAGTAGAAGGAAAGTCGGAATCATCTCGTCAATCACGAGCAGTTCCAGAAGAATTTGAACGTTTCTTTGGCCCAGATATGTTTGGCGGCCGTAGTGGTCCACGCGAATTTCGTGGCGAAGGATCGGGCGTTATCATTAATGCAGAAAAAGGCTACGTAGTAACAAATAACCACGTAATTGATAAAGCAGATAAAATTACCGTTAAATTAGAAGATGGTCGTGAATTTAAAGCAAAATTAGTTGGTGCAGATCCTATGTCTGATGTGGCTTTGGTTCAATTAGAAAATCCTAAAGATCTAGTTGAAATCAAAATCGCAGATTCTGATAAATTACGTGTTGGCGATTTTACGGTGGCAATTGGTAATCCGTTTGGTTTAGGTCAAACAGTGACATCAGGGATCGTTTCTGCTTTAGGGCGTTCAACTGGTGACTTAGATGAAGGCTTTGAAAACTACATTCAAACGGACGCGGCTGTAAACCGTGGTAACTCTGGTGGCCCATTAATTAATCTTCAAGGCGAATTAATTGGTATCAATACGGCAATTCTTTCACCAAGTGGCGGTAACGCGGGTATTGCCTTTGCGATTCCAAGTAATATGGCAAATAACCTTGTTCAACAAATTATTGAATTTGGTGAAGTAAGACGTGGCTTACTTGGTATCAAAGGTGGTGAGTTAAATGCGGATCTTGCAAAAGAGTTTGATGTTAAAACGCAACAAGGTGCTTTTATCAGTGAAGTTATGAATGATTCAGCTGCGTCAAAAGCTGGTTTGAAAGCAGGAGATGTAATTACTGCGTTAAATGGTCAAAAAATTCGTAGCTTTGCGGAATTACGCGCGAAAGTAGCTACAACTGGCGCAGGTAAAGAGATTGAAGTCACTTATTTACGTGATGGAAAAGAAGAAACCGTCAAAGTTACTTTACAATCTGATGAGCAAACAAAAACAAGTGCAAAAGCATTATTGCCAAGTTTAGAAGGCGCGGAATTTGCTAACTATAATGCAAAAGGTGTAAAAGGCGTTGAAGTAAGCAAAGTAGAAAAAGGATCAATTGCAGAAGCGCGTGGCTTTAAAAAAGGCGATGTAATTGTTGGTGTGAACCGCCATTCAATAGAAAATATTGGTGAGTTACGTAAGATTTTAGATGGTAAGCCATCAGCTGTTGCGTTAAATGTTCTACGCGACGGTTCGAATTTTTATGTATTAATTCAATAAATTAGTATATTGAGCCTAGTAAGGTAATTCTTACTAGGCTTTTTTATATGTTTGGTAATTTAAATTTTCTTATAGAGTATTTTATAACTCTATGAAAAATGTAGATTTTATCATCTTAAAATGTAAAAAATAGCCGTAATGCTTGGTTAGTAGGCAAATGTTTAATTTTTTCAAAAAAAAATTTGACATATTTTCTGAATCTAGTATTATGCGCCCCACAGACACAGTGAGTGGTGAGATGGCCGAGCAGGCTGAAGGCGCTCCCCTGCTAAGGGAGTATGGGGTTCAAAAGCTCCATCGAGGGTTCGAATCCCTCTCTCACCGCCATTTACTTTATCACGCACCCGTAGCTCAGCTGGATAGAGTACTCGGCTACGAACCGAGCGGTCAGAGGTTCGAATCCTCTCGGGTGCGCCATTTATTTTTTATCTATCAGAAATAAATGGTCGCTGATAATTTAAATAAACTTACTTTCAATACAACGCACCCGTAGCTCAGCTGGATAGAGTACTCGGCTACGAACCGAGCGGTCAGAGGTTCGAATCCTCTCGGGTGCGCCATTTCATTTAAACATCTCTTTTAAATTTCTTAATTTCTCAATAATTCAATCTATTTAGAACTTATTCATATAAATCATTATTACTATTTTTAGTTTTTGGCTATTTGTAGTATCCTTTTCGCAATTTTTTCTATTCAACTTATTCGAGAACTATTTTGAGCAAACGTCGATTAACCCAAAACCAACAACGCCGTATTCAATCTAATCATCACAAACGCATCAGCAAAAAAGAGTTTGAATGGCAGGATGATATGCTAGGCGAAGTAGAGCAAGGGATTATTGTTACCCGTCATGCAAAACACGCGGATGTCGAAACTACAAGCGGTGAGATTTACCGTTGTAATTTACGTCGTACTTTGAAAAATGTTGTTGTTGGCGATCAAGTTTCTTGGCGTAAAGGTAGCGAACAGTTACAAGGTATTAGCGGTGTCATTGAAGCAGTTTATCCACGTAAAAATGAATTAACGCGTCCAGATTACTATGACGGCATTAAAGTAATGGCATCCAATATCGATCAGATTATTATTGTCTCTGCGGTATTGCCACAGCTCTCCCTTAATATTATCGACCGTTATTTAGTGATTTGTGAAACTGCCAATATCCCAGCATTAATTGTGCTAAATAAGATCGATCTATTAAGTGCAGAAGAGCGTGAAGAAGTACAGAAGGAATTAGCGATTTATGAGAAAATCGGCTATGAAACTCTCTGTCTATCTGCTGATACGGGCGAGAATATGGAAGAGCTACACCGCTATTTAGCTAAGGGGACTTCGATTTTTGTTGGTCAGTCAGGGGTAGGTAAATCAAGCCTAATCAATCAGTTGTTACCAGAAGTCAATGCCTTAACAGGGGCGGTGAGTGATACATCAGGCTTAGGCCAACATACCACAACAGCATCTCGTTTATACCACTTAAAACAAGGCGGTAACCTGATCGACTCTCCGGGAATCCGTGAATTTGGCTTATGGCATTTAGAAGCGGATCAAATAACTAATGGTTACCGTGAATTTAATGGGATTCTAGGCACTTGTAAGTTCCGTGACTGTAAGCATAAAGAGGATCCTGGTTGTGCATTACGTGAAGCGGTAGAACAAGGCAAAATTGATGCGGTTCGTTTTGAAAATTATCACCGCTTAATTGAGAGCCGTGAAGAGAGTAAAAGCCAGCGCCATTTTAGAAAAGAGGATATTTAGCTAAAATTGTAAATTTTTTATCTGATAATGATTCTTAATTGACATTCATTTAAAAAGGAGTAGAATTGCCCGCGCGAAAGACCATTATTTTTTTAAGGAGTACATATGAAAAAACTTGTCGCGCTTTTATCAACAATTCTATTAGCAACTACAGTCACTGCAAAACCCTTCAAAGTGGTAACCACCTTCACTGTGATTCAAGATATCGCCCAAAATGTGGCGGGCGATAAAGCAACAGTGGAATCAATCACCAAACCAGGGGCGGAAATCCACGACTATCAACCAACCCCACAAGATATTGTTAAAGCACAATCGGCAGATCTAGTGCTTTGGAATGGAATGAACTTAGAACTGTGGTTCGAACGTTTCTTCCAACAACTCAAAGATAAACCTGCTGTTGTCGTAACCGAAGGTATTACCCCACTTCCAATCGCTGAAGGTCCATATAAAGACAATCCAAATCCACACGCGTGGATGTCCACTAAAAACGCGCTAATCTATATTGAAAATATCCGCCAAGCGTTAGTCAAATACGATCCAACCAATGCTGATAGCTATAATCAAAATGCTAAAGCCTATTCCGATAAAATCATCGCATTAGATGAGCCACTGCGCGCACGCTTAGCCAATATTCCCGAAAATCAACGTTGGTTAGTGACTAGTGAAGGCGCATTTAGCTACCTTGCGAAAGACTACGATCTTAAAGAACTCTACCTTTGGGCAATTAATGAAGATGAACAAGGCACGCCACAACAGATCCGCAAAGTGATCGACCAAGTGCGTAAACACCAAATTCCTGTGGTATTTAGTGAAAGTACGATTTCAGATAAACCGGCAAAACAGGTCGCAAAAGAGACCAAAGCGAACTATGGCGGAGTGTTATATGTGGATTCACTTTCGGCTAAAGATGGCCCTGTTCCAACCTATATCGATCTACTCAATGTGACAGTAAGCACTATTGTAAAAGGTTTTAATCAATAATTTGCAATAGGTGTTACTGTGAACAAATCCCAAAATTCGTTAATCGTTAGGGATATAACCGTTCGCTACAACAATGGACATACCGCTATCCATAATGTTTCATTTTCCCTTGAAGGTGGAACGATCTGCGCTCTTCTTGGCGTAAATGGAAGCGGTAAGTCCACTTTGTTTAAAAGCAGTATGGGGCTGATTTCGGCACAGCAAGGCACAATTGAATTGTGCGGATTGTCGGTAAATCAAGCCCTAAAACAGAATCTTATTGCCTATGTACCACAAAGTGAAGAAGTGGACTGGCAATTTCCGGTTTCTGTTTATGATGTGATTATGCAAGGGCGCTACGGTTATATGAACTTTCTCCGTATTCCAAAAGCTATTGATAAACAAAAGGTTTTACAGGCGATGGAGCGGGTCAATATTAGCCATTTACAAGATCGACAAATCGGCGAGCTTTCTGGTGGGCAGAAAAAGCGAGTGTTTTTAGCTCGCGCCCTTGCCCAAGAAAGCAGAGTCATTCTGCTTGATGAACCTTTTACAGGCGTGGATGTGAAAACCGAAAATGCGATTATGGATCTGCTTAAGCAGTTGCGTGATGAAGGGCATTTGATTTTGGTTTCAACTCACAACTTAGGTTCTGTACCAAGTTTTTGCGACCAAGCGGTGATGATCAACCGCACGGTGCTGGCAAGCGGTCCGATTCATTCAACCTTTACCCCTGAAAATCTTGAACGTGTATTTGGTGGCGTATTGCGCTATCAAACCTTTGCTCAAGCTACGCAAAACTAGGGGGTTGAATGTTAGATTTTCTACTAGAGCCCTTTAGCTACGACTATATGTTTAAAGCGATTGTAGTCAGCGGTGCTATCGGGGCGGTTTGTGCTTTTTTATCGGCTTACTTAATGCTAAAAGGCTGGTCGCTAATTGGCGATGCGCTGTCGCACGCAGTAGTACCCGGTGTCGCAATAGCTTATGCCCTTTCATTGCCTTATGCCGTAGGTGCTTTCTTTTCAGGCATATTAGCGACTATTGCTATTCTTGCAGTGAAATCGCTGACTAAGCTAAAAGAAGATGCCATTATCGGTTTTATCTTCACCACTTTCTTTGCCTTCGGTTTGCTGATTATTTCCTTAAATCCTACTGCAGTAAATGTGCAATCGATCGTTTTAGGCAATATTCTTGGTATTGCGGACGAAGATCTTATCCAAGTTTGGATTATTCTAGGCGTTTCGCTATTTTTTCTGCTGATTTATTGGAAAGATCTGCTATTAGTGTTTTTTGATGAGATCCAAGCCAAATCTGTCGGTATCTCGCCGTTAAAACTCAAGATCTTGTTCTTTTCACTATTAAGCGCTTGCATTGTCACGGCACTACAGAGTGTTGGGGCTATTTTGGTGATCGCCATGGTAGTAACGCCGGGCGCAACCGCCTATTTGCTCACCGATAAATTTAGCCATTTGCTGATTATTTCCGTGTTACTTGGCGGATTAACCAGTTCTATTGGGGCATATTTGAGCTATTTTGCTGATGGTGCAACGGGGGGATTTATTGTCTCGCTACAAACTGTGCTGTTTTTACTCGCCTTTTTGTTTGCGCCTAAATATGGCTTAGTTCCACGCAAATTTGCAAAAAATTGCCTAAAACTGACCGCTTGCGAACAAGGGGGAAGCAATGGATGACCTATTGAATTGGTTTGCTGAACCACTGGCTTACCCTTTTATGCAAAATGCACTGATTGTTGGGATTATTGTCGGCATTGTCTGTGCTACGCTCTCTTGCTATTTGGTGCTCAAAGGCTGGTCGCTGATGGGCGATGCGATTTCGCACGCAGTATTGCCGGGTTTAGTTATTGCTCACTTACTGGCAATCCCCCTTGCGATAGGCGCTTTTGTGTCGGGGATTTTCTGCACGGTGGCAGTCGGCTATCTCAAGGAAAATAGCCGAATTAAAGAAGATACGGTGATGGGGATTGTCTTTTCAGGAATGTTTGCGATAGGGTTGGTGATGTTTGTTAAAGTCGATACCAACCAACATCTGTTGCATATTCTGTTTGGTAATATCCTTGGGATTACCCATGATGAGTTTATTCAATCACTGATTATTTCCGCTGTTGCACTTAGCTATATCTTGTTGAAACGCAAAGATTTATTACTCTACTGTTTTGACCCAAGCCATGCGCGCACTGTAGGGCTAAACACCAAAGTGTTGCACTACAGCTTGTTGGTGTTACTAGCGTTAGTGATTATTAGCGCAATGCAAGTGGTAGGCGTGATTTTAGTAGTAGCAATGTTAATTACCCCTGGAATTACAGGCTATATGCTTGCCAAGCGTTTTGACCGAATGTTGATGATTGCGGTTGTTAGCGCCATTTTTAGTGCATTTTGGGGCGTATTTCTTAGCTTTCACTTTAATGCCGCAACAGGACCTTGTATTGTGTTGATACAAGCGCTCTGTTTTATGGGAAGTTTTGCAATCAGTAAATTACGCGCATAAAAATAGGTCGGGTTTATCCCCGACCTAAGTTAGTCTATTAACACTGCTGTCCTAGCATCACAAAACCGATGCGATGACGTGCGGCAATTCGACGTTTCATTTTGTAAATTTGCAAAATGCGACGGGTTTTATTACTGCTTAACCGTTTTAATCTCTGTTTAATTCTGCGTTTTCTGATCATTTGGTTCATCCTGTTTTTGTTTTTCTTGTTGTTCCTGCTGATCTTTAGACTCGGCTTTTTCTACTTTTTCCGCTTCAGCCTGCTTTGTTTGTTCTACTAAAGCCGCTGGCTGATTTGGCTGTTCTTCCTTAGCTTGCTCGGCCTGTTTATCAGCAACGCTATTTTCCGTATCCATAGCTTGTTGAATCCGTTCTTGAATTGAGCTTTCTTGCTCTTTGATTCGATAATGGTTCAAAATACTATTGTAATAACGGCGAATATTTTCAACATATTGGAATGCTTCAAAACCGCGAGCATAACCATATTTGAGATTGGTATAGTAACGCTTTTCAGCTAACAATGGCAGATTTTTTTTCACATCTAGCCAGTTATCAGGATCGCCGCCAAGTTGTTTTGTTAAACGGCGCACATCAATTAAGTGCCCCATTCCCATATTGTAGGCAGCTAATGCAAACCAAACACGATCTTCTTGTGCAATAGTTTGTGGCAGCTGATTCATCAATAAATGTAAGTATTCCGAGCCTGCTTTAACACTTTGAGTTGGGTTAATTCGGTCGGTAACATTCATTCGCTCTGCGGTGTCACGAGTTAACATCATCATGCCACGCACTCCCGTTGGCGACGTTGCAGTTGGATCCCAATGAGATTCTTGGTAGGCAATAGCTGCCAACATTTGCCAATCTAAATCGCCACGGTGCTTCTCAAATAATTTCTGATATTTTGGAAGAACTGTTTCAATAGCTTTTAGATAGCTTTGGGTATCTACATAGTCAAAGCGCGCAAGATGGTTAAAGTAGTTTTCTTCGATTCGAGCAATCAAGCCACTTTCATTGGCTTGGTGCATAAATTCCAAAATGGCAGCCTGTAGCTCGCTATAGGCACTACTTTGTAGGTACCACACCACTGGTTCTTCATCGGTTAAATCAAATCCAACTGCAACATTCGGCTTGATATGTTGTACCGCTGAAACATCGACAGAAACCGCCACAGTATAAGGAATATGCCCATCGGCAACCTGTAGTAATAGCTCTTCTTGAGTGAATTGGTCACTGACTTTCCAAGTTAAATTTGGATGGCGCTGCTGAAGATTCTGCAAGATAGGAATGACCGCAGAGCCCGCAGGAATAACCAATTCGCTCTGTAGATCTTCAATTCGGTAAGGGCGTTGAGTCCCTTTTTTATACACCACTTGCCAAGAAGCAGAGTAGTAGCTTGCCCCGATTTGGTGTTTTTCTGCTTGTTCTGGCTGAAATAACAGACCCGCCGCGGCAATATCAATTTTATTCTGGCTTAGTGCTTCAAACAGAGCTTCACTATTATCATAGCTTTGTACTTCTAGGTTCACACCTAGATAATCGGCAAAGGCTTTTGACAGATCATATTCAATCCCTGCCGTACCATTTGGCCCAACAAAGTAAAACAGTGGGTGATTGATCATCCCTACTTTCAACATTTTACGTTGCTGAATTTGTGTATAGCGATTTTCTGCGGCTTGCATTGTTTGTTGCCAAGGGAAGATCATATCCCATGCCCATAAAAGCAGTGCAACAGCAGCCATTAGCCTGATGACTAAACCTTTCAAAATAATTTATCTCGTTCGTTAAATAATAAAACCGAAGTTTAGCAAACTTCGGCTTAGATAAAAATGGATTTTACAAGCGGTCTATTTGCGTAAGTTTTTTGCAAAATTTTCAGCAAAATAGACCGGTTGTATTACTCTTCAGCTAAGAATCCGCCACTTTGGTGCGCCCAAAGTTTGGCATAAACACCATTTTGAGCAAGCAATTCATCGTGGGAACCCTGTTCGACAATTTCGCCCTTATCTAATACGATTAAGCGATCCATTGCCATAATGGTCGATAAACGGTGTGCAATAGCCACAACAGTTTTACCTTCCATTAATTCGGTTAGATTCTCTTGAATTGCGACTTCTACTTCAGAGTCGAGCGCACTGGTTGCTTCATCTAAAAGTAGAATCGGCGCATCTTTTAACATTACACGCGCAATAGCAATACGCTGACGTTGACCGCCCGAAAGTTTCACTCCGCGCTCGCCTACGTGAGCATCAAAGCCTGTTCTGCCTTTTGCATCTTGTAGGTTTGGAATAAATTCAGCCGCCGCAGCACGCTCAACAGCTTTTAACATCTCTTCTTCCGTTGCTTGTGGGCGACCATACATTAGGTTATCACGCACTGAACGGTGAAGTAGAGAAGTATCCTGTGTTACTAAACCGATTTGTGAGCGCAGGCTCTCTTGGGTAATATCAGTAACATCTTGGCCATCAATCACAATCTTACCGCTTTGTACATCATAGAAACGTAGCAATAAGTTTGTGAGTGTGGACTTACCTGCACCACTTCGCCCTACAAGACCAACTTTTTCCCCTGGTTTAATATGTAGATCAAATTTTTTCAGTAATGGTTTTTTCGGATCATAAGCAAAATCCACTTGCTCAAATTTGATTTCGCCTTCTTTCACAGCTAATGGTTTTGCATCCGCTTTATCTACAACAGTATGCGGTTTTGAAAGGGTTACCATACCATCTTGAACAGTACCTAAATTTTCAAATAGGCGAGCAAACTCCCACATAATCCATTGCGATAAACCTTTAATACGTAATGCTAGCGCTGTTGAAGTCGCAATCGCCCCTGCGGTGACACTGCCATTTGCCCATAGCCATAAGCCAATACCTGCCGTTGAAGTAATTAACGCAATACTATTAAAGTAAGTTAAGGTTTCGATTTTGGTTACTAGGCGCATCTGTTTATGCACTGTGACCATAAACTCTTCCATTGACTCTTTTGCATAGCGAGATTCGCGATTGCCGTGTGAGAATAATTTCACTGTAGCAATATTTGAGTAAGCATCAGTAATACGTCCAGTCATTAAGCTACGGGCGTCAGATTGCTCTTGCGCGGCTGTTGCTAATTTAGGCACAAAAATACGGATAATCGTGGCTAATACTGCAATCCAAATAATAAAAGGTAGGAATAACCAACCATCTAATTGGATTAAGATCACACTTGTAGTGGTGAGATAGACGATGGTATAAACCAACATATCCGCACAAGTCATAATCACATCACGCACCGCAAGAGCCGTTTGCATCACTTTTGCTGAAACGCGTCCTGCAAATTCATCTTGGTAAAACCCCATACTTTGCCCAAGCATTAAACGGTGGAAGTTCCAACGCAAGCGCATTGGAAACACCCCTTGTAATGTTTGGAAACGGAATGAGCTACCTAAGTAAACAAAAAGCACACTTAGCAACGCAACAATCGTCATCCAGATAATAGACGCGCCTTTTTCTTGCCAAAGTTCTTGTGGGCTATAGCGATTAATCCAGTCAACTAATTCACCCATATATTGGAATAAAATACCTTCAATAATCCCGATAAGTGCAACTAAACCAACTAACAGTAGTAGGTAAACGCGCATACCTTTGGTTGCTTCATAGATAAAAGGAACAACCCCGGAACGCGGTGTTACGGGGTCATCGTCAGGATAGGGATTGATACGGCTTTCAAACCAGCCAAAAAATTTATTAAACATTTATTTGCTTTCCTATAAATAAAATCCCCCTTTGGAAAAGGGGGCTATGGGACTTCCTTATTGATTTAATAAAGATTCATCTAACGCTAAATCTTCATTTCGGTTAATACCAATCGGCTGTTTTAGTACGTTTCGTGCAATTTCGTGAGCATCTGCTAACGAGTGTTCTTTATAAGAACCGCATTGTAATTCATTTAATTCTGGAATTTTTGATTCATCTGGCACTTTGTTTAAAGCGTCTTCCATTGATTTTTTCCACGCATCTGCCACTTCTTGTGCTGATGGCGCGCCGATTAATGACATATAGAAACCCGTACGGCAACCCATCGGAGAAATATCAATAATTTCTACATTTTCGCTGTTTAGGTGATCACGCATAAAACCTGCAAAAAGGTGTTCCATAGTGTGAATACCGCGTGGTGAAAGAATATCGATATTCGGACGGCAGAAACGTAAATCAAACACAGTAATTGTATCGCCCTTTGGTGTGCTCATTGTTTTTGCAACACGTACCGCTGGCGCGTTCATTTTTGTGTGATCTACTTTAAAACTATCTAATAAAGGCATTTTTAAACTCCATTATAATTGAATAATTTCTCTCGCCTTCGGCGAGAGAAATGTTAAATAAAATTACTGTGCATACCCCTGATCCCACATTGGGGCATCATCTGGGGTTTTGCGTTGTAAACGGAAGCGCTGATTTGCGCTTGCTTGTGGTTGAACTACACGCCCTGACGGTGTCGAGAAGGTAATTCCCCCGTTAAATAATTGCGACATTGTACCCGAATTCATACTGATACCATTTAAGCTTACATCCATCGTATAGCCTGAAGAAGCCCAGAATTGGGTATTTTTACGCACTAAATGGCTGTATTGGTTGTTGATTCGAATATGAATCAGCACGCGGTCGCCTAATTCACTTAAGCCTAAGCGTTGCACGATACCGACTTGCATACCGCGATACATCACTGGCGCATCTGGCGTAATGCCGTTGGCATCGGTTGTTTCAATAATTAATGGGAAACCATTTGCATATTGGATTGCATTTGTTGAAGTATCTGCCAGTTGGAATTGGCTTTGAGCCTTACCGCTGCCAGCTTCAACGCTAATATAGTTTTGTAATGCGGCATCTAAATTTTTAAAACCAGTAGTATCAATTTCTGGCGAAACTGCTTTAAATTGACTACCTGCTTTTGCCACAATGCCATAATATTGACCTTCAATGTAAGCGGTCGCTCTCACCTGTTTTTTTGCATTTTCAAGCTGTAACGATTCCACTTTACCGATGGTTAAGCCCATATATTTAATTGGCATCCCTTTGCTTAATTTTGATGCATCTTTGGCAATTAAGGTTAAATAGGTATTGCCTGAAGTTGCTTTCTCTTTGCTTGCATAAAGGGTTTTGTTGCCTTTTTTGCCATTATTATCAAAGCTAATCGCGCCTTTAAGGGTTCGCATTAATGGCGAAGCTTGAACACTGACCCCTTGCGTTGAAATATCAACAGCAACAGCAGGTTCAATCCAGAAACGACTTGTTTCTCCAACTAAATGGCGGTATTTCGGTTCAATAAAGAGCTCAACATCGAAACTCTCTTTTTTCGGTGTTACTTTCAACACTTCGCCGATTTGGAAATCACGATAAAGCACCACAGCACCTCTATCAATTCCTGAAAGCTCTTTGGCGGATAGGCTAAGGGTTGCTTTCTTTTCATTGGAAGTAATGCCCGCTTCGGCACTATCCATATCTTTGTAGAGATCATAAACGCGTTTTGCTTTGCCTTCTGGTTTGCTATTGGTAATACGAATACCGCCTTTTAGCCAGTCACTTGGCGCTCCCGCTTGAACACGTAAACCATCTAAACCAACTTGCACATCCAAATTTGAGATAGCGACAAATTTACTATTGCCTGAAACCAAATTCACATAAGGGGGATAGATAATACCTTCAAAGGTTACCCCGTCCAATTTAAGATTACGTTTGAGAATTTCCCCGATTTGTACATCGTTATAGTAAATTCCTTGCCCTTGATCGACCCCATAAGCCTGTGGAGCGGTAAAGGTCAATGGCAAAATATTTGGGCGACTTAATAAATAATCGGTCTCTTTTTGTACATTGAAGGCTAAACTCGGTTCGCCATCGCCTTTTTCAATATCAAAAAAGATACCACGAAATAGCTCATTGATTTTGCTAATTTGCTCTTTATTCAAATTGAATTTTGGCTCTTTGAGTAAAATCACCGAATTGCTACGTAATAAATCCGCTTGACTTGGATCGATTAATAAAGTGCCTTGTAATACACCTTTTTTAGCTGTACCATCATCATTTTTAGGTGATGTTAAAGCTGAAAGCACACCTACTTGAATGTTTTGATAATAAACCGGCGTTTCATTTACTTTCAGATTCGGCATAATAGGTAAGTTAATCTGTACTTCAATACCGCGTTGTGCCGATTTTAGATTTTCATAAAGATCAAACTTCTGGCCTTGATCTGCTTCCGTTGAGTCTTCAGGAGAGTCAAAAGCAATAGCGCCTTGTACCACAGAAGCTAAACTATCTACGGAAATATTCACGCCACTTGCTAAATTCGCATTAATATTTATACCGCTGATATTCCAGAATCGACTGTCTTGTTTAACAAAATGCGCATATTTTTTATCGATAACGACATCAATTTCGAGTTTTTTCTGATCGGTTGTGAAACGATAATCGGCAATATTTCCGACAGGCACTTTACGGAAATAGACGCTTGCGCCTACAGTGATTGAGCCTAGATCATCAGAAATTAATTTCACCAAAAGATCGCCATCCGTTACAGTAATAGCCGGTGGCTCACTTTCTGCGGTAAAGCTATATTGACTTTTGGCTTCAGGATCATCAGTTGGCAATAAAGTGAGATAGTTACCTGAAACAAGTGCATCTAGGCCAGAAACCCCAGCCAAAGAAGCACTCGGTTTAACCAACCAGAATTTAGTTCCTTCTTTGAGAACTGATTTTGCTTCGGGATTAATTTCGGCTTCTACTTCAACTTCTCGTAACTCATTGACAAAATAGACTTTTTTAACTTGGCCGATCTGTAAACCTTGATAACGGATAACGGTTTTTCCTGCGGTAATTCCGTCCCCTTCGGCAAAGCGAATAGTGATCTTTTCCCCTTGCTCTTTTAGAATTTGGAAAAATAGTAACGCACCCACAGCAAAAGCGACTATCGGTAATAACCAGAAAGGCGATATTTTGCGTGGCTGACGAACTTTCGCAGGGACTGAATTTGGGCTCTTTTCTTCAGACATTTGTTTAATATTTTCCAGATTTTAGATAGACGTAAGCGGTGCGCTTTTGCAAAACTTTTGCCAAAACGCACCGCTTGTTTAACTACTTATGCGGTAACTTGTTGATAAAATTACTTTTTCTCATCACACTGGTTTATGTTGCCACATTTACCATAAAGATATTGGTTACGGCTTTCTAATTGAATTCCTAGTTTCTGACTAATTTCACGCTGACGGCGCTCAATTTCAGAATCTTTAAATTCAAATACTTTACCGCAGTCTGTGCAGATAATATGGTCGTGTTGTTGGCCATAATTTAGCTCATAAACGGCTTTACTTGTATCGAAGTTATGGCGCATTAAAATACCTACTTCTTCGAATTGATTTAATACACGATAAACTGTTGCTAAACCGATTTCTGATTGACGCTCTAGCAATAATTTATAAATATCTTCCGCAGAGAAATGTTGCATTTCATCGCGAGTTGTTTGCATTAAGTCCAGAATAGTTAAACGTGGTTCCGTTACCTTTAAACCAGCTTTTTTTAGTAAAGCTACGTTTTCTTCAGACATATCGTTCTCCTTTATATCTTAAGCTAATTCGGCTAAGCACATTTCATCAAAAATTTGTTTACACCAAGTGTTAACACGCTCTTCGGTTAATTCTGGCTGACGATCTTCATCGATACATAAACCAACGAATGTATCATCATCGACTAATGCTTGTGACGCTTCAAAAGTATAACCTTCTGTCGGCCATAAACCTACAAGCACACCGCCGTTAGGTTCAACTACATCACGCACTGTACCCATTGCATCGCAGAAATATTCTGCGTAGTCTTCTTGGTCACCACAGCCGAAGATACCAATTACTTTACCGTTGAAATCGATCTCTTTTAAAGTTGGCATAAAATCATCCCAGTCTGCTTGAGATTCGCCGTAGTACCAAGTTGGGATACCGAATAATAAGAAATCGTACGCTTCAATATCTTCTTTTGTGCTTTTTGCGATATCGCGAATATCAACTAAGTTTGAACCAAGCTGTTTTTGGATCATTTTTGAAATATTTTCGGTGTTACCTGTGTCAGAACCGTAAAATAAACCTACTACTGCCATTTTTGTTATCCTAAGTGTAAAGTTAAACTATATTTCAGCGTTGTCTACATCAATGTCAGCTTCAATATAGTCATTTAAAATCAATTCGATTAATTGTCCGCGAGAAAGGCCTTTTTGTTTGGCTTCTCGTTCCAATGCGTTGACTAAATCCGTGTGTAATTTCAGTTCTACGCGTTTCAATCCTGACGATTTATCACGCTTTAGCTGATTACGTTTGTTGATCCGAAGTTGTTGTTCTCGGCTCAACGGATTCGTCCGTGGTCGCCCAACTTTCGGCATTGTTGCGAACAGATCAAGCGTTATGCAATCTGAATCTTGTTTTGCCATTTTTATAATATTTGGGCTTGTTACTGCTAAATTGTCTTTCTCAAAAATACAGATGAGAATGAGACGCTAATGAGCCACAAATTCTAACACAATCTATTCTCATTTGGAAAGGCTAAATGAGAATTTAATGCGATTATAATGATAGGGGAATAATCAAAAAATATATTATGAAGATCTCTTATTTTTATAGATGAAATAGAGTAGAATCATCCTTTAATTTCTAAAGAGAGAGTCACAATGGCAAATATCCATTTAGCGATAGCTTCCGATTTCTTACTAGCTGAGAAATTACTCGAAGCATTAGAGCAAAGTGAGCTTGAAATTGATAAAGTTTCAGCAGTTGAATTAGAAAGTTTTGGCGAAGAACATTCATTACGTTTCGGACCAAAAGCCGTAGAACAAATTGCCCTTGAAGATGTGGACTGGAGTCAATTTAGCCACGTTTTATTTGCAGGTAAAATGGCAAATGCGGAATTACTTGCTAAAGCAGTTCAGGCAGGTTGTATCATTTTAGATCTATATGGCATTACTTCATTAATCGGTAATGTGCCAGTCGTTGTTCCAAGTGTAAATAATGAAGCGATTGCGAACCTACGCGAACGCAATATCGTTGCACTTGCAAATCCACAAATCAGTCAATTAGCCCTAGCGTTAAAGCCTTTATTAGACCAACCATTAAGCCAAGTTTTTGTTACTTCACTTCTGCCATCAGCCTATTTTGGCGATGAAAAAGTGCGTGAGCTTGCTGGTCAAACAGCGCAGTTATTAAACGGTATTCCATTAGATAGCGATAAAGCGCGTGTGGCATTTGATGCAGTGCCTGCGAATGTGCAAGCAGACGAAGCAAACTTACCTTTCTCAAAGGCATTTGAATTGCAACTTGCAAAAGTATTACCAAATCTGACCGCTAGTGTTACCTTCCATTCGGTGCAAGTGCCTGTTTTCTATGGCGTTTCACAGATGGTGAGTGTTCAATCTGAATATCAGTTAGACGCAGAAGCATTAAGCGAAGAGTGGAAACAGCAGCAATGGATTCAATTCAATGAGTCTGATGTGGTAACTCCTGTTAAGAATGGCGAAGATGAAGAGTCGAATGGTCTTCAAATTAGCCAGTTATTAGCGAAAAACGAAAATGCTCTACAATTTTGGACAGTTGCCGATGAACAGCGCTTTAGTTTAGCGTTCTTGGCGGTAGAGTTGTTACAGGAAGTATTAGAATATTAGAAAAACCTTTCTGTAGGGGCGTACTGCGTACGCCCGCGGGCGTGTGCAACACGCCCCTACAAAAGCTGAATAATTTTATTAACCAATATAAGAGCACACAATGTTAGAAAAATTTTTCCAAATTAGTCAGAAAGGCAGTAGTGTCAAAACAGAAATCGTGGCAGGGATCACGACATTTTTCACTATGGTCTATATCGTTTTTGTAAACCCATCAATTTTAGGCGTGGCAGGAATGGATACGCAGGTTGTTTTCGTTACAACTTGTTTAATCGCTGCTTTCGGCACTATCGCAATGGGCTTATTCAGTAACCTTCCTATCGCACTTGCGCCAGCAATGGGCTTGAACGCATTCTTTGCGTTTGTGGTTGTACAGAAACTTGGCTACTCGTGGCAAACGGGTATGGGCGCAATTTTCTTGGGTTCGGTAGGTTTATTCGTTTTAACCGTATTACAAATTCGTTACTGGTTTATGTCAGCGATTCCACTTGGTTTACGTGTGGGTATCGGTGCAGGTATCGGCTTATTTATCGCATTAATCGGCTTTAAAAATATGGGCTTAGTAGTTGCAAATCCAGCAACATTAGTTGCGCTAGGCGAATTACACGATCCAAAAGTGTTAATGGGTATTTTAGGTTTCTTCATCATTGTGGCTCTTGCGGCAAAAGGCTTTAACTCGGGCGTATTAATCTCAATCGTAGTGGTAACAAGCCTTGCATTAATCTTTGACCCAGATGTGAAATTCAACGGTTTTGTTTCAACTCCGCCAAGTCTGGATGCTGTTGTTGGCCAAGTTGATATTGCAGGTGCATTAGATACAGCTCTATTAGGCATTATCTTCTCGTTTATGTTGGTAAACCTATTCGACTCATCAGGCACCTTAATTGCGGTAACGGACAAAGCAGGTTTAGCGGACAAACAAGGCCGTTTCCCGAAAATGAAACAAGCGTTATATGTGGATAGCGTAAGTGCAATGGCAGGTTCATATATGGGCACATCGGCAATCAGTACCTATATCGAAAGCGGTTCTGGTATCTCTGTGGGCGGTCGTACAGGTTTAACTGCGGTTGTGGTTGGTCTATTATTCCTATTAACGATCTTCTTCTCGCCATTAGCCGCTGTTGTGCCGGCTTATGCAACCGCAGGGGCATTAGTATTCGTGGGGATCTTAATGGCTTCAAGCCTAATTGAAGTACAATGGGATGATTTAACCGAAGCAACTCCAGCATTTATTACAACCGCAATGATGCCATTTACCTACTCAATTACTGAAGGTATCGCATTTGGTTTTATCAGCTACTGTATTATGAAAATCTGCACTGGTCGTTATAAAGAAGTGAATGCACCAGTGGCAGTGGTTTCATTACTCTTTATTGCAAAATTTGTGTGGGTAGGTTAATCCCTATCAGATAATGGACGCACCCTGTTTCTCATATTGGGACAGGGTGTTTTTATAAGGAAAGCTCAATGAGAAAAACACTCCTTTTTTTGCCTTTAGCGCTATTACTTGTAGCAGTTGCCTTTTTAGTGGTTCAACTTAAAAATCCGGATTCAGTTTCCCCAAGCGAAGACTGGCGCGGTAAGCCATTTCCAGAATTTAGCTTACCCCATTTAACTGATCCACACGCGACTTTAACCAAAAACAGTTTACCCAAAGAGCCGTTTATTTTAAATGTGTGGGCGAGTTGGTGTACTTGGTGTATCAAAGAGTTTCCGATTTTGCTTGAACTTCAAAAACAGGGCGTGCAAATTGTTGGGCTAACTTATTCAGACCGTCCTGATAATGCTCTCGAAGCCTTACAAAAATGGGGCGATCCTTTTGTGTTTAGCATTGATGATTATCAGCGTGGTTTTTTAATTCAAACCTTAAAAGTGAGCTCTGCACCATCCAGTTATTTGATTGATAAAAAGGGTGTAATTCGTTATCAGCAGAAAGGTTATAATCCTGATTTTGCCAAAGATTTTTTACCGAAGTTGGAAGAGTTAAGAAAAGAATAAATGTGTAATATTATTGTAGGGGCGTGTTGCACACGCCCGCGGGCGTACGCAGTACGCCCCTACATTTTAGCATTATTCTAAGAAAGGAATATTGGGACACGTTGCGCGTGTCCGAAAGAGATGTTTAATGAAAAAATATTTGTTACTAATTCTATTTTGTTTTTCAACCATTGCCACAGCGGAAATGGTTGATACCTTTGAATTTCATTCTGATGCAGAGCGAATCCGCGCGGTAAATTTAGCGCGTTCTTTACGTTGTCCGCAGTGTCAAAATCAGAACCTTGTGGAATCGAATGCAACACAGGCTTATCAGCTTCGTTTAGAAGTGTATGAAATGGTTAATCAAGGCAAAAGCAACCAACAAATTATCGAGATTATGACCAACCGTTTTGGTGATTTTGTTAATTACAAACCGCCAGTGAATGCGAATACTTGGTTACTCTGGGGCGCGCCGTTTGGATTGTTAGCGTTATTGTTAGGGGCTATTGGTTGGAGAGTCTTACGTAGGAAATAAATTTATTTTGATGCTGGCGCGAGCGTCTCGCTCGTGCCTGATTTCAAATAGTCAAGGCACGAGCGAGACGCTCGCGCCAGCAGAATATTGGAAAAATAAATAATGAACAACCGTAATCAATTAAACCAACAACACTATCAACAATCGCTACAATTTGCCGAGCATTATCCTGACGGTGATAAACAGCAATTAATCGCAGAAATCGAACAGCGTCATCAATTTGAGCAATCTCTTATATCACAAACGGATTTGCAAAAAAATTCAAAAACTAGACCGGTTGTATTGGTATTATTTGGACTATTTATTGTATTTGTTGTGAGTGGAATTTTCTATTGGCAGACAGGGCGCTATCAACAAGTGCAACAAGGTCAGCAAGCCTTTAACCAGTTTCAGCAACAAAATGCCGAGCTCAATAGCATTGAACGTAATAATCGTTATATCGAAACTTTACAAAATCATCTGCGCCAAAACCCTAATAATGGCGAAGTGTGGTTTGAGCTTGGGCAGGCTTATTCATTAAATAATGATTTTAAATCGGCACTAATCTGTTTTACCAATGCGCAAACGGTGTTAGGCAAAACCCCTGCCATTTTAGGCGCAATGGCAACGGTAGATTATTATCAACATAAACAGCATTTAACCGAGCAAGCAAAAGAGTGGATTAATGATGCTCTAAGCAAAGATCCGAAAGAGAGTGCGAGTCTATTGATTTTAGCGTCTGAAGCCTTTTTAAAGAATGATTATAAACAGGCAATAGATCGCTGGCAGTCCGCTTTGGATAGCGGTAACCAGTCTATCGACCGCCGAGCAATTATTCAGAGTATTCAAATGGCGGAGAGAATGGCGAGATAAAATCAGTGTTTTGTAACTATTGTACAAATTGCTGCTAAAGAGTTTTAGGCAGAAAGATGGCTGAGACATAAAATTTATCTGAAAGGATTGACTTTAATTTGATAGTCTTTAGAATACACAACTTCCTGTCATAGCTGAGTTAGAGATCGGCTATTGATGAATTTAAACTTAACTACTTTTTGGAGTAAAAAATGTCTCTAAGTACAGAAAAAAAAGCTGCAATCGTTGCTGAATTTGGTCGTGATGCAAAAGACACTGGTTCTTCAGAAGTGCAAATCGCACTTTTAACTGCACAAATCAACCACTTACAAGGTCACTTTGCGGAGCACAAAAAAGATCACCACGGTCGTCGCGGTTTATTACGTATGGTTTCACGTCGTCGTAAATTATTAGACTACTTAAAACGTACTGATCTTGCTAAATATTCAGAAACTATCGCACGTTTAGGTTTACGTCGCTAATTTCAGAATTTGAAGAACCGAGCTTAGGCTCGGTTTTTTTATACTTATTTTTAGGTGTTTTATGGCTCTTCCACTTCTTGATGTTCAATCTCTTAGTAAACGATTTGTTGAACGCACAAGCTTATTTCATAAGCAAGATTTCTATGCTGTGAAAAATGTATCATTTACTTTAAATCACCAAGAAACTTTGGCGATTATTGGGGCTAATGGTGCAGGAAAATCGACTTTAGCGAAAATGTTGATTGGTATCACTGAACCGACGTCAGGCAAAATGTTTTTAGGTGAACACGAACTAGAATTTGGTGATTATGCTTATCGAGCCAAAAAGATCCGTATGATTTTCCAAGATCCAAACGATGCTTTTGACCCAAATTATAATATTGGGCAGATCTTAGATTCACCATTAAATTTAGCAACAAATCTGCCTGAAGAAAAGCGTAATGAACGTATCTTTAAAACACTAAAGCTAGTAGGGATGTATCCTGAAGATGCGCTAATTCATATTAAAGATGCGTCTAGTAGTCAAAAGCAGCGAATTGCTTTGGCTAGAACGCTAATTTTAAATCCTGAGATTATTATTGTGGATGATACTTTGAGTAATTTGGACTTTTCACTAAAGAGCCAACTTACTAATTTAATGTTGAATCTTCAGCAGCGTTTAGGGTTGAGTTATATTTATATTGGTCAGAATCTAGGTTTAATTAAACATTTAGCGGATAAAATTTTAGTGATGGAAAATGGCGAAGTTGTGGAATATGGCCCTACTAAAGAAGTGCTACTTAATCCCCAACACAGCATTACTGCACGTTTAATTGAAAGTCATTTTGGGCATAAACTGACGGCAGATATGTGGGGAAGGTAGCTTTTCTTCTATCTAGATAAAATTACTGAATGCAATTTTAGCCTGTCTTAATACTTGAGCCCGCCTGTTAGAATGTTGGCAAGCCAATATTCCTATTCAAAGCATTTTCACCGTAAGCGGGTAAAAGTTGGTGAAATTTAGCAAAAATATGAGATGTTATCAGATTGTGCTGTGAAGTTCCGCTCAGGCGTTTCAGGCTGGGAGAACAAGCATATAAATCCACTTTGCAATTTTGTTCAAAATTTGCTTTAATTTACGTCTATTCAAACTCTCTTTGTAAGGAATACCGAATGGGTATTTACACATATATCTGCTTCTTATCAGCACTTTCTATCTTACTGGGTTTTATCACGCATAAAATCAGCGATAAAGTCCAATCCACAATCGCGATTACCGCTGCAGCAATGGTTGGCTCTCTATTACTTCTATTTTTAGGTTCTTTAGGCTGGTTCAGTCTAGATAGTATTGCTAAAGAAGTTATGGAACAAGTTGACTTCAAAAGCTTCCTATTAAACGGGATTCTAGGCTTTCTGCTTTTTGCCGGTTCTCTTGGTATTAAACTTCCCGTTCTTAAAGATCAAAAATGGGAAATTACCGTTTTTGCTCTGTTCTCAACTTTAGCCTCAACACTCATTATTGGCGTACTAATTTATGCCGCAGGCCACTTAATCGGGCTACAAATTGATTTAATTTACTGTATCGTTTTTGGTGCTTTAATTTCTCCAACTGACCCTATTGCGGTATTGGCTATCATCAAGAATCTCCGTGCGCCAAAGCGTTTATCAATGCAAGTAGAAGGTGAATCTCTATTTAATGATGGTGTTGGCTTAGTTATTTTCTTAACCGTTTTTGCGGTTGCTTTTGGCGGCCAAGAAGCAACATTCTCAGGCATTATGGGATTATTCCTTCACGAGGCGATTGGCGGTATTTTAGTTGGCTTTGTGTTTGGATTTATTGCACATATTCTGATCTCATCCACAGATGACGGTAGTATGGAGATTCTTCTTACACTCACAATTCCAACCGCCGGTTTTATGCTTGCTAACAGTGTATTACACGTTTCAGGTGCATTAGCTATGGTGGTTGCGGGGATTATGATTGGCAACTGGACTCGTCGCTCAGGTTTTTCTGAGCAGAGCCAACGTTATTTAGATCACTTTTGGGAGATGATTGATCACTTCCTTAACTCGTTGTTGTTCTTCCTAATTGGTTTTGCGATTTTATTGGTTGATTTTAATGTTTATGGCATTGTGTTAATGATTGTAGCAATCCCTGTTTGTTTAGCGTCACGCTACATTAGTTTATGGATTCCATTTAAAGCGATGCAGCAATTCCGTACTTATAACCCCTATACATTAAAAATTATGTCGTGGGGCGGATTACGTGGTGGTTTAGCGTTAGCAATGGCGCTGTCAATTCCGGCTAAAACGGCTTATGCGAATGGCATTGATGTCAAGGAACTTATTCTAGTTATGACTTACTCGGTGGTTATGTTCTCTATTCTTGTGCAAGGTTCAACAGTTGAGCCGATGATTCGTAAAGCGAAGCAAGTTGATCCAAACCGAGAAGAGTATTTGAAGCCGACAGAATA
This sequence comes from Pasteurellaceae bacterium LFhippo2, assembly GCA_029852775.1. GTDB lineage: Bacteria > Pseudomonadota > Gammaproteobacteria > Enterobacterales > Pasteurellaceae. Next base: position 77,505 of record LEKJ01000015.1, read on the forward strand.
AAGAGTTCTGTTTCTCTCTCTGCTAAATTGCGTTTAGCAATTTTCGCAGAGAGAGCCACAAGCGCTTCTATTACAGCGATTTTTTGCAGATCACACCAAAGGCGAGTAAACTACGCCTATTTGCAAAATTTATCGGAAAATAGACCGCTTGCTATGTCTTTAGAAACATTCCCAAAACTTCAATTTACCTTACCTGATATAAACCGTGAGCTACAAGATCACCAAACACTTGGCAATCTTGTTGGACACTCTGATGTGCTGGCGATAGCCGAAGCTTGCCAACAGTTTAATGGCTTGAGTGTGGTGGTAACCCCTGATACTCGCACGGCTTTACGCTTAGAAAAGAGCCTAGCACAATTTACTCAACAATCTGTTCAGTTATTTCCAGACTGGGAGACTCTTCCTTACGATAATTTCTCGCCACACCAAGATATTATCTCGGCGCGTTTATCGGCTTTGTTCCAACTGCAACAAGGCAATAAGCAGATTTTTCTGTTGCCAATCAATACCTTATTACAGAAACTTTGTCCGCCGAGTTACTTATCAAACAATGTGTTATTAATTAAAAAAGGTGATAGATTTTCGATTGAGAAATTGCGTTTACAGCTTGAAAATGCAGGCTATCGTGCTGTTGAGCAAGTATTGGAATATGGCGAATATGCGGTGCGTGGTGCTTTATTAGATCTCTATCCAATGGGTGCAGAAGCGCCTTACCGTTTAGATTTCTTTGATGATGAGATCGACTCAATCCGCACTTTTGATGTGGACAATCAGCGTACCATTACTGAAATTAGTGAAATTAATCTACTGCCAGCCCACGAGTTCCCAACAGATAGCAAAGGGATCGAATTTTTCCGAATGCAATTTAGGGAAGTATTTGGCGAGATTCGCCGTGAGCCTGAACATATCTATCAGCAAGTTAGTAAAGGGATCTTAAATGCGGGGATCGAATACTGGCAACCGCTATTCTTTGAAGAGATGGCGAGCTTTTTCGATTATTTGCCAAAAAATACCTTATTTATTACTTATGCAGATATTCAGCAAAAAGCAGAACAATTTCAAAAGGATACTTTAACACGCTACGAAAGTCGCCGTGTCGATCCAATGCGTCCGTTACTTATGCCTGAACGTTTATGGTTTGGGATTGATGCAATTAATCAGCAGTTAAAAAATTATCCACGTTTAACTCTTACTAATGAGAAAGTACGTAAATCGGCTGCGAAACAGAATGCGAATGTGATTGCATTACCTGAAGTGGCGATTCAATCGGGCAGTAAAGATCCTTTTATCCATTTCCAACAATTCCGTCAGAAATTTAAAGGCAATATTCTTTTCTCTGTGGAAACAGAAGGTCGCCGTGAGACCTTATTAGATCTGCTTTCGCCAACAGGGATTAAACCAAAGCAGATCAAAAAACTAAGCGAGATCGAATCGCAATTTAGCTTGATGATCGGCGCGCTGGATCAAGGTTTTATTCTTGAAGATACAACCGGTCAGAACTTGGCAATAATTTGCGAAACGGATTTATTGGGCGAAAAAGTTCAACAGAGCCGTAGTCGAGATAAAAGCCGTAAAACAGTGAATCCTGATACGCTTATTCGTAACCTTGCCGAGCTTAAAATCGGGCAGGCCGTTGTGCATTTAGAGAATGGAGTGGGGCGTTATGGCGGTTTGATGACCTTAGATACAGGCGGAATCAAAGCTGAATACCTTGTGCTAAATTATGCCAATGATGCCAAACTTTATGTGCCAGTGGCTTCACTACATCTTATCAGCCGTTATATCGGCGGAGCAGATGAGAGCGCACCATTGCATAAATTAGGCAGTGAAGCATGGGCGAAAACCCGCCAAAAAGCCGCAGAAAAAATTCGCGATGTGGCGGCGGAATTGCTTGATGTTTATGCGAAAAGGGAATCGCAAACAGGCTTTACATTTGAATATGACCGTGATGCCTTTATGCAATTTAGCGCGACTTTCCCATTTGAAGAAACCGAAGATCAGAAAATGGCGATCAACGCTGTTATCAGCGATATGTGCTTGCCAAAAGCGATGGATCGTTTGGTGTGTGGTGATGTGGGCTTTGGTAAAACCGAAGTGGCAATGCGTGCGACTTTCTTGGCGGTGATGAACCAAAAACAAGTGGCGATCCTTGCCCCAACGACTCTGCTTGCTCAACAACATTACGAAAACTTTAAAGACCGTTTTGCGAATCAGCCAGTACATGTGGAAGTATTATCCCGTTTTAAAACTGCCAAAGAGCAGAAAGAGATTTTAGAGCGCACGGCAGAAGGTAAAGTCGATATTCTAGTTGGGACTCATAAATTACTGCAAGAAGATGTCAAATTCCGTGATTTAGGCTTATTAGTGATTGATGAAGAACACCGTTTTGGTGTGCGTCAAAAAGAGCGTATCAAGCAATTACGCGCGAATGTCGATATTCTAACGCTCACTGCAACGCCAATTCCACGCACCTTAAATATGGCATTAAATGGAATGCGTGATTTGTCGATTATCGCGAGCCCGCCTGCGCGCCGCTTATCGATCAAAACCTTTGTGCGTCAAAGTGATGATACGGTAATTAGGGAAGCCATTTTGCGTGAAATCTTACGTGGCGGACAGGTTTATTATCTGCATAATGATGTGGCAACCATTGAAAACTGTGCAAAACAGCTGGCAGAACTTGTGCCAGAAGCACGGATTGTGATTGGGCACGGGCAAATGCGTGAGCGCGAATTAGAGCGTGTCATGTCGGATTTCTATCATCAGCGTTTTAATTTACTGGTTTGCTCAACCATTATTGAAACAGGGATTGATGTGCCGACCGCAAATACGATTATTATCGAACGAGCGGATAAATTTGGCTTAGCACAGCTTCATCAGTTGCGTGGTCGTGTTGGACGTTCACATCATCAAGCCTATGCCTATATGCTAACGCCGCACCCGAAAACACTCACTAAAGATGCTCAACAGCGTTTAGAAGCAATGAGTACCATTGATAACTTAGGTGCAGGCTTTGTACTCGCGACTCATGATTTAGAAATTCGTGGTGCAGGGGAGTTATTAGGCAGTGAGCAGAGCGGACAGATTGAATCTATCGGCTTTTCGCTCTATATGGATTTACTTGAAAGTGCGGTAAAAGCATTGCAAGACGGACGTGAGCCGACCTTAGATGAAATCACCCAACAGCAAGTCGAGATTGAATTGCGTGTTCCTGCGTTATTGCCTGACGATTATCTACCAGATGTGAATATGCGTTTATCGTTCTATAAACGTATTGCCAGCGCAGAGAACAATGACGCATTGAAAGATCTAAAAGTGGAGTTAATTGATCGCTTTGGTTTATTACCAGAAGCAACCAAAAATTTATTCCAGATCACGCAACTACGTCATATCGCCAAAGATCTTGGTTTGAAGAAGGTCGATGCAGGAATTAACGGAGGTTATTTGGAATTTAAACCAACGGCACAGCCTGATCCGATGAAGTTTTTACAGCTGATTCAAAAAGATAAGAATGTGTATAAATTTGATGGTCCGCAAAAATTCCGCTTTAACTTACCGCTTGCAGATTCTGTTGAGCGATTGAAGTTTGTGAGTGAGTTGATTGAAGGATTAAATAACGGTTGAATAAATATGCTTAAAAACTGCGTGTTTTTGCTAAAAAATTATCAATAAGCACCATTTTTAAGCTAATGCGAAAATTTTTTAAAATAAACCGTTGACATAATTATTCAAATCATTAAAATGCGCCACATCGAAACGCTACTGAAAAACGTAGCGTTTTTTGCGGGAATAGCTCAGTTGGTAGAGCACGACCTTGCCAAGGTCGGGGTCGCGAGTTCGAGCCTCGTTTCCCGCTCCATTTGCCCGAGTGGCGGAATC
>LEKJ01000016.1 GCA_029852775.1 Pasteurellaceae bacterium LFhippo2
TGAGAGACAGTATCTACAATTCTATCTTTGTGAATGCTTCATAATACGTTGTTTTGCAACTTGCCATTCACGATCTTTAATATCTTCACGCTTATCGTGTAATTTTTTACCTTTCGCTAAACCGATTTTTACCTTCGCCCACGCATTTTTCCAATACAGCGAAAGAGCTACCACAGTAAAACCATCACGGTTTACTTTACCAAATAGCGAATCAAGTTCACGACGGTTTAATAACAGTTTACGGGTACGAGTTGGATCGGCAACAATATGGGTTGATGCCATATTTAATGGGGTAATCATCGCACCAAATAGATACGCTTGCCCCTCTTTAAAAATCACATAGCTATCACCGATATTTGCTTTGCCCGCACGCAACGCTTTCACTTCCCATCCTTGAAGTTCTAGCCCCGCTTCAATATCATCTTCAATAAAATATTCGTGACGTGCACGTTTGTTTAACGCAATCGTATTCGACGCCACTTTAGGTTTCTTTGCCATAGTTCTCTATTATTCTAAATTTGTTAGAAAAAATTGTGAAGATTGTACATCAAATTGAGAAAAGTTTGAATGTCATTACACATAAAAATCCAATTCTGCTTAGAATCACAAAGCAAAAAATGTAAAGGGATAAACTTTTTATACAACACTGCTATAATGTGAGATATTTATTCTCCTATCGCCCTATAAGGAGGACATATGACGTCCCACAATCACGTAACAAAAGGAAAAAAATTATTACCATCGAGCATAACTTACCAAGCTCATAGACCTATATTCATTCCTCTATTTTTTTCAGATCCAACTAAAAAAAGACAAATTCTATGGCAACTACAGCTTGATAATGGACTAAAAGATTCCGGAAAAGCTAAACGAAATGCAATCAATTTATCTTCAGCAATCCCAGCTGGTACTCATCTACTCACTATTATCGTTGGCGATCCAATCATTTCTAAAAAGCAAAACGTGTATAACTGTAATTTGATTATTCAACCTTAAAAAGACTTGTGCAATGCACAAACTAAAAAACCCCTTCTATCGAAGGGGTTTTATTATTAAGGGGATATGATTACATATCTAAAATTACCATTGGAAACCAACACTACCACCGTAGATTACGTCTTTACGACTATTCAGACCAGCACCTAATTTGATAGATACTTTGTTATTATCTGAATTACGAGAATAACCTACTGCAATAGCACTTTGTCCTCGGTAACCTGCTGTACCAAGAGATACAATGCTCTTTCCTGGAAGGTCAGGGCGTTGGATAAAGGCTAATGCAGCAGCTCCCGCAATACCTGCACGTAAGTCTTTATCCTGAGCATTCATCTTGTTATTGATAGCATTTACAGAGCCTTTTAATTGCCCCATATTCACAGCATCGCCATCATTACGGCCGTTAGCCACATTAGTAATACGTGTACCTGCAGCATCAATACCACTTGTACTCATTGATGGACCATTTGCCACGCGAATCTCATTGTTTGCTACAACATTATTCGCATTCACAGTATTAAATACTGGTGTTGCTGAAGTCGCAATTGTGATGTCGCGTCCATTACGAGTAATTTCAACATTGTTACCCGCGTTGATATTTACCGTATTACCCGGGCTTACTTTTGTTGGTGTCGATGTTGAACCATCTTTGATAACACCTGTTCCAACTGCTTTAGAATCAACATTCCAGCCTGAATTATTAATCACATTTGCTAGGTCGCCTGCATTAACAACTTTTGTTGCATCTTCTGCAGATGGCGCTACTACAGCACCTTGATTAACCACTGAGCCATCAGGATTCTTCGCATTACCATCAGATACAGTTAAGTTTGTATTATCAATATCGTAAGCGATATTGCCACCATTAATGCTAACTTTCGTACCTGTGCCACCAACAAAAGTCACACCTTTTTGGTTAGGATCGTATGCTGGTTTTCTGCCAGAACCATCATCAACATTAATTAGGTTGTAGATTTGGTTACCATTAACAGCTTGATTGCTGTTTGGCGTAATATCCCCATCTGCTACACCACTAATAGTTTGTGGAGCACCTGCATTATTAGTTAATTCAATACCTTTCGGTGTTGATTTAATCGTAGTTGCAGTATCGCCTTCGCCAACAGTTACGCCTTCTTTCGCTTGAACAGAGTTGAAGCTTACATCATCTTTCGTTGCATAAGTGTAGCTTACCGTTACAGTACCATCTGCATTTTTAACAACATTTTGTGTTACGGTCATATTTTTGCCCGCTTCAAAGTTCACTGCACTTCCTGCTTTAATCGCAGTATCTACAGCTTCGCCTGTTGCTGTTGTTGAGTTGGTATGCCAGCTTACATTGTTGATAGTCTCAACAATATCGCCAACGGTTGCAATTTTATTACCTTCTTTCGCAATTGCATCTTTCGCATCAGCGACAGCTTTCTCAGCTGCGGCTTTTTGTTCTGCCGTTGCAGTTGCAGGTAAATCAGCTAATGCTTTCTCAGCATCTTTTAACTTGTTAGTTAATGTTTCAGGTATTGCAACCGCTTTACCATCACTACCCACATTGGTATCGCCTGTTTTAACTTCAACTTTGATGCCTGCAGGTGTTGAGGTCACTGTTGTAGTATCGCCATCAATGAAGTTTGCTTCGCCATTAATACCGTTACCATTCACACTTGTTGAACCAATAGCCGTAATTTGTGATTTAACATCACTTGGTTTAGCTGCTACAGCATCTGCCTTCGGCTTACCATTTTCATCTAGCTGATCAGCTGTATAGTATTTACCATCAACTTCAGTTAATGCGTTACCACTACCATCAACATAAGTGATCTTAGTTGTTTTACCATCAACATTTACGTTGAAAGTGACATTAGCAACAGAACCATCTGGATTCACAGACACATTTGCTGTTGTACCCACGCCATTTACAAAGTTCACTGTATCATAAGCTTTAACAAAGTCTTTGCCTGTACCGTTTTCTTGTAAATTCCAACCCGCATTTAGCACATCGCCTAAGGTTGCCGCGTTAGTCGTTACAACATTTGATAAATCAGGTTTCATCTCTGTTGCCGGTTTAGTTACAGCGGTGTCGCCTGTTCCTGTTGTCGTTGTTGGCGTTGGTAAAGTTGTGGTTAAGTTAGCGATAACATTATTACCATCTTTATCTGTGCCAATTGTCACAGGTTTCTCAATTTTCACATCGCCAGTGTAAGCTACATCAGGATCTTTCGGTGTTCCATCAGCATTTAACCGATCTGGTGTGTAATATTTATCGCCCACTTTTGTTAATGGTTTACCATCTGCAGATGTTGGTGTTCCACCAATAGTTGTACTATTAAATGTAACATCATCAGCTGTTGCATAAGTAATCTTACCGTCTTCATCTTGTTTAACGGTTAAGTTTTTACCTGCAATCATTTCAACCACATCGCCTGGGTTAATAAGTTCATCTTTACCAGAGATCTTCTCTCCGCCGTTTGCACTTGTTTTCAGTGTAAAGCCTGAAGCATTGATCGCATTTGCGATAGCTTGTGCAGTCATCAATGAATCGCCTTTACCTGTAGTAGGTACCACTTGACCTGGCTTATTCGTATCTGGCGTTACTGGTGCATTCGGATCTACCGGCGCATTTGGATCAACAGGTTTAACTGCATCTACAGCACCACTCTTATCAATTGCGAAGGTTAATATGCTTGTTGAACCATCTGTGCTATTGGTTAAGGTAACACCATCTTTCGCAACGAAGTTTACTGTGTCATAAGGTTTTACAAAATCAACGGCTGTGCCGTTGTGTTGTAAGTTCCAACCCGCATTTAGCACATCGCCTAAGGTTGCTGCATTAGTTATTACGATATTAGCAGGTTTAGTAATATTAGTTACTGTTGTAACTGAATTACCATTTTTATCAACAACTGGTTTACCATCTGCATCTTTCAATGGAGTCGGAATACCATCTGGCAACGTGGTAGTTAAGTTAGTGATAACGTTATTACCTTCAGGTGTTGTGCTGATAGTAATAGGCCCAACTGCAGGGACTGTCGCTGTAGCAGCTTTACCACCAATAGTAATATTTTCAACCACTGGTTTATCCGTTAGGCTGTAAGTAAAGTTCATACCATCTTGTTCGATGATAATATTTTTACCAGCTTTGAAAGTCACAGTATCACTCGCTTTCACTTTCTCTACTGTTGCATTTTCACCTTTACGCGTACCGCCATCAAGAGCTGAGGTAATATTCCAACTTACGTTATTGATTGTTTTAACCACATCACCAACAGTCGCAATTTTATCTTTGTCTGCATCCACAACTTCAGCCTTACCACTGATTGAGTTTACTGTTGTATTCGCAGTTCTCACTTCAACAGTAATGTTACCATCTGGTGTTGTAGTAATCGTGGTTGTATTACCGTTAACAAAATTAATATTGCCTGTAGTAGTATTGCCATTGAATGTTGGTAATACTGCAGATACTTTGGTTACTAATTTATTTAACTCTTCTGGAGTTAAAGTAATTGGCGAATCACCTTTTACAGTTTTCCAACTACCATCAGCAGCTTGGTAAATTTCATCACCATTTGGTGCTTTTGCTGTAATACGTGTTGTTTTATTGTCAACATTTACATGATAAGTTACATCTGCAATTGTTCCATCAGCTTTCACTGTTACATTTGCAGTTGTACCCTTGCCATCAATGAAGTTTACAACATCATAGGCTTTCACAAAGTCGCGAGCTTTACTATTTTCTTGTAAGTTCCAGCCCGCATTTAATACATCACCTAAAGTTGCCGCATTTGTTGTTACAATATCAGCAGGTTTAGTAATGTTAGTAACATAGGTTATCGGATTACCGCTGGCATCTTTTAATGGATCACCATTTGCGTCAATTGGAGCTTTACCATCTGGTAATGTTGTAGTTAAATTGGTAATAACATTTTTACCATCAGGAGTTGTATTAATAGTAATTGGTGCAACCGCTGGCTCTGTACCTGACGCTGGTTTACCACCAATTGTGATATTTTCAAATACAGGGGAATTAGCTAAACTATAAGTAAAGTTCATACCATCTTGTTCGATGGTAATATTTTTACCCGCTTTGAAAGTTACAGTATCGCCTGCCTTCACTTTCTCTACTGTTGCAGCATCGCCTTCACGCGTACCGCCATCAAGGTCTGATGTCACTTTCCAGAACACATTATTGATTGTTTCAACAATATCGCCGACAGTTGCCACTTTTTGACCTTCTAAACGCTCTGCGTTCGAAACAGCATCTTTCGCTTCAGTAACTTTAAGCTCTGCAGCAGCTCTCTCTTCTGGCGTTGCATCTTCTGGTAACGCTGCTAATGCTTTTTCTGCATCGACTAACGCTTTAGTTAATTCTGTTGGTACTGAAACCGCTTTACCATCTTCGCCTACCGATGATTCGCCCTCTTCAGGAAGAATTGCAGAAACTTGTGAAGTAACTGGGTTCGCTTTTGTATCGATAACCGTACCTTTACCATCTGGTTCAGTGGTATAAATCACTTTTGTTGGGTCTTGCGGATCTGGAGATGCGTAAACCGTATTACCATCTTTATCAATATAAGTGATTTCGGTAGTTTTGTTATCCACATTCACGTTATATTGAATTTTGCTTTCAGTACCGTCTGTGCTTGAAACAACTTTTGTACCTTCTCCATTGATAAAGTGAACTGTGTCATAAGGTTTCACAAAATCAAGGGCACCTTTGTCTTCGGTTTTTAAGTTCCAACCTGCATTTAATACATCGCCTACAGTCGCCGCATTATTTTCCATCGCTTTGATATCAGCATCAGTTGGAGCTGCTTGCGTTTTGGTAATGTTATCGCCCGTACTGGTTGTTACCGGTAAGTTTGGACTTAAGTTAGAGATAACATTATCGCCATCTTCTGTTGTACCAATAGTGATAGGTGCAACTGCAGGGTCTGTCGCTGTAGCAGCTTTACCACCAATAGTAATATTCTCAACCTCTGGTTTATCCGTTAGGCTGTAAGTAAAGTTCATACCATCTTGTTCGATGACAATATTTTTACCCGCTTTGAAAGTTACTGCATCGCCCGCTTTCACTTTCTCTACTGTTGCATCTTTACCTTCGCGTTTACCACCTTCAAGATCTGATGTTACTTTCCAGAATACATTGTTAATGGTTTCAACAATATCGCCAACAGTCGCAACTTTCTGACCTTCTAAACGCTCTGCATTCGCAATAGCATCTTTCGCTTCAGTAACTTTAAGCTCTGCTTCCGCTTTTGCTTCTGGCGTTGCATCTTCTGCTAATGCTGCTAATGCTTTTTCTGCATCGGCTAAAGCTTTAGTTAATTCTGTTGGTACAGCAACTGCTTTACCATCTTCACCTACTGATGACTCGCCTTCTTCAGGAAGAATTGCAGAAACTTGTGAAGTAACAGGGTTCGTTGTTGTATCGATAACCGTACCTTTACCATCTGGTTCAGTGGTATAAATCACTTTTGTTGGGTCTAGCGGATCTGGAGATGCGTAAACCGTATTACCATCTTTATCAACGTAAGTGATTTCAGTAGTTTTATTATCTACAGCAACGTTATATTTAACCGTAGTTGTTTTATCCGTTTCTGTTGAAACAGATACTGTTGTGCCAATTCCTTTCGCAAATACAACCTTATCACCTGGATTAACTAAAGCTTTATGCGCGGCCGTAGTTTCTTCATAAATATTGAAACCAGTATTATTGATTGCTGTTGCTAAGTCTCCTGCATTAACAAATTTAGCTGCATCGATTGCATTAGGTGTAATAGCTTGACCTGGATTGAATGTTTTCTTCTCTGTAACAGGTACTGGATCTCCACCATTTGCATCTGGAGTATAACCAGTAATTACATCGACTTCTTTTGACACAGTGCCATCAGCCACACTTAAAGTGGTATTGGTAGGAATGCTTTCAATAACAGCATATAACTGTGAGCCATTGATTGCATCGGTTGAAGTTTTGGTAATTTCGCCAGCTGCCACGTTCATAATACGGCGTTCTGCACCTGCCGCACCAACAGATACACCACCAACAGATGTTGTGCCTGCAAAGCCACTATAAGTTAATGTGCCGTTATCTCTCACTCTAACAGTCGCATCATTCACTGTACCTGTAGCACCGCCTGTTGTAGTTGTTCCTGCAGTTTGATCAATTTTTAAGTTAGCGCCTTTAGCAGCAATCATTGTAGAGTCTGAACCTAAGTAAACAGACTTGTCTACTGTTGCGCTCACTCTATTACCCACAACCATTGTATCTGTTGCAGTTACTGTGTTGTTATTACCGATAACTTTTGAGTTTTCAACAGCTTTGGTTACAGTTAAGCCTGCTGTTGTATCTAATTTGCCGTTTGCATCATAAGTTGCGGTTGCCCCAACTTGGTTATTGTTACCTAACACAGAAACATTTTTAGAGCCTGTGCCAACTGCGTTGTCGTTACCAAAGGTATACGAAGCAGTGCCATCTACGATACTTGGATCGCCAAATGCGCCTGCACTGTTTCCATTTACAATATTTCCAGTACCTATAGAAATTGATTTTTCTCCAATTGCTTGAGCTCCTGTACCAATTGCTATTGCTTCATTTGCTCCTAATTTGGTGTCATTACCAATTCCTATTGAGTTATCTATACTTTCTTTGATATCGTCTGCATCTTTTGTTTTATTAAATCCTAAGATGACATTGCCAGTTGCTAAATCTGTTTCTGTTCCTTTCAATACTTGATTATTACCTGACACAATATTTTTACTTGCATAAGATAACTCATTATTTGCCCCATTTACCATTGCATAGCTTACATTTTCAGCTATATTTTCATACCCATTAATTGAGTTGAAAGCACTATAAATAGAACTTGCTCCTGTTGCTCTTCCAAAAGAACTATTTAAACTATCAACTTCTTCACTTGAACCTGTTATTTTGTTTCCCACCCCCATAATATTTGTAAATATCGCGTGGTCTACAGTGTTTCCACCACCTACAATTCCAACTGAACCAAGTCTATTATCTTGAGCATATTTTCTCATTGTATCAGATAGTTCTTTTATGGAATTAGCACCACTTGTAGGGGCTGTTCCTTTTGGCACTAAATATGAATTAGTAATCTCGTTTCCTGCACCAAATATTAAGGCTCCATTACTTCTATTAATTCTGTTAGCTGTACCAACTATTGCTGAAACTAACCCTGAGTAACTATAAGCCATTGCGTCATCTTCTCTAGCTTCAATACTATTTAGTGTTCCACTAATTGTTGACCCCAATGCTTGATTTGCTGCAGCCATATTATGAAGTTTATTGAAAGCTCTTGTGAGAAAACTTCCTGCCCAACTTGCTGTCGGTTTATCTTCAGATTTTGAAATTACGTTATACGCACCGCTGATACTTTGGAAATTACCCATAGCATAAGAGTTATCCCCAACCGCTGTCGTTCCTACTCCTGTTACAACATTCCAGTTATCTTTTCCTGCTAAATTGAAATCTCCAATTTCGCCTCTGTAATCTCTGTGTCCTAATTCAACATTACCAATTCGAGCATGTGTATCTTGCCCTATTGCTATTCCACCCGCTAATTTATCTTTTTCTCTTCCAAAGGTAATTGCAGCTTCATGATTTCCATTTGTCATAACATGAGAACGAGCATTAGTGCCTATTGCTATTCCGTTAGTACCCACGCCGCCATCTGGAATTACTTTTGCTCCGTGCCCGATTGCTATTGAATCGACTAATGTTGCTTGAGTATTAACCCCTGCAGTTATAGCAAAGTTTCCTGTCGCCCCAGCTGCATCAGTGATATTTCCTAAGTTAGTTTGTGAATTTCCAGTATTTATATTTGTACCGTTATTAACGTGGAAATAAGTTGAATTAACCGTTTCAAATCCTAATTTTTCGGCTACAGCATATAGTTGCGAACCATTAATCGCATCAGTTGAAGTTTTTGAGATCTCCCCAGCTGCTACATTCATAATTCTTCTTTCAGCACCGGCAGCACCAACTGACACACCACCTACAGATGTTGTTCCTTCAAATCCTTTGTACGTTAATTTGCTACCATCACTCACGGTAACTGTAGCATCGTTAACCGTACCCGTAGCACCACCAGTTGTAGCTGTGCCTGCGGTTTGATCAATTTTTAAGTTAGTACCTTTAGCAGCAACCATTGTAGAATCTGAGCCTAAGTAAACAGATTTATCGATTGTTGCGCTCACTCTATTACCCACAACCATTGTATCTGTTGCAGTTACTGTGTTGTTATTACCGATAACTTTTGAGTTTTCAACAGCTTTGGTTACAGTTAAGCTTGCAGTTGTGTCTAATTTACCGTTTACATAAGTTGCTGTTGCACCAATTTGGTTATTGTTACCTAACACAGAAACATTTTTAGAACCTGCACCAACTGCATTGTCATTACCGAATGTGTATGAAGCGTCACCAGCAACGATACTTGGATCGCCGAATGCGCCAGAGAAATTACCAGAAACTCTGTTACCAGTACCGATAGAAATGGATTGATTACCTGTAGCCTGCGCACCTGTACCAATAGCAATGGTATTTTGATTTAAAGCGCGAGAGCTTGCACCAATTGCAGTTGCATTTTCAAAGCCTGTTTGTGCATCTGTCACTACTTTTAAAGCTTCATCATAAGCTGTTTTTGCTGTATCACGAGTTGCTGTTGATGTAGTTACAGCTGTTTCTGCTGTTGTTACAGATGCTTGTGCAGTGGTTACAGCTTTTTCTGCTGTTGTTACAGCAGCTTTTAAATTAGCATTATCAGGATCTGCAGCTAAAGCATTTTGTGCCGTTGTTAAATTATTTTGTGCTGCTGTTAGATTTTTATTTGCGGTGTTTAAATTAGATGTTGCAGTCGCTAAAGCTAGCTCTGCATTTTGGTAAGTATATTGTGTTGATTCAACTTTTTTCATTTGTTCTACTGTTGTAGCTTCCGCCCCTGCAATTGCATCAGGACCTACAGCAATAGATGAATTTGAACGAGCTTGTGCCGTTGAACCGAAGGCATTTGATTTATCAGAGATAGAATAGGAATTTGAACCAATTGCGATAGAATCACTTGCTAAAGCATAGGCTTCTTTTGAAATTGCGACCGAATTTGTACCCGCAGCACTCGTTAATCTACCTATTGCTGTTGCGTCTCGGGCTATAGCTTTAGATGATGTACCAATAGAAATCGCATCTTGCTTATCTGCTCTAGCTAGACGACCAATAGCTGTTGTACCTGTAGCTAACGCATTTGCTGCATGACCTACTGCAACGGTATTTGGATTAATCGCATTGCTGCCTCGACCTACAGCGATTGCTTGATTTCCTTGTGCATTTGCTACCGCACCTAATGCAACAGAGTTTAGCGCTGTCGCTTGAGCTTGATAACCCATTGCTGTGGCATTTGTACCAGAACCAATAACTAATCCCCCGATACCAATGGAATTTTGAGCCGTCGCCTTAGACTCATCACCTATTGCAATTGCACGAGGATTTAATGTAAATGCTTTATTACCTACAGCTACAGAGTTTAAACCAGTTGCATTTGCTTGTGATCCTAGCGCTGTTGCATCGAGATTAGTTGCTTTTGCTAAAGGACCAACTGCTGTAGCTCTTAATTGTGTTGCTTCTGTAGTCGTCCCTACAGCCACAGATAGTGAGCCTTTTGCAGTTGAATTTGCACCCACTGCAACAGTAAAGTTATTTAAGGATTGTGCATCTTCACCAAATGCAACACTACGATTACCCGTTGCTTGAGCTATAGTACCAACCGCTAGTGCTGATATATTTAACGCTTTTGCTTGACGACCAATCGCCATTGCACTTAGCCCATTAGCTGTAGAATCAGGACCAATTGCTATTGCTTTTTCACCTGTCGCATTAGTACCAGTCGTTTTTTGGGCTGGGTCAACAGAACCAGAACCAATCGCAATAGAACCAAAACCGTCAGCCTTAGCATTTACACCAATAGCTGTTGAATATTCTGTCGTTGTAGTAGCATTTATACCTAAAGCCATTGAGCGAATACCATTGGCTGTCGCTGTTTCGCCAATTTCAATTTTCGAAGCGGCCGTTTCGATAAATACCTTGTTTCCATTACTCATTACATTAGCTGTGCCAGCTGTCGCAGCCGTTGCCGCTAAAGCACTGCCGCCAATAATAGTGCCAGCCCCTGCGGCCACTGCTAATAATAATTTACTTGGTGAAACACGCTTATCCGTGTTATTTGATGATTTACCTTTTGATTTGCTTAATTCTGAGACGACCACAAAACTTTGCGTTGCGTGATTCCAGATTACTTTAAAAACTTTGTTCATAAGTTGTCCTCTGCAATTAATTCCATAACATTAATAAACCTAGCACTGAGCTTCCATACTCAGATAATATCCCTATTAGGGAATAGGGACATTCCGTTTAATTTTACGCTCAATATGGCAAAAAAAAAACAAAATCAGTTGAAATTTACAATAAAGTTTGATCATTATTAAACCTACCATTTTGGTAGGATAATACAAGGCAAGAAATTAATAAGAGCTATGATCTTATATACATAAGAAATCTTTATAGGCAGGTTGCTGCTTGATAACTCTCTCCCATAAATGGGAGAGAGACAGCTTTGAACAAAACAACGTTTTTGCGAAAAGCAGAGAGAGGGTGTAAGAAAATATTTATGTAGTCGCTACATAAGTTCGTCAATATTAATCATCGTTGCCTAACACACCGAAGATCTGTAAGAAACTAACGAATAAGTTATATAGAGAAACATATAGATTCACTGTCGCTAAAATATAGTTAGTTTCACCACCGTGAATGATATTGCTCGTTGTTAATAAAATCGCACCGCTTGAGAACACCACGAATAGCGCGCTAATCGCCAAACTTAAAGCAGGGATCGCTAAGAAGATATTTGCGATAATGCCCACGAGTAACACAACGAACAACGCAATCATCATACCTGAAATGAATGACATATCTTTCTTCGTTGTTAAAACATAAGCTGAACATGCGAAGAATACTAACGCAGTTACGCCAAACGCAAGCGCCACAATATCACCTAAACCAGCACCTAAATACGCATTTAAGATTGGGCCTAAGCTATAGCCTAAGAAGCCTGTTAATGCAAATACGCTTGCAATACCCGCAGAACTATTTGCTGTTGCATTTGTTAAGAAAAGTAAGCCATAAAAACCCACTAACATTCCCCACCAAGGTAAACGTGGTAAATTTAGTGCCATTGTTGCCAATGCTACGATTGATGAAAACGCTAATGTTAGCGCTAATAAGAAATAAGTGTTACGAAGTACTTTGTGAGTACTTAATAGCGATTCGCCACGCGCACTAGTGACTAAACGATCTTGCATAAAAACTCCTGTTAAGTAAAAGTTATGTTTGTGTAAAACGATCTGTAACTTACCGATAAAGAGTGATAAAGTCAATATTATTGCGTACAAATCTCAATTATTTTACCCATTCTGCAACGTATCAAAAATCACTTCCGCAAGGGCTTTTGAAATACCGGGAACAGATTCAATCTCTTCCAACGTTGCGGATTTCACCCCTTGCATACCGCCAAGATATTTTAACAAGGCTTGTCGGCGTTTTGCCCCCACGCCAGCAATAGATTCCAACCCACTTTCCGTAAAGGCTTTTTGGCGTTTTTTGCGGTGCCCACTAATGGCGTGATTATGGGACTCATCGCGGATATGCTGAATTAAATGCAAGGCTAAATCATCAGGGGGAAGATGAATTTCTTTATCCCATTTACTAATTAATAAAGTCTCTAAACCCGCTTTTCGCTCTACGCCTTTTGCCACACCAATCAATAAAGGTTTCGATTTATCCCATTCAACTTTAAGATTAGCAAAGGTTTCTAAAGCTCGGTTTAATTGCCCTTTTCCGCCATCGATAAAAATAATATCGGGAATTTTTTCAGGGGGAAGCGGTTTATCATAGCGTTTAATTAAGGCCTGCTCCATTGCGGCATAATCATCTCCGCCTGTAATGCCTTCGATATTAAAACGGCGATAATCAGATTTTAATGGGCCGTTTTCATCAAATACTACACAAGATGCAACGGTCTGTTCGCCCATTGTATGACTAATATCAAAACACTCCATTCTTGCAATTTTTGGCAGAGAAAGGAGCGCTTGTAAGGCTTCAAAACGTGCCTGAATCCGCGAATCTTGCTTTAATTGCAAGGTTAAAGCTGCCATTGCGTTGGTTTTTGCTAAGGCCAAATAACGACTTTTCTCGCCACGAACTTTGTCTTGAATCAACACCTTATGCCCTGCTTGCTCGCTCAATACACTTTCAAGCGCTTCTTTTTCTGAAACAGCATAATCGATAATAATCTGGTTCGGAATAGTGCGATGTTGATTCATTTGCAAATAAAACTGACCGATAAAGGTATCACTCAATTCAGCTAGTTCAGTATGATTCGGTACTTTAGGGAAATAGCTACGATTACCCAGTACTTTGCCTTGACGCACAAATAAAATATGCACACAAGCAATACCGTGTTGATAGGCTATCGAAATAATATCTAAATCGTCTAAGCGTTCATTTGAAACAAATTGCTTTTCTGTTACCGATCTGACTTGCTGAATTTGATCCCTAAAGCGTGCAGCCGCTTCAAAATCAAGATCTTCCGCCGCTCTCTCCATTTTTGCGATCAAATGCTCGATCACTTGTTGATCTTTGCCTTGTAAAAATAAGCGCACAAATTCTACTTGTTGATCGTATTCCGCTTGAGAATAGTAGCCTTCCACACAAGGGGCTAGGCAACGCCCGATCTGATACTGCAAACAAGGGCGCGAGCGATTTTTATAGTAAGAATCTTCACATTGACGAATTGGGAAAAGTTTCTGCAACAGATTTAAAGTTTCACGCACTGCTCCCGCATTTGGATAAGGCCCGAAATACTCCCCAGCAATTTTTTTACTGCCCCTAAAACTGGTAATTCTAGGGTGTTGATGTTTGGTGAGCAAAATATAAGGGTAAGATTTATCATCACGCAATAAGACGTTATAACGTGGTTGATTCTCTTTGATATAGTTGTGCTCTAACAGTAGTGCTTCTGTCTCTGAATGGGTAATAGTGGTTTCAATATTGGCTATTTGCGCAACTAATGCTTCTGTTTTTCGGCTAGAGAGATTTGAGCGGAAATAGCTCGATAAACGCTTTTTAAGATCTTTGGCTTTACCCACATAGATGATTTTGTCTTTATCGTCATACATACGATAAACACCGGGTAAATGGGGAACATCAGAGAGAAACTGTTTGGGATCGAAATTAGACATAATAAAAATTTCCCCCTTTGAAAAAGGGGGATTAAGGGGGATTTACGGTTTTAATAAGCTACTTTTTGACGCTTGTAAATACTGCAACATCGACCAAATCGTTAAGCCTGCTGCGATATAAAGAAGCACAAACGCTGTGTATTCCATCCAAGGGGCTTGACGCCATAATAATCCGCCAAGTGCTAACATCTGTGCAGTAGTTTTAAATTTACCCCAGATTGAAACTGCCACATTCGCTCTTTCACCAATCTCCGCCATCCATTCACGCAATGCCGAAATAATAATTTCGCGCGCAATCATAATGCCCGCTGGAATTGAAATCCACCAAGTATGGTAATATTCAACCACTGAAACTAGCGCTATCGCAACCAGAACTTTATCCGCCACAGGATCTAAAAATGCCCCCAAACGAGTTGTTTGGTTCCACTTTCTCGCTAGATAACCATCAAACCAGTCAGTGATTGACGCAATAAAGAACACTAAAGTACTGATTTCAGCTGAATATTTGAAAGGTAGGTAGAATGCCACAATAAATAATGGAATTAATGCGACGCGGAAAATTGTTAAATAGGTAGGAATGTTGAGTTTCATTTTTATATTATCTTTTAGGTAAAAACTGGGCTTATTCTAGTAGAACCTTAAACAATAAGAAAGTAGCAACCGGTACGATTTTGCTGATTTTTTGCAAAAAATTGACGAAATCGTACCGGTTGTATTAAAAATTAATTATTTTTTCTTGTTAGAAGATTTTGTTTTCTGCTCTTCAGATTCAATTTGTTCTACGCATAAGTGAATAATTTGCTCTGCGCCTTTCGCAATATATTCATCATCACGCTTTTTGCCTTTTTGTAAATCTAACATTGCATCATGAATACCTTGCGTCAAACTTGGTGTTTGTACAAATGATCCCCAGCAAGTTGGGCTTAAACGATTTACATTTTGTTGGAACTCGGCCGCATACAGTGTTCCACTATAATAAGCATAAACGTCATTATCTAACATACGGTTTAGAGTACTTGCACGAATCTGCTCAACTGGAAGATTCACTTTTTTATTAAACCAATCATCCACACCGTGCATAAATGAATCAATATCATAGCTCTCATTTACACGGTCTGCATAAGTCTGAGCAGCTGCGCCATAACCGATAGCATAAGATTTTTGGTCAACTTCTGAATCGGCAATACGCTTCCAACCACTTGTTTTGGTGCTACAGGCTGCAAGAACAAATAGTGCAGAAACTACAAAAAATGATTTAACTAAAGATTTCATCATTTACTCCTTATATCTTTTCGTTTTAAAAATCGGTACAATTCTAACAAATTCTTAGCAAAATTACTTGGGATATTTTATGCAACAATATTTAGATTTATGCCAACGCATTGTAGAGCAAGGCAAATGGATTAGTAACGAACGTACTGGTAAGCGCTGTTTGACTGTGATTAATGCCGATTTAACCTACGATGTAGAAAAAGGCGAATTTCCATTAGTGACCACTCGCCGTAGCTTTTGGAAAGCAGCGATTGCAGAACTTTTAGGCTATATTCGTGGTTACGATAATGCCGCAGATTTCCGCAAATTAGGCACAAAGTCTTGGGACGCCAATGCGAACCAAAATAGCACTTGGCTTGCGAATCCTCTTCGCAAAGGCGAAGATGATATGGGCTTTGTCTATGGCGCTGTTGGACGTAATTTCCCAAAAGCAGATGGCACAGGCAGCGTGGATCTGCTCCGCCAAATTGTTGATGATTTAAAACGCGG
Source organism: Pasteurellaceae bacterium LFhippo2 (assembly GCA_029852775.1). Classification (GTDB taxonomy): domain Bacteria; phylum Pseudomonadota; class Gammaproteobacteria; order Enterobacterales; family Pasteurellaceae. The sequence continues at coordinate 16,054 of LEKJ01000016.1, forward strand.
TGTGGATAACCGTGGCGAAATCTATACTTTCTACCATCCAGGTGCGTTTGATATGGGCTGTTTGCGTCCTTGCTTATATAGTCACCATTTTTCCTTATTGGATGGCACACTTTACTTAAATAGCACACAACGCTCTGCAGATGTTCCGCTTGGCTTAAACTGGAATATGATTCAATGCTATACATTCTTAGCATTAATGGCGCAAATTACAGGACACAAAGCTGGTCAAGCATTCCATAAAATTGTGAACGCGCATATTTATGAAGATCAGTTGGAATTAATGCGTGATGTTCAGTTAAAACGTACGCCATTTGCTGCACCAAAATTAAAAATTAATCCAAATATCAAATCATTAGAAGATTTAGAAACTTGGGTAACCTTAGACGATTTTGAAGTTGAAAGTTATGAATACCACCCAAGTATTCAATATCCGTTTTCGGTATAATACACTCTCTTCTAATCAAGCTCGAAGAAATTCGGGCTTTTTTTATACAAACACGCCTAAAATAACAATTCTTTTACAAATTCCACTATTTATTTATGGTTTTTGTGGCAAAATGCTCTCTTTTTAAAACCATTTTTATTTTAGGGAATATTAAAATGCGCAAATATCTTCTTCCATTTCTAATCGGTGGCGTTGTAGCTTTGGCAGTTAATTACTTTCAAGGCAATAAATCAACGGCTCAATTACCACAAGAAACTCATTCAAATTCACAACAAAGCGATGAACTTGCTCTTGCTACTGTAGTTGCACCTTGGGAACTAAATAGCCTTGATCCGAATCAGTCGGGGATTATTTTCCACAGAATGAATATCGCAGAAACGCTATTAGAAGCCAATCTACAAGGAGAGTTAATCCCTAATTTAGCGTCTGAATGGAAAAGTAATGAAAATGCAACGATTTGGACATTCACTTTACGTGACGCAAAATTCCATAATGATCAAACTGTTACTGCGCAAGCGGTCGCAAATAGCTTAAATATTGCATTATCAAAACCAAGTATTCTTAAAAATGCTTTTGTGAAGGAAATTCGCGCAATTTCGCCAAATCAAGTAGAAATTGAGTTAACCAAGCCCTTTGTGCCGTTTCCCTATTTTTTAACTCACTACACAACTATTATCTTAGCTGAACAGGCTTATAACGAAAAAGGCGATGTCGTTGAGTTAATCGGTACGGGCGCTTTCAAACCGACCAAAATTGAAGCACCGCAAAAATTGGAGTCGGTTCGTTTTGAGCAATATTGGGGAACAAAACCAAAACTTTTACAGGCAAATTACTTAGCAAGTAGCCGTAGTGAAACCCGTATGTTAATGGCGCAAAGTGATGAGTCATCACTAGTCTTTAACCTTGATACCGCAAGCGTTGAGCGTTTAAAAAATGATTCAAAACTAGCGCTGACTAGTGGTTCTATTGCGCGCACTATTCAGCTCAAAATGGATGTCGCAAAACCGTTCTTTAACGATATTGCGATTCGTAAAGCGTTGAGTGACAGCATTAACCGCAAAGCCATTGCAGAGTCAGTTCTCAAAATTGAAGATGGCATTGCTGACCAAATTCTGCCAAAAGCCTTTGCAGATTGGCGAATTGAGACGGCTGCACAGCAAGTTGATCTCGCAAAAATCAAAGCAGATCTAACCGCAGCTGGCTACCTTTTCAATGCAGAAGGTAAATTAACCGATAAAGATGGTAAGCCATTTAGTTTTACTCTACGCACATTCTCTGATCGTCCAGAGTTGCCAATTATCGCAACCATTTTACAAGCACAATGGAAACAAATCGGGATCGATATGAATGTGTCTGTCGGTAACTTCAGTGAGATTCCAGCAGGCCATCAAGACGGTTCGTTAGAAATGGCGCTCTATGCCTTTAACTATGGCAAAACCTTAGATCCATTTGGCGTGATTGTATCTGATTTTGCCAATAACGGCAGCGATTGGGGTGTAATGAACTGGCAAAATGCTACTGTTGATAATGCTCTTCAACAGTTAGAAACGGAACGCGATCCACAAAAAGCAAAAGCGTTAAAACAGACTGTGAGTAAAATCATTTACGATGAGTTACCAATTATTCCAGTGGTTTATTACCAGCAAAATGTCGTGGCGCATAAAGAAGTGAAAAATGTAACACTCGATCCATTTGAAAGACGTTTTTTTTTGGAGTTATTAAGTAAATAGACCTGTAGGTCGGGCATTCATGCCCGACATCTCAAACGGCTACTTTTATTCGTCGGGCATAAATGCCCGACCTACATCCTACATATCTCATTAAAAAATGCTAAAAATTATCCTTCGCCGCCTGTTCCAAATCCTTCTGGTGATTTGGTCAGTCGGCACTTTAACTTTTATTTTAACCCGACAACTTTCGGGGGATATGGCGTATCGAATCGCAGCGAGTCGCTACGGTTATGATCAGCTTGACTCTGCGGCTGCGGAATTAGTACGCGCAGAATTAGGCTTAGCTCAAGCTTGGTGGCATAGTTACGCCAATTGGTTTTTCGATCTCATTCAACTTAATCTTGGTAAATCACTTGTCACTAATGATTCCGTTTGGAGTGAGATTTCTCATCAATTTGGGCACACCCTTAGCCTTGCTCTTGTCGCTCTCATTATGGCGTTAATTATTGGCCCAACAATTGGGATTATTGCTGCTCGTAAACCAAATGGCATATTCGACCGCTTGACACTCGTTTTCAGCAGCCTATTCCGCTCTGTGCCCGCTTTTATTATTGCGATTGGTTTGATTACGCTGTTTTCGGTTAATCTCAAATGGTTGCCTGCTGGTGGCTACGGCTCTTGGACACACTTTATTCTGCCTGCGCTTACTCTTGCTTTGGGCTTAAGTGCGGTGTCAGTGCGTGTGACTCGTCAAGCAATGGTGCAAGTGATGGCGTCTGACTACTATCAATTTGCCAAACTCAAAGGCTTAAACGGCTGGCAAACTTTTGTTCGTCACGGTTTACGCAATATTGCTATTCCTGTGATTGCTTATCATAGTGTGCAGTTGGTTTATTTGATTGAAGGCGTGGTAATTGTTGAGAGTCTCTTTGCTTGGCCGGGCAGCGGACATGCCCTTGTTCACGCAATTATTGCTCGCGATGTGCCGATGATTCAAGGCACTGCGTTAGTGATGGGCGGATTGTTTGTACTGTTAAATATGGGCGCGGATTTATTGAGTGCGTGGATTGACCCGCGTATTAAAGATGGAGTGAAAGAATGAAATTAAGTTTCGGACAACTTTGCGGAGTGATTTTGCTCACTACGCTACTCGCTTTCGCCTTTTTACAGCCCTATTTCTACCCTATGGATATCGGCTTTCAAGATTTAAGCAACTTGCTTGCTAAGCCTGATTCTGAAAGCTGGTTCGGTACCGACCATTTAGGAAGAGATATGTTAGCTCGTCTTGCATCTGCGATTCGTCTCTCTTTTGGGTTATCACTATTCAGCGTGGCTTGTGCGCTATTTGCAGGCTTAACATCGGGGATTTTGGCTGGCTTATTCGGTGGCTGGATTGATCGCCTATTTAGCTTTATCTGTGATTTAGTGATGGCATTGCCTGGCTTATTACTCATTTTGCTGTTTGCATCACTCTCTCCAGGCTCATTTTGGACGCTCTATTTAGGCATTTCGCTGGTGATGTGGGTCGAATTTTTCCGTGTGGTGCGCGCAGTAACTAGTACTCTTGCAACTAGTAGCGAATTGGAGTCATCGCGCTTAATGGGCATGTCGCTATTTTATTGTATTAAACGCCATTTGATTCCACGTTTATTACCACTTGTAGCCACACTTACCGCCTTTTCTATCGGTAATGCAATTTTGGCTCTAGCGACACTTGGCTTTGTAAGTGTGGGGCTACGTCCGCCAACGGCAGAACTTGGTTTAATGATGACGGAGCTATTCCCTTATTACTATCAAGCGCCTTTGATTTTCTTACAGCCTGTGTTAGCGGTGTTTTTATTAGTTTTGAGCCTGCAATTGATTTCGGGAAAAATAAAATAGAAATGTAGGGACTGTAGGGGCGTATTGAATACGCCCGCGGAC
>LEKJ01000017.1 GCA_029852775.1 Pasteurellaceae bacterium LFhippo2
TACGCAGTACGCCCCTACTATATAGGATATAAAATGCAATTATTAAAAATTGAAAATGTCAGCGTACAAACTACTGACGGCTTAGAACTTGTTGAACCCATCAGTCTTAGCTTAGAGCAAGGCAAGAACATTACAATTTTAGGCGAAACAGGTTCTGGAAAAAGCCTATTAATTCAAGCAATTATGGGCGCACTCCCGCAAGAATTAACTACAACCGGTACGATTATCGTAGAAAATTGCAAAATTTCCGATAAATCAGACCGGTTGCAAAAGCTTTGGGGCAAAACATTAGTTATGCTCCCCCAAGAGCCACGTCGTTCTCTTGATCCTATTATGGATATTAGCCAGCAGCTTTGGGAAAGTTTCCATTTTGTCGCAGGATTTGATGAGAAAAAATCAGCTGAAGTCAGTGAAAACTATCTCTCTAAACTTGGTCTAGCTAATGCACAAAAATCCTATCCGCACCAACTTTCCGGCGGTATGGCACAGCGAGCTTCTTTTGCCATTGCGACCGCTTCTGGCGGAAAAATCTTACTTGCTGATGAACCAACCAAAGGGCTTGATCCAGTGAGTAAACAGAGTGTGATCCAATTGCTTAAACAAGCGTATCAAAATGGCGGTGGTCTGCTAACCATTACCCACGATATTGAAGTGGCGACAGTGCTTGGTGGCTATATTTTTGTGATAAAAAAAGGCAAACTTGTAGAGCAAGGCGAAGCGGAAACTTTATTGAATCATCCGCAAAATGAATATACCAAAGCACTAATTGGTGCAGATCCGCAACATTGGTTGCCTTTAGATAATTTGCAAAAAAATCCCAATGTCGAACCGCTTGTATCCGTTAAAAATTTAACGGTCGCTCGTGGTAAACGAGAACTTTTTAGTCAGCTCTCTTTTGATTTAAACAAAGGGGAAATCTTAGGTATTGTTGGGCGAAGCGGTATAGGTAAAAGTACCCTTGCCGATGTGCTATGTGGTCTGCTCAAGCCTAAATCTGGTGAAGTGAAATGGCATTCAACGACCCACAAAAAGCATCAAGTTTTGAAACTTTATCAAGATCCGCCCGAAGCTTTTGCACCAAACGCGACTTTGCAAACATTGCTCGATGATGTGATTGACTACCATAAGTTAGATCGTTCACAGATTCCAGCTTTACTTGAGCAACTTTCACTTTCTCCTGAAATCTTGCAACGTACTGCAGAAAATGTATCAGGGGGCGAATTACAACGCGTAGCCATTTTACGAGCGTTATTATTGGAGCCAGTTCTGCTCTTTGCCGATGAAGTAACATCGCGCTTAGATCCTATTACACAACAGGAAACAATTAAGCTATTAGTTGAACAGTGCCGAAGCAGAAATTGTGGGCTAATTATTGTGAGCCACGATCATCATTTGATTGAAAAGAGTTGTGATAAGGTAATTGATTTGGAGCAGTATTTATTTTGATAAATCCCTATTTTCAAATGGGATTTTAAGGAAATGTCTAATTGTTTTTATTGCTAGTGCGAGCGTCTTGCTCGTGCTAAAACTTGTAATATGGCACGAGCGAGACGCTCGCGCCAGCTATTATAAGGATTTTAATTAATCACGACGGCCTTTGTCGTTAAAACGTTTTTCTTTAAAGCCACCTTTACGGTCGCCACGCTCTTTGAAACCACGATCACCGCGACGATCATCACGCCCACCGCCACGACGTTCATTGCGATCACCACGACCACGTCCGCCTTTATCTTCATAAGGATTGCTATTGCTTGCGGCACTCGCAGGGCCTAATAGAGACATTTGCATCGGTTTGCTTAATACACGTGCTTTTTGTGCAAAGTGTTGTACTAAGTGGTTTGGCATACCTTGTGGTAATTCAATCGTTGAGTATTTATCGTGTAATTTGATATGACCAATATAACGGCTGTTGATATCGCCTTCATTTGCAATAGCGCCTACGATATGACGTACTTCCACACCATCTTCACGACCTAATTCAATACGGTATAAATCCATATTCACACCGTTGTTATCACGATGTTCGCGTCCACCACGCTCTGCTGAACGCGGGTTCTCATTGCGATCACGACGACCACGTTCGCCACGCTCACCACGTGCTGCGCGAATTACTGGATCTGCTGGAAGAATTAATTTTTTCTTCTCTTGAAGCATCATCATCATTGCGGCTGCTAACTCTTCGTGATCTTGATCTGCAGTGAATAATTCTTCTAATAATTCACGGTACATTTCTAAATCGTGGTGCTCTAATTGTAATGCAATTTTCGCTTTGAATTTCTCACGACGTTTTGCCATTAAAATTTCGTGGTTCGGCACTGAAACTTCATCAATTGGTTTTTTGATTAAGTTTTCAATGTTACGTAATAAACGACGTTCGCGTGGCTCAACGAATAATAACGCACGACCAGAACGACCTGCACGACCTGTACGGCCGATACGGTGAACATAGCTTTCTGAATCTAATGGAATATCGTAGTTCACTACTAAGCTGATACGCTCAATATCGATACCACGTGCCGCAACGTCTGTTGCAACAACGATATCTAAACGACCTGATTTTAAACGATCTAAGGTTTGCTCACGCGCTTGCTGAGTCATATCGCCATTTAATGCTGCTGCACGGAAACCATTACGCTCTAATAATTCCGTAATGTCTGTTGTACCAGTTTTAGTACGCGTAAAGATGATCGCCGCATCAAAATCTTCCACTTCTAAGAAACGTAATAACGCATCATTTTTACGGAAACCGTTTACTAACCAGTAGCTTTGCGCAATATCTGGCGCAGAACGTTGTGTCGCTTGGATCTTCACTTCTTGTGGATCCTTCATAAAACGACGAGTAATACGACGGATCGGCTCTGGCATTGTTGCTGAGAATAATGCCGTTTGGTGATCTTCTGGAAGTTCCGCCATTACGGTTTCAACGTCTTCGATAAAGCCCATACGTAACATTTCGTCCGCTTCATCAAGTACGATTGCTTTTAACATCGAAAGGTTTAAAGTACCACGACGGATATGGTCAAGAATACGACCTGGTGTACCGACTACCACTTGCGCACCATTTTTTAATGCACGGATTTGGATATCATAACGCTGACCACCGTAGATAGTTACAACATTAATACCTTTCATATTTTTAGTAAATTGTTCACACGCATCTGCAACTTGAATTGCTAATTCACGAGTTGGAGCCATTACCAACATTTGTGGGTAGCGCTCAGATGAATTGATCTGCGCTAAAATTGGTAATGAGAATGCCGCTGTTTTACCACTACCCGTTTGTGCCATACCTAAAACATCGCGACCCGCTAATAAATGCGGAATACACTCTTGTTGAATTGGTGATGGTGTTACGAAGCCCATTTCGTTTACAGCTTCAAGGATAGATTGTGGTAAGCCTAAATCGGCAAATGTGATTGTGTTAGTTGTCATAAAAAACCATTAAATAAACTGTAGGGGCGTATTGAATACGCCCGCGGGCGTACGCAGTACGCCCCTACAAAAATTAAAAAATATATTGTTGAGTATTTAGGTAAGAAAAAAAATATCGAAGCAAATCAATGCCCTATATACCTTGTTGCACCTGAGTAAGCGGTTAATATTGCAAAAAATTTTGCAAATCTAACAGCTTGTCGTCCTAATTTTTCCCAACAACAACGGGATCTGTTAATGAATTAGATTTATCTACACCACGTAGCTGTGCTAATTCAAATAACGCAAAACGATACTCAACAAAGTTATAGACCTGATTCGCTACTGCGAGACGGAAAAGGCTCTTAGCCTCCCCAACTTGATTCATTTTGAGTGCTTGTTTTGCAAGATAAAAATAAGTTTCGGTTAAAATTTCTGCATATTGAGCTGTGTTTGGCTCAGCTTGTGCATTCATTTTTAAACGAAGTTGTTCAAGAGTAAAATCACCTAAGAAATAAGAAACAACATTTGTTCCCCAAAAATCTGCTGAAAGACTTTTAGCACGTTGAACTAAATTGTTTTTTGCTTCTGTTGGCCTTAATTCCAACTCATTGAAATATAGCCATAAAACTCGATAAGGATCGGTTTTATCAGCCTCATAGAAACGTAATAAATCACGTTCCGCTTCAGAATATCGACCACTATAATAAAATGCTAAGCCGCGATTTAAACGGGTATAGTCATAATTTTGATCGAGTTCTAATACTGCATTGAAAGCGTCTATCGAACTATCGTAGTCGTCATCAAGCAATAAATATAAGCCTAAATAATTATAGGCTGACGCCATTTTAGGACTTAATTCAACCGCTTGAGTAAAATCGTAGCGGGCTAAAGACCATAGTCCTAAACTGTCGTAAATTACACCTCTCTCAAAGTGTAATTCCGCTCGTTCTGCTTGGCTTAATTCAGCTTCTTGTAACACTTGGGTTAAACGCACTACCATCACTTCTTGTTCAAAGCGTAATTGTGGACTTAATTCCGAAAGTGGTAGTTTGCTTGGTGCAATAATATCTGCCACACGATTTGTACAACCAGTGAGAAATAATATTGCTAAAAAGTTAAGCAAGAAAAAACGAAAATTAAACAACTTAAAACGTTGTGGCATTTTGGTAAGAACCTTTAAACGTAGTGGCAAAGAACAATTTGCCCAAATACGACATCTGAAAGGGCGAATTGCCATTCGCCCCTACAATTTAGCAAATTACTCTGCTAATTCTTCAACAACTGCTTCTACTGCTTCTGTAGTTTCAGCTGGTGTTGAATTTAAGTCTTTCATTGTTAAACGGATACGGCCTTGGCGGTCGATTTCTACCACTTTAACTTGAACTTCTTGACCTACTTCTAAGTAGTCTGCAACACGTTCAACACGCGCTTCGGTGATTTGAGAAATGTGTACTAGACCTTCTTTACCACCTAAGATTGATACGAATGCACCGAAGTCAACAACGCGAGTTACTTTACCTTTGTAAATTGCATTTACTTCAACTTCTGCCACGATCTCTTCGATGCGTGCCATTACAGCCTTCGCTGCGTTGCCATCAGTTGCTGCAATTTTCACTGTACCGTCATCATCAATATCGATTGAAGTGCCCGTTTCTTCCGTTAATGCACGGATTGTTGCACCGCCTTTACCGATTACATCTTTGATTTTCTTAGGATCAATCTTCATTGTGTGGATACGTGGCGCATAGTCAGAGATATCCGCACGTGGCGCAGGGATTGCTTGTTCCATCACGCCTAAGATGTGCATACGAGCACCTTTCGCTTGGTTTAAGGCAATTTGCATAATCTCTGGTGTAATACCTTCGATTTTGATATCCATTTGAAGTGCTGTAACACCTTGACGTGTACCCGCTACTTTAAAGTCCATATCACCTAAGTGGTCTTCATCACCTAAGATGTCTGAAAGAACAACGAATTTATCTTCTTCTTTCACTAAGCCCATTGCGATACCTGCAACAGCTGCTTTGATTGGTACACCAGCATCCATTAATGCTAATGACGCACCACATACAGATGCCATTGAAGATGAACCGTTAGATTCTGTGATTTCTGACACCACACGAACAACGTATGGGAACTCTTCCGCCGTTGGCATTACAGCTAACACACCACGTTTTGCTAAACGACCGTGACCAATTTCACGACGTTTTGGTGAACCGATACGACCTGTTTCACCTACTGAGTATGGAGGGAAGTTGTAGTGGAATAAGAAACGATCTGATTTCTCACCTGTTAATTCATCAATAGTTTGTGCATCACGCTCAGTACCTAAAGTTGCTACTGCTAATGCTTGTGTTTCACCACGAGTGAAAAGTGCAGAACCGTGAGTACGTGGTAATACACCAGTGCAAATATCTAATGCGCGGATAGTGTCAACAGTACGGCCGTCGATACGAGGTTCACCTGCGATGATACGACCACGTACGATTTGGCTTTCTAATGCACCAAAGATATCTACGATTTTGCCTTCTGAAACTTCTTCGTCTTCTGCTGTGATTTGTGCAATAACGTCTGCTTTGATTGCATCAATTTGTTCATAACGAACTTGTTTTTCAACGATACGGTATGCTTCGCCTAAACGAGTTTCTGCAATTGCTTTCACTTTTTCGATTAACGCAGTGTTTGGCTCTGGCGCAACCCAATCCCAACGTGGTTTACCCGCTTCTTTCACAAATTCTTTGATGTTTTCAACAACCACTTGTTGTTGTTCGTGACCAAATACTACCGCTGCAAGCATCTGTTCTTCTGTTAAGATATCTGCTTCAGATTCAACCATTAATACTGCTTTATCAGTACCTGCAACTACTAAGTCTAAACGGCTGATTTTTTGTTCTGATACAGTTGGGTTTAATACGAATTGATCATTGATAAAACCAACACGTGCCGCACCGATAGGACCGTTGAATGGTACACCAGATAATGATAATGCTGCTGAAGCACCGATCATTGCTACTAAATCTGGGCTGATTTGTGGGTTTACCGAAACAACGGTTGCGATAACTTGAATTTCGTTGAAGAAACCTTCAGGGAATAATGGGCGTACTGGGCGGTCAATTAAACGCGCAACTAAGGTTTCGCCTTCTGATGGACGGCCTTCACGCTTGAAGAAACCACCAGGAATACGGCCTGCTGCGTAGGTACGCTCTTGGTAATCTACTGTTAATGGGAAGAAGTCTTGGCCTTCTTTAACGTCTTTTTTAGCAACAACGGTTACGAATACTGTCGTATCATCCATACTTGCCATTACTGCTGCTGTTGCTTGACGTGCGATTGCGCCTGTTTCTAGAGTTACGGTGTGTTGACCGTATTTGAATTGTCTTACGATTGGAGTCATTATTTTGATTTCCTGTGAATTTTTAGAATTGTTTTTGTTTTATTTCTTAAAAATTGCGACTAGCAAAAATAATCTTATCAGTTCTTTATTTAGACAAAATTACTTTTGATAGCCGCCTAATTATAAATGCTAGAAATAAAACTTTGGCATTATACAGCTTTTTCTACCAAAAAACCGTAACTATTTTAGATTTGCAAAAAATTTACGAATTTGGGGGCTTGTAAACGCACTATTTTTATCACATATTGAATTGGTATGTTTGCACTAACTCACAAAATTAAGTTTAATCTCACACACAATATGAAATTAAACTTAAAAAACATCTAAAAACCTTTAAAAAATTAGTTTAATTTCATATACTATGTGAAATTAAACTAATTTTTGTGTGGTATCTATGTATATCTCTCGTCAAATTCAGCCACTAATTAACCGCTTGTTAGCTCAATTTCCTGCAATTTTAGTGACAGGAGCAAGACAAGTCGGTAAATCAACACTGCTCAAACACACTGTTTCAGATTATCACTATATTACCTTTGATGATCCCTTAATACTTAATCAAGCTAAAGATGAACCGCATCTGTTCTTTTTGAATCATCAAGGACAATTAATTTTAGATGAAGTCCAGTATGCCCCAGAGCTATTTTCGTTGCTTAAGTTAGAAATTGATAAACAGCAAAAAAATGGGCTATTTCTACTCTCTGGCTCACAAGCCTTTGAGCTAATGCATAATGTCAGCGAAACGTTGGCAGGACGAATTGCGATCTTAAAGTTGCAAGGGCTTTCCTTGCGTGAAATTCAAGGAATTGAATTTAATCAACCTTTTGTGCCGAACAATGATTATCTTAATGCTCGTGCAAAAGCGGTTAAACCTATTGAGAATATTTGGCAAATTATTCATAAAGGTTATATGCCCCGCTTGTATCAGCAACAAACAGATTGGGAAATTTACTATAGTTCCTATGTTGCCACCTATATTGAGCGTGATGTTCGCCAATTAACCAATATCGCTAATAGCAATGACTTCACTCGTTTTATGGTTGCACTTGCTGCTCGTAGTGGTGAATTGCTTAATTACAGTAATGTCGCACAAGAAGTGGGAGTATCGAATGAAACTATTCGCCGCTGGGTCACCATTTTACAGACATCAGGGATTATCTATTTACTACAGCCCTATCACAATAATCACCTAAAACGAGCGATTAAGACACCCAAAGTCTATTTTTTAGATACTGGTTTAATGGCGTATTTAACTAAATGGCTTACACCAGAAACCATTGCGAATGGCGCTAAAAGCGGGCAGTTTTTTGAAACCTTTGTGGTCAGTGAAATTATTAAATCTTTCTATAATAATGGAATAGAACCACCGATTTATTTTTATCGTGATACGAATCAAAAAGAGATCGATTTGATTATTGAGCAAGGTAAAAGTCTTTACCCTATCGAAATTAAAACGACTGCCAATCCTGTCAAAAAAATGGCAAAAGCCTTTGATATTTTGAAAAATTTACCTGATGAATTGAAAGTAGAACAAGGGACAATCATCAATCAGTATCCCAATAAGATCTATTTAGCAGAAGATTTAATTGCTATTCCTGTGGGGTTTATTTAGTAGGTCGGGCATTTATGCCCGACATACATTTTACATTCCCTGCCATAGCTCAAACAAATAGGCGACACGTTCCGCTTCGTTTTGGAATGGTTTGTCGCGATAGAGTTTGTCCACAGCATCATCTAGCTCTTTGTGGGCTGTTCTCAAGGTGCCAAAGATATCGAGCGGATTTTTCGGCGGATTGTATAAATTCGCCAATGTCGGCTCTAACTCTTTGGGGAATTTTTTGCCTTGTGCCTGATATTTGGCTTTTCTTTCTTTAAGCATAATGAAATATTGCTCGCGCAAATCTAATATCTGTTGCGCTGCATCTTCCACAGCTTTTATCTCCGCCTGTTTTACGCCTTTTTCCCTTTCTTCTCGGGTAAGGGGGAAAGGGAAATTGTTATACACAATGGTATTTGAGTAGCGATAATCGCTTTTTAATCGCCCTGCCACCGTTCGCATAAAGGCATTATGCATTGTTGAGCTTAAAATGCCAAAGTGATATAGACTTGCGTTTGGTAAATGGAAATTTGCATCGCTATTTATTGTGTCGCTAGTTAAAAATCCGACTGGAATAAACTCTCTGTTTTCCGAAGAGACACGTGGAATTAACAAATACTGCCCTGATTTTGGTTGGCGAATTTTTTGAAACTCGTGTGGTTTTTCCGCATCTTTTTTAGTCTGTTTATCTGTACTTGCTAAACGCATTTGACGTACATTTTCAATTCGTTGGCTAACTAATGGCATTTCGACTAACTCAAAAGCAAGATCCGTTTGATCATAATCCGCAAACCATAAACACCAACGTTCTTTGCCATTTAAAAACTCTTCAGCCCCTAAAAATGGGCGAATAAATTTTTCTGCCTGCGGTTCAGCTTGCAATAATTCGTCTTTTTCTTCCGTTGAAAGTAATAAATTTCCACCGTCCGTTGGTTTACTGCCATAAATCATTCCAACTTCACCACTGATTTGCTTCATCGCCTTTTCAACAGCTACATCTATCGCATTAACTAAATAGCCATTAATATTTTTTGCCTTAATGCGCTCAGGCTCACCTTGAATATTTGAATAAATAAATAAAGATTTATTCGCTGGATTATCCAACCCAAAACCGATAATCACACAATGCACTGCGGCTTTATCTTTAGCCTGTGAACTCCACTGGAATGTTTGGTGCGCAAAATGAATATGCACGCCCTGTTGGAAAATAAAATTCCACAACACAGGCACCTGCTCCCCTTGGCAAATCGAGTTTGTTGACACAAACGCCACTTTGGTTTTTGCAGATTTTTGCAATAATCGCACCGCTTTCACATACCAGTTTGCCACATAATCAAGGCTACCGAATAACTTAATCCCAGCTTCTTTGCCGACTTGCTCGGTATCTTGCTTTTGCTCTGCGTTTTGGTAGGTTTTGCCCACAAAAGGCGGATTACCTAAAATATAATCCGTTACTTGCCAATCTAGGCGTAACGCATTGCCCTGTTCAATATGCGCCGCCTTTTTCAGCGGAATATTCGGCTCGGCATTCATTCGCAATTTATCAGGCATCTCCACATAGCTAAGATGTTCCGCCAACCACATCGACATTTTGGCAATATCCGCCGCTAATGGCTCAATTTCAATGCCATAAAAATGCTCAATATCCACGCGTGGCAACGGCATTGCGCCATTTTCCATTTGTAGTTGTAACACTTTGGTTTCTAAGCGTTTTAGCTCTGTATAAGCTGCCACAAGGAAATTCCCTGTGCCACAAGCAGGATCAAGGAAAGTCAAATCCGCCAGTTTGATATGGAATTTATTCAATGCTTTAAGCAGTGCATCGCCTTTTTTACTCTGCTCAATTTGCGCAAATTCCGCTTTTAACTCGTCTAAAAATAGGCTATCGATCACCTTGCGAATATTCACCGTTTCCGTGTAGTGCGCCCCTAATTCTCTGCGTTCATCACCTAATACTTCTTGGAACAGGGTGCCGAAAATTTCAGGGGAGATATAGCCCCAGTCCACATCATTTGCAAGCGCAATAAGACTTTGGCGAATCTGCTCATCAAAATACATTTCGTTATAGGTTTGAGCAAAAATCCCCCCGTTGATATAAGGGAAGTCCGCTAAATAACTTGGCGTACGTGGATGACGCTCACTGGCTGGGGTATTTAAAATGGTAAAGAGACGATTCAGCAACGCCCCCGTATCAGAGCCGTCGCAAGCGGTATGATGTTCGAGATAATTTGCAAATTGATAAGGACGGAAAATGCCTGTATCTTCGGCAAATAGGCAAAATAGAATACGGATAATAAAAAGACGACTGTTTTCATCACCTTTACCATCGGTCAGCACTTGATAAAACTCACGTAATGCACTTGCGGCTTTAATATTCGCCTGCATTTGCTTGTGGTGAATTTCTGTTTCAAGATCGATTAATACATTAAACAGCTCAAGGTGTTTTGGCAATTCAGCAAGGGGGAACTCGATTTGTTCGTTTTTCAGCACATCAACAAAACGCATACGTGCAAAATCACACACTACAATATAGCGTGGCAATTTGTGGTTTTCGGTTTCGTTTAGTTGGGCAAGATAATTACGCGCCTGTTGCTCGGCATCATCTAAATCTTTCCCTGCTGATTTATGTTCACAAATTAGCTTGCTCGGTACATAAACATCAATAAACTTGGTCGATTTATCAAATTTGACTCGTTTTTCAAAGTGAGCATCTTGGCTGGCATCTAAGCCGAAAATTTCAAAGAATTTAAACCAAAAACTCTGTGCATATTGCTTTTCATCGGTTTCTTTCTGCCAACGTTTGGCAAAAGCTTTGGCGAGATCTTGGCGTTTGAGTTGGGTTGTGAGTGTGGTCATATTGTTGTTATCGTTTGAAAAATAAGGGAAATTTTAGCATAGATTTTCATCTAAAAAAGGGTTAAATAATTTTACTTTTAATCCTTGAAAATCTTTTGTATTGCGAGTAACTAAAGTGTAGTTATGCGCTATTGCTGTTGCAGCAATAAGAGAATCGTTAGTTGGACGTTTGTTAGGGACGTGGAGTTCTGCGCAAGTTAGTGCAACTTTATTGGTAATAGTTAAAATACGCTCTCTGAATTTAGGCTCTATTTCCGTTTCTAACCAGTACTTTACTCGCTCAGCCTGGGAAAAATCTTTGCGATGTTCTAATTGTAATACCCCAATCTTTATTTCCATTAAACTCATTACGCTCATAAAAAGATCGTCAGGATAAACGCTTTCAAGCCAGCGCAGAACATTAGGATTAATTCGACCGCTATCTATTTTTCTAAATTCAGAAATTACATTAGTATCAAGCAAATACATTAGTCAAACAACTCCTTCTCATTCCAATCCTCAATCTCTCGTGGCTGATTAAACACTTCATCTGGAATATCAGCAAGGGCAAAACTTCCACAAAAGTATTCAGCAGCTGTTTTACGCTTAGGCTGTGGAGTTAAACTTTGATATTGTTCATAACTCAAAATGACATTGGTAATCTGCCCACGTTTTGTTATATATACTGGTTCCGTTTCCGCAACTTTTAGCGCAGAGCTGGCTGCTTGATTAAACTCACGCGCGGTCATAATTTTTTTCATCGGATTTCTCCTTAAAGCAAATAAATTGTATGTATGTTACTACACGCTCATCTTTTATGCAATGCATATTCTACATACAAAAACAGCCGCAAATGCGGCTGAAATAAAAACTAACACAAACACCCACTTGGGTTGCCACAACAGCCACCTAAACTAATTTGCTTATTGTGAAACTCTTGTAGGGTACAGCGGTGTCCAACGCTGATAATAATACTCTCTGGTAACTGTTCCTTGATAAGCTGATACAAAATTGCTTCCGTTGGCTCGTCTAAAGCTGAAGTGGTTTCATCTAAGAAAATCAATTCAGGTTTTGAAAGTAAAATTCGAGTAAAAGCAATACGTTGCAATTCACCTGGGGAGAATGTCACTTGCCAGTCATTATCATAATCTAATGCGTGAATATATTTCCCTAAACGGCACTGCTCCATAGCCTGTTTGATTTGCTCATCATTCGCCTCAATATGCGGATAGCAAATCGCTTCACGCAACGTACCTTGTGGCATATAAGGGCGTTGTGGTAAGAACAGCGGTTGTTCTAAGCACGGACGTTCCGCAATACCAAAGGTTTCAAAAGGATAGATCCCCGCTAGAGCTTTAAGTAAAGTCGTTTTGCCTGTCCCTGACGCACCTTGAATTAATAGTGCATCGCCTGCCTTTAATTCAATATTGATCCGATCCATCATTACATTGCCATTATGATCTTTGATCCCAAAGTCTTTAAGGTAAAAACCACGATTGCACGGATAAGGCTGATGAATTTCAGTGCGATCTAGCTTGTTTAATGTGGTAAAGAAACTATACAGACGATTTAAACGAGCTTGATAGACAGTAAAATCATCATAGTAGTTACGGAAAAAGGAGAGCGCACGCATTAAGCGGTTAAATGATTGAACCGTTTGGTGCATATCACCGATAGTTACCTGTCCTGCGAAAAAGCGTGGCGCTTGCAACATTAATGGCAAAATCATCGCAATTTGGGTAACCCCAGTATTAAAGCCATCTAAGCCCAACATTTTACGCACAATACGCCAACGGTTTTCGATCACCGCATCAAACTTATTCTGTAGGTTCTTACGCTCATTTTCTTCGCCTGAATAAAATGCAATACTCTCGGCATTATCACGCACACGGATCAGAGAATAACGGTAATCCCCCTGCAATTTCTCTTTATTGAAATTGAGATTAACTAACGGACGACCAATCCACACCGATAACGCTGTTGCCAAAATAATAAAGATATAGATAAAAAACACCACACCTTTTGGCACTTCAATACCGAATACCGCCAAAATACCCGATAATCCCCATAAAATAATGGTGAATTCAATAATCGAAACAAGCGCATTTAGCACACCACGTACCGCATCTAAAGTACCGTGAATAAACTCTGTGGCATCTTGCTCAATACGTTGATCGATATTATCCGGTAGCTCTTTTTCGTATTTAACTAAATAGTAGTTCTTATTAGCTAACCAGCGGTTGAGCATTTCACTATTTAGCTTTTCTAACCATTTAATTTCAAATACTTGAGTTAAAAAATAGTTGATAATTGAGTGAATAATTTTAACAATCACCAACATTAAATTGATTAATGCAAAGAACCAAAAGGCATCTGCCTGCTGTTTTTGCAAGGCACTATATAGCCCATTATAAAAATGACTATTTAGCACGCTAATTCGTACTTCCATTAACACTAATAATAGCAACAGTAGCACTAAACCAACGGTTTTAGCCTTGTTGGATTTATCCCAACAAGGCTGAGTAATATGCCAAAATTTATTACCAAAAGGCGTGTTTTTTAGAAGTTTCCCTGCGAGATAAAGCCCCACCGAAACACAAAATAACGACATCGCCAGCCATAGTGGCGTGCCGTACAGTTCAATTTGCCATTTTTCCATAGTTTAGATAACACAAAAGGGCGCATAAGGATTGCGCCCAAAATAAAAGATACAACCGGTTCGATTTTTCAAAAATTTTGCAAATTCGGACACGGGCACCGTGTCCCTACATTCTATGTATCATAATGCTCATAGGTAGGGACACGTTGCGCGTGTCCGCCAAATTAAAATTCCACCTTCGCATTCAACAACCATTCACGCTTATTGCCATAAGCAACAGGAATAACGTTGTTATTAGTGCCTTGCGTAGAAACATAGTAAGTTTTATTACCTAAGTTTTTACCATTTAATTGTAAGCTCACTTTCTTACCACTTAGCTTGGTATCGTAAGCCACAAAGGCATCAGCAACTACAGCGTGTGGTAATTTATAGGTTTCAATATTCGCACTATCGTTAGTATTATACAGTTTCCATGTACCTAAGTAACGACCGCCAGCACCTACACGGATATTACCAAAACTGAAATTACCCACATCGTAAGTTAAGAATAAACTTGCTTGATGTTTTGGCACACCTTCAAACTCTTTACCATTGTAGAATGGGTATTTGCTGTTTTCACGGGTTTTAGTCTTAGTATAAGCATAGGTTGCGGTTACGCCCACTTTATCACTTAAACGGCCATGGATATCCCACTCTAAACCACGTGAATTAACTTTACCCACCACATATTGATAGTTATTACCGTCTGTGCCTGCGTAAGTATCCGTTACATTTTTCTTATCAATATTGAACAACGCTAAGTTTGTGCTTAGGAACGCATTTTCATATTTAGTGCCCACTTCAAAGGATTGTCCACGCTCAGGCTGAATACCTTCAGTTACTGCCGCACGGCTTAACTGCGGACGGAATGATTGAGCGTAGTTTCCATAAACTGCCCAATCTGGAGTAAATTTATATACCGCTCCTGCTTGATATAATAATTTTCCACCGTGATCATCCGTATATAAACGCTCTGGTGCACTTGTACCACCACGGCCGGCTTCTTGATCGTAATATTCGTAACGCACACCACCCGATACGATTAATTTATCGGTTAAATATGCTGAGTCTTGAACATAAACGCCAACGGTTTTTAAACGAGCGTATTGATGAGCATTATTCGCTGCCAATGGCATATCCGCCACACTTGCCGAACCGTAAACTGGATTATAAAGATCAACTGTACTATTTGCGCCTTGATGACGGCGAATATCTAACGTTGTACGAGCTAAATCCACACCCGCTACTACACGATGTGCTACATCACCTGTAGCAAACTCACCCACTGCATTAATACTTGCGCTATCGTTACGTTGATTAGAACCTTGAATACCTTCTAAACGGCGCACTGCAGTGCCACGGTCTAAATTGACTGTGGTTACACGAGCTTGCCAATAGTTATAAGTATCTCGAGTATGAGCGTAAGTCGCATTTAATTTCCAGAAGTCGTTTAATTTATGCGACGCATTCACTGAAATCACATCAATTTTACCCGTTGCTTCGTTAAATGGTTCATCTAAACGAGTTTCTGACGAAATCGGGGCAAAAGTCCCTTTGCCTGTCCCTTTAGCAATAATGTAAGTACCACGGTCAAATGGATCGGTATACTCTTGATGTTCGTAACCTACGGTAATTTCAGTCTTATCATTCGCCCAAGAAAGAGACGGCGCATATAGCGTACGTTTTACTTCGCCGAAGTTACGCCAGTAATCTTTATCATTTTGATCATAGATAAAACGATAGGCAAAACCATTGCCTAATCCGCCTGTTGCATCAAAATTTACACCCCAAGCATTATTGCTACCTACCGAAGTACCCAACACATATTTTGCTTCTTGTTGTGGCTTTTTAGTCACCACATTGATAACGCCACCCGGATCTTGAATACCATAAAGTACAGACGCAGGGCCTTTTAGCACTTCTACACGTTCGGTTGTTGCCGAGAAGTTATGAGATGGACCTGCCACCACGCCGTTACGCAAAATAGAGTTATCTCGGTTTGCGCCAAAACCACGTTTTAGCACCGCATCCATTAAGCCCCCTAAGGTATTGGCTTGAGTTGTACCACTTACGGTTGCAAGAGCTTCATCAATACTTTGTGGCTGACGGTCGGCAATTAACTGGCTATTCACCACATTAACAGTCTGCGAGCTGTCAATTAATGGCGTAGCACCTTTATTGGCAATATTACTTTGGCGAGACTGGTAGCTCCCTTCGTTATTTTCTAACTGATTTGTTTCAGTAACAGTAACTTCAGAAAGAGTTGTTTCTTCAGCAATAGCCATTGCTGGAACAGCGAAAAGTGCGGTATAGATAAGGCTGTGTTTGAACTTCATAGGATTATCCTAAATACAAAATAGAGTTAACTAAAAATTATTCTCAATAACATTGCGAATAATACTCTGTTTTAGGATAAAAATCTTTGGAAAAATCGCATAATTGATAATTATTTACAATTTTGAATTAATTATAAACAGCCGAAAAAAAAGCCAAACATCCTATGTTTGGCTCAATATTGGTCTTTTTATTATTATTTTAGTTATGCTAATTAAAATTTAATTGGTGTTGCAGTACGCTCTAACACTTCAAGCAACTCACTAATGTTTTGTTTGCCTTGTGTTTTTAACCATTCACGCGCAGCATCAACACCTGCGGTTTTGTAAGTATCCGCACCACCTGCCCACGTTGCACGTCCGCAAAGCACGCCATTAAATTGGCTACCAGCATCTTTCGCAAACTCTAACGTTTGTTGGAATAATTTCGCTGAAACCCCTGCACTTAGGAAGATAAATGGTAATGGAGTTGCTTCGCTTTGTGCTTTGAATAATGCTTTCGCTTCTTCTTGAGTATGTAGTACTTCACCTTCTGCGAAGCCTTCTACGTAACTCATTACAACTGGCACTTCTACTTTTAACACATCCACACCAAAGCGTTTATCCGCAAAGAATTTCATCGCACCAATCACTTTATGTGCTTTTACTTTTGCGTTATATACTTTATCTTCGTTTGCACCGTCGTAAGTTAAAATTTCTAAGAACAGTGGCAATTGCTCTGCATTACATTCTGATGCAACACGCTCAACGAATGCCGCTTTACGGTCATTAATTTCTGCAGGTTCATCCACATCAAAATAGATTAATAATTTAACCGCTTCTGCGCCTTTCTCTTTTAAGCGAAGTACAGACACATCGTCAATTAAATCAGGATAGCGACCTACTGCAGTTTTATCGTAACCTGTTTTTTCGTAAGCCATAATTAAACCGCAATTATCATCACGTTTGCCAGCTGCCGCCCAACCAAATTCAGGGTCTAACAAGATTGAAGATGCGTAAGGCGTAAGTTCTTGTGAAATTAAGGTTTTAAATTCACTTACTTGATCAAAAGTAATGTCATCGCCCATCATTCGACGTAATGCACCGCGTTGGTCAATCGCTAACGCCGCAATCACGCCATCTTTTGTGCAAAGTTTTTTGAGATAGTCTTGTTTAGTCATTTTCATCTCCTGTAATTTTTTTATTCATCATCACCGCTTGTAAGCGCTTTTAACTGCTCACCAACGTCTTTAATTTGATCACGTGCATTTTCAATTAAGCCATCAGTGCCTTCTTCACTGACATAGCTAATTACCATTGGTAAGTTCATACCGCTATATAAACCTGATAATTGTGGTAAGAAGCGCATTGCCACATTGCAAGGCGTACCGCCCATAATGTCGCAGAACACTACGATTTCACCTTCTGCTTTTGCTAACGCTTGTTCAAATTTTAATTTGAAATCATCTGACCCTTCGTGTGGGTATAAGCAAACGGTTTGTGCATTTGGGATTTCACCTAAAATCATCTCTGCAGTTTCGAGTAATCCTTCGGCAAATTCACCGTGACTGATTAAAATTAAGCTCATAGTTTTTCTCCTTCAATTTGTTGAATTTATTATCGTAGGGGCGTACTGCTTACGCCCGCAGGCTTGTGCAACGCGCCCCTACAAGTGATGTATTACAAATTCTTCGTCGTTAATTCTTTATAAATCGGCTCTGCGCTAAAAGCTAATTCGTTGATCTCTACCCCTTCGGTTTCAAACACAATAATGCTGTTATCACCTTTTTTCAGGAATGGCGCTGGCACATATAAATAGCAAGTTGGGCCTTCAGACCAATAGCGTCCTAAGTTTTCGCCGTTTACCACAATAATGCCCTTACCAAATTTGCTGGTATCAATAAAGGTATCTTGTGGCTCTTCATCAAGTTGTAGATTAAATTGATAGAAAGACGGTGCTTGCGTATCAGCTGGTTGGCTGAAGTCGATTTGATCTAATCGATCAAAGTTGATTGCATAGTGTTCCCAACCTGTATGGAAATGGAGATCTAACACAGCCCCTGAACGAATCCCTTTGTGTTGGGTTGGTGCAAGCATTTTTCCGCCATAATTAACACGCCCCATATTCTCAACCAACAGATCAAGTTGGAAAGGACCATTCGGGGTTTGAAGCATAATGTCTTGCCCAATTTCGTGCTGATATTGGGTTGTAACGAACTTATGATCGTTATAGACCTGTACTCGATCTCGCGCTTGGAAAATACGCAGTTTGATCTCATCACTGTAAGCGGTCGGTTTAGCACGATAAAGTACATAACCGTAGTAATGCCCTAATTGCTCCATCGTTTGGGTATAAGGGCTAACAAAACGCTCGCTAACTTGCTCAAGGGTATTAAACAGTGAAACCGAATTTTGCGCTTTTAAGGTTGGATAAGCCTTAATTTGTGGCAGAATTGGATCTGCAATTGGGCTTGCATCTGGATATTGGGCAAGCAATTTTTGCAATAGATAATACTTCTCTGACGGCTCGCCCCACTCTCTAACCGGCGCATCATAGTCGTAAGAAGTAACTTGTGGTAAATCGGTATCTAAACGCGCAGAACAGCCACTCCAGAAACCAAAGTTAGTACCACCTTGGAACATATAGAAATTGATACTAGCGCGATCTAATAACTCTTTAGTGCAATCAACTAGATCTTGCGCATCACGTTTGATGACAGGCTCTTTCCAACGGTTAAACCAACCGTCCCAAAACTCCATACACATTAATGGATAAGATTTTCCGTGATTATCCATATAACGTTGTAATTCATCTAAGTTCATATTTGAACGAGAGCCAAAGTTACCTGTCGGCAGAATATCATCATCAATTAATGCGCCTGCTTCTAAGGCATTTTGCCACGCCCCATCTGATGTAAAGAGTGGAACGCTGATCTCATATTTGAGCATAATGTCGCGAATAGCACGTAGATAGTCTTTATCATTACCGAATGAGCCATACTCATTTTCGATCTGCACCATTAAGATATTACCGCCTTCGGTAAATTGGAAAGGTTTTACTAAAGGTAATAATTTTGAGAAATAACGATCGACTTCAGCTAAGAACAGTGGATCATTTTGACGGAAACGGATATTTGGATTATTGAGTAACCACGCAGGCAAGCCCCCAAATTCCCATTCAGCACAAATATAAGGGGTTGGGCGTAAAATCACATATAGACCAAGGTCTTGGGCTGTTTGCAAAAATTTGGCTAAATCTGCCTGCTTGTCGAAGTTGAATGTATTTGGTTTTGGTTGGTGTAGGTTCCAAGCGACATAGGTTTCGACTGTGTTACAGCCCATCGCTTTTAAGTTGTATAGGGTTTTATACCAGTACTCTGGCACAATACGGAAGTAATGAACGGCACCTGAAATAATTTTAAATGGCTTACCGTTAAGTAAGAAATCTTTTTCACCGATTTCAAATTGGAATTTTTGCATATATCCCCCTTTAAATTTTTCGAAATACGTTCACACAAACTCATTTCGAAAAACTTAAAAACTGTGGCGTGCACCCTTTGTGCACGCCAAGTTGTAATTTGATTAGCCTTTCGCTAAGAATCCTGCCCAAGAGAGTAAGATACATAATGCGATGATAATCATAATCGCTTTGTTAGAGTTCATTTTCGGTCTGCCGAGTAACCAGTAGATGAAGAACACCACTAACGCTGGTACTAAGCGTGGTAAGATTAAGTCTAAGTTCGCTTGCGCTGAAACCACTTTCTCACCGATAGTCGCAGTAAATGGTACTTTGACGTTAACCATCGTCGCACACATCACACCTACTACGAACACCCCTAATACAGTTGCTGCATTAGTTAAAGCGTTAAGTTTGTGGCCTAAGTTAGTTACAAGGTTTACACCTTCACGATATGCCACTTTAAGTTGTACCCAACGGAACACCATAGTTGCAATCGCAACTGCTACCCATAAACCTACACCTAATGGGTTACCGTTTACCGCCATTGTTGCAGCGATAGCACCCATAATTGCTGGGATAAGAGAACCGAAAATCGCATCACCAATCGCTGCAAATGGACCCATTAAACCAGATTTAATACCTGCAACAGTTTCTAATGACTCATTACCTTGTTTTTCTTCTAACGCTAAGTCGATACCTTTAACGATAGTGTTAAAGAATGGGCTAGTGTTGAAGAACTGGTTGTGAGTAACCATTGCTTCTTGTAGTTCAGGAGTATTGTCACCATACATTTTGCGAAGTTGCGGTAACATAATCCATAAGTAACCTGAACCTTGCATACGCTCGTAGTTCCAACCTAATTGGTTGAAGAATAAGCTACGAATATTTACTTGGCGGAAATCTTCTTCTGTAAGTTTATAGTTACGTGGATTTCCTAATTGTGTATTAGAGTTCGTCATCTTCAATTTCTCCTGTTGCAGAAGTTGATTTTTTCGCTGGAGTTGCTGAACCACCTTCCACGCTACGTTGGTAAACCATATAAGCGAATGCGAAACCGATTGCTGCCATTGCTAACATTGGAACACTATTGATATTGTTGCTCACACCTGCTGCTGAGCTTGCTGCAGTTACGTTACCGAATAAGGTAATGAAGATTGCAGTTAACGCGAATGAGAGGATTAGGTAAGCAATATGACGTTTGGTTGGTAAGTAACGTAATAAGATTGCGAAACCTAGAGCTGGTAATACGCCACCTGCTACTGTTAAACCATCTGCGATAACTTTTAAGAAGCCAGATTGCATTGCTTCTGCTAGGCTTGCCACGAATGGACCACCGAACACTAACGCTAAGAAGATTGGTAATGCACGTGATAGACCCCAAGCAACAGAACCTAATAAGTAGTTCACAGTAATTGCATTATAAGCATGGTCTTGGATATTTTTATCGATACGGTGAGCGAAGAACACGTTTGACATTCTCGCTAAGATATCGGTATAAACCATTAACGCTGCAATTGGCACTGCTAAAGTAGTTAATGCTAATTGTGGATCCATACCTGCTGATACAGAGAATGCAGTTGCGATAACTGTACCAGAGTTAGCATCGATACGAGATGCACCACCGAATGTACCTACACCAAGCACGGTAAGTTGCATTGAACCACCGATGAGCAATCCTGTAGTCAAATCGCCCATAATTAAACCTGTTATAAAGCCTGCAAAAACAGGTGAACCTGCGCTCGATACGATTGTGAGTTCGTCTAAAATTTGATAAAACGCATAGATCGTTATCAAAAGTATTTGCCACCACTCGATCATAATCTTAACTCCTCTATAAAAGTTTCATTAAATCGACTTTCTCTTCGTTCGGTACGAGCTGAGCAGTCAGGCTAATACCTTTCGCAGAAAGTTTTCTAAACACTTCCACATCATCTTCAGTTACGTGAACTGTTTTTCTGATTGCTCGTGTTAGATCAGTTTTTGGTAAGTTACCTGCATTGATTTCAGGTAAA
Organism: Pasteurellaceae bacterium LFhippo2; assembly: GCA_029852775.1. Classification (GTDB taxonomy): domain Bacteria; phylum Pseudomonadota; class Gammaproteobacteria; order Enterobacterales; family Pasteurellaceae. The sequence goes on from LEKJ01000017.1 coordinate 21,660, forward strand.
TTTACTCCCTTCTCCACTAACTGTAATAAAGTTTGTGGATTACGCGTTACCAACAGAACGCGTTGCGAGTCGTAGCGTCCTTCGTTGATATTGTTAGCAGCCTTCTCTACCGTAAGCACGCTTAAATTTACGCCTGCAGGACAAGCTAAACGTAAGCCCGCTTTATCAATATCATTGTTTGCAGCGATTTCATCAACCACCATAATACGTGTGATATTGAGGTATGAAGTCCACAAGTTAGCAACTTGCCCGTGGATTAAACGAGCGTCAATTCGAACATTGAGAATTGCCATATTGGTCTCCTTTAGTTTACTTATATGAATAAAGAGTTACACCTTGAACTACGCGATTCACCTCCCCTGTCGGACAAGGATTATCAGTGGTATAGCCAAGATATAAAGAACTGTAAAATGCGTATAGTTGCCCGATAACTAAATATGGGAATACACGCGCCGCATCATCTAATTTGCAAATTTCTGCCTTAAACTCACCGCTTGTATCACCGACTAACACCACTTTATGTGCTTTTTGGTCGCGAGCTAATTCATTGTATAAATCGCGGTCGTATTGTGCGGTGTAAGCATTTTGAGAAAGATAGACGAAAATAAGTGTTTCATTTTGAACCAAAGATTTAGGCCCGTGACGGAACCCCATCGCTGATTCAAAGAACCCTAAGCGTTCGCCAGCAGTAAGTTCGAGTAGTTTTAATGAGACTTCGCGAGCAAGGCCTTGGAAGTGACCACTGCCTAGATACACAATGCGTTTTAACGGTAAGTGAGCAAGTTTTTGAATAGTTTGAATATCAGACGTTAAAAGCTGTTCTGTCACACCTGCGAATTGCTCAACCCACGCTTTATTGAAATGTTCTGGTACTAATGAAAGTAGCGCGGCTACCATCATACTGCTTGCACTTGACGTCATCGCAAAACCTTGATCGTGCGTTGAATCAGGTAATGCTAGTGGATAAGCGGTTTCATTATCGCTACATTTTACAAATAATGCCCCTTTCACATTATTTGTGATTGCTAGATGATAAGCTTCTTTTACGATGTCATTCACACGGTCAACCGCACCGATACTTTCAGGGCTATTACCTGAACGCGCAAATGACACTAATAAGGTTGGTTTATCTTCGAAAAGATATTGATAAGGACTCGAAACTAAATCGGTACTTGCGATAGCTTCTATTACACAGCCTAATTTTTCACTGAGAATAGGCGCGACAATTTCACCGATAAATGCAGAAGTACCTGCACCCGTAAAGATGATTCGCAATTCACCCTTTTTAGCTCTTGCAACAAGCGGTTGAACAAAATTCGCAATATCAGAATTTAACACAATATCAGCGGTTTCACGCCAAGCGTGTGGCTGTTGGTTAATCTCTTTGGCTGTCCAAAACGCTTTTTGCTTTTCAAGAGATTGATTAGAAATATTGAGGATCATTAGCCTTCCCTCACCATACAAATTATTGCCAGTAAGAAAAGAAAATGAGATTAAACTATGATTACTTTTACGCCTTCATTTTCCAAGTAGTCACGATAATTATTCGGTAACCCATCATCGGTAATCAGTACATCAATTTGGTTTGCTTTGCAAATCACAAAATTACTGTATTGGCCAAATTTACTTGAATCAGTTAAAACGATAACTTGATCGGCAGCCTCACACATTAAACGATTTAAGTGAGCTTCTTGTTCATTAAAAGTGGTTACACCTTTAAATATGTCAAATCCATCGACGCCCAAGAAGACTTTATCAAAACGATTGAACTGCAAGTTCGTATCAGCTATCACACCAGAAAATGACATTGCATTTTTACGCAATACTCCACCTGTCATTCTGACTTCCACATTAGGACAACTAGCAAGCTCCATCGCAATATCCAAACCATTTGTCAAGACTGTTAGGCCCAAACCACCAAGATGACTTACGATTGCTTTCGTTGTTGTACCTGAATCTAAGATTATACGTTCACCGTCTTTAAGTAGACTAACGGCAACTTCTCCGATTCGCTGTTTTAACTCTGGATAATGAGTTCGTTTATCCGTTATTGAAAGTTCCGCGATTAATCTTGATTTTAATACTGCAAAACCGTGAGATCTTGTAATATGTCCTTGCTGTTCTAAATGATTTAAATCAGCTCGAATTGTTACAGTTGATACTCCAAAGTGTCTCGCTAATGCTTCAACTCTTTGACTATTGGTCTGTTGCAATAAAGCTAAAATTTCAGCGCGTCTTTCAACGGTACTTTTCATTTTCTCTCCTAAAATCAAGCAACCACTACATACTACGATTGCTTTCGAGCGCAATACTACTCCTGAACAAAACAAATTCAATCGAAAGAGTTCGAAAGTGAGAAGTAGATCACACTAATTTACAAATAAAATTACAAATAATAAAAAAGCCAGAGCATATTCTGGCTTTAGATAATAGAAATTCAATTAACTATATGATAGCTAAAGAAATACAAAACTGACAAGATGCTTACAAACAAGCTATTTGGCAAGCTTAATCTCACTAACCCACTTGTCAACTAAGCGCTTACCTTCTTCGCTAGAACCAAAACGATCATAATCAGTTTCCACTAATTTCAATTCAGCTAACTTTGGTGAAAGAGAAGAAACTTCAGCATTCACATTCGTTGGGTTTTGATATAAGCCATGATCACGCCAAGGAATCTCTTGAACTTCTTTCGAAAGAACATAATCCATAAATAACTTTGCATTATCTAAGTTGCGAGCGCCTTTAATGATACTTACTGCACCTAAAGCATAACCAACGCCATCTTCAGGCAACACATATTCTACGGCCGCGCCCTTCTCTTTTTCACTAATATAGCCGTGAACAAATCCAACACTCGTAGCACTTTCACCACGAGATAAATTACTTGTTACTAAGTTGCTCTTAACATACTGCGAAATATTTGAATCCAACTTCTTAAGATAATCAAAGGCTTTTTCTTCGCCCCAAAGCTGAATTAGAGTCGCCATCATAGTGTAAGTTGTACCTGCACTGCGTGGATCAGGTAATTGAACATAATCTTTCAAACGCGGATCAAGTAAATCTTCCCATTTTTTAGGCGCTTCGACGCCTAAAGCTTTTAATTTTTCAGTATTAACCCCAAAACCTAATACCAGCATATAAGCAATAGAAGTGAAATCGCCACGTTTACTCTCCATTAAGCTTTTGAATTGTGGCAAAATTTCAGCTTGTAATGGCGAGCGATAAGCTTCTAATAATCCAAGTTCTCCCGCTTGAAAATGGGGCTCAATAGTACCGCCATACCAAATATCTGCCTGCGGATTATCTTTCTCTGCTTTTAATTTTCCTAAAGTACTACCACTGCTGCTGTGAACAAATTTTGTTTCAACATTATATTTTGCAGAAAAACGCTTAGTTAAATCTTCACATACTTTATTTTGCACACCACAATAAACCATTAATTTGCCTTCTGCCTGTGCATTTGTTGAATAAAATAGCGGAGTTGCTAAACAGAAAGTCGCCAGCAACGTTTTAAAATTTAGATGCATTTGTTTCATTCCTCAAACATTGTTATTAATAATAGTGAATATCCCTATGGGGCGGCGAAGTGTAACATTTACGCTACATAAATCAAATATAAACTTGGTCTGATATGTGCTAAAATTGCATAACTTATAACTATCAATGAAATGACTTTTTCTGATGAATTTACTCGATCAAATCCAAATTATTTTAGTAGAAACTTCTCATAGTGGGAATATTGGTTCTGCTGCTCGTGCAATGAAAACAATGGGATTAACCAATCTTCGTTTAGTTTCCCCTAAACAAGCTATTGATGAACAAGCCGAAGCACTATCCGCTGGAGCAAAAGATGTGTTAGATAATGCCCAAATCTTTGAGACCTTTGAGCAAGCAATCGCTGATTGCCAATTAGTTATTGGCACTAGTGCGCGTTTGCGTCATTTACAAAGTAGTTTAATTGAACCTAGAAAATGTGGAGAATTAGCTATTCAGCGTGCAGAGCAAGGTAAGGTTGCGATTGTCTTTGGGCGAGAACGTGTAGGCTTAACTAACGAAGAATTGTTGAAATGTCATTACCATTTAAATGTTCCAACAAATCCCGAATATGGTTCGCTAAATTTAGCTATGGCAGTACAATTAGCGAGCTATGAAGTACGAATGGCTTGGTTGGCAATTCAAGAAAATTTGCAAAAAAACTCCAAAAATGAACCGCTTGTAGAATATCCAACTCACGAAGCATTGGAGCATTTCTTTAATCATACCGAGCGCTTATATAAAGAATTAGGCTTTATTCGCAACGAAGCTGTGATGTTAAAATTGCGCCGTTTATATCAGCGTGCGGAATTAGAAAGTACGGAATTGAATTTATTGCGTGGAATGTTGACGGCCGTTGAGAAATATAAGGTACAATAAAAACTAAGGGCGAATCACTTCGCCCCTAATTCTACAATTTTACTCTTCCGCTTTCTTCTGCGATTGAGATTGTGCTTTAACACGTGCAATCTCTTCATCACGCATTACACGGCGTAAGATCTTACCAATGTTACTTTTCGGCAATTCATCACGAAACTCAATATCTCGTGGAATTTTATAACCTGTTAAGTGTTTACGACAGTGAGTACGTAGCTCTTCACGAGTTAAGCTTTCGTCTTTCTTGGTGACAAAGACTTTAATACTCTCGCCCGACACTTCACTTGGAATCCCCACTACAACCACTTCATTCACTTTAGGGTGCTGAGCAACTACTTCTTCAATTTCATTTGGATACACATTAAAGCCAGATACAATAATCATATCTTTCTTACGGTCAACGATACGCAAATTCAGATCTTCACCAAAAACAACGATATCACCGGTCGCCATCCAACCATCTTTCAGTACTTCAGATGTATCTTCAGAACGATTCCAGTAACCATTCATTACTTGTGGGCCTTTTACCCAAAGTTCGCCACGTTCGCCCATTGGCACGTCATTACCATTATCATCCACGATACGAATATCCGTATTTGGCACTGGCACACCGATAGATCCAGAGAAAGCCGTTGAATCGCTGCGAGTCGCCGAGATTAATGGCGAACATTCTGTCATACCATAACCTTCAATAATGTGGTTACCCGTAATGGCTTCCCAACGTTCAGCTACAGAACTTTGAATAGCCGCCCCACCGCCAATAGAAAGTTTTAAGCGAGAAAAATCCACTTCTTTTAAACTACTATTATTTAATAGCGCATTAAATAGGGTATTTACACCAGTAATCGCCATAACACGATATTTTTTCAGCTCTTTAATAAAGCCAGGAATATCACGTGGATTGGTAATTAATAATGCAGTAATACCTAATTCAATAAAGAGTAAACAGTTCGCAGTTAACGCGAAAATGTGGTAAAGCGGTAATGCAATCACAGCTATACGCTCACCTGAACTAGTCACTAATGGCTGAGCTACCCATCGTGCTTGAATCACATTCGCCACAACACTACGATGGGTTAATACCGCACCTTTTGCTACGCCAGTTGTACCGCCAGTGTACTGTAAAAATGCAACATCATTCTTATTGATTGTTGGTTTTACGTACTGACGTTGCTTACCAATACTCAATGCTTCACGGAAACTTACCGCGTGTGGTAATTTATATTTCGGTACTAATTTTTTTACATACTTAACCACAAAGTTAACTAACGTACGTTTACCAAATGAAAGTTGGTCACCCATACGCGTTAAAATAACGTGTTTAACTGAAGTATTAAACACCACTTGTTCAAGGGTTGAAGCGAAGTTAGAAACCACAACAATCGCTTTGGCACCACTATCATTTAACTGGTGCTCTAATTCTCGTGGCGTATAGAGTGGATTCACATTCACAACCACTAAACCTGCACGTAGCGCACCAAATAGCGCAATAGGATATTGCAGAAGATTAGGCATCATTAATGCAATACGATCGCCTTTTTCTAAGCGTAATTCATTCTGCAAATAAGCAGCAAAAGAGCGACTGCGCTCTTCTAATTTACGATAAGTTAAAATCTGCCCCATATTGATATAAGCAGGGATATCAGGATGATTACGTACCGCAGTCTCAAACATTTCCACTAAAGATTCATACTTTTCCACATCCAATGTCTGTGGCGAACCTTCAGGGTAATTGTTCAACCAAATTTTTTCCATTCTAATCTCCGTTAAATTTTACGCAAAAAAACAGGCACAAATTGTGCTTGATTCTGCTTTGCAATAATTCTTTTTATTAATATAAAAGTAGTAGCTGTACAACCTAAAATCGCGGCTGTAACCAATAATTCATTATCTAAAAATTGTGAAAACAACAATGCTGAAATAATTATCGTAAATAGCGGTATCACATAAAGTAAAAAGGCACTAAATAACAAGCTTCGCTCTGTCAAACCTATTTCAATAAAATCACCAGCATTTAATTGCTGAGCAACATTAACTTCAAATTGTGGAGCAAATTTCTCGCCAGCTAGCCCAGAAAGAGACTTTGTTCCACAACTATCTTTCGCACTACAACTTCCACAACCTTGCTTTGCCTGACATTGAACTAAGGCTTTACCATTCTGATAACTAAGCACTTGTGCTTGTTCGATCATCATTTTTTATTTTCTCCAGAGCTTAATTTTCGCTCCAAATCCTGCACAATATGGCGTGCCGTTACAAGCGGGATCTCACCAACAATAATCAAATCTTTATCGCCAACAGTTCGGCTATAAACACTCATTTTACCGTTGCGCCAAAACTGCTCTTCAAAGCTAAATCCTTTATTTTCAACAAGATAGATTGTAAAAGAAAATAGCCCATCACTATAGAGCTGACTCTCCGCCTGTTCGCTATTCATAAACATTTCGGATAGTCTTACTTTATTAGATGATATTGCCTTAAACCCATTAGGAATCCAATCAGGGTGCCAATCTAAATGCTGTTGTTCGCTAACTTCTGGAGTTTGAACTAACGTAGGCAAAATTAAACTCGTGATCGGCTCAACAATATAGAGCAACTGGTCATCAACCAAACTTTGAACAGCTCGGAACTCCTCTAGTACGACACTGTCTCGATCAAGTAATTCACTTTTCAATAATAAATAGTTTTCTTCATCGATCCATAAACGATATTGATAGCGAAAATCGTCTTTCGGCACAATTCGAATCACTTTCGCAATACGATCTGCAACTCGTTCTCGGCCTGTGTCAATAAAGTTATATCCTTCGATTTGATTAAAGTCAGCGTAGATAATTGACGTATAGTTATCTAATACCATACTGCTCTGCAAACTAAATGGCTGAAAATCACCAAAATAACTGACAGTTCCATCACGCAAAATCACTTCTTCTCGCATTGCGTCTAATTGCAATAACTGAGCGTATTCTTTGCCTTGCCAATTTGCGTGGCGATAGCGGAGAGTCTTAACATTTTCACCACTTTGCAGAAGATATAATTGCTCATAATTTTGCGTTCTATGCGCCTTAGACATTGCGGTTAAGTATTCTAAAGGCGTGTTTGGGGAAGGGGTAGCAGATTGGTTTGCCCAACCTACTACAGAAAATAAGGATAAAAAGAAAGATAAGATGATAAAAATAACGGATTGTTTTTTCATTGCGTTCATTCATTTTCTACAAGCGGTCTGATTGTAACAAATTTTTACAAAAAAATACGCTAAACAGACCGCTTGTTGCAGAATTAATGACTAATTTATTCTCAATTACCAACACGCATAGCAAAAACGGCTAAATCCAAAACGAAAACGGAAGTCATCATCGTAATGCATTCTCATCATTTGTAGCTCTTCCTGTGCTTGATAATTTTGTAATGCCATTTTATAGCACGCTTGAAAAACAGGATTATTAACCTTTTCTTCGTAATTTTTATCAAACTCTTTTTGCGCTTGTTCTGAACGAGCAGTTAATGGTGGATTGAACTGCTGATGAAGCAAGTCAGCCGTTTCAGCATCACACTGCTTAGCCAATTTTACCTGTAACGCTTGCTCTGCTCTCACTCGTTTTGCCTCGCGTTGAGCTTTTTGCTCTGGTGTTAATGCACAAGCGGTTAAACTAAAAATTGTTGAAATCACTAACGCTGTTTTTAGAATTTTCATATAGAATCCTTTTGTATTTACTTCTCTATTACTGAGAAATTGCTTTTGTTTTTACCGAAGGAATAAACTCAATATTTAATGCTGTCAGAATCTTCAATACCGTATCAAATCTTGGTTTTACATTACCACTAAACACTTTATAGAGATTTTCTCTACCTAACCCCGTTTTCTCTGCAAGTTCAGACATACTTCTTGCTCTGGCAATATGTCCTAACGCTCGTAAAAACTCTTGCTGATCCCCATCTTCAATCACTTGGGATAAATAGGCTTGGATCATTTCTTCACTGTCTAAATATTCTGTAATATCAAATCGGCTAATACCAAATTCTTGTTTAGTTTCTTGAGAAAAATCATTATTGTTCATTGTGGACTCCTTCAAGATTTTGTTTATCTTTTTGCTTAATACTTTCCCACAGAAGTTTAGCTTCCGCTATATCTTTTTGTTGAATTGATTTATCACCGCCATTTAACAAAATGTAGATGATTTCTCCGCGTTGAGCATAGTAAATACGATAACCAGCTCCGGTTGAAATTCGCATTTCATAAATACCATTACCAACACTTTTATGATCACCAAAATTACCAACTGTAGCTCGTTCAATACGCCTAACAATCGCTGTTCTTGCTATAGGATTTCTTAGACTTTTTAACCATTTGCGAAATTCATCTGTTACATCAATAACAAAAAATGTTTCAGTTTGTGTTGAAAGCATATTATCTCCTTTATTTGTATCTTAGTCGATACAATTTTCAATAATCAATGACTTATTGTTGAGATAATTTCTATTTTTGACAAACAGCAAAAAGTTATTTTCGATAGAGATCGCAAAAATAACTTTTTTATTATGTAAATTTATACAGAAAATAGTTTTTTCCACATCTCTCCCACAAACGCTCTTTCTTCTATAAACTCCGTTCTCAGTACAATACTTTCTTTATTTAATAAATTCAAATGATGAATTTTATTGCGCAGACTCGTATAGCAATTTTTTAGTTGCTCGCCTTGAGATTGCGTCAAAATGCCACATTCAATTGCGCTATCAAAAATGCGTACATTGTCCGACCATACCGCCATTTGTGGATAGCGCCCAGAATAAGCTAACACAAGATATTGCGCAATAAATTCAATATCGGTAATACCGCCTTGATCAGTTTTTAAATGGAATTGATCTTCGCGTGTTTTACTTAAATGTTGATACATTTTTTCGCGCATTTCGCAAATATCTTGTTGCAATGCGGACACGGGCACCGAATCCCTACATTTCTGCGATAAAGTTAGCCTACGAATCTCTTCAAAAGCTTGGCGAAGTTCAGCTGTGCCATACACCGCGCGAGCGCGCACTAATGCTTGGCTTTCCCATGTCCACGCTTCATTTTGCTGATAGCTTTCGTAAGCATTAAAAGTACTGACTAATAAACCGGCTTCGCCTGATGGACGCAAACGCATATCGACTTCATACAACACGCCGGCACTGGTATTTAGATTAAAAATCCCATTAATCTTTTGAGCTAATTTTAAGTAGAATTGATGACTTGAGATCGATTTACGTCCGCCAACGGTTTCACTATTTTCTGGGGCATTGTGTAAGAAAACCAGATCTAAATCGGAGTTATAGCCCAACTCAATACCGCCTAATTTTCCATAGCCGATCACCACAAAATCTTTTTCGCCATTTTGCAAATGTTCAGGCTCGCCAAAGCGTTGTGAAACTTGTCTCCACGCAATATTGACCACTGCACCAATAATGGCTTCAGCCAAATAAGTGAGATGATCGCTAATCTTCATCACAGGCAACGCGCCTAAAATATCTGCCGATGCGATACGCAAAATTTGGCTCTGCTTAAATTGACGCAAGCCGTCAATTAGTGCTTCTTCATCTTCTTCTGGAATACGCATTAAATACTCTTGCAAGGCTTGTGGATATTCACTTAATGCCATCACACTTGTCAGGCTTTTTTGTACAATCAGCTCATCAAGCAACATCGGGTAAGTTGCGATCTGCTCTGCGATCATTGTCGATTGCCCACAAAGCGTTAGCAACTGCGGTAGGATCTGCTCTTTTTCGTAGATCAGCTCAAGGTAGGTTGTGCGCATTGTGATCTTATCAATAATATTGATAATTCTAGGCAATAACGCTAGATAATCCTTTTGATTAAAAATCGCATCGACCACTGTTGGCATCAATTTACGCAATACTTCACGCCCACGCACACCAATTGGGCGCTTAGTCCAATCTTGGTAGGTTGTGGAAAGTAAATGGAAAATATCCGAATAATCCGTTTGCTCAACGGGATAATCACTCAAACAACTGGCTAACTCTTCTTCAGTGATTTGATACGTAAGAATATCTCGCCACATCGCAAGTTTTTGATTTTCTTCGCTTTCATCATCTTCTTCATCTTCACCAATAAGCTCATTAAAAATAGCACGCACTTTTTGCTGATGGCGATTCAATAGATTGATAAAGGCTTGCCAATTTTCAGCACCATTCGCATAAGCAAGGCGCAGACGATCAACTTCATCGGTTGGTAGTGTTTGAGTCTGCTTATCGTTGATGGCTTGGAGCACATTTTCTGTATGACGTAGGAAAAGATAGGCATCGCGTAAGTCCTTCACTTGCGTTTCAGTTAATAGCTGTAGTTGCGCTAATTCGGGTAATACTGTAAGTAAACTGCGCTGTTGTAGAATTTTATCCCGTCCGCCACGCATCATTTGGAAGGTTTGCACGATAAATTCCACTTCTCTAATGCCCCCTGCGCCAAGCTTGATATTATCAACTAAACCACGACGCAATACTTCTCGGCTGATTTTCTGCTTCATTTCGCGCAGAGATTGAATCGCACTAAAATCCAAATAGCGACGATAAACAAAGGGACGCAACATCTGTTTAAGATATTTATGGTTAATATTGGTCAGCTCTTCACCCAAAATTTTGGCTTTGATCATCGCATAGCGTTCCCAATCTCGACCTTGCTCTTGGTAGTAATCTTCCATTGCGATAAAACTAAGCACCAGCGCACCGCTCTCTCCAAAGGGGCGTAAGCGCATATCGGTACGATATACAAAGCCATCTAGGGTAATTTCATCTAAAGCACGAATAAGGCGTTGCCCTAAGCGAGTGAAAAATTTGCTATTTTCCATCAGCTTGCGTGCGCCAACGGTTTCGCCACGATCAGGATAAGCAAAGATTAAATCAATATCCGATGAAAAATTTAACTCTCGTCCGCCCAGTTTGCCCATACCCAAAATCAGCAATTCTTGTTGCTCGCCTAACTCATTCATCGGTGTGCCGTATTCTTCACACATTTTAGCAAATAACCAATCTCTCGCTCCTAAAATCAAGGTTTCAGCTAAGTCGGATAAACGTTCAAAGACTTGTTGAGTAGAGCCTAACTGATTCGACTGCACAAAACTTAGCGTCGCCATTTCTCTATGGCGAAATAGACGTAATTGCTTATGTAACTGTTCTTCATCCATTACCGCAGAAAGTAGTGCTTGTAAGCGTTCTGAATAGTTATCGCAATCTTCAATAGTCGGTGTTTTTAAGAGCCACAGAGCCAGTAGTTCAGGCTGTTTTTGAAGTTGTTGATAAACAAAATCAGATAAAGCTATCGCTTTTACAACCGGTTCGATTTGCGCAGAATTTTGCAAATCCGCTGAAAGATGATGTTGAGCGAGTAAATCGCTAAGTTTTTGTTGGGATTGGGAAAAGAGTTGAGTGAGCATAATAACCCCAAATAAGATACAAAAAGCCCCTATTTAATAAAATAGGGGTTTATAAAATATTAAAACACTTTTTTAAACGGCTTGATGATAACATCACCATACACGCCGGCTTCAACATAAGGGTCTTCGCTTGCCCATACTTTCGCGTCTTCAAGAGATGGGAACTCGGCAATTACTGTTGAACCTGTGAAACCTGCTTCGCCCGGATTTTCATCGTCAATCGCAGGATTTGGGCCTGCGGTTAATAAGCGACCTTCCGCCTGTAACTGTTTTAAACGCTCTAAATGTTTTTCACGCACTTCAAGACGTTGCGCTAAAGTGCCGGGATTATCTTGAGCAAAAATAACGTAATACATTGTGTTTCTCCTATAGTTATAGCTTATTATGACTCGATTTGCGATAAGGCTAAATCAAGATCTGGGTTATCTTCACGTGGAATAGGACGCGGTTTGCCCTCTTTATCAATCGCAACAAAAGAGAATACAGCCTCCGTTACACAATGACGATCTCTCACACCTTCATAAACTTTTTTGATCCAAACTTCCACTTTAACTTGCATTGACGAACGACCGACACGGATACATTTACCGTAACAGCAAACAACATCACCCACTTTTACAGGACGTAAGAAATTCATTTTATCGACAGAAACGGTTACCACACGGCCTTTTGCCAATTCTTTCGCTAAAATTGCACCGCCCATATCCATTTGCGACATAATCCAGCCACCAAAAATATCGCCATTTGCATTGGTATCTGATGGCATTGCTAAAGTACGTAAAATCAAGCTACCTTCTGGTTGTCTTGTACTACTCTTTTCCATTATTTTCCTCTTTGTCTAAATCTTTTAAATGTGGGTATAAGAAAATGCCTGTACCCAATACTGCGACTAAACTTAAACCTGTTAAACCAAAGACTTTGAAATTCGTCCAAGCATCATCAGAGAAAAATTCACTGATGATAATATTGAGCGACATACAGAATAAGAAAAATACCGCCCAACCTAAATTCAATTTAGCCCATACCTCTTGAGGTAATTTCAGCTCTTTGCCCATCATCATTTGGATTAATGGTTTTTTAAAGACGAATTGACTAATCAATAATGCACCAGCAAAAATGGCATTAACGATAGTCACTTTCCATTTCAAGAAGGCTAAATCATTAAAAAATGCCGTGAGTAAGCCGAAGAATACAACGGCAATCCCCATAATCCATTGCGATTTTTCGATTTTTTTGTAAATAACTTGGAGTGCAATAAGCTGAATAACTGTTGCTACAACTAAAACTATCGCCCCTTCTTGAACCCCATAAGTTTTATACACCACAAAAAAGAGAATCAGTGGGATAAATTCAAGTAACTGTTTCATATTGCTCCCTATAATTTTGCAGGAATCGTACGGAAAATTTGGTAGAAACGGAAACCAAAAATCGTAATAAAGAAGTTAATAAAAGATCCGATAATCACCGAAACAATGGTGCCTAATCCGCCAAATATTCCCGATAGAATAAACGGAACTACATAACTAATCGCAAAATAGAGCAATAGCATATTGCCTTTACCACGACTGATTCCCCAAGTGAATTTTAAAGTTTCCATCACACTTTTACGTGGTTCTTCCGTTAAATAAACATAGCTAATAATGCTTAATTTGATTAGCACAAAAATCCCCGTAACTAGTAATGGCAACATAATTAATGAAGACATTCCGCCACTCGCCCCCGCAAGCATTGTACCCGAAGCGGCAAACGCAATTGGGAAGAACATAATAATCATAAACAGCAACATAGCGGGTAATACGCTTAATGCAGGCACAATATTTTGGAAGAAATGGCGATACTCGCCGTTATTGATTGATTTGATATTTAAAATCAATACTGCATTGACAAATACATTGATAACCGCAAGTAACAGACTTGGCGTAAATGAAGACATCACGACTTCAGAGCCAACTTCACGAGTACTAGGCTCTAGAGGAAGTACGATCAAATTTTGTAATAAAAAAAGCGTTCCAATTTGGAGTAACACTAATAGCCCTACGCCAAATGAAGTAAATTGAAGTTGGTTACGAATGAAGTTCCAACTATCTTGTAATAGATCAAGAAATTTAATCTGCATTTAAAATCCTTTGTTGTACATTCAAAAAATCTTGCGAAGTATAGCAACTGTTCGCTAAATTCGCTATTGTAGATTTCAATTTGTCGGTTACAATATTAACTAAATCGTAACAAAATCAGGGGCAATGATGTATAACACTCTCCAAGCTGGGCAACGCTATTTAAATACGTTTCCAAATCAGAAAAAATTGAATCTGTTTATGCCAGATTATCGTTTAATTCGCTTGGTTAAATTTGCCAGCCGTTTTATGCCAGCCTTTGCCTGCTTTGCGGTAGTTTGGCAATATTTTTTCTACGATCCTGAACAATCCATTTTAGCCAATGCGATGATTACCGCACTATTTGCTTTGAGTATTCCTTTTCAAGGACTGTTCTGGCTAGGTCGTAGAGCAAAAATGCCTCTGCCACTTTCTTTATTAGAGTGGTATGAAACTTTACGTCAAAAATTAATTACAGAAGAAAATATCAAAATCGAAGAACAAGCGGTCCCTTCTTATCAAGATTTTGCAAATCTATTAAAAATTGCAGAAGAGACTTGGGGTGATAAGTATTTTGATGAGTTGTAAATTCATAAAGATAAGGGCATTAACTAAAAATTAATGCCCTTCATCAATAAAATGTAAAAATTAAATACGACGAGCTATTCTCCTAAATTTTAAATTTAGAGGTTAGTAAATCAAAGATTTTATCTGTAAAATCTTTTTCTTTCGGCTCATTTCTATTTAATAACTCATTTTCCAACTCTTTAATCTTTTTCTGCCTTATTGCCCCCATTCCAGAATCAACAATATTGTTAAGAATCTTACGACCAATTTTTGCAGTTTGAGAAAGATTATTCGATGTAGAATCCAATACTTTTTGAGTTTTTGATTTATCCTTATGCAAGGATCCTGACAAAGAAATTTCACCAAAAATCTCATCAATGGCATTTTTTAAGTCTTTAATTAACTTATCTAGCTTTTTCAAATGTTCATTCGCTTTCTGCTTTTCTACGTTATATTGATCCATTAATTTCTCTATCTGATCATAAATATCTTTATTGTTATAGTCATCACCCAACATTAACGCTGATATTTTATTCAGTTTATCAATATATTGATTTAAACGATCTACTTTTTTATTTATTTCTGAACGGTAACTTCGTCCAATTTTATAAAGAGAATTTACTATATTTTGCTGTTTCGATGATGGTTCATCTAACGAAGTAAGAAAATCATTTAAACTCTTTTTCACAAAGAAATATTCCTTCTTATCCAGAGAATCGTACACTGATATTCCATAATATTTAATACTATTCCTTTTCAAAACAGATTTTATATTCTCTAATATTTCTCTTACTTCATTTTCACTTTTTAAACTAGCTTTGTTTAACACAATATAAGGGATTTTATTTAACAAACGATATTCTTGTAAAAATTGCACATCGCTATTAGGTAAAGTTCCATTTACATCAATGCCAACTAACCATATAAATTCATCAGCATTAATGATAGATTCTTTCGCAAGTTGTTTATCATATTGAGTAAAATCAGTTTGACTTGATGAATTATACCCCGGAGTATCCACAAAACAGATATTGTTAAATTTATCTAGCTTTGTCATTAAACACATATAGGGCATTATATTTTTTAATGGATACTTAAATGAGCCAATAAAATCATGAGTAAGAACTTCAGAAAAATTTAATTTATTCTCTTTATTAACATGAGATAGTAATTTGCCTAAATCAATTTTCCCGCCATTATGACTTATTCCTATTAAAGAGCTAGAATATTCATTATTTCCCATCACATAGGTTGGAATTGCCGTTGTGGGCGTAACTGACCTTGGTAATTTGCTACAACCGCTACTAAAAAAACTACTAATAAACTCTGATTTTCCCGCACTAAATCCCCCAGCAACAGCCACTGTTTTTTTAGAGTGGAAATCAGGGAATGCACTAACCATTTTTAATTCTCTTTCAATATCTTGTAGCGCTAAAATAGCTGTTGTGCTATTTTCAATACCGGCTATATTATCCGCAAAGGCGAAAAAATCCTCCCTTAGTTTTTTACTAAAATTTTCGATTTTATGATTATTCTCATTTGTAGAAGATAGTAATTCCGATGTAATCTTTTCACGTAAAGTTATATCAAAATGTTTCTTTTTAAGAGCATCATACTTTTGAGATAATTTTTCCTTTTCTTTGGATAAACTCTCTTTATCACGCCGAATTTTATTTAATTCTTCCTCAAACTCAAGTCGCTGATGGCTACTAACTGAATCTTTATTAGTCGAATCATTTAAAAGTAATTGTTCATCTAAAGATTCAATCTTTTTATTCAATTCCTTGATTCGCTTTTTTAGACGCTCAATTTCTTGATCTTTATCTAACATTGGTTAGCTCCATTTTTAAAATGCCTAGCTCTTTTATAGTATTTTTATAGCTTTCAATAGCTTCTGAACTACAATTAATCTCATCAATTAATCGCTTAATTTCATTTTCAAAATTTGAAGTTACTTTTTTAGATAAATCTATAGATTTTAGTTCTGTACCAACATTATTAGCATATTCCTCCACTCGTTGTTTAATATCAACAATGAGTTTTTCATGTAGATAGCGACTTGCATTATCACTAAATACTCTTGCTTCCGCATCTTTTAATGTTCCCGTACGCTGTAAACTCTCTGGTAACTCTAATATCAATTCAAACTCAGGCACTGGAATAGACAATAATGTACTATTAATAGTATTGTGAATTTGTCTTACTCTTAAATTTTCACCATTTGAATTTATTTTATGAATCCCACGGGCTAAATTATTCAATAGTTCTTTACGCCACTCTTCATTATATTCGGATGCAAACTTCCCAAGCTCTAATGGCACATTCAAGACTAAGCTACTAATAAAATCACGAATAGCGCTAGCTGAAATAGAATCTACAATTACTGTTCTCTGTGCATTTCTCTGTTTAATAGAATCCCAAATCCATCCTTTTTCAACATAATTTTCTATATAATTTTCAATCTCTGAATTTTCCTCTAATCGATTAATTCTTTGGAAGTTTTCTACTAGCAATTTTAATTTAGTTAGTAGCCCATATTTTAATTTATCCTCAACTTCTCGAGTTAATGAAATAAAATGTTGATCAATAAGATCAGATAACTCATTCCTATTACGTTCAAAGGTATTTAATTTCTCTCTTTCAACTTCAATATCACCATCTTCAATATCTTCAATTCGTCTTTGGATCACACTTTCTAATTGTTCTAAGAATCTGTCATGATTACTGAAAGATGCCTTAATAAAATCATCTCGTCTTTTCTCTTGAATTTCGATTTTTCTCGTTTGAAGTTCTTGTAAAATCCCCTTAATGTTATCTACATTTGATAAATCTTTTAAAGCAGATTTTGATACTTGTGTAATTTCATTTTCATCAAAATAATCAGGATAATATCTTGATAAGTTTTTTAGAACCTGTTTAGCACTATTGCTATATTGTGATGGGGTATCACTGTTTCTCAATAGCTGATAAGCCATACTTGAAGTACAAATAATGCCTTTGCTCAGGAAAATATCTGCTATGCGTTGCATACTTGGATTTCTTTCACGCAATTTTTGTAAAGCATTACGAGCAGTGGCATATAGTTCAGAACTAATTTTATTAAGTGCATTTCTTGGATCTGTATATTCATCTCTGACATCACCAAATAAAGTATGATCAACTTGACTAGCAATTAAATAAGCTTCTTGAATCCCTTCTCTTGATGTAACTCGTTGCATTAATTCAACATCGTCAGCATTTAAAAATTGTCCTGCGGGAGAAACAACAAATACTACATCACATTGAGTAAGAAATTCATTTGTTCTTGCTTCTCTAGATTGCACAGGATCATTTACCCCTGGAGTATCCACAATTTCTAAACCTTTCAATCCAGGCTCTGGAATACTAAGTTTGACCGATTTGGTAAATGGCATATATTTACCACCACTACCAACATATTCTTGGAGTATTCCCATCAGACCATTTATAGATCCTGCTTTAATTTCTGTTTTTATGCGCTTAGAATTAATATCCGCTTTTTTGATTTCACTGTATTGCTCAAAACAAGCTACTAATACTGAATGTTTTTCTAATTCTACTTTTGCTAAATTAGATGCTAAACGCTCAATCTCGCTATCACTTTTCAATGGAATATTAGGCTCGTACATGCTATTTTGTTGAGCTTGATTTCGTTCATTACGAAGTCTTTTAACTTCTTGATCTTTGATATGCTGATACAACCTTTGGTATTCTTCCGCATTTTCTCGAATTGATACGAGATCTTTCTCATCGTATAGTTCAATTTCTGCTTTTATGTCTTCACTATACTCCATTCTTGTTAAAGCAGCCGTCATTGGCGTTGCTGCTTGAGGTAAAATATCACGTCCATCAAACAGTAGTGCATTTAGTAGCGAACTTTTACCAGCCTTAACACGCCCAATAATGCCAATACGTAAAAGACGATCAATATTATTTTGTTCATCTAAATTCTTCTTCAATGTGTCAAACTGCGGAAGATTATTATTTTTGAGTAAATTAATTTCCGCCCCATCTAAACCTTTTGCATTGATAAAATCGTGAATACGTTGATTTAATTTAAGTAGATTATTCATTGCTGTCATTTGAGATTCCTTAGTTAAAAATAACGCCTTTGGCTACCGTTGAAAGAGATTGTTTTGCTTGCTGTAAGTTTGCAATTTTTTTGTCAATTTCACCCGCTTGTAACTCTTTTTCTGCAATAGCTTGCTGAATTTCTTGCTGTTTCTGTGAGATTTGAACTTCAAACTCTGATGAAACATTCTCAATAAGTTGCTCAATTTGCTCTTTCATTACAGGCTGTAGGTGCTGACGAACTTTTGCTTTTACATCAGGGATAATTCGCTCTAAAAAGAGTGACTCCATCTTCTGACGTTGCTCCATTCTCTGCTCTTGTAAATGTCTCTCACGCATACCTTTTGTGAAAAATGAGATAATTTCAGGCAAGAAAATAATCACAACTTCGACTAACGGATTCACAACCGATGTGGTAATCCCCACAATAGTTGCCACAGCTTTATAAACACTTCCTGCCTTTTGAGATTTATCTTTATTTTCTAAAGTTTTCTGCATTCGATCATTTAGCTCTTTTAAACCTTCACTGGTTCTGGTTAATAGCAATTCGGTACTATTCATCATTTTAGAGGTAAATTCACCATCAAATTCATAGTTCTCAATTGTATTTAGTCTTGTTAATTCTTGACCAAAATCTTGAATTAAATTATGGCTAATATCACTCACTTTAAATTTGACACTCGAAAGTAATGTATTTCTAATTACTTCGTTTATTTCTAATTTAAATTCTTGCTCTTTATTTGGATCTAATGCCAAATCAATAAGTCGTGATTGATTGCGAAGTAACTCATTGCCCACATCTTTAATAATGTCATTTACACTATCGCTAGAATACTGGCTCTCGATATCCGCAATAGAACGTTGTTTCTTCATTTGAATACTTTTAATTGTTTCCGTAAGCGTTTCTATTGCAAATTGGCTATCTTGTGTTGAATTTTTTAGTGTTGCTATTGTTGTATTAATGGTGTCACTATTTTTAAAATAATTATCTTTTAACAATTCGATAAATAATGATTTAAACAACGAACTCGGTTCAATTTCTGCTAGAATGTTTTTTAAATTATCTCCACTAAGCTGATTTGTAAGTACAAGTGATTTTTTGAAACCAAATAATTCTTGCAATTGGCTTTCTATCGTTGATTTTATAGCCATCACTTCATTTTCTGGTTTAAGATCTGTTTTGTTTAAACAGAAGGCAAAATTCTTGTTAAAGTTACGAATATTTCTAATTTCTTTGATAATCGAGGATGTTAGAACGGCTTCTTCAACACTGCTCACAAAAATAAAATAACTACCGCGATTCAAATACTCCAAAATCGCTTTGTTATGTTTTTCAATTGGCGCATTAAAGCCTGGCATATCAACCAAGATTAAAGGTTGGATTTCTGCTAAATTTTGGTTGTTTAGATATAGACGTAAATATTTAAAATTCTGAGCATTATCTTTGATTTCTGCTAACTGTGAAATTTCAAATTTTTGGATTGAGCCATCCTCATTCACAGCTTCAATATATTCTTGAATACTATAGCGAAGCTCTGTTGCTAACGCTGTTTCTGGAGTAACCGCAGTTAACAGAGTCTTTGTACCTAATAAAGAATTAATTAATGTACTTTTACCTGCACTGAATGCACCAATAACAGGTACAATAAGTTCTGTGGTTTCAATCACTTGAGAAAAATTAGAAAGGCCGTTATCAGAGAGACTAACGGATGATAGGATATCTGAAGTTTGTGAAATATAATTTAATAGTTGCGATTTAATTGCAGTAACACTGGTTGGTTGGTTGGTTGGTTGGTTGGTTGGTTGGTTGGTTGGTTGGTTGGTTGGTTGGTTGGCATAGTAATATCCCTTATTAATATTTGTCTATAAAATTTACATCTATCATACATAAAATAGTAATACCCATCAATGCCCATTATTTGTTAATCATACTGTTAAATATAGCGCTTTAACTTATATCACCATTTAGTATCGAATATTAATAACAAATGCGACAATTTGCTTCATATAAAATAGAGGCATTAGCCTAAACTAATGCCTCTATTTACTTAATAACCTATTTTTCGTCTTGGTTAATTCGACTAGATACTGCACTTTGCTGATTTTTGTATTTAGCATCTTTACGTGCATTATAAGGACGCTCTGCATATCCACTTAACACTTCAAAACTTAATGCACCAATTGCCATATTTGGGCGTAATGCTAAAGGTAGTTTACCTGCATTGAAAAACTCAAGTACGATTTTCCCTTCCCAACCTGGATCAATACGATGTGCAGTAACGTGAACCATTAAACCTAAACGTGCTAGTGAAGAACGACCATCTAACCATCCAACAATATTTGCAGGAAGTTTTACAGATTCTAATGTTGTTGCTAACGCTAACTCACCAGGGTGTAAAAAGAAAGCGTCATTGTCGTCAATAATGATTTCATCACTCATTACACGCTCTAATTGCGCTGTCATCTCTTCACGTGGACCACTTAAATCAATATAAGGGGTTGAATGTTCACGGAAAATTCGGAATGAATTACCTAAACGCACATCAACGGTTGCGCCATTAATTTTATCATTCGCAGGGCGTGGGGTTAGGCTAATAATGCCTTCATCAAGATAACGTTCAATATCAACATCACAAAGACGCATAATCAACTCCTATTTCTTACCTAAAAGCTGTCGAATTTGAGCTTTTAAGATATTGATTGCAATACGGTTTTTACCGCCTTTTGGCACGATAATATCCGCATACTGTTTGGAAGGTTCAACGAATTGTAAGAACATCGGGCGAACCGTTGTACGATATTGTGACACAACTGACTCCATCGTACGGCCACGTTCTTGCATATCTCTCTGTAAACGGCGGATAAAGCAAATATCTAACGGCGCATCAACGAAGATAGAAACATCAATTTCACTACGAATTTTTTCATCGGTTAACAACAAGATACCTTCTAAAATAATCACACGTTTTGGCTCAAAATGCGTTACCGTTGTTTTTCGGTTATGCTCTGCGTAATCATATTCAGGAATTTCAACTGATTCACCTTTTTTAAGCGCTCGCAAATGTGTTACTAACAATTCGTGATCCATTGAGTTTGGATGATCGTAGTTCGTTTTTACACGCTCTTCCATTGAAAGATGAGTTTGATCTCGGTAGTACGCATCTTCTGAAATAATGCCAATATCATCCTGACCAAGTTCGGCTTTTAACTCTTTATAAATTGTAGAAGCGATTAGACTCTTACCCGACGCAGAAGCTCCTGCAATCGCAATAACAATACATCCATTCTTTTCAAATGATTGAGACATTATTTGTACCTTTTAAATCAAAAAATAAATTTTGCAAATTATACCCTAAAACAGACCGCTTTTGAGTATAATCAACCAAATTTACTTGGAACATTTAAATTATGAACACTTTTCTACACGGATTTGTTGTCTGCTTTGGACTAATCGTATCTATCGGCGCACAAAATGCCTTTCTATTAAAGCAAGGAATCTTAAAACAACACGTATTTTGGATTGCTTTTATCTGCTTTTTCTGTGATGTCATTCTTATGGGAATAGGAGTGTTAGGATTAGGCTCGCTGATTAGCCAATCCCCTATTGCTTCCATCAGCCTAGCCATTATCGGCGCAATTTTTCTTTTTACCTACGGCTCACGCTCTTTTATTAGTGCTTATAAGGGCGACAGTTTGTTGCAAATGGAACAAGGTGAGCAAAATAGTAGTTTAAGAAAAGCAGTAGTGATTACTTTAGCCATTACCTTATTAAATCCTCACGTCTATATTGATACAGTCGTTATTGTCGGAGGTATCGGTGGTACTCTTAATTTAGATCAAAAAATATTATTCCTTGCAGGCGCATTAATTTGCTCATTTTTATGGTTCTTTGGACTTGGATATGGAGCATCTTTACTCTCTCCTCACTTCAAAAAACGCCGAACCTGGCAAATTTTAGACAGTCTAACTGGCTTAATTATGTACGGAATAGCCTTTAGTTTAATCATTTATGCCTTTGGATTTATTGAATAAAACTTTTTATGTTGCTTTTTTGTTAAAAGTAGATATATATCACAGATTTTCTAATTTAATTCAGGCATAATCGCAAAAATTTCACTCCATTTTGGATATAATGCAAAGCATTGCAAATTCTGTAAACACAAATAATAAAATAAGGTTAGGTCCGTATGCAGTATAAAAACTTTGATGAATGGTTCGCTTCAACCGCATTAGGTGGAGCCAATCAAACCTACGTTGAAGAAATCTACGAACAATATCTGGAAGATCCATATAGCGTTGATGAAAGTTGGCGCGCGACTTTTGATCAGTTTCCTAAAGCAACAGTTGTTGAACAGCCCCACTCAACTGTGCGCGACTATTTCCGCCGTTTAGCAAGAGAACAACGCTCTGAAGCGATCACGGTTATCGATCCAGAAGCAAGTGCAAAACTAGTTAAAATTCTCCAATTCATCAATGCGTTCCGTTTTCGCGGTCACTTAGAAGCGAAATTAGACCCGCTCAACTATTACCGTTGGAAAACGTCTCAAGTTCCTGAACTCAATTATCAACATCACGGCTTTACCGAAAAAGATTTAGATGAAACCTTTAATATCGGTCGTTATGTTTATAACAAAGAAACCATTACTCTTAAAGAATTAGCGCAAGATCTTAAAGAAACCTACTGTGGCAGTATCGGTTTAGAATTTATGCACGTACAAGATATGGATCAAAAAAATTGGCTCCAAGCAAAAATGGAAAGCGTGCTAAATAAACCATTATTTACCAAAGAAGAAAAATTAAATCTATTACAAGAATTAACCGCTGCGGACGGTCTAGAACGCTATTTAGGCGCGAAATTCCCAGGTGCAAAACGTTTCTCATTAGAAGGTAGTGATGCGTTCATTCCTATGATGAAAGAGATTATCCGCCACGCAAGCCGTCAAGGTATGGAAGACGTGGTAATGGGTATGGCACACCGTGGCCGTTTAAATATGTTGGTTAACGTATTAGGTAAAAAACCAGCTGAATTATTTGATGAATTTGCAGGTAAACACGCCGATGATAACCGTACGGGCGATGTTAAATATCACCAAGGTTTCTCATCAGATTTTGCTGTTGATGAGCAACGTGTTCACTTAGCTCTAGCATTTAACCCATCGCATTTAGAAATCGTAAGCCCAGTAGTTATCGGTTCAGTACGTGCGCGTCAGACTCGTATCAACGATACAGAGCGTAATAAAGTATTGGCTATCACCGTTCACGGTGACTCAGCGGTCGCAGGACAAGGCGTGGTGCAAGAAACCTTAAATATGTCAAATGCACGTGGTTATAGTGTGGGCGGTACTATTCGTATTGTAATTAATAACCAGATCGGCTTTACAACTTCAAATCCGAACGATACCCGTTCAACAGAGTACTGTACCGACATCGCGAAAATGATCCAAGCGCCGATCATTCACGTAAATGGTGATGATCCTGAAGCTGTCGCTTTTGCTGCACGTATGGCTGTGGAATATCGTTGCTTATTTAAACGTGATATTTTTATTGATCTGATTTCATATCGTCGTCACGGTCATAACGAAGCTGATGAACCATTAGCAACTCAGCCGATGATGTATAGCATTATCAAAAAACACCCTACTCCACGTAAAGTGTATGCCGATCGTTTAATAGCCGAAGGTGTTTTAACTGGCGAACAAGAGATCGAAATGATGAACAACTACCGTGATGCTTTAGATAACGGCGAACGTGTAGTGGCAGAATGGCGTGAAATGGATACAGCCAAAATGGACTGGTTACAGTTCTTAAATTATGATTGGACTGAACCGTATGAAAACAAATTCCCTGAAGAACGTTTCTTAACGATTGCAAAACGTGTATGCGAATATCCTGAAAGTGTCAAAGCTCACTCTCGTGTCGAAAAAATCTATAACGACCGTAAAGAGATGTGTGAAGGCAATAAATTACTTGATTGGGGTATGGCTGAAACAATGGCTTATGCAACACTCCTTGATGAAGGTGTAAATGTGCGTTTATCGGGTGAAGACGCAGGACGTGGAACATTCTTCCATCGTCACGCCGTTGTACACAACCAAAATGATGGAACAGGTTATGTGCCACTTACACAGCTACACGCAAATCAAGGTCGCTTTGAAGTATGGGATTCAGTACTAAGTGAAGAAGCGGTACTTGCATTTGAGTATGGTTACGCAACAACTAATCCGAAAACCTTAACAATTTGGGAAGCTCAATTCGGTGACTTCGCAAACGGTGCGCAGATTGTAATTGACCAATTTATCAGTTCTGGCGAACAGAAATGGGGGCGTATGTGTGGCTTAGTGATGTTGTTACCACACGGTTACGAAGGACAAGGCCCAGAGCACTCATCAGCACGTTTAGAGCGTTACTTACAGTTATGTGCGCAACAAAATATGCAGGTGTGTGTGCCATCAACGCCAGCGCAGGTTTACCATATGTTACGTCGCCAAGCGTTACGCAAAATGCGCCGTCCATTAATCGGTATTTCGCCAAAATCATTATTACGTCATCCATTGGCAGTATCGACGCTTGATGAATTAATCAATGGCGAATTTAAAAATGTAATCGGTGAAATCGATAGTTTAGATCCGAAACAAGTTAAACGTGTTGTGATGTGTTCAGGTAAAGTTTATTACGATTTATTGGAGCAACGCCGTGAAAATAACCAAACGGACGTAGCGATTATTCGTATTGAACAGCTCTACCCTTACCCACACGAAGATGTGCAAAAAGCTCTTGCAGATTATGCTCACGTAACGGACTTCGTATGGTGCCAAGAAGAGCCTTTAAACCAAGGCGCTTGGTATAGCAGTAAACACAACTTTGAAGCTGATTTACCAGAAGGTGCAAAATTGAAATATGCAGGTCGCCCTGCTTCTGCTTCTCCAGCCGTTGGTTATATGTCGCTCCATACACAGCAACAAAAAGCATTAGTTGCTGATGCGTTAACAATTTAATTGTAGTAATTATAGGGGGAAATCCCCTCAGAATTGTAGGGACACGGAACCCGTGTCCGTTTAAAAAGGATAAAAAAATGACTATTGAAATTCTTGTTCCTGATCTTCCTGAATCTGTCGCTGATGCAACTGTAGCAACTTGGCATAAAAAAGTAGGCGATAGCGTAAAACGTGATGAAGTGATTGTTGAAATTGAAACAGACAAAGTGGTACTTGAAGTGCCAGCAACCAGTGATGGTGTGATTGCTGAAATTCAACAAGATACTGGCGCAACGGTAACGAGCAAACAAGTTCTTGGCGTACTTTCAACCGCTCAAGCGGGCGATTTCAGCACAGCGACTCTACCACAATCAAATGAGCCAACACCTGCAGATCGTAAATCTGCAGCGATTGAACACGACCACAGCGACGCTGACGCACAAGGCCCAGCAATTCGTCGTTTATTAGCAGAATATGATTTAAAAGCGGAAGAGATTAAAGGTACTGGCGTAGGTGGCCGCATTACGCGTGAAGATATCGAAGCAGTTGTCGCACAACGCAAAGCAAAATCAGTGCAACAAGCGGCAGCAAAAGCAGAAAATACCATTAGCACAGTGGCATATTCATCTCGTAGTGAAAAACGTGTGCCGATGACACGTTTACGCAAACGTATTGCCGAGCGTTTATTAGAAGCGAAAAACACCACTGCAATGTTAACCACTTTCAACGAAGTGGATATGAAGCCAATTATGGATTTACGCAAGCAGTATGGCGATAAATTTGAAAAACAACACGGCGTACGTTTAGGCTTTATGTCTTTCTATATTAAAGCGGTCGTTGAAGCATTAAAACGCTATCCTGAAATCAACGCCTCTATCGACGGCGATGATGTGGTTTATCATAACTACTTTGATGTAAGTATTGCGGTTTCAACCCCACGTGGCCTAGTTACTCCAGTACTGCGCGATTGCGATAAAATGAGTATGGCAGATATTGAGAAATCAATTAAAGCGCTAGCAGAAAAAGGCCGTGATGGTAAATTGACCGTTGAAGATTTAACTGGTGGTAACTTCACTATCACCAACGGCGGTGTATTCGGTTCGTTAATGTCAACACCAATTATCAACCCGCCACAAAGCGCAATTTTAGGTATGCACGCAATCAAAGATCGCCCTGTCGCTGTGGATGGTCAAGTGGTTATTCGCCCAATGATGTATCTTGCACTTTCTTACGATCACCGTTTAATCGATGGCCGTGAGTCTGTGGGATTCTTAGTTGCGGTTAAGGATTTATTAGAAGATCCAACGCGTCTATTACTTGAAATCTAATCTAGATTGTAGGGGCGTATTGAATACGCCCGCGGGCGTACGCAGTACGCCCCTACAAATTTAGTAAATAAAATATAAATACATTCACAACCGGTCGGATTTTAAAGAAATTTTACAACAGGAAGATCTATGAACCTACACGAATATCAAGCAAAACAAATCTTCTCTCAATACAAACTCCCAGTTAGCCAAGGCATTGCTTGTAAAACGGCTGATGAAGCCGTTGAAGCTATCCAAAAACTCTCTGGTGACAAATGGGCAATCAAATGCCAAGTTCACGCAGGTGGACGCGGTAAAGCCGGCGGAGTTAAATTAGTTCATAACGAAGCCGACGTACGCGAATTTGCGGATAAATGGCTCGGCAAACGTTTAGTCACTTTCCAAACCGATGCCAATGGTCAACCAGTAAATACACTTTATGTGGAAGAAACCGCAAATATCGAACGTGAGCTCTATTTAGGAGCAGTAATTGATCGTTCATCACAAAAAATCGTATTTATGGCTTCAAGCGCAGGCGGGATGAATATCGAAGATGTCGCTCGTGACACACCTGAATTAATCCATAAAGCAACGATTGATCCACTCACTAACGCAATGCCTTATCAGGCTCGTGAACTTGCTTTCAAACTTGGTTTACAGGGCGACCAAATCAAACAATTCTCGTTTATCTTCACTCAATTAGCGAAATTATTCGTTGAGAAAGATTTATCTCTACTTGAAATCAATCCACTTGTAATCACTAAAGAAGGCAATATTCTCTGCTTAGACGCTAAAATGGTGGTCGATGGCAATGCGTTATATCGTCAACCTGAACTGGTTGCAATGCAAGATCCAAGCCAAGACGATCCACGTGAAGCGTTAGCAGAATCACACCAATTAAACTATGTGGCATTGGATGGCAACATCGGCTGTATGGTAAATGGTGCAGGTTTAGCAATGGGAACAATGGACATTGTTAAACTCCACGGTGGTCAGCCTGCTAACTTCTTAGACGTGGGCGGTGGTGCAACTAAAGAACGCGTTGCAGAAGCCTTCAAAATTATATTATCAGACAAAGCAGTTAAAGCTGTGTTGGTCAATATCTTCGGTGGAATCGTACGTTGTGACCTTATCGCAGAAGGCGTAATTGCAGCGGTAAATGAAGTTGGTGTCAATGTGCCTGTCGTAGTTCGCTTAGAAGGTAACAATGCAGAATTAGGTCGTGAAACTCTAGCAAACAGCGGTTTAAATCTAATTGCTGCGCGTACCTTAACAGAAGCAGCAGAACAAGCAGTGAAAGCAGCAAAAGGCAACGCGTAGGAGGTCAAGATGTCTATTTTAATTAATAAAGATACCAAAGTTATTTGCCAAGGTTTTACAGGCGGTCAAGGTACATTCCACTCACAACAAGCATTAGATTACGGCACACAATTAGTAGGCGGTGTTTCACCAGGTAAAGGCGGAACAACGCATTTAGGCTTACCTGTATTCAATACGGTTCGTGATGCAGTAAACGCTACTGGCGCAACCGCAACGGTTATCTATGTTCCAGCTCCTGGTTGTAAAGATGCGATTTTAGAAGCGATTGATGCGGGCATTCAATTAATCGTTTGTATTACCGAAGGTATTCCAACTCTAGATATGCTTCAAGTAAAACAGCGCCTAAATCAAACTGGCGTGAGAATGATCGGCCCGAACTGCCCTGGCGTTATCACTCCAGATGAATGCAAAATTGGAATTATGCCTGGAAGCATTCATAAGAAAGGTTCTATCGGTATTGTTTCACGCTCAGGGACACTTACCTATGAAGCAGTAAAACAAACCACTGACGAAGGTTTCGGGCAATCAACTTGCGTAGGTATCGGTGGTGACCCAATCCCTGGTTCAAACTTCATTGATGTTTTACGTCTATTCCAAGATGATCCAGAGACCGAAGCTATCGTAATGATCGGCGAAATCGGCGGTTCAGCAGAAGAAGAAGCTGCTGCATTTATCAAAGAATATGTCACTAAACCGGTTGTAAGTTATATCGCGGGTGTAACAGCACCAAAAGGTAAGCGAATGGGACACGCAGGCGCGATTATTAGTGGCGGTAAAGGTACTGCAGATGAAAAATTTGCCGCTTTAGAAGCTGCTGGCGTAAAAACGGTAAGAAGTTTAGCTGAAATTGGTTCAGCATTACGCTCCGTTTTAAACAAATAAAAGTTCAATTCTTTAATTTAAATTTAAAAACAAAGGCCTATGTCAACAAAACATAGGCTTTTTGTTTCTATTTTAAGCAAATGTTTGCAATAAATGCCTTTTTCAGCAAAAAACCTTTTTTTTTGTAAATAAATTTATTATTATCGAATTACTTTATTTTAAGGGAATAAAGTAAATATCACTCTCGGAGTAGTATTAAACACTTTACCAAAAAGGTACATCATATGAAAAAAACACTTTTAGCATTATCAGTAGCTGCTTTTGCAACATCTGCTTCAGCAATCACTATCTATGAGAACGAAGGTTCTAAAGTTGATTTCGACGGTTCTATCCGTGTGTTATTAGACAACTCTGGTTCTAAAACAAAAAATCACGCAACAGGTAACTCATCAACTTCACGTCACCACACGAACCTAAAGAATGACGGTTCACGTTTCGGCGTTCGTATGAAACACGACTTAGCAGAAGATTTCTTTGCATTTGGTCGTTTAGAATTCCGCTTTAACAGTAAAGATTCGACAGATGAATTTGGTGATTTATACGCACACCGCGCTTATGTTGGTTTAGGCAGCAAACAATACGGTGAAGTTTCTTTCGGTCGTCAAGTAACTATCGGTGATGATATTGCACAAACTGGTTTCGATAACACTTATGGTATCTTAAAAACTCCATTAACTGATGCTGGTAAATCAGTAATTCGTTATGACTACAAAGGTATTGAAGGTTTACAAGTTGGTGCAGACTACCGTTTTGCTGAAAAACGCGATGGTAAAGGCGAAGTTGTATACGATGAAGATGGTAGCTTAAAATCAGGTTACGGTGTTGGTGCAGTATACGGTTTTGATCTAGCTCCAAACCGTTCAGCAAAAGTTGCTGCAGGCTATACTCGTGATAACTATAAAACAGACGGTAACTACTCACACCACCGCGATGCTGCAATGGCTGGCGGTAAATACACAGTTGATAACTTAACTTTAGCAGCAGACTATGGTTTCGAATCAGATCGTGATGGTGCAACAAAATCTACTACTCACGGTATCCACACTGGTGTTAAATACCAAGTAACTCCAGCAATCGCTACATACGGTAACTATGTTTACTTCCGTGGTACAGAAAAAACAGCTGGTCAAAAAACTGGTAAAGAACGTGGTCACCGCGTAATGCTTGGTACAGAATACCAAGTTCACAAAAACGTATTCACATTTGTTGAAGGTCGTCACCAAGTAACTAAATCATACACAGCGTCTGGCGTGAAAACAGAAACAACTAAAGACAACTCTGTAGGTATTGGTTTACGCGTATTCTGGTAATCTGTTGATTATCTAAAAAATGCTAAGGGCTAGTTCAATTGAACTAGCCCTTTTGTTTATATCGACATTCTAATAATTCAGAAAACAACTCTCTCCCATAGGGAGAGAGACAGCTAAAAATTACGTCCAGTAATTTTTAGCAGAGAGAGGGAAATTATCATTTCAAACTATAAATCAATTACAGCTTTCTCCCCTTCAACAAATCTCTCATCCAAGTTCGATTAGTCGATAAGTTATGCCAAATATCTTGGCTAATGGGTAATGGCTCTCCGCAGACTTGGCTCGCTAACAACTCTCCTAACAACGGTGCTGTAGTTAAGCCCCGTGAAGCTAATCCATTAACTAAATAGAGATTCGGATAACATTCTGCTTGTTCTACAAACTCTCGGCGGCGAAGTTGGTTATACAAATTCGCATACTGCGTTTTCTGCTTCTCAAAATTCGGCACAGCGCCTACCATCGGCACGCGATCTCTAAATGCGGCACGAATCCCAACTTTGGCAAGATTTTGCGAAAGATCGATACCTTGAGTCCAATTACAACCGGTCAGATTTTCGGAAAATTTTGCAATATTTTGCTGATGCTCTTCCAAGCTAAATCCTTCTTCAGCATTATCTCGAATATGGCTTGCACCGATACAGTGAGTGCCTAGCATTGGCGATTTTGGCGTTAAATAGCCATCGTAGCAAATCACGCATTTTAGCGATTCTAACGCTTCTGTTGTTGGAATCTGACTTACTTGGCCACGCACGGGATAAAGCGGAATCCCTTCTGTTTGTTCAAAAGATTTTAAAGTATGTCCATTCGCTAAAATCAAGGTTTGATGAGCAAAGATTTCGCCATTGTAGCGCCATTGCCATTTATCATTAATAAATTGGATATCTTGCACTTGATGATTCAATACTATTTTCAACCCTAATTTTTCTAAATAAGCAAAACCATTTTGGACTAATTGAACAGGCGAAAGCCAACCGCCTCTAGGAATAAACGCACCGCCATTTGGTACGCTTAAGCCTAATTTTTGTGAAAGCTGTTCTGAATCACAGAGATGATAGAGTTCACTATCCCAGCCCTGCTCTGCCATTTTTTGCAGTTTCTTCTCGGTTTTCTCGTTATAGGCATATAACGCCACTCCCGACAAATCTTTCTCAAATTCGACGACTTTCTCAAGCTGTACCAAGCGCTGTAGGGCATAATCAAAACTATGCACATAAAAACGCACATTACGCTCATCATCATCGCTTAATTGTGGATAGATCGCTCCTTGCTTATTACCTGAAGCGTTTTTTGCTAATGTTTCATCTTTACAGTAAAGGGTCACTTGCTTACCACGTTCTAATAGTGAAAGCGCCACGCATAAACTCGCAACACCGCCGCCAACAATCGCAATATCATCGCTTTCACTTTGATTTTGCTGATAGAAATAAGGGAAAGCTAAAGCTGGAGATTTACTCTCTAACGGCTTTTCACCCCATAACATCTCACGCTTTTTGCCAAATCCTTTGCGTTTTTTCACATCAAAACCGACCGCTTGTAAGCCCCTACGCACATTACTCGAAGCGGTAAAAGTCGCAAAAGTTCCGCCTTTTTTCGTTAAACGAAACATTTGACTATAGAGATTTTCATTCCACATTTCTGGATTCTTATCTGGCGAAAAGCCATCTAAAAACCAACTATCAATAGATTCATTATAGCTATCACCTAATAGTGGAAGATTATCCGCCATATCGCCAAACCAAATATCCAAATAGATATTATCAAAGTGATAACGCTGACAGCCCGTCTGACGCGGTTGCCAACAAGCGGTCAGATTTTCAGAAAATTTTGCAAATTGGGGATAATTGCGATGAATATTCGCTAATTGCTCCGATCTTAGTGGAAATTTTTCAAATGAGATAAAGTAAAGACGTTGCAATTTTGCCTTTGGATATTCCGCTCGAAATTGCGAAAATTTTTCAGCCACTGCTAAGAAATTTAACCCTGTGCCAAAGCCCGTTTCGGCAATTACAAAATGCGTTTTTGTATGAGATTGCCATTTTTCCCAAAGTTGATTACCGCCTTGAAAGACATAGTAGCTTTCTTCTAAGCCATCTTGAGTAGAAAAGTAAATATCATCGAACTGTTCTGATACAGGCGTGTTATTGTGATTAAAAGAGAGTGTCGCAAAAGTAAGTTTAGACATAATTTCAAACCGTAGAAAAAACAAAGGACGCCGAAGCGCCCTGTAAATCAATCAAAATTAGAAAATGTTAATTGCAAATAACACGATCATCCCTAATGCGCCTGATACAGCTAACATTGCATAACCAAATGGACCCATTTTAGTCTCCTATACTACTTAAAATTAATCAAAGTTAAAAAACCGTTGTATTCTAAAACTATTTGGTAAAAATGCAATGCGAGCGCTTATTTTATTTAGGCAATTTAGCAAAATTCGTTATAATGGGCGCCACTTTTTATTATGAAGGAAATATTATGGCTACGATTAAAGATGTTGCGAAACTTGCAGGTGTTTCAACAACAACCGTCTCCCACGTAATAAATAAAACCAGATTTGTAGCAGAAGACACAACTAAGGCTGTTTGGGACGCTATTAGCGAATTAAATTATTCGCCAAGTGCCGTGGCGCGTAGTTTAAAAGTAAATACGACTAAATCTATTGGTATGATTATTACCACCAGCCAAGCGCCCTATTTTGCAGAAATTGTGCTTGCAGTAGAAGAGTATTGCTACAATCAAGGCTATTCTCTCTTCTTATGTAATACGCAAAATGATCCTGAAAAAGTTCAGAACCATTTGGATATGCTGATTGCAAAACGTGTTGATGGCATTTTAGTAATGTGTTCTGAGTATACCCAAAATTCATTAGCGCTATTCAATGGTACAAATGTGCCAATGGTAGTTATGGATTGGGGGCCAAACGATGGCAAGAGCGACCGTATTCTTGACCATAGCTTTGACGGTGGCTATTTAGCAACCAAACACTTAATTGATAACGGCCATCGTGATATTGCGATTATTGCTGGTTACTTACATAAAACTACAGCAAAAGCTCGTTATGATGGTTTTGTAAAAGCGATGACAGAAGCAGGCTTATTAATTCATCAAGAGTGGATTTTTGAAAATGATTTCCAACCTGAAGGCGGTTATGAAAGTATGAATAACTTGCTTAAACTTGATGGAAAATATCCAACAGCGGTTGTTTGTGGATGCGATACAATGGCTTTAGGTGCGATTTCAGCTATTTCTGAAAAAGGGCTTAATGTTCCGCAAGATATTTCAGTTATTGGTTATGACAATATTCACGACTCACGTTTTTATGCGCCACCATTAACGACCATTCACCAATCAAAAACACGTTTGGGCCAAATGGCGTTAGATCTGTTGTTTGAACGAATTAAGGATGAAGATAAAGCGAAAGAACCGTCTGTTTTAGAGTTTCATCCTGAGTTGGTTATCCGTAGTTCTGTGCGTAAAATCAACCACTCTTAACTTAGAATAAGGATAATTAATGGAATATTTAATTGCATTTTTTAGCAGCTACGGTTATTGGGCTGTATTTTTAGTTTTACTCGCTTGCGGTTTTGGTTTACCTATTCCAGAAGATATTACCTTAGTTTCAGGCGGTGTAATTTCAGGCTTAGGCTATACAAATGTACACTGGATGTTGCTCGTAAGTATGTTAGGAGTTCTGATTGGCGATAGTATTATGTACTGGCTTGGCAGAATCTACGGCGAAAAAATCTTACAATTTAGATTAATCCGCAAAATTGCAACTCCTGAACGTTTTCAAACTGTTCAAGAGCGTTTTGAAAAAGAAGGTTGGAAATTGCTGTTTGTTGCACGTTTCTTACCAGGTTTACGTGCTGTAGTTTATTTAGTTTCTGGTATTACCAATAAAGTTACCTATACTCGCTTTGTATTAGTGGACTTTTTTGCAGCGATTATCTCTGTGCCGATTTGGGTCTATTTAGGTGATTTTGGTGCTAAAAATTTAGACTGGCTTCAAGAACAAATCCATAAAGGGCAAATGGCAATTTGGGTTATCTTAGCTGTTGGCGGTTTATTTGTTTTCTGGAAATGGAAAAAAAGTAAAAAGAACTCTTGATTTATAAGAAAAAGGACGCTTATGATCTGCACCCCAAAAGT
>LEKJ01000018.1 GCA_029852775.1 Pasteurellaceae bacterium LFhippo2
AACTTTTTGGGGTCAGATCAAAGTTGTAGCTCCCTTTCTCATTTCGCAGTGCTACAATAAGCGTGAATGAAGATGATTTTGCGAATTTGTTGTAGCTCCCTTTCTCATTTCGCAGTGCTACAATGTTAGCGTGTGGCGTTTTGATTAGTTCTGAGTTGTAGCTCCCTTTCTCATTTCGCAGTGCTACAATATACCTAGCATATTTATGCTATGGTATGATGTTGTAGCTCCCTTTCTCATTTCGCAGTGCTACAATCCGTTGAAACTTGCTTTCAATGGCTTTTTTGTTGTAGCTCCCTTTCTCATTTCGCAGTGCTACAATAAAAAATACATAAAACCATTAACGGACGAAGTTGTAGCTCCCTTTCTCATTTCGCAGTGCTACAATTGATATTAAGGATATGATCCAACGAACAGGTTGTAGCTCCCTTTCTCATTTCGCAGTGCTACAATCAGCAAAGGATATATGACAAGGTGGAAGAAGTTGTAGCTCCCTTTCTCATTTCGCAGTGCTACAATAGCGGTATTAGTTGCTGTAACAACAGGACTGTTGTAGCTCCCTTTCTCATTTCGCAGTGCTACAATGTTTTCTTGAGTGCGTTAATGCTTTACCAAGTTGTAGCTCCCTTTCTCATTTCGCAGTGCTACAATTTATTTTATTATTATTATTATAGTTTTCTTGTTGTAGCTCCCTTTCTCATTTCGCAGTGCTACAATTGGTTATTTTCTTTAGGTGTGCGTATCCAAGTTGTAGCTCCCTTTCTCATTTCGCAGTGCTACAATCGATCATAACTGATCGCTACCTAAATTTTAGTTGTAGCTCCCTTTCTCATTTCGCAGTGCTACAATTGGTAAACATTGGAAAAATCTACATCACGGGTTGTAGCTCCCTTTCTCATTTCGCAGTGCTACAATTACGGAGAAAAAGCAACAACACCGCAGGGAGTTGTAGCTCCCTTTCTCATTTCGCAGTGCTACAATAGATCATCGTTGCGGTTTCCTTTGATTTATGTTGTAGCTCCCTTTCTCATTTCGCAGTGCTACAATAAACTGTTTGATTTTGATATTGTTAATTCAGTTGTAGCTCCCTTTCTCATTTCGCAGTGCTACAATATATCGCACCCAAACGAATGGTACTTTGCGGTTGTAGCTCCCTTTCTCATTTCGCAGTGCTACAATGTTACTATCATATATATAATGTAATACAACGTTGTAGCTCCCTTTCTCATTTCGCAGTGCTACAATCTTATTAATTTTTTATAAGCAGGTTGATCTGTTGTAGCTCCCTTTCTCATTTCGCAGTGCTACAATATTGAATATAGCGAATACCTTTGCGCCTATGTTGTAGCTCCCTTTCTCATTTCGCAGTGCTACAATTGGTGAGTTTAAAAACTTAACTTGTGAGAAGTTGTAGCTCCCTTTCTCATTTCGCAGTGCTACAATTTTAAAACTTATCATACAAGGACAATCAAAGTTGTAGCTCCCTTTCTCATTTCGCAGTGCTACAATAATAATCATAGCCTGATAGCGGTTCAACTTGTTGTAGCTCCCTTTCTCATTTCGCAGTGCTACAATAACGGGGTGGAAAACTGCTCCAACTGGTGAGTTGTAGCTCCCTTTCTCATTTCGCAGTGCTACAATCCATGCATCTTGTGTAATGTAGTTTTTCTTGTTGTAGCTCCCTTTCTCATTTCGCAGTGCTACAATGAAATGTAGTGGTGCTCAACACTGGCAACCGTTGTAGCTCCCTTTCTCATTTCGCAGTGCTACAATACCGCGCTTTTTCAAAATGGCACGCCCTTGGTTGTAGCTCCCTTTCTCATTTCGCAGTGCTACAATATTGCTCGTTTAGCGCTGGAAAGTGATCCGGTTGTAGCTCCCTTTCTCATTTCGCAGTGCTACAATCAAGCACAGAGCCAGTAGCAGAAAATGCATGTTGTAGCTCCCTTTCTCATTTCGCAGTGCTACAATGGGCAGTTTTCTTTAGATATGCTTGTGCTAGTTGTAGCTCCCTTTCTCATTTCGCAGTGCTACAATTTGGTAACTGGTTCTTATGCGGGTATCGCCGTTGTAGCTCCCTTTCTCATTTCGCAGTGCTACAATCTTGATACAACTTCAGGGAAATAAACAAAGGTTGTAGCTCCCTTTCTCATTTCGCAGTGCTACAATAACGGGGTCGAAAACTGCTTCAAACGGAAAGTTGTAGCTCCCTTTCTCATTTCGCAGTGCTACAATATAATTGGGATAAATATGATAATCAAATGGGTTGTAGCTCCCTTTCTCATTTCGCAGTGCTACAATACCCTAGCCCCAGAGCCTTATATATCAAGGTTTTGGGGCTTTTTTATATCATAAAAATTATAAAAGAATAGGTATGAAAGCGGTAATTTTAAGTAAAATTTTTGCAAAAATTAGCAATAAAAAGCTTCTTTTTGAATGGTAATAAATAGGATTATGTAGCAGAAAGCCTATTTTATATACTTTAAAAACTGTGTGGTTGTTTAAAATATCTGCGATTGAAAAATATTTTTTATGTAATATGAATTCTGATTTTTATGGACAGTAACTTAAAAAAGTAGCATTTGGTTTGCATTAACTTTTTTCTCTTGAGATTTTAGCTCACCTAATAAAATTAGCATACTCGCAAACTGCTTTTCTGTAACTTCTAAGCAGCGAATAGATCCTTCCTCGGGTAAATTTTCGCAGAGTCGTTTGTTGTGCTTTTCAAGAGAATCCCGTCCTCTAACAATTCGGGTATAAACGGAAAGTTGCAACATTTGATAACCATCTTTTAGTAAAAATTGGCGAAACTGGTTAGCTGCTTTTCGTTTAGCCTTTGTTGTTACAGGAAGATCAAAAAAGACGATAATTCGCATAAATTTAGCCTCACTCATATTGATGTTCCTTTAGGGGTAACATTTCTGGGAGTTTTAACAGTTTAGGATCTTTACTTATTACTGCGGGTTGAAAAGAAGATATCGTTCTATCTATGGCTGCAAGTACACTGAATGTTTGATTCTGAAAACTCATTTGATAGTGTAGTAAACTTACAAGTTTTTGCTTTGTGTAAGGTGTTAAGCCATCATCTAATCTATTTTCCTGCCAAAGTTTCCAAACCATCAAATCAACTAAAGGACGAAATGGTTCAATAAAATCATCAGCAAGGTTAAATGAATTGACTTCACTATGATGAAATAGCCCCAACGCTGGTTGCCAACCATATTGAACTAGGGCTCTCGCAACTGCGGAGCGAAGTACGGTATAAGCATAATTTAAGTGAGCATTAATATTATTTTCTTGCCAGCGGCGAAACTCCTTACCAAAGGCGGTTTGAAAATAGAGTTGAGCTGCTTGAGCTTCAATATTTTCCTTATCCCCCGATTTGACTTTATTTGACATAGACAGTAGTTTTTGAGCTGTTTTGATATGGTTAGACTGCTCTAAGACAAAGGCTTGATTAACTATTTTTTGTTGAACAATTCTTTGCCATAATTGCTTTTTCTGAGGAAGGGACATTTCTATTTGTAAGTTTAAGATTTTTAATTGGCGATGATATTGCGCAAAGGGTAGCCATTGTCCACAAGGCAGGAATTGATCATCGCAAGTTAACAAAGTGATCCCATTTAATGCAAGTGCAGAAAGAAGTGGAGCGGTAATAACTATTTCTCTGCTTTCAATTACAATGACTGCAATATCTTCCAAAGGTACTGTAAATTCACCTTTATCTTGTTGAATCAATATTTGTTTTTTCTGTAATGAAAGTTTTCCGCCGTTACTGATTAGAATACTTCTCCAACTCATAATTAATTTCCTTCTCAAACAACATAGCCCTACTTTTTAAAAAGCAGGGCTATGATAATTAACGAACAGGTTGGCGTTTGGATTGACGGCAAGGGCGAATATTTTTACCTAATTCATCTACTTGGTATTTTGTAAAAGAGATTGCCATTTTTATTCCAATACCACGATGTAATCCATCTTTTCCTTTACTTTGTTCGAGATCGTGCTCTCTTATGCTAATAGCGCCTGTTGCGCGATCTAGTCCTGAATAATAGCCAAAAAATCTTTCTTTTTTAGTCACAACTTCAATAAGATCATTTGGGAACATCGAAAACTGGAATTGAGCTTTTTCATCCATTTCTTCCCATTCATCTTCATTTTTGGCTGCAACAACGGCTTTAGTTGGCAATATTCCTTTTGCTACTTGCCAAGTATAAATAGGGACTAAGAAATATTTTCCGTTCTTGATGAAGACATCAACACGAACCATAGAAGCATTATCAGCTATTCCGGTATTTTCACGCACTCGAACGCCTGATTTTTGCGTTTGTTCAATGCGAATAGCTTTAACTTGCTGTCCGCCTTTTTTATAGAAAGGTTCTGCAAAAGCTTTCGTTGGATCATTATTAAATTGTTCTAAACGTGCTTTTAAAGCTTCATATAGGGCTTTTTCACGTTCTCGATTAACCATATTATCAAGATCTTTTAGCTTAATTTGAGTTAATGGCACTCTTGAAACACTTAGCCCTTCATCTAGGCGTTTAGCTGACTTAATAGTTTCCATATGCCCTTGTCCGCTCATTTTTCGGGTCGGTGCACGGGAAACAAACAGTGGCTTTACAAATTCGTGGTTTGCTTCTGGACGATCAGGTAACTGAATAATTAAGTCTTCTTGTGGCGTATCGCTAAATACTCGAATTTCAATATCTTGTTTGAAGAATTTCCAAGGCGTAGGGAAATGAATTGGAATAATTTCTCCTGTTTCATAATCAATTCTTTCTCCCGTATTAATATTCATTTCATTGTAACGAACAAAACGGGTAATTTTTTGTTGCATTGAAATTGTTGAACAAGCAACGATAATAGCGTCGATAGCGTGATGGCGATCATTTGCTTCTCGACTTTTACTAATCCCCCAACGATTACGTAATAACGCAGTAATTTGTCCGTTTGGTCCAAAGACTTTTTTCTTGCCCTTGCCAACTAGATTCATATTATTTGTGATGAAAGAAGTTAAGAAACGTGTGATATAGCGTGTATCATTTAGATTACGCTCTCTAAAACCTTCATCATCTAGTTTTTGAGTTAATAATCGTTGCTTTTTAGTATAAGAAAAACGACTACCCATTACTAATGCGACAAAATGTTTCCATTGTTCACTATTTTCCTTGCCATTAAACCATTCATAAGGAGTTTTATTACCTTTGTTTTGGTTTTCATTGGCAAGTACAAGTACTTTATTGTTGAAGCTATCATCCCAAGTACGAGAAAAAGGCAACGCATGATCAATTTCAACATAACCTTTTTCACATAAGCGAGTAATGTCTAGCCCTTTGCCTGAGTACAAACATTTTCCATGCTGTAGTTCATACAAGCGCATTTTTAGAATATCTTTAGCTTTAGGCTCACCAACAAAAGTAGGGAAATATTCTTTAAATTTTGCTACTGCACGTTCTCGTTCTGCTCGATTTTGCTCTTGACGTTTTTCAATTTCACGGCGATCTTTAAATGATTTTCCGACTTCTCGTGCGGTTTCGATATGAATGCGAGCAGGGGAGCCGTATAAGCGAACAACTCCATTAATTACTTTACGAGTTTGAGATAATGCTCTTAAAACAACAGGGTTACGGATTTCATCTACTGGAATAGCAGGAAGAAAGCGCTCTTCTTTCTGCTCTTTTTGCCCATAATGATCACCGTAAATTTGTGAGCAGGCTTCATCATAGCGTAAGCCTTGCTCCATAATCGGTAGGATTTTGGCTAAACTTTGCAAAGAGAGTTGAATAAACTTATCAAAATTGAGATTTTCCAATAAAACATCTAAGACGTTTTGAGATAATTTTCCTTCAAGATAATTGCTAATATCTTCATCTGTTTTATAAATAGAGAAAGCTGTACCAATTGAATCAAGTAGTTCTGGTTTAGTTTTTAATCCTTCCCATTCTGTTTTTAATCCATTGCTCTCTAGCGTTTTACGAATAGCGTGCCAAGCTTTCATCTCCATCAATGTGGCTGATTCTGGATTGTCTTTACCGCTATCTCTAAGTCCTTTAAACTTAGCCATTTCATCAAGCTCTAATAATTTACGAGCTTGGGCATAGGTAAATTTGGCTTTTTCAAAAGGTTGATTTATCAGTAATTGTCTTTCATCTGTCGATAAAGAACGTTCAGTTCCTTGTTCAAGGATACGAAGATTATTGAGTTTAGTTAACCATACAAAATATTCAGCGCTATAAGTATTTTTTGCTGCTTTATATTCTGTTTGTTCAAAGGTACATTTTCCTAACATTTTCAGAATTGCTTCACCTGATAATGTAGGCTTTTGTTGCATTAATAATTCAGAAAATCCTTGTTCTAATTGTTCAGATGTATATGGATTACCAAACTCTCGTTGAGCTTTAAATAGCTGTTGAAGTTCATCAAGAAGATCTAAGCGATTGAATGTATGAGTGTAGGCTCCACGTTGATTACGAATATGCCCATCTTCATCAGCAAATTTTTTGACTGCAATTTCAGCTGGAGTACGATATTCATTTTGTTGGAGTAATTTATGGTTGTTATTTACGCCTGAAAGCAAAGCGCCAAGCTCTTTATTGTCAGTTTTACTCTCATTTTTACGTTGAGATAAATAACCACGATGTTTGATTAGATGAAGAAGAACAGCTGCCCATTCTTTACGCTCTAACTTATGGGTTAAGCCTTTAACACGAAGTTGCCAGCTATTATTTGGTAAACCTTGAGTCGTTGATGATGATATGAAATCTTCGGCAAGCAGAATATGTTCTTGTTTGAGTAGGCGTTTAGCTTTGAGTAAACGATATGCGCGACGACGAATTAAACGGCGGGTACTACGAGCCAATCTTCTTGCTAAAGCAAGTGAATCCCCTGTTTTAGGTACTTCAGCACGTTCAAAGGTACGAACACCAACGTCAATTAATCGTAGTGGATTTTCTTGTTCATCAATTTCAACTACAGCCCAACCAACAGAAGCTATACCTATATCGAGCCCTAATACATAATTTAATAATTTGTCTTGCATATCATCACCTTATCTATAGCAAAAATAAATTATGCTATTTTTACCACAAAATAAAGAAAAGTTTGACAAAAATTATTCAAATTTGTAGAATTGTTCACATATTGTTGCACTGCGAAATGAGAAACGTTGCTACAATAAGGCTTCTGAAAAGAATGACCGTAATGCTCTGTCCCTTAAAGTTTCGGCTTTAAGGGACATCATTTTTATAGAGCTCAATAAACCACTTTAAACTCACTAAATTTTCTTTCTTCTCGATATTCCAACTCAATCACTCTTTCAACCCTTGCCGATCTCGGGCCGTGTTGTAGCCATTCACTTAATTCTGCTATCTGCAGTTCAGATCCTTGTGCAATCACTTCTACACTGCCGTCGCGGCAGTTTCTTACTGTGCCTGTTACTCCGATTTTTGTGGCGGTTTGTCAAGTAAAAAAACGAAACCCGACACCTTGAACTAAACCATAGGCAAAAAATTGTTTGCTGATCATAAATCCCCCTTTGGTAAAAATTTGCTAAAAAACTACCGCTTGTTGTGTGATATTAACGAAATAAGGTTGTTCATTAAAGGGAAAAAACGGATAATATGCTATTTTTATTGCCGAATATGTGTGGCGTGTAAATGCGCCGATTGCGATAGTGGGAACAATGGTTGAGTATATTTTATTAATTATCAGCACCGCCTTAATCAATAACTTCGTGCTTGTGAAGTTTTTGGGGCTTTGTCCGTTTATGGGGGTGTCTAAAAAGGTCGAAACTGCGATAGGTATGGGGTTGGCAACTACCTTTGTCCTGACTGTAGCATCTCTTGCTGCTTATCTTGTCGAAAGTTATATCCTTGCGCCGCTGAGCGCGCAATTTTTGCGTACTCTGGTATTTATTTTGGTGATTGCGGTAATTGTGCAATTAACCGAAATGATCGTACATAAAACCAGCCCAACTTTATATCGCTTATTAGGTATCTATCTGCCTTTAATTACCACTAACTGTGCGGTATTAGGGGTAGCGTTACTGAATGTGAATTTATCTAATAACCTTGTGCAATCAGTGTTGTATGGCTTTGGGGCTGCAGCAGGGTTCTCACTTGTGTTAGTTCTATTTTCTGCTTTGCGTGAGCGTTTGGCGGCGGCGGATGTGCCGAAAGCCTTTCAAGGTGCGTCAATTGCGCTTATCACCGCAGGGTTAATGTCTTTGGCCTTTATGGGCTTTACCGGTCTTGTAAAAATCTAATGCTTATATATTACGTTATTGCAGTCATCGCGATTATCGCTCTGATTTTTGGGGCGGTGTTGGGCTATTCGTCGATTAAGCTCAAAGTTGAGGCGGATCCGATTGTTGATCAAATTGATGAATTATTACCGCAAAGCCAATGTGGGCAGTGTGGCTATCCAGGCTGTAAGCCTTATGCTGAGGCTGTGGCAAATGGTGATGATATTACTAAATGTGTGCCAGGCGGGCAGGCAACCGTGGTTAAAATTGCGGAATTACTCGGGGTTGATGTACCTGATATGGACGGCGAAGAGCCTGTGCCAATGGTGGCGTTAATTCACGAAGATATGTGTATC
Organism: Pasteurellaceae bacterium LFhippo2; assembly: GCA_029852775.1. Lineage (GTDB taxonomy): Bacteria > Pseudomonadota > Gammaproteobacteria > Enterobacterales > Pasteurellaceae. Next base: position 8,599 of record LEKJ01000018.1, read on the forward strand.
GGCTGTACCAAATGTATTCAGGCTTGTCCTGTGGATGCGATTATTGGTACTAATAAAGCAATGCACACTGTTATTGCGGATTTATGTACCGGCTGTGAACTTTGTGTTGCACCTTGTCCGACCGACTGTATTGAGATGATAAAAATCAAGCCAACGACAAGTAACTGGAACTGGAAATTTGACGAGAATTTAGTGATCCCAATTGTGAATACAACCGAATTACAGAAAAAATTAGTGGTGGGGGGCAAAAATGAGCAATCTAAATGATGTGCTAAGCCGTATCCGCCAAAATAAACTTTGGGATTTTCCGGGCGGTATTCACCCTGCGGAAATGAAATCGCAATCGAATAAGAAACCTATTCGCTCATTACATTTACCTAAATTTTTCTATGTGCCAGTGGTGCAACACGCAGGTCCTGCGGGTGAGTTGATGGTGAATGTGGGCGATACGGTGCTTAAAGGGCAACAGCTCACCAAAGGCGATAACTATCGTACGCTACCAGTGCATAGTCCAACATCAGGTAAAATTATCGGGATTGAGCCTTATGTGGCAACGCACGCTTCGGGTTTACCAGAATTATCTGTGATTATTGAAACAGACGGCAAAGATGAATGGATTGAACGCCAACCGATTGATGATTTTTTACAGCTGACAAGCGATCAGATTATCCAAAAAGTTTACCAATATGGTATTGCTGGTTTAGGTGGGGCGGTGTTCCCAACTTCTGCGAAACTGAGCTTTGCCGATAAACGCTGTAAGGTATTGATTATCAACGGGGCAGAGTGTGAGCCTTATATCACTTGTGATGACCGCTTAATGCAGGATTATACCTACGATCTACTCGAGGGTATCCGCATTTTGCGCTATGTGCTACGCCCTGAAGAAGTAGTGTTGGCAATTGAAGATAATAAACCGAAAGCGATTAAGGCGATCAAAAAAGCATTAAAAGGCTCGGACGATATTAGTGTACGTGAGATCCCAACTAAGTATCCGTCAGGAGCGAACGATCAGCTCATTCAAGTGCTAACAGGGCTTGAGATCCCACAAGGCAAGCGAACCATTGAAATGGGGATCGTGATGCACAATGTGGGAACCGCTTATGCGGTTAAACGTGCGATTATGGATGATGAGCCATTAATCGAGCGTGTGGTTACTTTAACGGGCGATAAAATCCGTAATAAAGGCAATGTGTGGGCTAGATTAGGTACACCAATTATTCATCTACTTGAACAGGTGGATTACCAAGCGGACGAGCGTTTCCCAGTGTTTTTAGGTGGGCCAATGATGGGCTTTATTTTGCCGTCGTTGCAGTCGCCAGTAACCAAGACCGTAAACTGTATTATCGCCCCTGATCACTTTGAATATGCACCGCCGGAACCAGAGCGTAACTGTATCCGCTGTTCAAGCTGTTCTGATGCTTGTCCTGTAGGTTTATTGCCACAGCAGCTTTACTGGTTTGCACGAGTAGAAGATCATGATAAATCCAAAGAATATCATTTAGATGCTTGTATCGAATGTGGGGTTTGTGCCTACGTTTGCCCAAGCTATATTCCGCTTATTCAATACTTCCGCCAAGAAAAAGCTAAGATTGAAGAAGTTGATGAAAAAGCACGTAAAGCAGAAGAGGCGAAAATTCGTTTTGAGGCGAGAGAGGCTCGTTTAAATAAAGAGAAAGAGGCTCGTACTGCTCGTATTCAACAGGCGGCTGAAAAACGTAGAGAAGAAGTATCCGCAAGCGGTGGCGAAGATCCTGTAAAAGCCGCTCTTGCTCGCTTAAAAGCGAAAAAAGCAGAAAATGCTGCAGCAGAACAACCAACACAAGCCGTTCAAGCTAAAGCCAATGGTGAGCCTGATAATAGCGATTTAATGGCACAGCGTAAGGCGAGAAGATTGGCGAAACAAGCGGAAAACACTGATTGTAGGGTGGGTGTAAACCCACCATCGCAAGATGAAGATCCACGCAAAGCAGCTGTTGCAGCCGCGTTAGCAAGAGCAAAGGCGAAGAAAGAAACTCAACAACCGGTTAGTTCAGAGCAAAATTTTGCAAATGAAGTAAAAGTTGAAGAAGATCCACGCAAAGCCGCAGTTGCAGCAGCACTTGCAAGAGCGAAAGCGAAAAAAGAAGCTCAACAGGCAGAAAAAGATGAATGTAGGGTGGGTGTAAACCCACCGCCACAGGCTGATGATCCACGCAAAGCCGCAGTTGCAGCAGCACTTGCAAGAGCAAAGGCTAGAAAAGAAGCCCAACAGGCAGAAAAAGATGAATGTAGGGTGGGTGTAAACCCACCGCCACAGGCTGATGATCCACGCAAAGCCGCAGTTGCAGCAGCACTTGCAAGAGCAAAGGCTAGAAAAGAAGCCCAACAGGCAGAAAAGGATGAATGTAGGGTGGGTGTAAACCCACCGCCACAGGCTGATGATCCACGCAAAGCCGCAGTAGCTGCTGCTATTGCAAGAGCGAAGGCGAAAAAAGAAGCTCAACAAGCAGAAAAAGATGAATGTAGGGTGGGTGTAAACCCACCGCCACAGGCTGATGATCCACGCAAAGCCGCAGTAGCAGCCGCAATTGCTAGAGCCAAAGCTAGAAAAGAAGCACAACAAAAATCATAACAATTTAAGGACAAACAATGCTGAATGAACTATTCCCACCGTTTCCTTGGTCGTTTTTATTTATCCAAGATCTGATAGGTACTGTCGTCTTTGCTATTTCTGGCGCGATTGCTGCTCGTCAGCATAAAATGGATATTTTTGGAATGTTTGTTCTAGCGTTTGTTACTGGAGTTGGGGGCGGAACGCTACGTGATGTGATGATCGGCAGCACACCAGTATTTTGGATGAAGCAGCCGATTTACGTATTGATGATTAGTCTTGCGGTAATTATTACTGCGGTATTGCGTAGTCATATTTTAGATTCAAGAACTTGGAAAACAGGCTTATTTCTATTCGATGCAATTGGCTTAGGTGTATTTACAGTAATTGGTGTGCAGAAAGGGATTGATTTCGGACTTCATCCATTGATTTGTATTGCGCTTGGTGGGGTAACAGGCTGTTTTGGGGGATTAATCCGCGATATTTTACGTAATGAAGTGCCGATTATTCTTCAAAAAGAAGTTTATGTTACCGCAAGTTTAATCGGTGGTTTTATCTTTATTCTATGCCGAAATTTAGGTTTAGAAAGTAGTTGGATCGATGTCGCAACAGTGATTACTGTCATTGCGATTCGTGTGATTACCGCTCGGTTTAATGTGAATTTACCGAAAGTGTAAGGATAAATTCGATGAATGATTTAGCAAAAACAGATTTATTTAATCGCATTGCTCAACTATTAACATCTGCTCGCCAACGAGTAGTGCAAGCGGTTAATTTTACTATGGTTCAAACCTATTTTGAGATAGGCCGAATGATAGTAGAAGATGAGCAGAATGGTGAAGAACGTGCTGAATATGGAATAAAAACTCTTAAAGATTTATCTGTTCGTTTAACAGAAAAATATGGAAAAGGATTTTCATTAACGAATTTAAAACAGATGCGTCAATTCTATCTTATTTACACAAAAGATAGAGAGCGTTTGAATGAAGTAAGTAGTTCCTTACAAATTGGTCAGACAGTGTCTGACCAATTCAAACTCAGCTGGTCACATTATCAAAAACTAATGAGAATTGCGGATCCTTATGAACGTAGTTTCTACGAAATTGAGGCAGTAAAAAATAATTGGAGTTTGCGAGAGCTAGAACGTCAATATGATTCTGCACTTTTTACTCGTTTAGCGTTAAGTAAAAATAAAGATGAAGTTAAAGAGTTAGCGTTAAAAGGCCAAGTGATTGAAAAGCCACAAGATTTAATCAAAGATCCTTATATTCTTGAATTTTTAGGCTTACCAGAGCATGCAAATTATTCAGAAAGTGAATTAGAACAAAAGCTAATTGATAAACTGGAGCATTTTTTATTAGAGCTAGGCGCTGGTTTTACTTTTGTAGGCAGGCAGCAACGAATAACCTTTGATGAGCAACATTTTTATATTGATTTAGTCTTTTATAACCGTCTGCTAAAAAGTTTTGTGTTGATTGATTTGAAAATTGGTAAGCTCAAACATCAAGACATTGGACAGATGCAGATGTATGTTAATTATTATGATCGTCAAGTTCGTTTGGAAGATGAAAATAAAACGATTGGCATTATTTTGTGCCAAGATAAAAGCAAGTCAGTCGTAGAATTCACTCTGCCTGAAGATAATACTCAGATTTTTGCAAGCAAATATTTAACGGTTTTACCAAGTAAAGAAACCTTAATTCAATTAATTAGTGAAGAATAAAATAGGAACCCTTTAATGTTTAAAATGGTGAGTTCACCCCATTCCCACTCTAAAAATCAGACCGCGAATTTTATGTTGTGGGTGATGTTGGCTATGTTGCCATCGTTGGTGGTATTGTTGTATTTCTTTGGTTATGGCGTATTGATCCAGTCCATCTTAGCGATTTCAGTGGCAATTGTGATTGAGATTGCAGTTGCAAAACTTCGCAACAAACCGACCGCTTTCTATCTCTCGGATTTAACAGGGATTTTAACTGCATTTATTTTAGCGGTCGCGATTCCGCCTTATGCGCCTTACTGGATAATCATTATTGGTGTTGTGGTGGCTTTATTGCTCGCAAAACACGTTTATGGTGGTTTAGGGCAGAATTTATTTAATCCTGCGATGATTGGTTATGCATTATTGTTAGTCTCTTTCCCTGTGCAGATGACCGCTTGGTTACCGCCAATTGATTTACTTAATGAACCGCCCACATTAGCAGATAGTTTTACGTTAATTTTTAGTGGTGTAACGAGTGATGGCTTTACGATCCATCAGTTATTGGATAGTGTTGATGGTATTTCACAAGCGACACCATTAGACAGTGCGAAAACGAACTTAGCAAAATTGGGATTAGATGGCATTTTAAGTTCATCGATTTTTAGCGGTATTTTCGCAACAGGTTGGTGGCAAGCAAATATCGCCTTTTTACTTGGTGGTCTCTTTTTAATTTATAAAAAGATTATTCACTGGCAAATTCCTACATCCATGTTGCTGGTATTTTTCCTATGTGCAGGTTTAACGGATCTATCTTTAGGACAAACTCATTTATCGGTATTTAGCCAAATGTTAAGTGGTGCGATGATGTTTGGGGCATTCTTTATTGCAACGGATCCTGTAACTGCTTCAATTACCCCGCGCGGTAAATTAATTTTTGGTGGATTAGTCGGCTTACTAGTTTATTTAATTCGTTATTATGGAAATTATCCGGATGGCGTGGCATTTGCAGTATTGCTTGCTAATATTTGTGTGCCATTGATTGACCATTACACTCAACCGCATTTATATGGAACAAAGAGAAAATAAGGAAACGTGATGAAAACATCAAAAATTACCGTACGTTATGCCTTAATTCTTGGGGCGATTGCGCTTTTTTGTACTGCAATTTCAACAGCAGTTTATCTGCTTACTAAAGAACGCATTGATGAAGTGACTGCTAAGCAACAGCGTCAACTACTATTGGAAGTGGTACCACAAGAGCAATTTGATAATGATCTGCTTGCAACTTGTAAAATGATTAATTTGGCAGAGAAGCCATTTTTAAATCGAATTTATTTTGCAAAAAAATCGGATAATCTGACCGCTTACGCTATTCAAGCCACGGCACCAGATGGCTATTCGGGTAATATTAGCTTACTTATGGGGATTCAGCCTGATGGCACAGTGTTAGGTATTCGTACATTGGCACACAAAGAAACCCCTGGATTAGGCGATAAAATTGAAACGCGTATTTCAGACTGGATTTACTCGTTTACGGGGAAACAATTTAGTTTAGAAAATGAAAGTCAGTGGGCAGTGAAAAAAGACGGTGGTCAGTTTGATCAATTCACTGGTGCAACTATTACGCCGAGAGCTGTAGTGAACAATGTTCGCCAGAGTGCAAAATGGGTGATTGGCGAGTTAAGCCAAAAACCAGAATTAATAAATTCATTTAAAGAATGTAACTAATTTGTAGGGACAGGGTTTATCCCTGTCTGCTTGCGATATTAAATTTAGGACAGGCATAAAGCCTGTCCCTACGAATAATGTAGAGAGATAAAAATGTCCCAAATCCCAATCCAACAAATTGATGAACAACCAACGGTTACAGGACCATCAATTTGGAAAACCTTGTTTACTCAAGGCTTATGGACAAATAATTCAACCCTTGTTCAATTACTTGGGCTTTGTCCATTATTAGCGGTATCAAATAATGTGACCAATGCGTTAGGTCTTGGTTTAGCTACTTTGCTAGTGTTAGTCATTACTAACAGTGTTGTGTCATTATTTCGCAAAGTAACGCCACACGATATTCGTATCCCAATTTATGTGATGATTATTGCAACAGCTGTAACTGCAGTGCAGTTGTTAATGAATGCCTATGCTTATCCCGTTTATCAATCTCTTGGGATCTTTATTCCATTGATTGTAACTAACTGTATCGTAATTGGACGTGCAGAAGCCTTTGCTTCAAAAAACAGTCTGGCTCATTCTGCCTTTGATGGCTTTGCTATGGGGCTTGGAATGGCATTAAGTCTTGTGGTGCTTGGAGCAATTCGTGAGCTTATCGGCAACGGTACTTTATTTGATGGTTTAGATTTACTACTCGGTGACTGGGCTAAATCCCTTAGAATGGACGTCTTACATTTAGATTCTGGTTTGTTATTGGCAATTCTGCCACCAGGTGCATTTATTGGCTTGGGTGTTATTTTAGCGGTGAAGAATTTGATTGATAGCCGCTCTAAAAAGTAGAGAGTTGAAAATGCGAAAAGATTATACCTATGAAAGAGGTTATAAGCATAAGTTTTTAAAAGAATTTTTGTATCCTAAATATTGGCACGTTTGGTTAGGTGTTTTAGCTTTAGTAATTTTGGCTTATGTGCCATTCCGTTTACGTGACAAATTAGCGGCTCGAATCGGGAAAATTGTCGCTAAACATTTAAAAGGCAAGAAACAATATCATCGTGCAGATACCAATTTACGTTATTGCTTTCCTGAATGGAGTGAGCAAAAGCGTGATGAAGTGATTGAAAAAATGTTTATTACAGTTGCCCAAACAATGTTGGGGATTGGAGAAATTGCATTACGTCCAATTTCACATTTGCAAAACCGTTGCGAATATTCTGGATTAGAGATTGTTCGAGAAGCGCGAGCGAATGGTAAAAATGTGATTTTATTGGTTCCACACACTTGGTCGATAGACGCTGCAGGGATTGCGCTGTATACCTATGGAATGCCAATGGCATCAATGTATCATCCTCATAAGAATCCGCTTGTAGATTGGCTTTGGAACAGTGTGCGTCAACGTTTTGGCGGTACTATGCACACTCGTAATAATGGTATCAAGCCATTTTTGAATGATGTTAAAAAAGGTCAACTAGGCTATTTCCTACCCGATGAAGACTATGGCGAAAAAGCGAGTGTGTATGCGAAATTCTTTGCAACGGAAAAAGCGACTTTACCTGGTTTAACTCAGATGGCTCGTATTACCAATGCGGTTGTGATTCCAATGTTCCCAATCTATAACGCTGAAAAAGGTGCGTATCAGATTGAGATTCTTCCAAAAATTGAATTTGATGAATCACCTGAGCAATCAGCACGTGAAATGAACCGATTGATTGAGTATTTTGTAACAAAAAATCCAGAACAGTACGTGTGGATTTTACGTTTATTAAAAACCCGCCGTGATGGTGAGGATATTTATAAACGCTAATAAATCCCCCCTTGCCCCCCTTTTTCAAAGGGGGGAATAGTAATTTTATTTTATGAAAAAAAGTATCTACGACACACCTATCTTTTTTGAACGTTACCTGAAATTACGTGAAAATCCGATTAGCCTGAATGAAATTGTTGAAAAACCAACAATGTTTTCTTTATTACCCGATCTTAAAGGTAAGAAAGTCTTAGATCTTGGCTGTGGAGCAGGTGGGCATTTATTTCATTATCTTTCGCTTGGCGCTTCTGAAGTTGTTGGGCTCGATCTTTCTCAATCTATGATCGAACAAGCAAAAAGTGATTTTGCAAAATTTTTCCCAAATCAGACCGGTTGTAATTTCTATTGTTTACCAATGGAACAGATTTCAGAAATTAAAGAGAGTGAATTTGATGTAATTACCAGTTCATTTGCTTTTCATTATATTGAAGATTTCCCAGATTTACTCCGAAAAATTTCGGCAAAATTAGCGCCAAATGGGATTTTAATTTTTTCTCAAGAACATCCGATCACGACTTGTCATAAGATCGGTGAACGTTGGGAAAAAGATCAAAATAAACAGCAAGTTGCGTATCGTTTAAATCATTATCGAGAAGAAGGTTTAAGAGAAAGAAACTGGTTTCAGCAATCATTTAAGACTTATCACAGAACAACAGCGACTATTATCAATGATTTAATTCAAGCTGGATTTCAGATTGAAAAAGTGGAAGAGCCAATGCTTGCGGAACAGCCTGAATGGCATAATGAATTTAAAGATTTACTACATCGTCCGCCATTGCTGTTTATAAAATCAGTAAAAAAATAACGATTTTTCTATCCACACAGCCTGTGGATAACTTTGTGGATTAGTATTTCAAAAGTGTCCCGACCCTTTATCGAATAAAGGGTTTATGATGTCTTTTTACAATTGAACATAAAATAACTTGTTGTTTATTATCAATAAGTTATCGTTTGGCTAGAGTGATTTACAAAAAAAATCATAAAAATTTGATCTTTTTCCTATTGACATTTTTGGCCTGTGCAAAACTTTTACAAATAGCTTATTTTTTTTCATCGGAAAATATTTATCAGCGTCGATTTAACGCTAGACATTATGGCTGAAATGACTACAATTTATCCCGCTTAATTTTTTACTTTTTAACTATTTGGGAGCAAATATAAATGGAAACTATCGTTGTTGTCGGTGGCGGTGCAGGTGGTCTTGAGCTTGCCACTTACTTGGGAAATAAACTTGGCAAAAAAAATAAAGCTAAGGTTATTTTAATTGATAAAAACATTAGCCATCTATGGAAGCCGTTACTACACGAAGTAGCAACAGGATCTTTGGATGATGGTACAGACGCATTAAGCTATCGAGCGCACGCCAAGAATCACGGCTTTGAATTTCAGCAAGGTACATTAACCGGTGTTTCTGCAGAAGAGAAATTAGTCACTCTAGCGCCGATCTATAATTCAGAAAATGAATTATTAGTTGCGGAACGTAAGATCGCTTACGACAAGCTTGTGATCGCTATCGGTAGCCGTTCAAATGATTTCAATACACCGGGTGTAGCAGAGCACTGTATTTTCTTAGATAGCTCAGAGCAAGCTAAACTTTTCCATAAACAGATGATGGAGATGTTTTTAAAATTCTCGAATAACAATGAGAAAGAAGTGCATATTGCTGTCGTGGGCGGCGGAGCAACTGGGATCGAGCTTTCGGCAGAGCTTTATAATGCTGTGAAGAGCTTAAATTCTTATGGCTACGGTAAATTGGATAACACGAGCTTAAAAGTTACCTTAGTTGAAGCTGGCCCACGTCTATTGCCAGCGCTTTCAGAGCGAATTTCAGCGTCTGCATTGAAAGAGTTAACTGAATTAGGCGTAGATGTTCGCTTAAGTACTGCTGTGACTGAAGCAACTGAGAATGGCTTGATTACTAAAGAAGGTGAGTCTATTCAAGCGGATTTAATGGTTTGGGCTGCCGGAGTTAAAGCTTCTGAAGTCACTCAGCGTCTTGGTTTTGAAGTAAACCGCATTAACCAAATTTCAGTGCGAGATACCTTACAAACCTTAACAGATGATAACGTATATGTGATTGGCGACTGCGCTTTCTTACTTCAAGAAAATGGCAAACCTGTACCGCCACGCGCGCAATCAGCTCATCAAATGGCGACTGTTTGTGGTAAAAATATTCTTGCTCAATTAGAAAATAAACCGCTAAAACCATTTGTATTTGATGACAAAGGTTCATTAGTTTCTTTCTCTCGTTTTGGTACTGTTGGTAGCTTAATGGGGAACTTAACGAAAGGATCGATGTTTATTGAAGGGAAAATTGCGCGTATGGCGTATTTATCGCTTTATCGTATGCACCAAGTGGCATTACACGGTTATATCAAAACCGGCTTAATTATGTTGGTTGGACGAATCAATAGATTCTTAAGACCAACGATGAAACTACACTAATTAAAACAAAGGGATACCATTTGGTATCCCTTATTTTTAGTGTTGTTCTACAAAACTTAGAGCTTGTTCAACAACTTCAACACCAGCGCCTTGCTTGCAAGCATTTTCGCTCAAGTGTCTGCGCCATTGGCGTGCGCCTTTGCAATTTTGAAATGCACCGAGCATATGGCGAACGATATGATTGAGATAAACACCTTGCGAAAGTTGCTGTTCAATATATGGCAACATTTTTTCTACTGCTTCACGAGCTGTTACCACTGTCGCATTCGGATCGAAGAGTTCTCTATCAATTTCACCTAATAGTGATGGATTTTGATAAGCTTCACGCCCAACCATTACACCATCAACAAATTGCAGATGTTGTTTGATTTCTTCAATAGTCTTAATTCCTCCATTAATGCTAATTTTGAGATGTGGGAAATCACGTTTTAGCTGATAAACACGCTCATAATCAAGCGGTGGGATTTCTCTATTTTCTTTCGGGCTTAAACCAGATAACCACGCTTTGCGAGCGTGTACGATAAAGTCATCACAATAAGGCTGAACTTTTTCAATAAAATCACACAAAAATTCGTAGCTATCAAGATCATCGATCCCGATACGGTGTTTTACAGTGACTGGGATCTCAACTTCATTTCGCATCGCTTCAACACAACGAGCTACAAGCTCTGCATTTCCCATTAAACAAGCACCAAACATCCCATTTTGGACACGATCTGATGGGCAACCTACATTTAGGTTAATTTCAGAATAACCACGTTCAGCAACTAATTTCGCACAATGAGCGAGCTGTTCAGGATCGCTTCCACCTAATTGGAGCGCAACTGGATTTTCAGTGGGATCGTAAGCAAGCAGATCATATTTAGCGTAAATGATCGCGGGGGCTGTAATCATTTCTGTATAAAGCAATGAATGTTGGCTAAATTGACGATGAAAGTAACGGCAGTGGCGTGTTGTCCAATCAAGCATTGGCGCAACAGAAAAACGACCGCGGTAGAAAGTATTTTGCATATTATAAAAATGTAGGGACACGTTGCGCGTGTCCGTAAAAATAGACAAAGCGGACACGCGCAACGTGTCCCTACAATAGATTAATAATAAGAATGCTCACCAGGCTGATGCTCTGTTGCGTCTTTAACGCCGGCTAACTCATCTGGGAACATTGCAAGAAGTTGTTTTTCGATACCTTCTTTTAATGTTACATCCACCATTGAACAGCCGTTACAACCGCCGCCGAATTGCAGAATTGCGTATTTATCTTCAGTTACTTCAATTAAAGTAACACGACCGCCGTGGCTTGCTAATTGTGGGGTTACTTGAGTTTGAATAACATAATCTAAACGCTCGATAAATGGCGCATCATCAGCTACTTTACGCATTTTTGCGTTAGGTGCTTTTAAGGTTAGCTGTGAACCCATTGGGTCTGTTACATAATCAATTTCAGCTTCTTCTAAGAAAGGTAAGCTAATTTCATCAACAAATGCAGAGAATAAATCGAATTTCACTTCGGTATCTGTTGCTTCAACCGCATTTGGTGGGCAGTATGAAACGCCACATTCAGCACTTGGTGTGCCTGGGTTTACCACGAAAATACGGATATTAGTTCCTTCTTCTTGTTGATCAAGTAGACGACGGAAATGCTCTTGAGCAGGTTGTGAGATAGTTATGTTCATAAAAAAATCCTGATTAAAATAAAACTGGGGCTATTGTAGCCTTATCTCTATTTTTTGACTAGCGTCAAATTTTGGATTCTGTAAAAGAATCTTGTAAAGAGACCGCTTGTATTGTTAACAAAGTATGAATAGTGTCGAATAAATATTGATTTAGTTCAAATTTTCAAGGGGTAAATGTTAAATAAATGTGGTTAATCTAGAAATTTTTGTGAATTTCCGATAAAATGAGTCGTTTATTTTTATCCGATTTTCTTACGTGATAAAAAACCGAATTTGAGAACTTAATGTAGCTTAATAAGAATTGTGGGGAACCAATGTTTTTCTTATTTTGTCTGCGGCTCAATAAAGCGATTGCAGTTTCTGCAATCATATTTTTAACCCAAAGAAAAGTAGTGCAAACAATATGATTACAATCAAACAAGGCTTAGATCTCCCTATCGCGGGAAAACCTGAGCAAGTAATCCATAACGGCAATACCGTTAGTGAAGTTGCTGTGCTTGGCGAAGAATATGTGGGTATGCGTCCTTCAATGAAAGTTCGTGAAGGCGATGTTGTGAAAAAAGGTCAGGTTCTTTTTGAAGATAAAAAGAACCCTGGTGTTGTATTTACAGCTCCTGCAAGCGGTACAGTCGTTGCGATTAATCGTGGCGAAAAGCGTGTTCTTCAGTCAGTCGTCATTCAAGTTGCGGGTGATGAGCAAATTACCTTTAATCGCTATGAAAGCTCTGCATTAGCATCTTTAACTGGCGAACAAGTTAAACAAAACTTAGTCGAGTCTGGTTTATGGACTGCATTCCGTACTCGTCCATTCAGCAAAGTGCCTGCACTTGACGCTGTACCTTCTTCTATTTTCGTGAACGCAATGGATACAAATCCATTGGCAGCGAATCCAGAAGTTGTGTTAAACGAACACAAGCAAGATTTCGTTGATGGTTTAACTGTTTTAAGCCGTTTATTCAATGGCGAGAAAACTGTCCACTTATGTCGTGCGCCAGATAGCACAACGCCAAGTGCGGATGTTGCAAATGTGAAAGTAACTGCTTTTGCAGGTCCACACCCAGCAGGTTTAAGTGGTACTCATATTCACTTTATCGATCCAGTTAGCCTAAACAAATCAGTTTGGTACTTAAACTATCAAGATGTGATCGCTATCGGTCGTTTATTCACAACGGGCGAATTATTCACAGATCGCGTTGTTGCGCTTGCTGGTCCACAAGTTAAATCACCACGTTTAGTTCGTACTCAATTAGGTGCAAAACTTTCTGATGTAGTAAAAGGCGAATTAGCAGATGGTGAAAACCGTGTGATTTCTGGTTCTGTATTAAGCGGTGCAAAAGCTGAAGGGGTACACGACTATTTAGGTCGTTACGCATTACAAGTTTCTGTGTTAGCTGAAGGTCGTGAACAAGAGTTCTTCGGTATGATCGCGCCATACTCACACAAATTCTCAATTACGAGAACTGTATTTGGTGCATTTACTAAGAAATTATTTAATTTCACAACTGCTGTAAATGGTGGTCATCGTGCAATGGTTCCAATTGGTGCTTACGAGCGTGTAATGCCATTAGATATTTTACCAACGCTATTACTTCGTGATTTAGCTGCGGGTGATACAGATTCTGCTCAAGCTTTAGGTTGTTTAGAGCTAGATGAAGAAGATTTAGCACTTTGTACCTTTGTTTGCCCAGGCAAAAACGAATATGGTCCAATGCTACGTCAAGCATTAGATAAGATCGAGAAGGAAGGTTAATCAAATGGCTTTAAAAGATCTTTTCCATAAGATGGAACCCGCTTTCCACAAAGGCGGTAAGTATGAAAAATGGTATACCTTATTTGAAGCGGTATATTCAATTGTTTATACATCAGGTGCTGTAACACAGAAAGATTCACACGTACGTGATGCGATTGACTCAAAACGTATGATGTTAATCGTGTGGTTAGCACTATTCCCAGCTATGTTCTGGGGGATGTACAACGTTGGTGCGCAATCAATCCTTGCATTAGGTGTGGGTGATTTTGCACAAAACGTAGCACATAACGTTGCAAATGACTGGCACTATGCTTTAGCTAATTCATTAGGTGTTGTATCACAAGATGCTGGCGTATTATCAAAAATGGTAATCGGTGCAATTTTCTTCTTACCTATCTACTTAACGATTTTCGCAGTAGGTGGTTTTTGGGAAGTTGTATTCGCAATGGTGCGTAGACACGAAATCAATGAAGGTTTCTTCGTAACATCTATCCTATTAGCATTAATCGTTCCACCTACATTACCATTATGGCAAGCAGCTTTAGCTGCAACATTCGGTGTTGTAGTGGCGAAAGAAGTGTTTGGTGGTGTTGGTAAGAACTTTATGAACCCTGCATTAGCAGGTCGTGCGTTCCTATTCTTCGCATACCCAGCTCAAATATCTGGTGATTTAGTGTGGACTGCAGCTGATGGTTTCTCAGGTGCAACAGCATTATCACAATGGGCGCAAGGTGGCCAAGCAGCACTTAAACACGTTGCAACAGGCGAAACAATCACTTGGATGGATGCATTCTTAGGTAACATTCCAGGTTCTATGGGTGAAGTTTCAACCTTAATGCTTGCAATTGGTGCTTGTATTATCGTATTCGCGCGTATTGCTTCTTGGCGTATTATCGCGGGTGTTATGATTGGTATGGCTGCAACTGCAACTGTGTTTAACTTAATCGGTTCAGACACTAACCCATTATTTGCTATGCCGTGGCATTGGCACTTAGTATTAGGTGGCTTTGCGTTAGGTATGTTCTTTATGGCGACTGACCCAGTATCAGCTGCATTTACTAACAAAGGTAAATGGTGGTACGGTGCGTTAATTGGTGCTATGGCAGTGATTATCCGTGTTGCAAACCCTGCATACCCAGAAGGTATGATGTTAGCGATCTTATTTGCTAACTTATTTGCACCGATCTTCGACTACCTAGTAGTTCAAGGTAACATCAAACGTAGGAAGGCTCGCAATGGCTAAGTTTAATAAAGATAGCATTGGCGGAACACTAACCGTCGTTGTTTTATTAAGTTTAATTTGTTCTCTTATTGTAGCTGGTTCAGCAGTGTTATTAAAACCAACACAAGAAGAACAAAAAATGCTTGATAAACAAAAAAATATTTTAAGTGTTGCTGGTTTATTACCTGAAGGAACTAAAGCAAATCAAATTAAAGATATTTATGTTAAAAACATTGAACCTAAAATTGTTGATTTAGCAACAGGGGACTATGTTGAAGGTGTAACTAACTTTGATGCAAAAGTTGCGGCTAAAGATCCTGCTCAAAGCATTGCAATTAATGCTGAAGATGATAAAGCTGGCTTAAAAACTCGTGCAAAATATGCTGAAGTTTACCTAGTGAAAAATGCTGAAGGTCAAGTTAGCCAAGTTGTTCTACCTTTCTATGGTAATGGCTTATGGTCTGTGATGTACGGCTTCGTATCAGTTGAACCAGATGCAAATACAATTAAAGGTATTACTTACTATGATCACGGTGAAACTCCAGGTCTAGGTGGTGAAATTGAGAACCCAAGATGGCAAGCTAATTTCGTTGGTAAGAAATTACAAAACGAAAAAGGCGAATCAGCAATCGTAATTGGTAAAGGTGCGTCAGCAAATAAAGACCACGGTATTGATGGTTTATCTGGTGCAACCTTAACTTCTAACGGGGTTGATGGTTCATTTAAATATTGGTTCGGTGCAAATGGCTTCGGTCCATATTTAAGCAAATTAAAAGCGGGGGCTAACTAATGGCTAAAGTTGATCTTAAAAAGTTATTGTTATCGCCTGTTGCGGATAATAACCCAATTGCATTACAGATCTTAGGTATCTGTTCTGCATTAGCGGTAACAACGAAGTTAGAAACGGCTGTAGTAATGGCTATTGCTGTGAGTTTTGTAACAGCATTTTCAAGCTTCTTTATTTCATTAATTCGTGACTATATTCCTAATAGTATTCGTATCATTGTTCAAATGGCGATTATTGCTTCATTAGTAATTTTAGTTGACCAATTATTACGTGCTTATGCTTATGATTTATCTAAGCAATTATCGGTATTCGTTGGTTTAATTATTACGAACTGTATCGTAATGGGTCGAGCAGAAGCATTCGCTATGAAATCAACACCTGCTGAAAGCTTTGTTGATGGTATCGGTAACGGCTTAGGTTATGGTGCAATTCTTGTGATTGTTGCCTTCATTCGTGAATTAATTGGTTCAGGTAAACTATTTGGTGTGACTGTATTCCAAACAATTCAAGACGGCGGTTGGTATCAAGCAAACGGTCTATTCTTACTAGCACCAAGTGCGTTCTTTATTATTGGCTTCTTAATTTGGGGCTTAAGAACGTGGAAACCAGAACAAGTGGAGAAATAATCAATGGAACATTATTTAAGTCTATTTGTTAAGTCTATTTTCATTGAAAATATGGCGCTTTCGTTCTTCCTTGGTATGTGTACATTCCTTGCTGTTTCGAAAAAAGTTTCAACAGCATTTGGTTTAGGTATCGCAGTAATTGTTGTATTAGCAATCGCTGTACCTGCAAACCAATTAGTATATGCACATATTCTAAAAGATGGTGCGTTAGTTGAAGGTGTAGATTTAACCTTCCTTAACTTTATTACCTTTATCGGTGTAATCGCAGGTATTGTTCAGATTCTTGAGATGGTATTAGATAAATACTTCCCAGCACTTTATAGTGCATTAGGTATCTTCTTACCACTTATCACTGTAAACTGTGCGATATTCGGTGCTGTGTCATTTATGGTTCAACGTGATTATAATTTCGCTGAATCTGTAGTGTATGGCGTGGGTGCTGGTACAGGTTGGATGTTAGCTATCGTGGCGTTAGCTGGTTTAACAGAGAAAATGAAATACTCTGATGTTCCGGCTGGCTTACGTGGTTTAGGTATCACATTTATCACTGCTGGCTTAATGGCATTAGGTTTTATGTCATTCTCAGGCATTCAGTTATAAGGAGCAGGTCGAATGGATAATTTTATTTTTGGTATTGTTATTTTCACCGCTCTGGTTTTAGTACTTGCAGTTCTTATTTTAGTAGCTAAGTCTAAACTTGTTGACTCAGGTGATATTACAATCTCAATCAACGATGACGCTTCAAAAGCAATTACTTTACCTGCTGGTGGTAAATTATTAGGCGCATTAGCAAGCAAAGGTATCTTCGTATCATCTGCTTGTGGCGGTGGTGGCTCTTGTGGTCAATGTATCGTTAAAGTTAAAAGCGGTGGTGGTGAAATTCTCCCAACTGAGTTATCTCACATTACTAAACGTGAAGCGAAAGAAGGCTATCGTCTTGCTTGCCAAGTAAACGTGAAAAGCTCAATGGATGTTGAACTTCCAGAAGAAATCTTTGGTGTGAAAAAATGGGAATGTACTGTTATTTCTAACGATAACAAAGCAACCTTCATCAAAGAGCTTAAACTTCAAATTCCTGAAGGTGAAGAAGTTCCATTCCGTGCAGGTGGTTATATTCAGATCGAAGCACCTGCTCACGTGGTAAAATACGAAGATTATAAATCATTAATCGATGAAGAATACCACGAAGATTGGAACAAATTTAACTTATGGCGTTATGTATCAACGGTTAACGAGCCAATTATCCGTGCGTACTCAATGGCTTCATACCCAGAAGAGAAAGGCATTATTATGCTTAACGTACGTATCGCAACTCCGCCACCAAATAACCCAGATGTACCACCGGGTCAAATGTCTTCATACATTTGGTCATTAAAAGAAGGTGATAAAGTAACAATTTCTGGTCCATTCGGTGAGTTCTTCGCGAAAGACACTGATGCAGAGATGGTATTTATCGGTGGTGGTGCTGGTATGGCGCCAATGCGTTCACATATCTTTGACCAATTAAAACGTTTAAAATCTAAACGTAAAATGTCATTCTGGTATGGTGCGCGTTCTAAACGTGAAATGTTCTATGTAGAAGATTTCGATGGTTTAGCAGCGGAAAACGACAACTTCGTATGGCACGTAGCGCTTTCAGATCCACAACCAGGCGATAACTGGGATGGTTACACAGGCTTTATTCACAATGTACTTTATGAAAACTACTTAAAAGATCATGAAGCACCAGAAGATTGTGAATACTATATGTGTGGTCCACCAATCATGAACTCGTCTGTAATTAAGATGCTGAAAGATTTAGGTGTAGAAGACGAAAATATCTTATTAGATGATTTCGGTGGCTAATTAGCCTAAAGCCTTTTCAAGCGGTCGGATTTGCAAAATTTTTTGCAGATCTGACCGCTGTATCTTTTGTGGGTACATAACAAAATTTTGTAAGAGTAAGCGATTACAGGAATTTGTTATTTATCTATATAACGGAGCTTATATGAAAATTAAAGCATTATTAGTATTGCTTATGGCGGTTGTGTTATCTGCTTGTAATAAAGATCCACAACAAGTTGTTTTAGAAGGTAAAACAATGGGAACAACTTACCACGTCAAATATATTGATGATGGTAGTGTTGAATTACCTAAATCACAAGAGGTTAAAGCCGCTTTAGATAGTATTCTTAAAGTTGTGAATGATGAGATGTCTACTTATCAAAAAGACTCTCAAATTAGTCGCTTTAACCAAATGCAAGAGATTAATCAACCTTTTGAAATTTCTCCGGATTTTGCTTTTGTCGTGAAAGAGGCTATTCGTTTACATACAGCAACTGAACACGCCTTAAATGTTACCGTTGGGCCTTTAGTAAATTTATGGGGATTTGGCCCTGATAAACGCTTAAATAAAGTACCAAGTGCAGAGCAGATTGCTGAACGAGCTCAATTTGTGGGTATTGATAAATTTACTTTGGAAAATAATATTCTGACTAAGAAAGTGCCAGGTGTATATCTTGATTTATCTTCAATTGCGAAAGGCTTTGGTGTGGATAAATTAGCATTACACCTTGAACAATATGGCATTAAAAATTATTTAGTAGAAATTGGTGGCGAGCTTCGAGGTAAAGGTAAAAACTTACAAGGCCAAGATTGGCGTATTGCGATTGAAAAGCCTGAGCTAGTGCAAGGAGCTGCAACCCAAATTATTGTGCCATTACATAATTTAGGTATGGCAACGTCAGGTAATTATCGCAATTATTTTGAAGATGAAAGTGGTAAACGCTTATCGCATATTATTGACCCAAAAACATTAAGCCCAATTGAGCATAACCTTGCATCAATTACGGTTATTGCACCTTCCACAATGACGGCTGATGGCTTATCAACAGGCTTATTCGTTTTAGGGCCTGAAAAAGCGTTAGAAGTTGCAGAGCGAGATCAGCTTGCTGTATTTTTAATTATCAAAAATGGCGATAAATTTGAGACTAAAATGTCGAGTACATTCGCTAAATTAACTGAACAAAAATAGGAATATTTAATGGAAACGATTTTATTTACTTTTGGTGCTTTTATCCTAATTATTTTTATGATGGCGATTGGCTTTATTATTAAAGGTAAAACAATCAAAGGCAGTTGTGGCGGTATTACGGCTCTAGGTATGAAAAAAATGTGTGACTGTGAAGAGCCTTGCGATAACTTAAAAGCCAAAATGGAAGACGGTACAGCCGATCCAGAAGAAGTTGCACGTTTTGATAAAAAAGAGCCGCAGTTTTACGAAGTGAAATAATCTATAAAATTCGGGGGATATATGCCAAAACGCCTGTTACAACGCTTTGAAAACTATCAAAAATCTGTTTCACATTTAGAAAGTGAAGTAGCACAATATGCAAATACAGATTTAGATGTGATAAAAAAGGGGATAATCCAAAGTTTTGAAGTTACCCACGAACTTGCTTGGAAATTGATGCAAGATTTTCTTGCTTATCAAGGTGAAACTGAACTTTATGGTTCAAAATCGGCAACTCGCCTTGCTTTTAATCGAGGTTTAATCATAAGCGGTGATGTATGGCTAGAAATGGTTAACAGTCGAAATTTAACTGTACATACTTATGATGAGCAGATGATTACATCAGAGTTTGAAAAAATCGTGAAACTTTATTTGCCGCTCTTTGTTGCTTTTAAGCTCAAAATGGAAAAAATATGCAGCGATTTGGATTAGACCCTATTCAAACTAAAATTATTACTGATATTTTAGCAAATTACCCTGAAATTGAAAGTGCGGTAATTTATGGTTCTCGTGCTAAAGGTAATTTTAGGGAAGGATCTGATGTGGATTTAACCTTAAAGGGCAAGCGGTTAGATAATCAGATTTTATTGCAAGTAATGAGTGATCTTGATGATTCACTTTCACCATACTTGTTTGATCTTTCAATTTATCATCAACTGAAAAATACTAATTTAATTGAAGAGATTGATAGAACTGGGCAGATTTTCTACCTGAATGAAGGATAAAAGAAATATGGAATATGAATTTGATTTAACTAATGTTGATGAGCATTATCTTTATCGTCAAATTAAATCTGCCTTATTTGGTATTGCAGTTGGTGATGCATTAGGGGTTCCTGTTGAATTTAATTCAAGAGATACTTTGAAGTTAAATCCAGTTACTGATATGCATGGATATGGTACATACAATCAGCCTAAAGGAACTTGGTCTGATGATAGCTCTTTAACGTTTTGTTTAGCTGAAGCATTATGTGAGCCTTATGATTTAACTAATATTGCACAAAAAAGTTTTAATTGGTTTAACGAAGGATATTGGTCTGCTCGTGGAGAAGTATTTGATATTGGACGAGCAACTTTACAAGCAATGCGAAAATTCTCACAAGGTATTCGAGCGGATGAATGTGGTGGTGAGAGTGAATATGATAATGGCAACGGTTCTCTGATGCGCATTCTCCCTTTGATTTTTTATAGCCAACAGGAATCAGAAGTAGATCGTTATGAATTGGCGATGGATGTTAGTTGTATAACTCATAGACATTCTCGATCAATAATAGCTTGTTACTACTATTTAGAATTTGCTCGTCATCTGTTAGAAGGATATTCAGATAAATTTGCCATTTATGATAGATTGCAATTTGATATTAAGGAATTACTTCTACTCGCTTATAAAGATGAAGATTTACGTCCTTTTGAACGATTATTTAATCAAAATATTTGGGAAATATCTGAAAGTGAAATTCAGAGTACAGGCTATGTAGTACACACTTTAGAAGCAAGTATTTGGTGTTTACTTACTACAGATAGCTATCAAGAAGCTGTATTAAAAGCAGTAAATCTAGGTGATGATAGCGATACAACTGCAGCGGTAACAGGTGGATTAGCTGGGATTTTATATGGATTTGAGAATATTCCTGAAAATTGGGTTAATGAGCTTGCTCGCCGAGATGATATTGATAATTTAGCAAAGCGATTTACACTTCAAATGATTAAACACAATAACGTATGACGTAGGGCGGGAGTTATTCCGCCGTTTATTTTTAATAACCAAATGTGCTTCGCCTTAACCGAAGTTACGGGAGAATTATGTTAATTTCAAATACTTACAATCAACACTTTCCAACGTTAACCCCAGAGCAGCTTGCTGAAAACGGCAAGAAAAAAGTTATTTGCGGTATGTCGGGGGGAGTAGATTCATCGGTTTCAGCTTTCATTCTGCAACAACAAGGCTATCAAGTTGAAGGCTTGTTTATGAAAAACTGGGAAGAGGATGATGATACGGACTATTGTACAGCAGCAGCTGATTTAGCCGATGCACAAGCTGTATGCGACAAACTAGGCATTCACTTACATAAAATTAACTTTGCGGCAGAGTATTGGGATAATGTTTTTGAACATTTCCTTGCTGAATATAAAGCTGGTCGCACCCCAAACCCAGATATTTTGTGTAATAAAGAGATCAAATTCAAAGCATTCTTAGAGTATGCGGCAGAAGATTTAGGGGCAGATTTCATTGCAACAGGACACTATGTGCGCCGTCCAGCTTTAGATTTACAACCTAAACTATTACGTGGTTTAGATTCAAATAAAGATCAAAGCTATTTTCTTTATACGCTAAGTGAGCAACAAGTTGCACAAAGCTTATTCCCTGTTGGTGATATTGAAAAGCCAATTGTACGTGCAATCGCTGAAGATTTAGGTTTAGCAACAGCGAAGAAGAAAGATTCAACGGGTATCTGTTTTATCGGGGAGCGTAAATTTAAAGATTTCTTAGCACGTTTCTTACCTGCTCAACCTGGGGATATTGTGACTGTGGATGGTAAAATCGTTGGTCGTCACGATGGGTTAATGTATCACACTCTAGGTCAGCGTAAAGGTTTAGGGATTGGTGGAGTGAAAGGGTTAAGTGAAGATCCATTCTATGTGGTAGAAAAAGACTTAATTAATAATGTGTTAGTAGTTGCTCAAGGACACGATAATTCGGCACTACTTTCAACCGGTTTAATTGCAACTCAATTACATTGGGTAGATCGTCAGCCAATTCGTGAAAATGTACGTTGTACTGTAAAAACTCGTTATCGTCAGGAAGATATTGCTTGTGAAATTCAACCGATTGATGATGAGACTATTCAAGTTATCTTCGATGAACCTCAGATTGCGGTAACGCCAGGCCAATCAGCAGTATTTTATGCAGGTGAGGTTTGTTTAGGTGGTGGAATTATTGAAGTTCAACTTAAATAATCAAGCGGTCTAATTTAATTAAAAATTTGCAAATAAAAAATCCCCGAAAGGGGATTTTTTGTTTGTGTTAGATTGTTTGAATTGGCGGTAAATCCATCATTGGCCAGCGTGGTTTTACGCTGATAGATAAGTCAGTCTGTTCACCATTTTTTAAGCGTAGGAAGCCTGCATAAGCAATCATTGCACCATTATCAGTACAGAATTGTGGGCGTGGATAGAAAACTTCACCTTTCACAGATTCCATTAATTTTGCTAAATCAGAGCGTAATTGGGTATTCGCACTTACCCCACCAGCGATAACCAAACGCTTATATCCAGTCTGTTGCAATGCTCGGCGGCATTTGATAATTAAAGTATCAATGACTGCTTGTTGGAAAGCGTGAGCAATATCGCAACGAGTCTGTTCATCTAATTTGCCATTTTCATCTAAATTAGCATTGATTGTATTTGCCGCGAAGGTTTTTAACCCAGAAAAGCTAAAATCTAGACCAGGGCGATCTGTCATTGGGCGAGGAAAGATAAAACGTTCAGGCATTCCTTGTAGCGCTAATTTTGCTAAAGCTGCGCCACCAGGATAGTCTAAACCAAGCAATTTAGCGGTTTTATCGAAAGCTTCGCCAGCCGCATCATCAATAGATTCGCCTAGTAATTCGTATTCACCAATATTATCCACTTTAACTAGTTGAGTATGTCCCCCTGAAACAAGTAGAGCGACAAATGGAAATTCAGGTGCTTTTTCTTCTAACATTGGCGCAAGAAGATGACCTTCCATATGATGAACTCCTAAAGCAGGCACATTCCAAGCATAAGCGAGGGAGCGAGCAATAGTTGAGCCTACTAACAGAGCGCCTACAAGTCCCGGCCCTGCAGTATAAGTCACACCATCAATATCATTCGCAGTCAGATTAGCTTCTTTTAAAGCTTCTTGAATTAAAGGTAACGTTTTACGAATGTGATCTCGCGAAGCAAGTTCGGGTACAACACCGCCGTAATCAGCGTGCATATCAATTTGGCTATAAAGTTGATTTGCAACTAAGCCTTTTTGTTCATCATAAATGGCAACACCTGTCTCATCACAAGATGTTTCAATACCGAGAATTTTCATAGTGAATTTATTGATTTGTTTGGACTAATTGATGTCCTATTAAAACGAATAAAGGGCAAATTGCTATTTGCCCCTACTAATATTGATTCAAGCGAGTAGATTAGAATTGCTCGCTATATTTAGGTTTTGTGATTGTTGGAAACTCTTTCGATTTTCCTGCTTCAATCATTGCTGCTACTTTTTGTGCTGAATCGTGAATACCCATTGCTTCTAATGATTTTTGCATTAATGGTAATGCTTTGTAAGTAGGCTCACTATCTGGATAGTAACGAATCATCTCTTCGATACGGTTTGTCACAGCAACATAAGCATCGCGTTCCATATAATATTCTGCGATTTTTAATTCGTGTTCAGCTAAACGGTTTTTTAAATAAACCATCCAGTTTGCAGAATCTTGGGCATACTGACTTTGTGGGAATTGTTGTACGATAGTTTGGAAGCTACCATAAGCATTACGTACACTTTCAACTGCACGAGATGAGCGATTCACATTGAATAAATCTTGGAACCAGTTATCACCTAAACGCGCATTACTTAAACCTGCAAGATAGAACACATAATCCATAGATGGGCTATTTGGATAACCACGAACAAAACGCTCTGCTGCATCTAATGCTTTATGGTATTCACCTAATTTATAGTTTGCATAGATTAAGCTTAATTGAACTTGTTCACCGTAACCTTGCTGTTGTTGTGCACCAACACTTACAGCTTCTAAATGACGAATAGCATTATTATAATCGCCTTCCTGTAAGTAAGATTGACCTTTGCTATAAAGATCTTGTGCTGGAATGCCTTCAAATTCATTTTTATCTGAAGAGCAACCAGTGATAACAAGGCCTGCTAACAGAATAGCAGCTAAAGAAGATAATTTACGCATAATGATTTTTACCTATAAAAAGTGTTTGCGATTAAAGATATGTTACAATGCAGTCAGACCTACAATGTTTCGCAAAGTTCATACAAAATAACTGTGCTATTCTATAGGACAACGATTAATAAGCAAATCAGAATTTGGAATTTTATTATAAATGAGTCAACAAATTACTCTTGAAGCCGAAGTTACTTCGGATTTATTAGGTTTACGCCTAGATCAAGCCCTTGCGCAACTTTTTCCTGATTACTCTCGTTCACGTATTAAAGTGTGGATTGAAAGCGATCTTGTGAGCGTTAATGGCAAAATTGTGAATAAAGCTCGCGAAAAAGTATTCGGCGGTGAGCAAATTGAAATTCAAGCTGAACTTGAAGAAGAAGTACGCTTTGAACCACAAGACATTCCTTTGAATATTGTGTATGAAGATGATGATATTTTGGTAATCAACAAACCAAAAGATCTTGTTGTTCACCCAGGCGCAGGCAATCCTGATGGAACAGTGCTAAACGCATTATTACACCACTATCCACAAATTGCGGAAGTGCCACGTGCGGGTATCGTACATCGTTTAGACAAAGATACGACTGGTTTAATGGTTGTAGCTAAAACAGTTCCAGCGCAAACTCACTTAGTAACAGCGTTACAAAAACGCCAAATTACACGTGAATATGAAGCTGTTGCAAGTGGCATTATGACCCAAGGCGGAAAAGTAGATGAGCCTATGTCTCGCCATCCAACCAAGCGTACCGCAATGGCAGTTCATCCAATGGGTAAACCTGCTGTAACGCACTATCGTATTATGGAGCGTTTCCGTAACTACACGCGTTTACGTTTACGTTTAGAAACGGGCCGTACTCACCAAATTCGTGTACATATGGCGCATATTGCTCATCCATTATTAGGTGATCAGCTCTATGGCGGTCGCCCACGTCCACCTAAAGGAGCAAGCGAAGAGTTTTTAGCGGTATTACGTAATTTTAAACGTCAGGCATTGCACGCAGCAATGTTACGTTTAGAACACCCAATTACTGGCGAATTAATGGAATGGCACGCACCATTACCAGAAGATTTCGTTGAATTGATTGAAGCATTAAAAGCGGATTATCAATTATATAAAGATGATTTAGATTATTAAAATGAGATGGGCGCAATATGCGCCTATTTTTATGCAAAATACAATCCCACTAAAAATACCGCAACAATACCAAATTCAATCATTCCGATCTGTTTAATATTCAAATTCATTTTGGGTACAAGTGACGCTCTTACCAACCCAACAAGATAAGCAATGCTAATTCCGATAAGTCCCAATTTTGCATAGGCAAGAATTAAAATGATATGCGCATAAATACTCAATTTTAAATAGAGTGGATTTCTACGTTCTCTAGCCACGCTTTTTACATACAAAGTCGTTGCCACAAAAAACAGGGTAGGGTGTAGCAGAATTTCCCAGTGATACTGTTGAGTTGCTATATAAATGGTCGCCATACCGATTACGCCAAAAGTTAAAATACCTACAATGTCATTAGCTAAATGGCGCTCATTTTTTTGCTTAGCAAAATAAATTTGTATTAATGCAAGCGGTAGAATTGGCAAAGAAAATTGCAAAATTGTCCAGTCATAAAGAAATACAGGAATGGCAAATATAAGGCTGATAACGAAATAAATTATTGCCCACTTTTTATAGCGTTGTGAATTTTTCTTATTAAAAATAGCAAAAAATGGGTAAGAAAAAAGATAGAGAAACAGCCAAGAGATACCAAGCCAAAATTGTGTTAGAGAAAAGCCTGTTGTAAAAAGTGCATAAAAATAAGGAACAAAAGCCATTACTAATGCACCGTATTGATTTGAAATAATAGGTTTATCTTTGAACATAAACAGATTGTTTTTGATAATAGAATATGACAGCTAATATAGCGAAAATATAAAATATTGTTGAGCTAATTAGTCGGGTATTTTGATATGTATCAAAGATAAAAAATCCCTCGAAAGAGGGATTTTTATTATTGGATTGAGAACCTTACTGGCACTACTAAGCTAGATGGGAAACCAGCTGGCGGTGAAGCACTTAGTTTAGTACTTTGAGCAGCTTTAACTGCTGCCGCGTCTAAATTGCTATTTCCCGAAGAGTTTACAACATTCACATTGACGACTTGTCCGCTCGAAGAAACGCTCAGGCTTAGTGTCACAACACCTGTTTTACGCATCATTCGTTCACGTTGCGGATAAGCATTGGTTGCTCGTTGTTGTAGTGCTCTCTGTAATTGAGCTTGGTAAGCTCCAATCTCATTTGCAGATGAAGAGCCCGTAGCAGAACCTACGGATTTTCCTTCACCATTTGTAGCACCGTTAGGAACTCCAGCTTGAGTTTTAGGGCCCTGAACTGCATTCGGTACAGCTTTTGCTACAATACCAGCTTTTACTTCAGGGCCTTTTTCCAACGCTTTAGTTCCTACCTTAGCTATTTCGCCTTTAGGTTTATCTTTTGGTAATTCGGATTTTACCTTTGGCTTATCTTTTGCTTTATCTTCCTTAGGAAGTTCTTTCACTTTTTCCTTCGGTTTAGGTGGCTCTTTTGGCTTCGGTTGTTCCTTTGGTTTCGGGGGCTCTTTAGGTTTTGGTTGTTCCTTAGGCTTTGGTTTTTCCACCGGTTTTGGCGGCGGAAGCGGCTTAGGTTCTGGTTCGGCAATTGGCGGTGGTTCAGGAGTAGGCTCTTGGACTTCTGGCTCAATCACTTTTTCAGGTTCTTCCATCGCACTTGGATCTGCATCAGGTGCTGTTGCAACTTGTGGTTGTTCCAAGCGTGCAGCTAGCATCTCCATTGAAATGCTAGTAATTTCTTCCGTTTTTTGTTCTGGCGGAAGGGTATGATAAATACCGTAAACGCTCGCAAATACAACGCTATGCATAGCTATAGAAGCGATAAAACCGATCCGAGAATGTTTTTTCTTCATTCTATCGTCCTATTTAGAATTCTCTTTTTTAGTGATAATAGCCACGTTTTTAATTTCGTTCTTTGAGAGTAAATCCGTTAATTCAACGAATTTTTCAAAAGGTACGGCAGAATCCACTTTTAACGTGACTTTTTGAGATTTCTCCCAAGTGGCAATCTCACTATCCAATTCTTCTTTATTGATAGGTTTATCGTTATAGAAAAATTCACTATTTTCGGTGATTGTCAGTAATTTTGCTAAGTCATCAGCTTTTATAGCTTGAGCTGAAGTGGCTTTTGGTACATTTACTTGGATTTTCCCTTGCGAGATAAATGAAGCTGTTACAAGCACAATGGCTAATAACACCAACATAATATCAATAAAAGGAATAATATTAATTTCATCAAATTTTTTCATTTTTTCCTCGAATCAAATTTGTAAAAAATTTGCCAAATCTGACCGCTTACAGGCTTTTACGCGCTTTATTTGCTTGCCATTTAAGTTTATTTTCTTCTACTTTACGACCAAAACCGTTGTAGAACATCATCGCAGGGATCGCAACCAAAATACCTACGGCAGTTGCTTTTAAGGCTAGAGATAAGTGAACCATAATTGAAGCAGCATCAATTTCACCGCCTGAATTACCAAGCTCATAGAAGGTTAATAAAATCCCGATAACAGTCCCTAATAAACCAATATAAGGCGCATTAGAACCGATTGTTGAAATTGTCGTAAGATTGTGGGTTAAATCAATTTCGAGTTCTTCTTGGGTATCATAGTGAGCGACATCTACTTTTTTGTAGAAAAGTACACGTTCAATAATTTTTGCAAATAAGATAATGCTCATTAAGCCAAGTAAGCCTAAAATAATGTAGTCAATGTAGCCTTGTAGGAATTGAAAAAGCTGATCCATAAAGTGTCCTGTTTGTATTTAGTCGAATAAAAATGCGCACAACGCTTTTGTTGTACGCATTTGATAATGGTTCGTATTATATAGATTTAAGCAGAAATATCAATCAAACTAATTTGAAATGCATTGTTTACTTTTTGAAATTTAGTGGTATAGTTTGTCTCTTTTTTGACAAAAATCAAATTTTATGAGCGAGACATTTATTGAAATTACCCCACAACAAGCTTGGGAAATGATGCAAAATGAAGATGCCGTATTAGTGGATATCCGCGATATGATGCGTTTTAGTTATAGTCGCCCACAAGGTGCTTTTCATTTAACGAATCAAAGTTATGGTAAATTCTTAGACGAATATGATTTTGATGAACCGATTTTAGTTAGTTGTTACCACGGTGTGAGTAGTCGTAATACTGCGCAATTCCTTGTTGAACAAGGCTTTGAGCGAGTATATAGCGTAAAAGGCGGTTTTGATGGTTGGATGCGAGCTGAACTTCCTATTGAAACTGGTTACTAAAAGAACGACAATAGAGCTTCGTCATTCATATAAATAGGAACCCTTATGTGGAAAGAAATTTTACTTAATTACGGCATTTTCTTACTTGAATTACTTACCATTTTTGGTGTAGTTGCTGTAGTTGTAATGTTAATTATTGATGCTCGAAAACACCCTGAAAATGGGGCTATTGAAATTAGTAATTTAACCGAAAAATTTAAAGATCAAAAGAAAGCACTACAGAGCTTTTTTTTGAGTGAAGCAGAGCTAAAACATCAAGAAAAGTTAGACAAAAAAGAAGAGAAGGCTAAAGCTAAAGCGGAGAAAAAACGTTTAAAAGAAGGTGGTGAGCCTGAGAGTGCTGAAAAATCTCGCTTATTTGTTGTTAATTTCAATGGTGATATTCAAGCAAGTGCTGTTTCTAGTTTACGTAAAGAAGTTGATGCGATTTTAACGCTTGCAGATCCTGAAAAGGATGAAGTACTGATTAAATTAGAAAGTCCAGGTGGTGTTGTTCACGGTTATGGGCTAGCAGCGTCTCAGCTACAACGTTTAAAAAATAAAAATATTCGACTAACTGTTTCTGTCGATAAAGTTGCTGCAAGCGGTGGCTATATGATGGCTTGTGTGGCGGATAAAATTATCTCTGCACCTTTTGCCGTAATTGGTTCTGTTGGTGTTGTAGCACAGGTGCCAAATATTCATCGTTTACTGAAAAAGCACGATATTGACGTTGATGTAATGACTGCTGGAGAATTTAAGCGTACCGTAACTTTGGTTGGCGAAAATACTGAAAAAGGTAAGCAAAAATTCCAACAAGAATTGGAAGAAACACACGATTTATTCAAGAAATTTGTAGAAGAACATCGCCCGCAATTAGAAATCGATAAAATTGCAACAGGTGAACATTGGTTTGGCCAACAAGCTGTTGAACTTAAGTTAGTTGATCAAATTGCGACAAGTGATGACATCATTTTGGAACAAATTGAGCAAAAAGATGTGATTGAAGTGAAATACCGTCAGAAAAAGAAACTTACACAGCGTTTTGGTGAACAGGTTGAGTCAAGTACAGAGAATATTTTGGCTAAATTAATCAATAAAAATCGTTCTCCAATGCTTTAAGTCAATTTACTATAGTGAACTAGATCAAAAAACTGACAGAAACTTACTAATTTTTAAAAAATTGTGAATTTCGTCTAAATTATATCCTTTTCAAAGTGATTAAAAAAGCGTATGATGTGCGCCCCTTAAGCTTGGAATTATTTAGAAATTTTAAGCTTGTAAAGAACAATGAAAGGTACGGTTTTTTCCGTACTTTTTATTTTGGCGTTAGCTCTGAAGAAATTTATGTAATTAGTTAATGGAACCCAAGATGCGAATTGGACAATATGAAATTAAGAACCGTATTTTCCTCGCTCCTATGGCAGGCATAACCGACCAGCCTTTTCGTCGATTATGCAGCCAGTTGGGTGCCGGTTTAACGTTTTCAGAGATGATGTCAACTAACCCAGATGTATGGCATACCGAAAAATCGAGATTGCGTTTAGCGCATCACGAAGAAATTGGGATTAATGCTGTACAAATTGCGGGATCTGATCCCACAGAAATGGCTAGTGCAGCAAAAGTGAATGTCGAGTATGGTGCAGAAATTATTGATATCAATATGGGATGCCCAGCAAAGAAGGTAAATAAGAAAATGGCAGGTTCTGCTCTTCTACGTGAACCTGACACTGTAGCTCGAATTCTGGATGCTGTCGTTAATGCCGTTGATGTACCTGTGACTTTAAAAATTAGAACGGGTTGGGATCCTGAAAATCGGAATTGCTTAGAAATAGCAAAAATTGCAGAGCAGTCAGGTGTTCAAGCATTAACCATTCACGGACGAACAAGAAGTTGTCTATTTAATGGAAATGCTGAATATGACAGTATCAAAGCAGTGAAACAGGCAGTTTCGATTCCGATTATTGCTAATGGCGATATCGACTCGGCTGAAAAGGCAAAGCAAGTGCTTGAATATACTCAAGCTGATGCGGTAATGATTGGTCGAGGAAGTTATGGCCGACCTTGGATATTCAAGGAAATTGGAGATTTTTTAGAAGAAGGGAATCTGCGTTCTTCATTATCAATTGATGATAAATGCGGATATATGCTAAAGCATATTGAAGATCTTTATCAGTTTTATGGCGAGGAAAAAGGTTACCGAATCGCACGTAAACACGTTGGTTGGTATGTTGAACAATTAGTCTCGGACTCACATTTTAAGCGGACTTTTAATGCTTTAGACTCTACACAAGAGCAACTGAGAGCATTAAAGGATTTCATAAACTCGATTCGTTAAGAATCATAACATTAGTTGGATAGAAGGACAATGTTAGAACAACCTCAACAAAACCCATTAACAGTTTCAATGCTTAATGCACAAGCTCAACAAGTTAGCCGTCCATTACGTGATAACGTAAAAGCAGCGGTGAAAAACTACTTAGCTCAATTAAGCGGTGAAGACCCAACAGAATTATACGAATTAGTATTATCTGAAATCGAGCATCCATTATTAGATATGGTTATGCAATATACTCGCGGTAACCAAACTCGCGCAGCGACTATGTTAGGTATCAACCGTGGTACATTACGTAAAAAATTAAAAAAATACGGTATGGGCTAACCTTTAACCAACTGTAAAAATTTAATTAAAAGTACGATATTTTAAAAGACCCGATAAATTTGATTTATCGGGTTTTTCTTTTGTAGGACGGAATAAATCCCGTCCTACGTGTATTTATTGATATTTTAATAAAAAAGGTGCATTTTCACTTTTGTAGGGTGCGTGTAAACGCACCATATAAAGATTATAAAAAAGGTGCGTTTACACGCACCCTACATAGCTATTAAGCTAAAATGTTTTTAATCTTCTCTTCAATCCCTTTCGCATCTAAACCTAAATCCGCATAGGCTTCAGCTTGAGTGGATTGTGGTACGAAGAAATCTGGAATACCAAGCATTACAACCGGTTTGATTTTGCCAATATTTTGCAAATACTCATTCACAGAACTACCTGCACCGCCTTGAATTGCATTTTCTTCAAGAGTCACTAATAACTCGTGGCTATCAGCTAATTCCTTAATTAATTGCTCATCTAATGGCTTCACAAAGCGCATATCAACAAGGGTGTAATCGTTATTTTCGGCAACAATCTTGGCTTCATTTAACAGTGCACCAAAGTTGAGAATTGCGACTTTCTTACCTTGCTTAATCACTTTGCCTTTGCCTACTTCTAATGCTTGCATTGGCTCTAAAGTTACACCTTGTGCGTTACCACGTGGATAACGAACAGCAACAGGGCTATTCATTGTGTAAGCGGTGTAGAGCATTTGGCGCATTTCATTTTCATCACTCGGTGCCATAATTGTCATATTTGGAATACAACGCATAAAGCTTAAATCAAAGGCACCTTGATGGGTTTGACCATCTGCACCAACAATACCTGCACGGTCAATTGCAAAGATCACAGGTAGGTTTTGAATGGCTACATCGTGAATTAATTGGTCGTAAGCACGTTGTAAGAAACTAGAGTAGATTGCGACAACTGGCTTATAACCTGCAATTGCTAAACCTGCACCAAAAGTAACGGCGTGTTGTTCAGCAATAGCTACATCAAAATACTGTTTAGGGAAACGTTTTGAAAATTCCACCATACCAGAACCTTCGCGCATAGCAGGAGTGATTCCCATAATTTTTGGATCTTTCTCTGCCATTTCACATAACCAATCCCCAAAAATATTTGAGTAAGTTGGTGCTGATTTAGTTTGTGGTAATTTACCGCTAGTATGATCGAATTTAGGCACACCGTGGAAACCAATTGGATCTTGCTCTGCTGGTTTATAACCTTTACCTTTAGTGGTTTTAATATGTAAAAACTGCGGGCCAGAAAGATTACGCATATTTTTCAATGTAGAAATCAACTCTTCAATATCATGTCCATCAATCGGACCGATATAGTTAAAGCCTAATGTTTCAAACATTGTACCAACCGGTGAAACAAAGCCTTTTACTTGTTCTTCAGTACGGCGGACAAATTCTTTAATTGGCGGTAGGCCAGAAAGTAACTTCTTTCCACCTTCACGTAGCGTACTATACAAGGAACCTGATAATAAGCGTGCAAGATGGTTATTTAATGCACCTACATTTTCAGAAATAGACATTTCATTATCATTTAAGATAACAAGCATATCGGTATGAAGAGAACCAGCGTGGTTAATTGCTTCAAATGCCATACCAGCGGTAATAGCACCATCGCCGATCACACACACGGTTTTACGCCCTGCATTTTCTTTCTCTGCCCCAACTGCAACGCCTAAGCCTGCGCTGATTGAAGTAGAAGAATGGCCAACGCTTAATACATCATAAGGACTCTCTTCACGCCAAGGGAAAGGGTGCACACCATTTTTTTGACGAATAGTGTGCATCTGTTCTTTACGGCCTGTAAGAATTTTATGTGGATAAGCTTGATGACCAACGTCCCAAATCAGTTGATCAAAAGGCGTCTGATAAACATAATGCAATGCCACTGTTAATTCAACGACACCAAGCCCAGACGCTAAATGACCACTGGTTTGACTTACGCATTCTAATAGATAGCTACGCAACTCATTACACAATGGTTGAAGTTGTTCTTTAGGTAATAGACGCAAATCTTCTGGCGAATTGATTTGGCTTAACAATGGATAGGTTTTCTGCATAGATATTTATCTTTATTCTATTTTTATGCGGACAGTGTAGGGACACGGTGCCCGTGTCCGCTGTTATTTTATAATAAGAATTATGCTTTTAATTCTTCAGTTAATGTTGGCTGAATGCTGTTTAAAATCTCTTTAACCACTCGGCCACTACCAGCAACTAAGTTACCTGATTGAAGATATTCTGTACCACCAACAAAGTTAGTTACGATAGCACCTGCTTCACGTGCGATTAAATCGCCAGCTGCGCAATCCCAAGGTTTTAAACCGATTTCAAAGAAACCATCAACACGGCCTGTTGCAACATAAGCTAAATCTAATGCCGCAGAACCTGTACGACGGAAATCTGCTACACCGTTATTCATTAATGCTTCGATCATATTTAAGTGAGCAGTACGGTGTCTTGTTGCTTTGAATGGGAAACCTGTTGCGATAACAGTACCGTTTAAATCACGACGAGATGTATCAACACGTACACGGAACTCGTTTAATTTAGTACCTTCGCCACGTACAGCAGTGAATAACTCGTTACGGATTGGATCGTAAACAACGCCTACTTCAGTACGACCGTTTACACGAATTGCGATAGATACCGCAAAGTGTGGTAAACGTTTAACGAAGTTAGTTGTGCCATCTAGTGGATCGATAATCCA
This sequence comes from Pasteurellaceae bacterium LFhippo2, assembly GCA_029852775.1. Classification (GTDB taxonomy): domain Bacteria; phylum Pseudomonadota; class Gammaproteobacteria; order Enterobacterales; family Pasteurellaceae. The sequence goes on from LEKJ01000018.1 coordinate 42,795, forward strand.
TTGCACATCAGTATTCTCACCTTTCACGATACCAGATTCTTCACCTACAATTGTATGATCAGGATACGACTTTTGGATTACTTCGATAATCGCTTGTTCAGCCGCTTTATCGATAGCCGTTACATAATCATTTGTACCTTTTTGAGCAACAGAGATTTCATTAGGCGCTTGCTCATAGCCTTTGGCAATAACATTACCTGCTTTTCGTGCAGCACGAATAGCGATGTTTAACATTGGATTCATAATTCCACCAGATTTTAAAGAACAGTTTAAGGGATATAAAAGGATTGGGATTATAAGCGATAATGGGATTAGTCGCAATAAAAAAGCCTATCTGCCTAAATGCATTTCTGCTATACTTTGTGCGTTTTTCCTTCCTAATAAAGTAACATCCTATGAATAACAAATTTAACAACAAAGCTCCACGTTTTAAAACAGTTGAAGAACGCAGTGAGCCGAAATTCTCTCAAGAACGTAAATTCCAAGATAAATCTGACCGCTTTGATCGCAAAGAACGTGATAACCGCAGTTCTAAACCATTTGGAGAGCGTTCAGAACGTCCATATCGTGATCGTAATGATCGTTCAGAGAAACCGTTTCGCGAGCGCAGCGAACGCAATGACAAGCCATTTAGAAACGAGCGTTCAGACCGCTTTGAGCGTAAAGATCGCAACGATAGAAATGAACGCTTTGAGCGCAAACGTGATGAAAGACCAAATTATGATATTTATCCAAGCGAAGGCAGAAAAGCCAGTGGTGAAGGCTCAGTTCAGATCAGCGTAAAAGGTGCAAATCGTTCAGTTGAGAAAAAAACAGGCCCATTATCGCCACGTGCGCCTGAAAAAATCCGTAATAACAAAGCCACAGAAATGAAGGTGTATGGCGAAAATGCTTGCCATACTTTATTCCAACAACGCCCAGAAGCTATCGTGCGTTTATGGACAACGGTAGAGCAATCTCACAAAATTGGTGAGATGATGAGCTATTTAGCGGAAAATAAAAAGGCTTATCACGTTGTTGATAGTGAAGAAATGGAAAGAGTAACAGGAACAGAACACCACGGCGGTATCTGTTTACTTGTGAAAAAAGCGACACCATTTACTTTAGAAGGTTATTTAGATGTCGCGCGTCAGAGAGATTGTTTAGTGCTATTAGACGGCGTAAACAATGCGCAAAACGTAGGCGGTATTATCCGTACTTGCGCATTCTACGGTGTAAAAGGCATTATTGTTGAAAGTAACGATATCTTAAATTCAAGTGCGGCGGCGCGTGTTGCGGAAGGCGGTTTAGAGTTTGTTCGTCCTCTAGAAACTAAACATAAGCAGATTGCTTTAGAGCAGCTACGCAAAGCTGGCTATCAAATCGTACATCTAACTCGCCAGAAACAAGCAAAAGCATTAGCGAAAACAGTACTGGCTGAGAAAGTGGTATTTGTATTAAGTGAAGTGGTTTCAAATGAAGTGGAATATCCGCAAGATACTTCGGTGCAGCTTTCATTTGCGAATCCATTAAACAGCGGATTAAATGTGGCAGTAAATGCGGGTATCTTAGTTGCGCAGTGGTATCACGCAAACATTGTTTAAACTATTATCGTTATCTTAACGCTCTTCTATTTGATAGAAGGGCGTTTTTCTTATCTGACGTAATCTGTCATTTCCTTCTTTTAACATCGTTGCTGATAATTTTTATCGACTTTTAATTTCGTTAACAAACCTGTTACTACACTTTTAAGGAAATTTTTATGCAAGATTTTAAAAGCATTGTTCTTGAATACATCGGAAAATATCCCCGTTTAGAATTTGTTGAATTGGAATTTGATTGGCAAGATAACGCTATCACATTCTTTTCGCCTAAGTCTAAAGAGATCATTATGTCTTTTATTCAACATTCTGAAACACATTTTGAATCCCTTATTGGTTTTGAATTTGAAGATGAAAAATATGGGAAGTGTTTTGATACTATAGTTGATTTAGATTGCGACTTTGCACAAGATGAAAATGGCGTATATTGTAAGCTATCAGATCATAACGAGTATTATCCAAGCTATGAAGAGCTATATATTGCTCATCAAATTAAGCCGCTTTTAGATGAATATTTAACGCATTTTATGCATGCAGATTTTGAATTCTGGGTAAAAAAAGATTCGGGCTCTCAATTTATTAGCCTTCCTCAAAAAGATGTTATTCAAGCTAAAAGACGAGAAAAAGGTTGGGAATTACTTCGAGGAGCAGTCCACTATACAGATGACGAACTTTTTCCTGTTGTTCTTGAGTTTTGCCGAGAAAGTGAAGTGATAAGTATCTCTCGAACACAACGTAAGTTCTACCTTGCTTTTAATCAAGCGGCAAGGCTTATTGATCGTGCGAAAGAGATTTTAGCAAAAGAGTCTGAAAGCAATCTATAAATGCTACAACCGGTCTGATTTTCAAAAAAACTTGCAAAAAAATGGCTAAATTGAACCGGTTGTATAGTATGTTATAAACAACATAGGAGACATAAAATGAAAGCATTACCAAGAGTTGTCGTATTAACTGGTGCTGGGATTTCGGCTGAATCGGGTATTCAAACCTTCCGCGCGGCAGATGGCTTATGGGAAGGGCATAGTGTAAAAGATGTCGCGACTCCCGAAGGATTTATGCGTAATCCGGAATTGGTCCAAACTTTCTATAACGAACGCCGACGTAAGCTTTTTGCTCCTGAAATTCAACCGAATAAAGCCCATTTTGCGTTAGCTGAATTGGAAGAAATATTAGGTGAAAATTTACTAATTGTTACCCAAAATGTTGATAACTTACACGAACGAGCAGGATCTAAAAATGTAATTCACATGCACGGCGAATTATTACAAGTGCGCTGTACAGGTTCGGGAAAAGTGTATCAATGGGAAAAGGATATTACTTCAGAAGATCGCTGTACTTGTTGCCGACAACCACGTAAATTGCGTCCACATATCGTCTGGTTTGGGGAAATGCCACTACAAATGAACCGAATTTATGATGAGCTTTTTATGTGTGATTATTTTATCGCTATTGGCACATCGGGCAATGTCTATCCCGCAGCAGGATTTGTAGAAGAAGCGAATAATGCAGGGGCAGTAACATTAGAACTCAATCTTGAGCCGAGCGTAGTCAAAAATAAATTCCAAAATGCTAAATATGGTAAAGCGACCGAGCTTGTTCCGCAGTTTGTTGATTCCTTTATAAGAATGATTAATAAAGGTGAGCATTATGAAAAATGATCTTAATTATGCGGTTGAGTTGATTAAAAAAGCGGATGGATTATTAATTACCGCTGGGGCTGGAATGAGTGTAGATAGTGGTCTGCCTGATTTCCGTAGCTCAGGCGGATTTTGGAACGCTTATCCGCCTTTTCAGGCAATGGGATTAGGCTTTTCACAAGTCGCCACACCCAATTTTTATCTTGAACATACTGAACAAGCTTATTGGTTCTTTGCACATCGTTTAATCCAATATCGTAACGCTACACCCCATGAAGGTTATCAGATTTTGAAACGTTGGGGCGAGCAGATGAAGCATGGCTATTTTGTATTTACTAGCAATGTCGATGGGCATTTCCAGAAAGCAGGATTTGATAATAAACGTATTTATGAGGTTCATGGCACGCTGGAACGTATGCAATGTTTCCATAATTGTCAAGGTAAGAGCTGGAGTTCCGCAGAGTTCCAACCTATTGTTGATGATGAACACTATCGAGTGATTAGCCCTAAGCCGATTTGCCCTGATTGTGGCGGAATGGCTCGTCAAAATGTGATGATGTTTGATGATTGGTTCTATTGCGATTATTACTATCGTTTTAAAGAAGTCGCTTTGGAAGAGTGGTTAAGAAAAGTTGGCAATTTAGTGGTTATTGAAATCGGTGCCGGCAAAGCAATTCCAACGGTGCGAAATTTTTCTGAACGCACTGCAAAGCAGAAAAAAGGCGGTTTTATTCGTATTAATCCACAAGATGCGGGTGTGCCTAAAATGCATTTTCTAAGTTTAGAAATGGGGGCATTGGAGGCGTTGAGAGCGCTGGATAATATCTTGAATTTAGATAGAAATTCTTAAAATATAGTTTATTTTGTCATTGTGAGAACCTTGATGTCTGTCAAATATCAGCTGACTCAAAATACCATTGAATATAAAGGTCAAATGCTATACCAAATCCAAGCCTTAAAAGATATTCCTGAAATAGATGTGCAAGCGGGTGATTTTGGGGGATATATTGCAAACGAAAGTAATCTTTCGCAGCAAGGAAATTGTTGGGTGAGATATCTCAATAAACGGCATTATGGGATTGTGTGTGAAAATGCCAGAGTTATTGAGAATGCAGATATTGGGAATGGGGTAAGAGTGGAAGGTGAAGCAGAAATATCTGGTAATGTAGAATTATTTGCTTCGCCATTTTCTGATGGTGTTTTGATTTCTAATTGTGCGAAAATTACAGGCAAAAATCTATTGATTAGAGCACGTTCACGTAGTTCAGTAATGATTTCTGGTAATGTTGAAATTAATGGTGATGGCGTTGAAATTTGTGCAGATAATGGCTATGGACTATTTATTGGCGGAAATGTGAAAGTTTATGAGCAAGCACAGGTCATCGGTGACTGCCAACTGTTTGATAATGCTCAACTTTATGGCAAAGCAAAACTAATTGATTCTACCGCTAAAGATAATGCTCAGATTTTTGGTGAGGCTTTAGTGTCGAATAATTCTCTGATTCTAGGCAATGCCAAGATTTTTGGTAATACAGAGATTCGAAATGCGACAATATTTGATAGCGATTAGATTTTTTAGTATAAAAAATAACAGTTTTAATTCTTACAGGAGCTAAAAATGAAAAAAATTGTTTATATCGATATGGATAATGTTCTTGTTGATTTTCCAACAGGGATTGCCAAATTAGAGCCACATATTAAACAGCTTTATCAAGGACGCTATGATGAGGTGCAAGGGATTTTCGCCTTAATGGATCCTATGCCTAATGCGATAGAGGCAGTATATAAATTGGCAGAAAAATACGATATTTATGTACTTTCAACTGCGCCTTGGCTCAATTCAAGTGCGTGGATGGATAAAGTAGAATGGATTCAGAAATATTTTGGCAAAGAACCCGATAGTCTATTGTATAAACGTCTTATTTTATCTCACCATAAAAATCTTAATAAGGGGGATTATCTTATTGATGATCGCTTACACAATGGAGCAGATAAGTTCACGGGTGAACATATCCATTTTGGCACAGAGAAATTTCCTGATTGGCAAAGTGTATTAGACTATTTATTAAATAAGGCTTAATCTTAACAAATATAGGACGCAGCTGCGTCCTATAAAATTAATGTTATTCAAAATCCCACTCTGCAAAACCTTGCGCAATGCCAACTACGACATTTGCAGCTTTCTGCATAGTATCTAGTGAAATAAACTCAAATTTGCCGTGAAAATTTTCTCCACCAGTAAATAGGTTTGGTGTCGGTAAGCCCATAAACGACAAACGCGAACCGTCTGTACCGCCACGAATAGGCTCTAAATTTGGGGTAATACCTTGCAGTTTCATTACATTCTCTGCAATTTCGACTAAATATTGGTAATCCACCAACACTTCTTGCATATTGCGATACTGTTCTCTAATTTCGACTTTACCGCAATTCTCTCCATATTGCTGTTGCATTGCTTGCATAGTCTGTTTGAGATAATCACCAAAAGTGGCTAATTCTTCTCTAGAGAAGCTACGTAAGATATAACCGATTTCGCATTTCTCTAAATCCCCTGAAATATCGTGCAACATAATAAAGCCTTCTCGCCCTTCGCTAGTTGAAGGTGTGAGATGTGGCGGTAGGCGAGATTGAAATTCGCAAGCGCGTTCCAAAGCATTAATCATCTTACCTTTTGCAGTGCCAGGATGAACGCTACGTCCGTAGAAAGTCACTGTTGCGGCATCTGCATTAAAGTTTTCATACTGCAGTTCTCCGAGTGGGCCACCATCTAAGGTATAAGCCACATCAGCACCAAATAATGCGACATCAAAATTATCAGCACCACGCCCAATCTCTTCGTCAGTGGTAAAACCAACACGAATTTTACCGTGTGGAATTTGTGGGTTAGCCTGTAGATATTCAATTGCAGATAAGATAATCGCAATCCCTGATTTATCGTCAGCACCGAGTAGGGAAGTTCCATCCGTTGTAACCAATGTATGCCCAATTAGTTGATTAAGATTTGGGAATTGGTTTGGCGAAAGTGTATCGTCACTGCCTTGTAACAGAATATCGCCACCTTGATAGTTTTCAATCACCTGCGGTTTTACATCTTTGCCGTTAAAATCAGGTGCAGTATCCACGTGAGCAAGTAAGCCTAAAACAGGAATTTTTTTATCCGTATTCGCAGGCAGTGTTGCGAATAGATAGCCACGCTCATCTAAGTGAATTTCTGTTAAGCCCATTTGTGTCACTTCATCTTTGAGAAGATGAAGAAGATCCCATTGTTGTGGTGAACTTGGCACGGTTTGGCTGTGTGGATCTGATGTGGTATAAATTTGGGTATAACGTAGTAAGCGGTTTAATAGAGATTGTTTATTGGTTTGGATCATAGAGTTATATTTTCCGTTGAAATTAATAGTCGCTTTCTCTCCCCCATTTGTGGGGGAGAGACAGACAAAGTTGCGTTCAGCAACTTTGGCAGAGAGAGGGCTATATTACGACAAATTCGACGCTTCGATTAATCTCTGCGTATATTCATCTTGTGGATTTTCAAAGATCTGCTGAACATTGCCTTGTTCCACCACATCGCCTTTACTCATCACCATCACTCTATCACTTAATGCGCGCACTACTGCGAGATCGTGGCTGATAAAGATATAGCTCAAGCCATATTTTTTCTGTAAGTTATTTAATAGCTCAATTACAGTTAATTGAGTCGAACGGTCGAGCGCCGAAGTTGGTTCATCAAGCAATACAAATTTCGGTTCAAGAATAATCGCACGAGCTATCGCAATACGCTGGCGTTGTCCACCCGAAAACTCGTGGGGATAGCGGTTGATCATCGCTGGCGATAAATTCACTTCTTCCAGCATTTTCATCACTTTTTCGCGACGTTCAGCTTTGCTCATTTGCGGATAGTGTACTGATAAACCTTCGCCGATAATCTCACCCACAGTTAAACGTGGCGAAAGAGAGTTAAACGGATCTTGGAATACCATCTGCATATCTTTTTTGGTTGCTTGGCGTTCGTCTTTACTACAAGCGGTCAGATCTTTGCCGATAAATGCAACTTTACCACGATATTCCAAAATTTGCATAATCGCACGGCCAATCGTCGATTTACCCGACCCCGATTCGCCCACAATCCCGAAAGTTTCGCCCTGTTTTAAGTCGATAGAAATCCCTTTCACCGCATTAAACACTTTTTTCGGCTTACCAAATAGCGAACGTTTTAGCACATAATCAACATAAATATCATCAGCGTGAATTAGCGTTGGCGCATTTGCTGGGATAGGCTGTTTCAAATTAGCAGGAATTGGGGTTAATAGCTCCACAGTGTAAGGGTGTTGCGGATTATTAAATACCTGTTGTGTTTCGCCCCGTTCGATAATTTCGCCATATTGCATAACACACACATAATCGCTATATTTTTTCACTAAGCGTAAGTCGTGGGAAATTAGAATAATCGCCATGCCCATATCCGCTTGTAAGTCGTGCATTAAGTCCAAAATTTCCGCTTGAGTTGTTACGTCCAAAGCGGTTGTTGGCTCGTCGGCAATCAATAAATCAGGTTTATTGATAATCGCCATTGCAATCATAATACGTTGTAACTGACCGCCTGAAAACTCGTGAGGGTAGCAGAGCATTTTCTTTTCAGCATCAGGAATTTTTACTTTTTGTAAGGTCTCTAATGCCAGTTTATGCGCTTCCGTTTTGCTCATTTGTGGATTGTGAGTGCTTACGGCTTCCGCCACTTGTTCGCCAATAGGCATAAAGGGATTGAGCGAAGTCATTGGCTCTTGGAAAATCATGCCAATACGGTCGCCACGCAATGAACGAAGTTGGTTTTCTGATAGGGTTAGAATTTCCTGTTCTTCAAAATTAATTGATGAACCTTCGCCATAGCTCACAATATTTTCGGGCAATAACTGCATAATCGACATTGCGGTAACCGATTTGCCCGAACCCGATTCACCCACAATCGCCAGTGTTTGACCTTTTTCTAAGGTGAAAGATACCGAACGTACCGCGTGAACTATTTCTTCATCGGTTTTAAGATAAACATTTAAGTTTTTTACATCTAATAATTTCATTTTAACTTCCTTATTTATCTTTTGGATCAAGGGCATCACGTAAGCCATCGCCGATAAAGTTAAAGCAGAATAAGGTTAAGCATAGGAAAAACGCAGGGAAAATCAGTAGCCAAGGGGCTGTTTCCATTTGAGCTGCGCCGTCGCTTAATAATGCGCCCCAACTACTCATTGGCTCTTGTGTGCCTAAGCCTAAGAAACTTAAAAATGATTCAAATAAAATCATTAATGGCACTTCTAAAGAGGCATAAACCGCCACTAAGCCGAGTACATTCGGGATAATATGTTTCCAAATAATTTGACGGCGTGAAACACCGCATACAATCGCCGCTTCAACGAACTCTTTATTTTTCAAACTGAGCGTCTGCCCACGAACAATACGGGCTAGATTCAGCCACGCAATTAAACCGATAGCGACAAAGATTAAGAAAATATTTTGCCCAAACAGTGTGATTAATAAGATCACAAAGAACATAAATGGGAATGAGTTTAAAATCTCAAGAACACGCATCATCACCATATCGGTTTTACCGCCGACATAGCCTGAAATTGCGCCGTAGATCGTGCCAACTACAACTGCCATTAATGCGCCCGCAATCCCGACCATTAACGAGATACGTCCGCCGATAGCGATACGTACTAGTAAATCGCGCCCAGCTGAGTCGGTTCCTAAATAGTGACCTGACTCAAAATCAGGGGCGGCACTCATCATATTCCAGTCGGTATCTTCATAACTAAATGGCATCATCATTGGTGCAAAAGTGATAAATAGCACAATGATAAATAGAATAACTAAGCTCACAACTGCCGCTTTATTACGGAAGAAACGACGGCGCGCATCTTGCCATAAGCTACGACCTTGAATCTCTTGTTGAGCTAGTTTCTCGACAAATTGTTGTTTTTCTGACATCACTAACTCCTTATGAATAACGGATTTTCGGATCGATAACTGCGTAGAGAATATCGACTACTGCGTTAAAGAAAATCGTTAAGAATCCAACCAAAATCGTCAAACTTAATACTAATGAGTAGTCGCGGTTTAACGCACCATTGATAAAGAGCTGTCCGATACCTGGTAAGCCAAACACGCTTTCAATAACTAGAGAGCCAGTAATAATACCTACAAATGCAGGGCCTAAGTAAGTAATAACTGGCAACATCGCTGGTTTTAAAGCGTGTTTAAAGATAATTTTATGCAGTGGCAAGCCTTTCGCTTTGGCGGTACGAATAAAATTAGAATGTAGCACTTCAATCATTGATCCACGTGTAATACGGGCAATACTTGCCACATAGCTAATCGTTAGCGACAGCACTGGCAACACCATATAGTAAAGTTGCCCACCATTCCAACCACCTGCGGGTAACCATTTTAAATGAATAGCAAAGAATAAAACGAGTAGGGGAGCAAAGACGAAGCTTGGCATAATTACCCCTGTCATTGCAAAGGACATCAATATATAGTCCCACTTACTATTTTGATTGAGTGCCGCCACAGTGCCTGCACTAACCCCTAAAATTACGGCGCAAATAAAGGCACTAACCCCTAATTTCACTGAAACAGGGAAAGCAGAAGCGATCAAACTATTCACAGTTTGATCCTTATATTTAAAAGATGGGCCAAAATCCCCTTGCGATAAATCTTTAAGATAAATGAAATATTGCTCGTGGAGCGGTTTATCTAAATGGTATTTTGCTTCGATATTTGCCATAACTTCTGGCGGATAAGCCTTTTCAGACGTAAAAGGGCTACCAGGGGCAAGGCGCATTAAAAAGAATGAAATAGTGATAAGAACAAAAAGCGTTGGAATCGCTTCAAAAATTCTTTTTATTATAAATTTCAACATAATTAGCTATCCACGGAAAATAAAAATTGTTTGTTAATATAAAATTGTAGGAACACGGTGCCCGCGTCCACAGACACGTGCAGTGTGTCCCTACATAAATGGGCGATTATCGCCCTGCGATGTTATTGTTTAATAAGATATAAGTTTCTTAACAAAATATCATCTTGTGGATCTTTACCTTCATAGCCTTTCACGTAAGGTTTCACTAAACGTGTGTTTACATAAGTGTAAACAGGGACGATTGGTGCATCTTCCGCTAAGATTGCTTCCGCTTTCGCATAAGCTGCAGCTCGGCCAGCTGCATCTGCTGCTTTGTAAGATTCAGCCATTGCAGCATCATAAGCTTCACTCTTATATTTTGCAGTATTGTTTGTTGAGTTAGACAAGAAATAGTTTGTGAAGGTGGTCGCTTGGTTATAGTCAGCTGCCCAACCTGCACGAGCTACATCATATTTGCCTTGACGGCGAGTATCGATGTAAGTTTTCCACTCTTGGTTTTCTAATTTAACATCCACTAAACCTTTAGTATTCGCTTTCCAGATAGACGCTGCTGCGATAGCCACTTTTTTATGGTTTTCGTTAGTGTTATATAAAAGCGTGAATTTTAATGGATTTGATTTACTAAAGCCCGCTTCTTCTAACAATTTGATCGCTTGTTCATTACGTTGTGCCATAGGCTCTTTTGAGTAAGCAGGTTGCTCAATTTTATCGCCTTCACCGATGTATGGCGGTGTAAATACGTAAGTTGGTTCTTGGCCTTGGTTTAATACTTTATCAGTAATAATATGGCGATCTAACGATAAGTTTAGTGCTTTACGTACACGAATATCGGTAAATGGTGCTTTTTCATTATTTAATTCATAGAGATACGTCGAAAGCGTTTTTACCACAAATACTTCATTTGGAATTTCCACTTTTAATTTTTGGAATAAATCTGGTGGCAAGCCGTAGTTTGAGATTTCAATTTCACCAGAGCGGTAACGTTGAACATCGGTTACCGCACTTGGTACCGCTAAGAATGTAGCCTTATTGATAACAGTTTCTTTATCATTCCAATAAGATGGATTGCGCTCAAATACGATTTTCTCATTAATTACGTGTTCAGTATATTTGTATGCTCCGTTACCTACAAAATTCTCTTTTTTCACCCAAGCATCACCAAATTTCTCTACAGCTGATTTTGGCACAGGTAACATAGATTGGTGAGTTGTCATACCAGGTAAATATGGTACTGGATTTGATAATGTTATTTGGAATGTGAAGTCATCAATAGCTTTAACGCCAAGTTCTTCAGGTTTTTTCTTACCTTCAATGACATCTTCTGCATTTTCAACTTGTAGATAATTTAAGTAGCTTGCATAAGGAGACGCTGTATTTGGATTAGCCAAACGTTGCCAAGAATAAACAAAATCGTGCGCAGTTACAGGCTCGCCATTTGTCCATTTGGCATCTTGACGAAGTTTGAAAGTCCATTGTTTGAAATCAGGTGTGCTTTCCCAAGAAAGAGCCATACCAGGTTGCTCATTACCATCTTGATCTTTGGTAATTAAACCTTCTAATAATTGATAAGCGATTTGTGCTTCTGGCACACCTTCAGTTTTATGTGGGTCAAAACTTTGTGGTTCTGCACCATTGTTGATAATGATCTCTTGTTTGTCTGCAAGCACAGTACCTTCTGGTACTTTAGCCGCAAAAGCTGAAACAGATAAGCCTAATGCGATAGCACTTGCGAGTAGCGAACGTGTGAAGTTAATTTGCATAGATTTCTCCTATGGTTGTGATTATTTTTGTGTCTAGGCTTTTTAACGGAAAAAGTATGCTTTGTAAAGAGATTTGTCAGTTTAATTGGTTGTTAATCATCTAGCTTGGATGTTTATGCGACAGTTTTTTTGAAAAGATATAGATAATGGGGATACAACCGGTCTGATTTTAAGAAAAATTTACAAATTTATTATAAAACCAAACCGCTTGTATTGATGATTAGTCGATTTTGGTTAAACCAAAATGCGCATAGGTGCGAGAAGTAGCAATACGTCCACGGGGAGTGCGTTGTAAGAAACCTTGTTGGATTAAATAAGGTTCAAGAACATCTTCAATGGTATCACGCTCTTCGCCGATTGCGGCTGCTAGGTTATCTAACCCAACTGGACCACCGTCAAAACGCTCAATAACTGCTGAAAGGAGTTTTCTATCCATAAAGTCAAACCCTTCCGCATCGACATCTAACATCTCTAATGCTTGTTTAGCAATAGCTGATGAAATTACCCCATTATTGCGTACATCTGCAAAGTCTCGCACACGGCGTAATAAGCGGTTGGCGATACGTGGTGTACCACGTGAACGGCGAGCGATTTCATAGGCGCCATCTTCAGATAAATTAAGATTTAAACAGCTTGCGCTACGGCTCACAATCGACGTTAAGTCTTCAACAGAGTAGAACTCTAAGCGTTGAACAATCCCGAAACGATCACGCAATGGCGAAGTTAATGAACCTGCACGAGTAGTTGCTCCCACAAGGGTAAATGGCGGAAGATCAAGTTTGATTGAACGAGCCGCAGGGCCTTCACCGATCATAATATCTAATTGATAATCTTCCATTGCTGGATAGAGTACTTCTTCAATTGCAGGGGAAAGGCGGTGAATTTCATCAATAAACAGCACATCATAAGGCTCAAGGTTAGTTAGCATTGCGGCTAAATCCCCTGCTTTTTCTAATACAGGGCCTGATGTGGTACGGATATTTACCCCCATTTCATTTGCCACGATATTGGCAAGGGTGGTTTTTCCTAACCCAGGGGGACCGAAGATCAAGAGATGATCTAGGGCATCATTACGTAATTTTGCCGCTTTGATAAAGATCTCCATTTGCTCACGCACCGACGGCTGACCAACATAGTCGGTAAGCATTTTGGGGCGAATAGCACGATCTATCGCTTCTTCATCACGCTTGGGGCTTGCGCTAATTATTCTGTCTGCTTCAATCATTTTTTGTAGGGTGCGTGTAAACGCACCGTTTATCAATATGTTATACAATTGGTGCGTTTACACGCACCTTACATTATAGTGAATTTTTCAATGCTTCACGAATTAACTGTTCGCTTGTGCTACCTGCTTTATTGACTTTCTTAATCATTTTTTCTGCATCAGCAGGTTTGTAACCTAATGCAATTAATGCATCACGGGCTTCATCAGCAGGATCTATGCTATCGCTTGCCACAATTTGATCGTGAGACTGCTCCACAAAGAAATCGCCTTGCGCCATACCTTTGAATTTACCTTTTAATTCAACCAGTAAACGTTCAGCGGTTTTTCTACCAATTCCAGGGATTTTAGTGAGTTTAGCTAACTCTTCTTGTTCAACTGCCGTTGCAAATTGAGAAACAGACATTGCCGATAAAATCGCAAGAGCTAATTTAGGGCCTACGCCATTGGTTTTGATTAATTCACGAAACAGTGTGCGATCTTGTTTTTGGGCAAAGCCAAAGAGTAGATGAGCATCTTCACGCACCACAAGATGAGTGAAAACAGTCGCTTCTTCATTTACCGCAGGCAAATTGTAGAAACTTGTCATAGGAAGTAGCAATTCATAACCTACCCCTTGCACATCAAGTACCATTTCAGGCGGTGATTTTTCGATAATTTTTCCGTGAAGTCGTCCGATCATAGTTTTAAGCGTATTTTAAAATCAAAGTGCTAATGATAGCTGAAAACTGTATAAAATAACAGAGTGAGCGGTAAGATTTTCACAAAATTTTGCAAAAATAAACCCCGCATAAGCGGGGTTTTAATCTTTTAATACTAATTAATCTTTCTTGCGTAGCACTAACTGACTTAAAATCACTAATGCTAACGAGAAGATAATCATAATTGTTGCTAACGCATTCACTTCTGGGGTTACACCTGTTTTCACAAGAGAGAAGATTTTCAGTGGTAACACTTCGTAGCTTACGCCTGTTACGAAAGATGAAACCACAACGTCATCTAATGAAATAGTGAAACTTAATAACCAACCTGAAATAATCGCAGGTAACAATAATGGTAATAAGATTTTACGTAAAATCGTCAATTCACTTGCACCTAAATCTTTCGCAGCTTCTAACATTTTTGAGTCGAAGTCATTTAAACGAGAAGACACGGTTACCACCACATAAGGTAAACAGAATGTGATGTGAGCTAATAATAGCGACCAGAAACCAAGTGATACACCTACTAACATAAACAATGCAAGTAGAGATACCGCCATTACGATATCTGGAGACATCATTACGATAAATAGCATACCACCGACAAATTGTTTACCTTTGAAGCGGTAACGATATAGTGCGATTGACGTTAATGCTCCGATAATGGTTGCCATTGTCGCCGCAAAAAATGCGATTGTTACCGAGTGGATCGCTGCTTGAATTAAGGTCTCATTACCGAACAAACGTTCATACCAGTTCCAACTAAAACCTTTCCAAGTTAAACCATAACGGTCTGCATTAAACGAGTTTACTACTAAAATGATGATTGGAATGTACAGATACGCGTACACTACAAACATAAATAAGCTTTTAAGTCCGCGTTTCATTATTCTAATTCCACCTTCTTATTCATCAGTTTATTCGCACGATAGTAAACATATAACATAAATGCCATTAATAGGGTTAATGCAATACTAATTGCAGAACCAAATGGCCAGTTACGCGTTACTAAGAACTCACTCTTAATAATATTACCTACTAATAATACTTGCGCACCGCCTAGTAAGTCAGCAACATAGAACATACCCATTGCTGGAAGTAATACTAATAAACAACCTGCTACAATGCCTGGCATTGTGAGTGGAATAATAATTTTCACGAAACGTTGGAATGCATTCGCACCTAAATCTTTCGCAGCTTCTAATAAACGACCATCAATTTTCTCGATAGATGAGTAAAGCGGTAAAATCATAAATGGTAATAGAATATACACTAAACCGATTACTACAGCGACTTCCGTATTTAAAATACGAATTGGTGTATCTATAATACCTAACCACATTAATGATTCGTTTAATACGCCTTTTACCCCTAAGAAAATTTTCATTCCATAGATACGAATTAACGAGTTAGTCCAGAATGGTAACACCACAAGGAATAACAGGAATGGGCGATACTTTTGGGGTAATTTCGCAATAATAAAAGCAAACGGATAGCCAATTACTAAACAGATCAAGGTTGAAATCCCCGCCATATAAAGCGAGTTCCAAAGTACCTGAGAGTAAAGCGGATCAACTAAGCGTTTATAACTATCAAATGAGAATGTAAACTCAATTAAGTTACTGCTATCTTTGGTCATAAAACTGGTTGCAAAAACCAGTAAGTTTGGCACTAAAACAAAGAAAATTAGCCAACCGAAGATAATTGCAACAGTAACAGTTTGGAACTTGTTATTAGCAATCTTCATCGTTGAGTACAACCTCCCAACCTTCGTGCCACGTTAATGCCACTTTTTGACCAACAGAGTGGTCCATATGTGGATCATCTTCATTGAAGAACTCGCTTACTAACACGTGCATATTATTGTGATCAAGCACAACTTTTGATTCTAAAGTCATACCTTTATAAGTACGGTCGCTGATATGGCCGATAACAGCTTTAGAGCTTTCGTTCTCATCTAATTCTTCAATTAAGATATCTTCTGGACGAAGTAATACTTTTAATTTCTGGTTCGGTTCAACAGGCATATCAGTATGAATTGCGCAAACACGACCTTCCACTTTTGCCTTAACTGTACGTTCATCTAAACGTTCGATAACAGTTGCATCAAATACGTTGATTTCGCCGATAAAGCGTGCCACAAATAAGTTACGTGGTTCTTCATAGATTTCACGTGGAGTACCATCTTGTGCAACTTTACCGCCATTCATTACTACGATACGGTCAGACATTGTCAATGCTTCTTCTTGGTCGTGAGTAACGAAGATAAAGGTAATACCTAACTGGCGTTGTAATGCTTTTAACTCGCTCTGCATCTCTTTACGTAATTTATAGTCAAGGGCAGATAACGACTCATCTAATAATAATACTTTTGGCTTATTTACAACTGCACGAGCAATCGCGATACGTTGTTGCTGACCACCAGAAAGTTGTGAAGGCTTTTGTTGCGCACGATCTTCTAAACGAACCATACGTAATGCTTCCATTACACGTGGTTTGATTTCATCATTTGGCACTTTTTGCATTCTTAAACCAAATGCCACATTTTCGAAAATCGTCATATGTGGGAAAAGTGCATAGCTCTGGAAAACCGTGTTAACAGGACGTTGCTCAGCCGGAACATCTGATACATCTTGACCATCAAGAATGATCGAACCTTCAGTTATATCTTCAAAGCCAGCAATTAAACGCAATGCAGTCGTTTTACCACAGCCTGAAGGACCTAAAATTGTTAAAAATTCACCGTCATTAATCGTTAAATTTAAATCTTTAAGAATCGTTTTGTCACCATAACTTTTAGTAACATTGCGAAGTTCGATGATTGGTTTTTGATCTAACTTTTCCATCTACTTTTGTTTTCCCCCTAGGGTGTTGAGAAAATGCAAATATTCTGAACAAAAATTCAGCGTGATATAAGCGTAAAAAATACGCACTAAAATAGCTGATAATGATATAGGGAATATGCAAGGAATGAAAGGAAAAAATGCGGATTTAAATGATCAACCGGTCTGAATTTCACATTTTTTTGCAAAATCAGACCGCTTATCTTTATTCAGATAAAGTTTTTGGTGGAAACCCACCTAAATCTTTTAATTTATTCACCATTGTGCAGAAAAGCTCTGCGGTGCGTTCGGTATCGTATAGTGCGGAATGAGCTAGTTTGCCATCAAATGGGATTTTAGCCATTTGGCACGCTTTAACAAGAACGGTTTGACCATACATAAAACCTGCGAGTGTTGCAGTATCAAACATTGCAAAGGGGTGAAAGGGATCGCGCTTGGCATTGATACGCTTCACAGCAGCCTGTAAGAATGCTTGGTCAAAAGTTGCATTGTGAGCTACGATCACTGCGCGTTGGCAACCGGCATCTTTTACGGCTTTACGTACCATTTTAAACATTTCAATGATGGCGATTTCTTCAGGAATTGCGCCACGCAGTGGATCATCAATATTAATTCCGTTAACTTTTAGTGCTTCTGGATTGATATTTGCGCCTTCAAACGGTTTGATATGACTATGATATTGCTGATCTTGGCAAAGGTTACCTTCTTCATCCATTTTTAAAGTGATGGCTGCAATTTCAAGTAGCGCGTCTGTTTGCGCATTGAGACCAGCTGTTTCGACATCAATTACCACGGGTAAATAGCCACGAAAGCGGTTTTTCAATAATTTATAATCGGTTGTTTGAGTTTCTATTGTCATTTCTACTACTTTTAAATTTGCAATTTATCTTTATTCTACTAAAAAGAAGAGAGCAACATAGTGTTGCTCTCAAAAGTAGTTGTATTATAACGCTCGTATGCGGATTAGCCTAATGCTTTTTGAGCGTTTTTGTTTTCGATAAATTCGATTTTGTAACCGTCTGGATCTTCAACGAAAGCGATTACAGTTTTACCACCTAAAACAGGGCCTGCTTCACGGGTTACTTTACCACCTGCTTGGCGTACCGATTCAACGGTTGCATAAATATCATCAACACCTAATGCAATATGGCCGTAAGCTGTGCCTAACTCATAGCTCTCAACACCCCAGTTATAGGTTAATTCGATAACTGCGCTTTCGCTTTCATCTGCATAACCTAAAAAGGCTAAAGTGTATTTGTATTCTGGATTTTCGCTCGTGCGTAATACGCGCATACCTAGCACTTCAGTATAGAATTTGATTGAGCGCTCTAGGTTACCCACACGTAACATTGTATGTAAAATTCGCATAATAGCTCCTTAAATTGATAAAAATAGAAAAAATCCTAGATATTATGGCATAATCGCCGTCTAAAATCATTTTTCAGTTTAATTGCTTTTACCTATGAAACACGATCACGATACGCCATCAAAGCTTGAAATTTCAGTTTATGCATTGCTCCCAGTTAGTATGATGTTGTTTATTGAAATGTTTGCTAATCACTATTTCTCCGTGCCAAACACGATTTTTGTATCGCCCTATTTATTGGCATTTTTTGTTACTTGTTTAGTTAGTTTTATTGTTTTATGGAAAGGACAAATTTGCCCAGGGCAAAAAGGTCGACTAACCTTTGTACTTCCTTTCTTGCTTGTATTTGCGTTAGGAAATTTCCTTTATTCAATTGGTTTTACTCCCAAACATTCTCCAGCAATGGTTGCTGGTGTAGCGTCTTTGATTATTCCTTTTATTTTTTGGAAATTACCGAATCAAGATGAAATTTATAACACCGTAATTTATTGTGGTTTGGGTATTGTTGCGGTTGGGATTATTCAATATTTAGCGATTTATTGGTTCGAGATTCCATCACTATTTAACTGGATTCGAGCAAATAATTTTGCGCAAATCTTACTAGGCATTTTACTTGCAGGTTGGTATCTAATGCTTGCGAAGAGCCGATTAGAAGGGTTTTTAAAATTATTAGTATTAGTCGCTTTAGGCTTTTTAATTTTAAATTATATTTGGGTTATCTTTGTACTTTATACTGAGCTACAAATTATGCCGGAAACAGTGATTTTCCCTTACTTTATCTTCTTTGGTGTGCAATTTGTGATTTTCGCAATGCTTGCTTGGTTGCTATTGGGAAAAAATATTAAAAATCCAACCGCTTGGACTGTGGCGACATTTCTTGCGATGTTGTATCCATTAACAAATGTGATCTAATGATTATCCGTCGCCTTCTGCTAATTATCGGAGCTGCCCTTGCAATTTTGATTGCGGGGGGCTCGTCGTTAATGTCGGGTAGCCAACTTTCAACTGCAATTAACTTTGTGTTGCCGAAAGAGTGGAAAATTACGACCCCAGAAGGCATTGATTCTTCCCTTGAGCGAATTTCACTGCCACAATTCACCCTTCATTATCAAGATTGTCTATTAATTAATGCGGGCAAACTTGATGTACAATGGTTTGAGCAGAATAGTATTATTCTGGATAAAGCTGTTGTTGATTACAGCTGTTTCGCTAAATTTCCTGAAAGCAATGAGAGTTCATCATCGATTACATTAGACGATATTAAGCCTGTTTTAGCTTCTTTACCGAATGGCTTTGTCAGTATTAAATCTCTATCTTGGATAAATTTACCTGAAGAGATGAATTCACGTCTTAAAGGTCTGTTGAGTTCGCCTAGTTCGAGTGAAATTCGCTTCGAACAAGATATTTTAACGGCGAAATTAATTCAACAAGCGCTCTCTTTTTCGGCAAAATTTGCAAATAATCAATTAACTGCAAAAGCGGATTATCAACCGTCAAAAGATGAAAAGCATCAAGCAAATTTATCTGCTAATTTAGATAGCGATCTCACCGGCTTACCTAAACAATTCCAATTGGATTATCAATGGCAACTCCCTACAGATCT
Source organism: Pasteurellaceae bacterium LFhippo2 (assembly GCA_029852775.1). GTDB lineage: Bacteria > Pseudomonadota > Gammaproteobacteria > Enterobacterales > Pasteurellaceae. The sequence goes on from LEKJ01000018.1 coordinate 62,423, forward strand.
TGTTACAAAAGATCTACAAAAGGGTAGTGCAAAAATGACGGCTCAAAAAGCTATAGATAATCAATTAAGTGGTGAGTTCAGCGCACAATTTGCAAATAACAACAATAAAGCAAAATTACCCTTTAAGTTAGCAGATAAAACACTCTCTCTTGAAAAAAATCAGTTAGCTTGGGAAATTGCGAAAGGCATTGTTATCAAGGGCGAGTTAGACGGAAAAATTACGCCAAATAGCTTCAAAATGGTTGAGCTTTATCCTATTCAAACCGCATTTTCATTAGATCTCTCCCAAAGTTCACAGCCGAAAAATCGGATTAAGTTAAGCACTGAAGAAGGTGAAATTGACGAAGATTATTTGAACTTACCGCTACAAATTGTAGGGCAATCTAAACACGGCAATTTCACTATTGATAGTAATGTTGGTGTGGATATTAGCGGTGAGTTTAATGATATAAAATTGAATGTGTTGCCTGAATCTTTAATTGAAGTAACGGGTAAAGAGCGATTTTTGACGATTAAGGAGCTTAAATTTCCATTAGGCGGTGTTCGTGTCGATAAGTACGGCATTAATGGACGTTTGCAAGCAAGCTTTAAAGGGGAAAGCCCAGACTTTAAAAATATTGAGCTCAATTTAGATGGTTTTGCAACTAACTTTAAAGCGGGAAGTAATTTCTTTGAAAAAGCAGCAGATGGTACAGATAAATGGCAGTGGCTATTTTGGGGAAATTCCCAATTCCACGCTTTAAAAAGTAAGTTGCTAATTGCGGGAAGTGGACATTGGCAAGGGGATTTAATCGAACTATCCGAATTTAAAGGCAATCTTGAACAAGTTAAGCAAAATGGCATTGAAGTGCCTAAAACCGAATTAGTTATCACTAAAGCGGTAAAATATGATTATCGTAAAGATGATCTTAAAGGGGCTATGCGCCTTTCTGCGCCCAAAATGAAATTTGAATATGGCGGAGAATTAGATAAACCTATAGCAAATCTAGGCTTTTGGGGGCCGGTGGAACATCTGAATTTTGATGGAAATATTACCGCTGGTAAGCTAGGTCCTGTAAAACTTAAAGCAAAGCGTCACTTAACAGCAAATACCAGTGATTTTATTGGCGAATTGGAATGGCCAGAGCAATCGGCTAGCGATTTCCAAGGGCTGATTCCGCATAGACAAAATTGGGTCATTACAAATGGCACGGCAAAAGGCGATACCAAATTTAGTTGGAATTTTAATAAAGGGCTTACCAGTTCAGGAAATGTAACGATCCGCAATGGCGGGCTTTCATTAAGTGATACGGATCTTAATGGGATCGAATTTAGCTTACCGTATAGATACGATGAAAAAGGTTTTGATCTAAGTTATAAAAAACCATTAGATCTTAAGATTGCAGAAGTGAATATCGGTGTGCCGCTTACTAATGTGAAAGTAAAAGTACAAGGGCGTTTACCTGCAACAGAAAAATCGCCTATCCGTCTGCGCCAGTTATCTCTGAATTTATTAGGTGGCAGCCTAGATGTGGATCAATTTACCTTGCCACAGCAGCAAGTTGCTTATTTGAATTTGCACAATATTAGCTTTGAACAGATTTTAGAATTGACTCAATATCGCCAAATCGAATTACGTGGGCGTGCTAATGCTACTTTGCCATTTTGGTTGGACGGTAATCCTTGCTATATCTGTGATGGACGAATAGAACAAGCGGGAACATCTTATCTAAAATTTACCCCAGAGCTGATGAAAGCGATTAAAAAAGCGGGCTATACGGAACAACTGTTAGCTTATACGGTCAATGATAGCAAGGTTAATGAACTAACCGCGACAGTGCACTTGGAAGAAGAAGGCAATATGTTTTTAGACGCCAAAATTCGTTCGCAGTTAGTGGAACATGAAAAGACTAAAATTAATCTTAATTACACCCATAAAGAGAATATGTTTGAGCTTTGGCAGTTAATTAATTATGGCTCACAAGTAGAACAAAATATTGAACACTCAATTTATCAGAAGTTGGATAAACGATGAAAACAGCATTAGTTATTTTTGCAATTTTAGGACTGAATTTGACCGGTTGTACCCCAACGGTTAAGCTAGAAACGCCAGATGAAGGGATTACGATTAATATGAATGTGGTGGTGGATCATCGTATTGAAGTTTCAATGGATGAAAAATCACGGGCCGTGATTAAGACTGTAGATAAGGCAGAGTAGGTCGGGCATTTATGCCCGACACAACAAAATCTTAACTCCAATCTACATTGGTAAAACTGTTATATACCGCCCAAACAAACAGTAATCCAATTACTACTAATAATGCCTTCTCAAAGCCATTTAGATTAAATTGTTTACCTTGATGTTGATAGCGAGAGTAAAGGAATAAACCAATTCCTGGCACATAAAGTAATACCGATAATAGCAAGTAATCTAAGCCCGCCGCATAGACAATCCATAAACCATATAGCGAAGCAATTAAACCTGTTAATTTAATATACCAAGCCGCATTTTGTTGGAACGCTAATTTTAATAGGTAAGCACCGATTAAGAAGTAAGGCACTAAAATCATTGAAGTTGAAATCAATAACAGGGCGTTATAGCTTTTACCCGTTAGCAATACTAAGAATAGGCAAAGTTGTACCACAAAGCCAGTAAACCATAATGAATTGATTGGCGTATCGTTTTCATTCAGTTTGTCTAAGATTTTTGGGAATGCACCATTTTTCGCACCACGATAAGGCACTTCCGCTGAATACATTGTCCAGCTTACATAAGACGCTAATACCGAGACAATTAAGCAAAGTGTGATAATAATCTTACCGCTTGAACCGATCATATTTTCTAATAAGCCAGCCATTGATGGATTAGACATCGCCGCAATAGTTTCACGTGGTAAAATACCTAACGAAAGCACAGTGATAGCCACATAAAGCACTAGCGCAATGATAATCCCTAATACTGTAGCAATACCGACATCACTTTTCTTTTTAGCGTGAGCTGAAAGCACAGAAGCACCTTCTACACCAGTAAATACCCAAAGGGTGATTAACATCGTGTTTTTAACTTGATCGCCAACTGAGTTATTGAGCTGTTCGCCTTTAAAATCTTGTTGGAAGGTTTCTGGTGAGAAATACCAAATCGCTAAACCGATAAATAACACTAATGGGAATACTTTCACAAAAGTCGCTACAAGGTTTACCGAAGCCGCTTCTTTAACCCCGCTTGCTACTAATGCGTGAACTAACCAGACGATAATCGACGAGCCAATAAAGGCTGCTAAGGTATTGCCTTGCCCAAATAGCACAAAGTTTTCGCTATCGGTAAAAGTACCGACACCTTCAAAGGCAACTACTAGATATCCCACGATACCAATAGTTGCACAGAGCCAGTAACCCCAAGCCGATAAGAAACCGACTAAATCGCCAAAGCCTTCACGAGCGTAAGTATAAATACCGCCGTCTAAATCTGGGCGTAAACGAGAAATATAGAAGAATGATAAACCAAGGAAGATAATTCCAACCCCAGTAATTCCCCAACCAACAAGTAACGCCTCCGCACCTGCCACTTCCGCCATATTTTGCGGTAAGCTGAAGATCCCTGAACCGATCATTGCGCTTAATACCAATGCGGTTAGGGAGAGTAATCCGATTTTTTTATTCGACATTGTGTTTCCTTAAGTAATTATTATTTTGGCGGGCGTACGCAGTACGCCCCTACATTCTTTATTTGAATTCCGACTATTTATGAATAACTCTACATTCTTTATTGGAATTTCGATTATTTATGAATAATGCTCATTCGTAGGGGCGTACTGCGTACGCCCGTAGTAGTTATTATACTTTGAAGTGATCCGCCAACGCTTTAATATGCTCTGGGCCGATACCACAACAACCACCAACGATAGTTGCGCCCGCATTTACCCAACGTTGCGCCCAAGCTAAATATTGCTCTGGGTTTAAATCATCACGGATTTCATCTAAACCATCATTTGCGGTGGCATCTTTAGGCTGTGGTGGGAAAGCATTTGCATAAGCACCAATACGCATTTTGGCATTGTGTTTTTCAATGACTGATTGAGTTACTTGAATCGCTTGCTCAATCACTTCTGGTTGACAGCAGTTAAATAACATCGCTTCTGCACCAAGTTTGATCATTGCTTCTGCCGCATCTGCAACGGTTTCGCCTGAACGCAAGCGAGGCTCTGTAGTTGGCTCTTCATCTTGAAGAGTAAAAGAGACCCATAGCGGACGGTTATCAGGTAATAATGGCTTGATAGATTGCGGTTCAATAATCGAGCTTTGAGTTTCGCATAGCCAGAAATCCACATTTGGAGCGAGATTATCAATTAACGGTTGGGCTAACTCTTTAAAGCGATCTTTTTCAATTAAATCCGCTCGATAAGAACCAAATAATGGTGGGATAGATCCTGCAACTTTAGTGTTACAAGCGGTCTGTTTTACCGCATCTTTTGCAAGACGTCCTGCAAGAGAAGCTAAGCTTTGAGCATCTGCTTGGAAGCGTTGTTCACCAATATGGAATGGCACTACAGCATAGCTATTGGTAGTGATTACGTCAGCACCGTTTTGGATAAAATCTTGGTGGACTTGTGAAATTGCGATAGGTGCTTCATAAAGTGCTAATGCCGACCACTCTGGTTGGCGAAATGGTGCGCCACGGCGTGCTAATTCACGTCCCATACCACCATCAAGGATTGTAATTGTTGGTTTTGACATTTATTTTTCCCTGTAAAATAAAAAAGAATCTCGATTATAGCGAGATTCTTTTCTATTTGAAGGAAATGTTTTTATATCTTATGACGAATGGTTATATAAACGTCATTCTGTTATAGCCGTAATTTCATCCACTTCGCTCATTAACTTAGCAATTGCATTACGGTAGGTTATCTCTAATGTTTCACGGCTAGTGGCGATAACGCCTTGATCATTCAAAAATCCATCATTCACATCATAAACCCAACCGTGAATAGAGAGATTATGCCCCCTTTCCCAAGCTGATTTTACGATAGAAGAACGTCCTAAATTATAAACTTGCTCTGCAACATTTAGACGCACAAGCATATCAGCTCGCTGCTCAGGAGTAAGTTTACCGAGCATATGGCTGTGTTTAAACCAGAGATCTCGAATATGCAGAAGCCAGTTGCTAATCAACCCGTGTTCTTCCATCCCAATAGCGGCTTTGATACCACCACAGTTGGTGTGTCCGCAAATAATAATATGTTCAATTTCAAGCACATCAACAGCGTATTGTACAACAGATAAGCAATTTAAGTCGGTATGAATAACAAGATTGGCTACGTTACGATGGACAAAAAGCTCACCGGGTTCTAAGCCTGTTAGCTTTTCTGCAGGCACACGACTATCCGAACAGCCAATCCATAAATAATTAGGCTTTTGGTGTTCGGCAAGCTGTTTGAAATAGTCCGATTGTTCATCTTTCATCTGGGTTGCCCAAGCGTGGTTATTCGCAAAAAGGCGCTCAATTTTCTTCATATTCTGTCTCTGTCAATTAATAAGCGCGCGATTCTAGCATAGATTTAGCTATTTTAAGATGAAATATAAACAAAAAAACGGTCGAATTTATTAAATAAATTCGACCGCTACTCTTGGTTAGTCAATCACTGGGATAATCTTCGAAGCCAGGGCGCCCTTGTCACCATTTGTAAATTCAAACCTAACTTTTTGTCCCATCTTCAGAGAGCGATAGCCGTCTCCCTCAATCGCTGAAAAGTGAGCAAATATATCACCATCAAAAACATCAGAGGTAATAAAGCCAAATCCTTTCGCGTTGTTAAACCATTTAACGATACCAATTTCCATAAGATTCTCCAAAAATTTACCAAGGTACTCAAGGAGAAATCTTAGCTCAACTCATTAAATATACAATAAAAAATATGTAAATTTTCGAACTAGATCACAAAAAAGATTATTATTTATTAAAAAATTGATGTTTCTAAGTGCAACTCACCTTTCTTCACTACAATAGCTTTACCAAATTTTTTTACCATTGCTTCTTTGGTCTTATTCTCATCCAATGTGTATACAGGGTTATTATTTAGCACGCTAGCGACACCATCGGCGAGAATTGGCAGAAACATTTGCAATTCATTTTGATATTTTTGAGGTTCAGCTTTCCAGCTTAATAAACGAACGTTTTTCAAATACACAGCGCCTTTTTCAGAATCATAGTAGGGAACTGTATCCATATTGAGCTGGATACTAGCGTCGTATTTTTTGCCTTTTACGCGTAATAGACCTTCAATAATTCCCGCAATTTCAACGGTTTTCTCATCTGTTTGCCCGATACGAGTTGCTAAATTATGTAATTTGTAATCAAGTTGAAATAGCCCAGGTAAACCAACGCTATTTTCAAGAGGGACTTTTTCAGCAAGACGATTATCAAGATACTGGTTGATGTCTTTTTCGCTAATGCTCAATAGCCCTGCTTGTACACTAAATGGAGCAAGTAATAGCATTGCGAATATATATTTGCGTAAAGTTTTCATTTGAACTCTCTTATCTGTTGGTTTAAAAATTTAAAACAAGTAAAATGTCTCTCTTTAGAAAGCAAAATAGCATAATAGTTTAGTTTAAAGGATATTTTTATGAAAAAGATTTTAGTTTGTGTGGCTGTATTAATGATTGCAGGCTGTTCTGTTGGCGGTGGTGTAAGTGCTGGTGGTGGCTCAAATGGAATGGGAATCGGCTTTGGTTTAGGTACTGGTTTTAAATTTTAGGAAACTTTTTTTAAAACCCTTGTTCAAAGGGAACATCCTATTCAAAACCATTACAAGGATTATCTATGAAACAATTAATTAAGAAGTCAGTAGTTGGCTTAGCATTATTCTCAGCAACAACATTTGCGTTTGCGGACGCACAATCAGTCGCTGAATTACAACAACGTTTAGAGAAAGCAAGTCAATATAGCGCTGATTTCGATCAAACCGTTCGTTCAAGTAAAGGCAAAGAGATTCAAAAAGGCAAAGGAAAATTCTACGTTAAACGTCCGAATTTATTCCGTATGGATACTAAATCGCCACAGGAAAACTTAATTGTGTCAGATGGCGAAACATTATGGTTTTATGATCCATTCGTTTCTCAAGTAACTGCAAGTTGGGTAAAAGACGCAGTAAGTAACACTCCGTTTATTTTGTTGACGAGCAATGAAAAAAGTCATTGGGATCAATATGATATTAAACAAAATATGGACAACTTCGTCTTAAAACCAAAATCGAAGAAAAGCTCAATTAAACAGTTTGATATTCGTATTGACGCAAATGGCCTATTAAAAGGTTTTAGCACCATTGAGAAAGATGGACAGAGCAATCTTTACATTTTACGTAATATCTCAACGGGTAATGTTGATTCAGGATTATTTAAATTTAGCGTACCAAAAGGTGCAGAATTAGACGATCAACGTAATAAATCAACGAAGAAATCGAAGAAATAATTAACAAGCGGTACGATTAGTAAAAAAATTTGCAAATCGTACCGCTTGCAGTTTGAATATGGAGGCTCTATCAAATGAAATCTCTTTATAATCAGCGAGATCCACAAGAGTGGCAACAATTTTTGGGGCTTTTAAAACAGGCTGTTGCAGAAAGCAAAGCCGAAGAGCTTCTTTCAATGTTGTTGACTGCAGATGAACGAAGTTCTTTAGGACTACGAGTTCAAATCGTACAGGAATTGTTAAATAGCCAACTTCCGCAACGCGAAATTCAGCAAAAATTAAATACGAGTGCAGCGACTATCACGCGCGGTTCAAATATGTTAAAGACCGTTGATCCAGAGACTTTAGAATGGGTAAGTAATCAGCTAAATGGCAAAGCGTAAACGTAATAATAAAAAACTGTCATTCATTAAGAAAATTATCGCCTTTTTTATTCCTTCACAACTAACTTCAGCAAAATCGTGGCTTTGGTTTGCTTTTAGCCGAGTAGGTTTGGCGGTGCTTAGTTTCTTTCTTAGTTTAACTCTTATTTTTTCGGTTGTTCCAGTTCCTTTCTCGGCTTATATGGTGCAGAAAAAAGTTGAACATTTGGTTCAATGGGATGATTATGAAATTAATTATAAATGGGTAAGTTTAGATCGCATTTCTTGGCAAATGCAGATGGCTGTGATTGCGTCGGAAGATCAGAAGTTTGATTCGCATTTTGGGATCGATTTTAACGCAATCCAAATGGCGATTAAACGTAATTCAAAGTCACCAAATAAAAAACAAATTGGTGCGTCGACGATCTCACAACAAACTGTCAAAAATCTCTACTTGTGGCACGGAACAAGTTGGGTAAGAAAAGGCATTGAAGTCCCTTTAACTTTTTTAGTCGAAAGCGTGTGGGATAAACAGCGTATTTTAGAAGTTTATCTCAATATTGCCGAATTTGGAGATGGTATTTTTGGTGTAGAAGCTGCAGCTAAATACTATTTTAAAAAATCTGCAAGTCAGCTAAATTTGCAAGAAGCGTCATTGCTGGCGGCTTCGCTACCTAATCCCATTATTTATAAGGTAAATAGACCAAGTAGCACAATGCGTAAGCGTCAGCAATGGATTATGCGTCAAGTGCAAAGTTTAGGTGGCATCGGCTATCTTGAAAAAATGTAGCTATTTTCGACCGCTTGTGTTTACAAGCGGTCTGATTTTCTAAAAATTTTGCAATTTCAAGGATCAAAAATGAAACTGCTAATGCTTTGTCGTGAACCCCGTCTTTATAGCTGCCAACGTCTTTTACAAGAAACTGAAAAACTTGGCTATCAGCTTGATATTCTCGATCCTAATCGTTTCCTACTTCGTTTAGAACAAGGGCAATTTAAGCTCTATTATCAATTTGGCGAAAGCTATGATAAGAATCGCTCTAAGCCAATAGAAGTAAAAGATTATCAAGGTGTTATTGGGCGTTTTGGTACAACAAGTACAGAAATGGGCTGTAATGTATTACGCCATTTTGAATCGCAAGGAGTCTCGGTTCTCAATAGAGCGGAGAGTTTTCAGCTGGCGCGAGATAAATGGCAGAGTTTATTGCGTCTAAATCAAAAGAATATCCCTATTCCTTCAACTGTGCTTACTGGCGAACTTTATGCAACAAGTGAAAGTTTGAACCAATTTGAGTTGCCGGTTATCTTAAAAACGTTATCGGGATCTCAAGGTGTCGGGGTAATGCTTGCAGAGAGTAGAAGTAGCGCACAAAGCTTACTTGAGACTTTGAAGGCGGCAAAAGTGAATACTCTACAGCAACAATTTATTCAAGAATCAAAAGGGCAAGATATTCGTGCTTTTGTGATTGGTAATCAAGTGGTAGCGACTATGCAACGTAATGGTTCTGCGGATGAATTTCGTGCCAATATTCATCGTGGCGGAACAGCGATAAAAATTGAGTTAACTGAGCAGGAGCAACAAATTGCAATTCAATCTGCTCAAGCTATTGGATTAGATGTGGCTGGTGTTGATTTGATTCGTTCTAAAAATGGCTTAATGGTTATTGAAGTGAATGCAAGCCCGGGATTAGAAATGATTGAAAAAGTCAGTGAGCAGAATATTGCAAGAATGATGATTCAGTCTCTATTAAAGAAAATAAAGTAATTTGCAAAATTTTGTTAAAAAAGAACCGCTTGTAAGGTTACCTTGCAAGCGGTTTTGTTATTTAGTTTCTATTTTAAGAAATTAATAAAGGTTGTGATTACACCTAAGTTTAAGAAATCCACAAAGAATGCACCCACGAGTGGAACGATTAAGAATGCTTTATGCGAAGGGCCAAAGGTTTCTGTTACAGATTGCATATTTGCAACAGCTGTTGGTGTTGCACCCAAGCCGAATCCACAGTGACCAGCTGATAGAATTGCTGCGTCGTAGTTTTTACCCATTACGCGGAATGTCACAAAGTAAGCATAAATAACCATCACGACAGTTTGTACTAAAAGAATAATTAGCATTGAACCCGCTAAACCGGCTAATTCCCATAATTTAATACTCATTAATGCAATAGCTAAGAATAAGCTTAATGACGCATTACCAAAAATATCAATTGCACGGTCGAACATATCGAATTTGAATACAAGTGTTAATACATTACGTAAAACTACACCAAAACCTAATGCCCATACAAATTGTGGTAAACCGATATCTGGGAACATCGTTTTCATTACAGAAGAGAATGCTAAACAGGCTGCAAATAATGCCATTGTTTCAATCATTGATGTCGCTGTAATTAAACGGAAATTATCAACATCTTCAAAAGTATCTCCAGCATATTGTTTGTCAGAAGTATCAACTTTTGCACTATGTTTTACTTTTTCCAATTTCATTCCATTCACTAAACGGCGAGCAACTGGACCACCTACTAAACCACCGGCAACTAAGCCAAAGGTTGCAGAAGCCATTGCCATTTCCATAGCTCCAGTAACATTATATTTCTCAGCAAAAATAGTACCCCAAGTTGCACCTGTTCCGTGGCCACCAGTTAGAGTAATAGAGCCAGTTAATAAACCAATGAGTGGATCTAAGCCAAGAGCAGTTGCCATTGTAACGCCAACAATATTTTGGATAATGATGAATCCGCCAACCACAGCAAGGAAAATAACTAATGGCATTCCGCCTTGTTTAAGACGAGTGAAGTCTGCTGATAAGCCAATTGATGAGAAAAAGGCTAGCATAAAGGCTGTTTGTAGCGATGATTCAAATTGGAATGTAATACCTGCAAACTTATATAAGCAGAAGATAATTGTGGCAGCAAATAAGCCACCGGCTACTGCTTCAGGAATATTGAAATCTTGTAAAAACTTAATTTTATTTACAAAAAAACGTCCTAATAATAAGACTAAAGTCGCAGCAATCAGAGTGTGGTAACCATTTAAAATGATTGGTTCCATTGTGTTTCTCCTTATTATTTATAGTTATGAAAGACCTAGAGAATATAAGAATTTGTCTTGCTTGTCAAAGTGAGTGAATTTTAACCTTTTGAAATATAGGTAAAAATAGCTATAGAAAATTTACTTAATTTCTTGAGCTAGATCGCATTTTTACATATTTAGCTTTGTTAAAATATGGACAGTTTATTTTTAAATTTTATGAGGCTTTTTATGAGTGAAATTGCATTAACTGTAAGCCTATTATCCCTAGTCGCAGTTATAGGGCTTTGGATAGGGCATATCAAAATTCGGGGTGTCGGTCTCGGCATAGGTGGTGTTCTTTTTGGTGGGATATTTGTTTCCCATTTTATGACGCTATATGGCGTGACATTAGATTCTCACACCCTTCATTTTATTCAAGAATTTGGTTTAATTCTATTCGTTTATACCATCGGTATTCAAGTCGGACCAGGCTTTTTTGCTTCCCTTCGCCAATCAGGTCTAAAACTCAATGGCTTTGCCTTAATGATTGTAGGTATTAGCGGTATCCTTGTTATCCTTCTCAATAAATTGTTTGATGTTCCTTTACCTGTTATTTTAGGTATCTTCTCTGGTGCGGTTACCAATACGCCATCTCTTGGTGCGGGTCAGCAAATTTTATCTGAATTAGGCAGTGATACTTCGGTAATGGGGATGGGCTATGCGATTGCGTATCCATTTGGTATTGTTGGTATTCTTCTTACAATGTGGTTAGTGCGAATCGTGCTAAAAATTAATGTAGATAAAGAAGCTGACGAGTTTGAGCGCGCGTCTAATACTAAAAAGGAAGGGTTAAGCACTCTTAATGTCCGTATTACAAACCCTAATTTAAATGGCTTGCAATTAAAAGATTTGCCGGATTTTGAGTTACACGATGTCGTCTATTCTCGTTTAAAACGCGGTGAAGACTTATTTGTGCCAAAAGTTGATACTCAAATCTTATTGGGCGATGTGTTACATATTGTAGGTGAGAAAGCCACCTTACACAAAATGTTGCTTATTTTAGGGGAAGAAGCAAACATTTCTGTTTCCACCAAAGGTACAATGTATCGTACTGAACGAGCTGTTGTAACGAATGAAAAAGTGTTTGGTAAGAAAATTAGCCATCTGATGTTAAAAGGGAAATATGATGTTGTAATTTCTCGTTTAAACCGTGCTGGCGTGGAGTTAGTGCCAAATGGCGAAATGACCTTACAATTCGGGGATGTGCTTAATTTAGTTGGTCGCCAAGAAGATATTGAAGCGGTAATGGAAATTATTGGTAATGCACAACAAAAACTGCAACAAGTTCAAATGCTACCAATTTTTATCGGTATTGGACTTGGTGTGTTACTAGGCTCTATTCCTATCTATATTCCTGGTTTCCCTGTTGCACTCAAATTAGGTCTAGCTGGTGGGCCTTTAGTTGTTGCATTGATTCTTGCTAGAATTGGTAGTTTTAGAAAACTTTATTGGTTTATGCCTCCGAGTGCAAATCTTGCGTTACGTGAAATAGGCATTGTGCTTTTCCTTGCTGTTGTAGGTTGGAAAGCTGGTGGTAATTTCCTTAATACTCTATTAAGTAGTGATGGTTTAAACTGGATTGCCTATGGTGCAATGATTACGTTCATTCCGCTGTTTGTCACGGGGCTTGTTGCAAGAATTTACGCTAAAATGAACTATTTAACATTATGTGGTTTACTTGCTGGTTCAATGACTGATCCTCCTGCTCTTGCATTTGCGAATGCGATCAAAGAAGGAAATGGTGCTTCTGCGCTTTCTTACGCAACAGTTTATCCATTAGTAATGTTCTGTCGAATAATTTTACCGCAATTGCTTGCTATTTTACTTTGGGCAGCAAGTTAAGATTATTTCTTTTTTATTGATAATTAGCGCACTTTATTGTGCGCTAATTTTTTTCAAATCGTGTTATGATTCTAGGCATAACAATTTCATTTTATTAAGGAAAATATATGTCGCTACAATCCCTTTCTGAAGCGCTAGAAAATATGCTTTCTCGCTTACCAGAACCAACTCAAACTGAAATTATCAACCTAAATCAATCGGCAAATCGAATTACCGCTAAAGATATTTTCTCGCCAATTAATGTGCCTAATTTTGATAATTCAGCAATGGATGGATATGCTCTTAGAGTAGAAGATTTAGCCGAAAATAATACCTTAACTGTTGTTGGTAAAGCCTTTGCAGGCAATCCATTTACAGGGAAAGTCGAGAAAGGGCAGTGTGTGCGCATTATGACTGGGGCAAAGGTGCCAGATGATATCAATGCGGTAGTAATGCAAGAAGATACAACTTTAAATGCTGATGGTTCAGTTACTTTTAATCGAATCCCTAAATTAGGTGCAAATATTCGTCGTATTGGTGAAGATGTAAAACAAGGTGATCTTGTTTTAGCTAAAGGTTGTCAATTAAATGTAGCAACATTACCTTTGCTTGCTTCTTTAGGGATTGCACAAGTGGAAGTATTTTCTCGTGTTAAAGTGGCAATTCTTTCGACTGGAGATGAATTAGTTAATGTTGGGGAACCGTTACAAAGTGGTCAAATTTATGATACTAACCGTTTCGCTGTGCGCTTAATGCTAGAAAAATTAAATTGTGAAATTTTAGATTATGGATTACTTCCTGATAATCCTGAAACATTTGAAAAAGTATTCAACGAAGCGCAAGCTACCGCAGATCTCTTAATTACCAGTGGCGGTGTTTCTGTGGGCGAAGCTGATTTTACTAAAGATGTACTGGAAAAATTAGGGGAAATTGGTTTCTGGAAAATCGCAATGAAACCAGGTAAGCCATTTGCATTTGGGAAATTAGAAAAAGCGTGGTTCTGTGGCTTACCTGGTAATCCAGTTTCAGCATTAGTGACTTTCTATCAATTAGTTCAGCCTGCGATTATGAAGCTCTCGGGATATTCTGCAGAAAAAATTGCAAATTTTTCGCCAAAATTAACCGCTTGTACTACAGTTCCGTTGAAAAAAGCGATTGGCCGTCAAGATTTTCAACGCGGATTCTATCAAGCAAATAGTGAAGGTCAATTAGAAGTTTATCCAGTTGGTATGCAAGGTTCACATATTTTTAGTGCTTTTAATGAAAGTAACTGTTTTATTGTACTTGAGCAAGAGCGTGGCAATGTAGAAGCCGGCGAGAAAGTCACAATCCAGCCGTTTAATTTTTTACTGAAGTAAGGAATTGATATGGAACTTACCGATCACGAAACATTACGTTATAACCGTCAAATCATTCTAAAAAGTGTTGATTTTGATGGGCAAGAAAAGCTAAAAGTAAGTCGAGTGTTAATAGTAGGAGCTGGCGGTTTAGGTTGTGCAGCTAGTCAATATCTAGCCAGTGCAGGCGTTGGGCATTTAACGCTTGTTGATTTCGATACTGTATCACTTTCAAACTTACAGCGTCAGATTTTGCATACTGATCAAAATATCGGACAACCTAAAGTCGAATCAGCTAAACAGAGTTTGAACCAAATCAATCCGAATATTGAAATCAATACAATTAATGCGATGTTGGACGAAGAAGCGTGGAAAGAGCTTATTCCTAAGTATGATGTTATTGTTGATTGTACCGATAATGTTGATATTCGAAACCAGTTAAATTTGCAATGTTTTCAGCAAAAACGACCGCTTGTATCGGGTTCTGCAATTCGTTTTGAAGGGCAAATATCAGTCTTTACTTATCAGCAAGATGAACCTTGCTATCAATGTTTGAGTCAATTATTTGGACAAAATGTATTGAGTTGTGTCGAAGCGGGTGTTATTGCACCTATAGTTGGGGTTATTGGCAGTCTGCAGGCGCTTGAAACAATCAAAGTGCTACTGAATATTGGTAAGACTCTATCGGGTAAGCTATTGATAATCGACGGCTTAAACTTCTCTGTGAGAGAAATGAAATTACCTAAGCAGAAGAATTGCGTTGTTTGTTGTAATTAAAATTATGTTTTGTCTGAATTGTTAAGGAAATGCAAAGAAAGGTCTAATCGTTTGACGACTAAATCGGTTTAGCTTATTATTCTTCTCGTTATGTTCCTCCTTAGTTCAGTCGGTAGAACGGCGGACTGTTAATCCGTATGTCGCTGGTTCAAGTCCAGCAGGAGGAGCCAAATTTCCTCCTTTAGTTTTTACTTTTGGTCTTGTTTTATTTGTCTCCTTTTATAAAACAGTAATTCAACCTCCTAAGAATTAGATCAAAAGATTTTACCCTCACTTTTTTGAGGGTTTTTTTTCATCTAAAAATAGGTTATTGCCCTTTCCTATATTTAGAATTTTCTTTGTTTATGTGTAATAAAAACGCCACTCAATTGAGTGGCGTTTTTTATATCTAGTTAAACTAAGGATTAGCCTTTGTAATTGTGTACTAATGCAACTAAGTCTAATACTTTGTTTGAGTAACCAGTTTCGTTATCGTACCAAGATACTAATTTAACGAATGTATCTGTTAATGCGATACCTGCGTCAGCGTCGAATACAGAAGTTTCTGTTGCGCCGTTGAAGTCTGTAGATACTACTGCGTCCTCAGTGTAACCTAAAACGCCTTTTAATTCGCCGTTGAAAGTTTCACCTGCTGCAGCTGCTTTGATTGCAGCTTTGATTTCTTCGTATGAAGCTGGTTTTTCTAAGTTAACTGTTAAGTCTACTACAGATACGTTTGCAGTAGGAACACGGAACGCCATACCAGTTAATTTACCGTTTAATGCTGGTAATACCTTACCTACAGCTTTTGCAGCACCTGTTGATGATGGGATGATGTTTTGTGAAGCACCACGACCACCGCGCCAGTCTTTAGCTGATGGACCATCTACAGTTTTTTGTGTAGCTGTTGTTGCGTGAACAGTTGTCATTAAACCGTCTTTGATACCAAATGTTTCGTGGATTACACGTGCTAATGGTGCTAAACAGTTTGTTGTGCATGAAGCATTAGAAACGATGTCTTGACCTGCGTAGTCTTTGAAGTTTACGCCGTTTACGAACATAGGTGTGTTGTCTTTAGATGGACCAGTTAAAACAACTTTTTTCGCACCAGCAGTGATGTGTTTACGCGCTGTAGCATCATCTAAGAATAAACCTGTTGCTTCAACTGCGATATCAACACCGATTTCGTCCCATTTTAAGTTTGCAGGATCGCGCTCAGCAGTTACACGGATAGCTTTACCGTTTACTACTAATTTACCATCTACAACTTCAACAGTACCATTGAAACGACCGTGAGTTGAATCGTATTTTAACATGTAAGCCATGTAGTCAACGTCGATTAAGTCGTTGATACCTACAACTTCGATGTCATCACGTAATTGTGCTGCACGGAATACGATACGACCGATACGGCCAAAGCCGTTAATACCAATTTTAATTGCCATAGATTTTCTACCTATATTAAAGTTAAACAAAATTCTTTCTTTCGTGAACCGAAAAGACGCGTGGATTATAACACAATCTTTACGGAAAATGACAACTGAAAGAACGCCTTGAAATATAACAGATAAATGTTGTGTGATCTATATCAAATTTTTGTAATTACCCAGAGTCTCTTTAAGTTGATTTACCATCCAAGTGCGCGATTTGCAACCATATTTCGAGCAAGTGGAATATGCGAAAGTGCAAATAATCCTGCATTACGTATTGATGAAACAGGTAAAAATTCGCAACTAAATATCGAAATTAGACCGCTTGTGGATTGCATAATTCGGTTTTGGTCTGCTTGGCGATTTTTATCAAATTGAGAAAGTAGCGCAAAATTGCCAATATCCTGTTGTTGATTAAATGCATTTCCAATTAATGTAGCAAGTTCAAACAGATCGCGCATACCTAAATTAAAGCCTTGTCCTGCCACAGGATGAAGCAGTTGTGACGCATTGCCAACTATCGCGAGACGATGACTGATATGGCTTGCTGATTTTTGTGAAGAAAGTGGATAAACAAAGCGTTTACTTACACGTAAGAACTTGCCCAGTTTCCAGCCAAATTGTTGTTGTAATGCTTTTAGAAAATCTTGATCTGAATATGCCATTGGCTCTGCTGAATCTTTAACACACCAAACAAGCGACATCGTTTTATCAGTAAGTGGTAATAATGCAAAAGGCCCTTGTGTAGTAAAACGTTCAAAGGCTCTGCCGTTGTGGGCTTCGCTTAATTCTACATTCGCAATAATAGCAGATTGGTGATAATCCTTAATAAATTGTGTTTCAACGCCACACTGCTGAGCAATTTGAGATTGAATACCATCGGCAGCAACCACTAATTGAGAAGTAAGTTTTTGTTGGCTGGATAAAGTAAGATAGCACTCGTTTTCTGTGCGTTCGATAGATTCAACGGTATCAGGGCAGAAGATCTGAATATTTTGATGTTGTTCGATAATGTTGGCTAGCTTCTCACCGAATTTCGCTAATTCAACCACTACACCGAGTTTATTTAGCTTGAGTTCAGAAGCTTTTAATGTGGTTTTACCAAAATGTGTTTGATCCGATACGTGGATTTGCTGAATGGATGTTGAAATGTTTTCAACAAGTGTTGCAAGATTTTCTCCTACAACCGGTTGGATTTTAGCTAATTTTTGCAAACTCCCGTAAGCAAGGGCAATACTACGCGCATCGAATCCGCCCTGTTCTGCATAATTAGGCTGATTTTTTTCAACAATAGCAATTTGCATTTTATGTTGTGAAACCGAGCTTAACGCTAGTGCTAATACCGAGCCAGTGATTGCACCACCAACAATAACAACATCGAATTTTTGAGACATATTTTCTCCTTGAAATCCCCTTTTAGTATGTAGGTCGGGCATTTATGCCCGACGAATAAAATCGATCTTTTGATATGTCGGGCATAAATGCCCGACCTACAAGGTATTATCTAAAATGAGAAATGAAAAATTACCTAACTTCAATCAACGCTTTGCCGCTTTCTGCTTTGAGTAACTTACCAACAGGATAGAGTAACACATTGTTTTCTTTTGCAATGTTTTGCACTGTTTCAACCGCTTGTGGTTTCACAGCAATTAATAGACCGCCAGAAGTTTGTGGATCGCATAAAATTGCTTTTTGTTCATCAGTCATAGCTGAAATTAAATGACCATAACTATCGAAATTACGTGTTGTACCGCCCGGAACAGCGCCTTGAGCGATATACTCTTTTACGCCATCTAAGGTTTGAATTTGATCGAAATAAACTTCTGCACGTAAATCAGAACCTTGACAGATTTCACTTAAATGACCAAGTAAACCAAAGCCAGTAACATCAGTCATTGCGGTGATTTCATCAACCTTAGCAAATTCTGCGCCGATTAAGTTCATTTGACACATCACATCTCTAGCAAGATTTTGATGTTCGGGTTTTAATTTTGACTGTTTTTCAGCTGTGGTTAATACGCCAATGCCTAGTGGTTTTGTTAAGAAAAGTTCACAATCTGCTTGAGCGGAAGCGTTCTTTTTCACTTGTTCTGTTGAAATAATGCCTGTTACTGCTAAACCAAAAATCGGTTCTGGAGAGTCGATAGAGTGTCCACCTGCAAGGGCAATTCCTGCTTGTTGGCAAGCGAATCGTCCGCCATCAACAATTCTTTGAGCGACTTCGGCAGGGAGTTTGTTGATTGGAAAACCTAAAATCGCAATCGCCATAATTGGTTTGCCGCCCATAGCGAAAATATCGCTAATAGCATTAGTTGCGGCAATTCGCCCAAAGTCAAATGGATCGTCCACGATTGGCATAAAGAAATCCGTGGTACTTATAATTCCTACACCATTTCCAATATCATAGACAGCCGCATCATCTTTGGTTTCGTTGCCAACTAATAAATTGGGGTCAATAAATTTTGCCTGTTCTGTTTTGAGAATCTGCTCTAAAACTTTAGGTGAAATTTTACAGCCGCAACCTGCACCGTGGCTGTACTGAGTTAAGCGAATAGGTTCGTGATTTTGCATAGATTTTCCTTGTTCTTATTTAGACTAAATAAAGATAGGGCGGATTGTACTCCGATTTTTATGATTTATCTAATCTTCTATAATAGACAAAAAGACGGTAGAATCGACCTTTCGATTAATAACAGGAATGATATAAATGATTAAAGACATTGACGAGTTAACGGAAGAGCAGATTGATATTTGTTTAAATGCGGGTACAGAAAGACCTTTTACAGGCAAGTTTTTAACTGAAGAGCGAGTAGGGACTTATCGCTGTGTGCGTTGCCACAATGCACTATTTCGTTCAGATACAAAATTTGACGCTGGCTGTGGTTGGCCGAGTTTCTATGAAACTATTTCGGAAAATTCTCTAAAATATTTAGATGATTATAGTTTAGGTCGTCATCGGGTTGAGATTCGTTGCGGAAACTGTGACTCGCATATGGGACACGTTTTTAATGATGGCCCTGCACCAACAGGTTTACGTTTCTGTTTAAATTCAGTTGCTCTGAATTTTAAATGGGATGAAACTGGTGAAGAGATTGATGGTTAATTACTTAAATATAATTGGCGTTGTCAACTGGTAAACATTATTTTTTCGATCTCTATCGAAAAAATAATATTTGGTTATTGCAGGTATTTTTAACTTTGTTATGGTTAGTTTAATTAAATTTAACAACAAAGGAGAATATTATGCTGACGATACTTAATATTTTTAAAAGGCCTGTTGAAAAAGCATCTATAGAAGCGTGGTCTAAAATGACTGATGATGTGGCTAAAGTTGCTCTATTAACGATACCAGTTATACTTTACAGCAAAGAAGATTTGGGATTTAAATTATT
This sequence comes from Pasteurellaceae bacterium LFhippo2, assembly GCA_029852775.1. GTDB lineage: Bacteria > Pseudomonadota > Gammaproteobacteria > Enterobacterales > Pasteurellaceae. The sequence continues at coordinate 82,042 of LEKJ01000018.1, forward strand.
GAACATACTTGCCTTGTTTTTGGTTATTTATTTCTTTATCATTATAGGGCGATTTTGCCGAAGAATACTAGAGGAGCAAACACTATGAATCTTACTACAGGTCTATTTATTGTTGCTTTTATTGGGGCTTTTGTAGCTTATAAAATGTATCAAATCTTACTCGAAGAACAGGCTGCTAGAAAAGAGCGTGAGGCTTTAAAAAATCATAATTAATTTATACAAAGAACGGGCGATATAGCCCGTTTTTAGTTATTTAGAATAGCCTAACATCAACGCTTGCCAGTCAGAATCATCAAATTGAATATTTAATTTGCCTTTCTCTTTATTAAAAGAACGGAGCAAACGGTCTAAATTTGCTTGTTTCCACTCTTCCCCTTGCTGAATTTGGCATTTATCAAAATCAATGAGCCAAAATTTGCCATTGTCCTTTCCAAGTAAAATATTGTGAATATTCAGATCAGAATGATGAACTTGATGATCGTGCAATTGGCGAATGGTTCTGCCAATTTGTTGGTATTGTTCTGAACTCAATTTATTGTGTTGTAAAAACTGGCTAAGATCTTGAGTATTTTCAATTTTTTCGATCAAAATATCCGCTTGATAAAATCCAAATGCGGTTTCAATTTTTAATGCTATTGGGCGTGGAGTCGGTAAATTCCATTGATGAAGTTGAGTTAACAGTTCAAATTCCTGTACTGCTCGGGTATTTTTATTGCCTGTAAACCAGTAGCGATCTTTTACAAATTTTCCAAACAGCCCACCGCGATAGTAATGACGCAATACGCTATTTACACCAAGTTCTGCTTGAGTATTAAGAAACCAAGTGATACCACGACCTTTTGAATAGCCTAACAACCGGTCTGATTTTTGAAAAGTTTTGCAATTAAGTAGTTGTGTTACAAATTGCTGTTGAGATGTTGGTACAAGATCAGGATTGAATTGATAATATGCCATATTTGATACTGCCTTAGATTAAATTCGTAGGATAAGCGTGAAAGCCCACAAATAGGGAGATAATTCTACACTATTTTCAGTTCTTTCGTTGTATTTTTAAGGCAATTTGATAGAATCTTTCGCTTAAATTTTTAGAGGAAGATCAATGAGCACAATATCCCCAGAAGCCCAGAGTGTGCGTGAAGCACTACTTGCTAAAGGCATTGAAACCCCAACAGTAGAACATAACAAAGATAAAGATTCTCGCCGTGCTGAAATTCAGCAACATATGCGTTCAGTTTTAGAGTTATTAGGCTTAGATCTGCGCGATGATAGCCTTGAAGAAACACCACACCGTTTAGCTAAAATGTATGTGGATGAGATTTTTAGCGGTTTGGATTACGCCACTTTTCCGAAAATTACTAAAATTAAAAATCAGATGAAAGTGAGCGAAATGGTACTAGTTGATGATGTCACATTAACCAGTACTTGTGAGCACCACTTTGTCACCATCGATGGTAAAGTTTCTGTCGCTTATTACCCGAAAGATTGGGTGATCGGTTTATCGAAAATCAACCGTGTGGTGCAATTCTTTGCACAACGCCCGCAGGTTCAAGAGCGCTTTACAGAACAAATTTTAACGGCATTCCAAACCATTTTAGAGACAGAAGATGTGGCGGTTTATGTAAAAGCAACCCATTTCTGCGTGAAATGTCGCGGTGTGAAAGATACCAACAGTAGTACTATCACTTCTGCATTTGGCGGTGTGTTCTTACAAGATAGAGAAACGCGCAAAGAGTTTTTATCTTTAATCAGCAAATAGATTTGAAATGAAAATTGCATTAGGGATTGAATATGACGGTAGTCGCTATTTTGGTTGGCAACGTCAGCAAAATGTTGAGTCAGTTCAGCAGAAATTAGAAGAAGCGCTATCGATTGTAGCGGCATCGCCTTGTGAAGTGTTCTGCGCAGGGCGTACAGACGCACGAGTTCACGGCACAGGGCAAGTTGTCCATTTTGAAACAGACGCTGTTCGCCCATTACAGAGCTGGTATCTGGGTACAAATGCGCATTTACCGCCTGATATTGCGGTGAAGTGGGCTGTTGAAGTGAGTGATGATTTCCACGCTCGTTTCAGCGCAACAGCGCGCCGTTATCGCTATATTATTCATAATCATCGCTTACGTTCAGCGATTTTGCCTTTCGGTGTGTCGCAATATTATCAGCCGTTAGATAGTGAAAAAATGCACCAAGCAGGGCAGTTTTTACTGGGCGAAAATGATTTTAGCTCATTCCGTGCGGCTCAATGTCAATCAAATACGCCTTGGCGAAATGTGCATCATCTAAATGTGATTCGTCAGCAAGATTTTATTATCATAGATATTCAGGCGAATGCCTTTGTGCATCATATGGTGCGTAATATCGTGGGAAGTTTGATTGAAGTTGGACAAGGTAATCAGCCAGTGGAATGGATTAAATGGTTACTGGGACAAAGAGATCGCAAATTAGCGGCACCGACCGCAAAAGCGGAAGGGTTATATTTAGTAGATGTCACCTATCCTGAACATTTTGGCATTCCCAAAAATCCGTTAGGTCCGTTATTTTTAGCTAATCAAATTTAAGAAAAAAAGCTCGATTTAAAATCGAGCTTTTTTACTACCTAATCAATAGATTATTTGCTTTCTAAGTGTGGTAACTCATTACTATTTACAGTGAGTAAACCAGTTTGAGTATAAACCGCTAATTTAGCACGCGTATCAACAATGTCTAAGTTACGCATTGTTAATTGACCGATACGGTCTGCTGGTGTAAATGGTGCGTCTTCCACTTTTTCCATACTTAAACGTTCTGGTTCGTAAGTTAAGTTTGGAGATTCTGTATTTAAGATAGAGTAGTCGTTACCACGGCGTAATTCTAAAGTTACAGTACCAGTGATTGCTTTAGCTACCCAACGTTGTGCTGTTTCTCTAAGCATTAATGCTTGTGGATCGAACCAACGACCTTGATATAACAAACGACCTAAACGTAAGCCGTTGATACGGTATTGTTCGATAGTATCTTCGTTGTGGATACCTGTTACTAAACGCTCGTAAGCGATGTGTAATAATGCCATCCCTGGAGCTTCATAGATACCACGAGATTTAGCTTCGATAATACGGTTTTCGATTTGGTCAGTCATACCTAAACCGTGACGACCACCGATGCGGTTTGCTTCAAGAATTAACTCTACAGCATCATCAATACGTTTGCCGTTTAATGCAACAGGCACACCTTCTTCGAAAGTTACAGATACGGTTTCAGGTTTGATTTCAACTGATTGATCCCAGAATGCTACACCCATAATTGGTTTAACAATGTGCATACCGGTGCTTAGTAATTCTAAGTCTTTCGCTTCATGCGTTGCACCTAACATATTTGAGTCTGTTGAATATGCTTTTTCCACAGACATTTTGTATTGGAAACCGTTAGCGATTAAGAATTCAGACATCTCGTGACGGCCACCTAACTCATCGATAAACGCTTGGTCTAACCACGGTTTGTAGATTTTTAATTTAGGGTTAGTTAATAAACCGTAACGATAGAAACGTTCGATGTCATTACCTTTGAATGTTGAACCATCACCCCAGATATTTACATCATCTTCTTTCATTGCTGCAACAAGCATTGTACCTGTTACTGCACGACCAAGTGGGGTTGTATTGAAATAAGGCATACCGCCTGTTGAAATGTGGAATGCACCACTTTGAATTGCTGCAATACCTTCGTGAGCTAATTGTGTACGGCAGTCAATAAGACGCGCATTTTCAGCACCATATTCCATTGCTTTCTTTGGAATCGCATTGTAATCATCTTCGTCCGGTTGACCCAAATTTGCTGTGTAAGTATAAGGAATTGCGCCTTTTTTACGCATCCAAAGTACCGCAGCACTAGTATCTAAACCGCCAGAAAATGCGACGCCGACTTTTTGACTAAGAGGGAGTGATTCTAAAATTGTTGCTGACATATAGTTCCTATAGTTTGAATGATAATTAAATGGATAAATCTCACGCTGGTAATCTACGCGCTCAAAGAGCGCATTCTAGCGGAAAATCAGGGGTTTTGCATTATAAAAATAGCGAAATTAATGTGTAAATATTTGGCTCGTATTAGGCTATAATGCAACATTTTTCATATTTAATAGTCAGAATCTATACTTAATTATTAGACACATTTTTTAATAGGATTTCTCAATGAATAAGCTCCCTATCAGCGTTACAATGCTAGTTAAAAATGCAGAAAAATATTTGGAACAGTGCTTAAGTGCATTGCAAGATTTTTCTGAAATTATCTTATTGGATAATGGTTCAACGGATCAAACTTTAGAAATTGCGAAAAAATTTGATAATGTCAAAATTCATCATCATAAATTCATTGGTTTTGGGCCAATGAAAAATTTGGCAGCGGAATTTGCGACAAATGATTGGGTCATCAATATTGATAGTGATGAAATCTTTTCAGAAGAGTTGATTGATGAAATTCGTCAAATTGATCTTAGCGATTTACACAAAGTCTATGCGATTTTGCGTATTAACCACTATCGTGGTAAGCCGATTAAAACTTGCGGTTGGTATCCGGATTATGTGAAGCGTCTTTACAACAGAACTGTTGTGAGATTTAATGATAAACAAGTTCACGAATCACTGGAAATTCCTGAAACAGCAGAAGTAAAACGTTTAGAGAAAAGTTTTTTACATTACTCTTTTGATGGTGCTGAAGGGCTTATCAATAAAATGCAGCAATATACAACCTTATTTGCGGAACAACAAAAATTCCGTAAGCGAGCGTCTATTGGTAGTGCAATTACTCACGGCTTATCTGCATTTTTCAAAAATTATTTTGTAAAAAAAGGGATTACATCGGGAGCGGATGGCTTCGTTATCTCTTTTGCCAATGCCTGTGGCTCTTACTACAAATATGTGAAATTAGCCGAAGCAAATCAACGCTTAACAACTGCTTTAATTATCACAACTTATAATCGTCCTGACGCTCTTGAAGCTGTTTTAGAATCTGTTAAACATCAGCGAGTTTTACCAGATGAAGTGATTATTGCTGACGATGGCTCAAATGATGAGACGTGTGCTGTTGTAGAGCGTTTCAAAACGGAATTATCAATGCCAGTAAAACACGCTTGGCAAGAAGATACAGGATTCCGTTTAGCTGAATCGCGTAATCGAGCTTTAGCAATGGCAGAGTCGGATTATATTGTGATTATTGATGGCGATATGGTTATGCACCCTGAGTTTATTGCTGATCACAAAAAAGCAGCTAAAAAAGGTCTATTTGTTCAAGGTAGCCGAGTAGTTCTAACGGAAGAAAAAACTGCAAAACTTTTAGAAAATCCGACCGCTTACAGAGTCTTAAGATTCTATGAAAAAGGTTTAGAAAAACGTTTAGAGAAACGTTTATCTGCAGTGAATATTCCCTTTGTTAGCAATCTTATTTTAAGCAAAGAAAAACGTGATTGGTATCACGGTATTCGCGGTTGCAATATGGCATTTTTCCGTGATGAAGCTTTAGCAATCAATGGATTTAACAGTGATTTTGTTGGTTGGGGACGCGAAGATAGCGAGTTTGTAGCGCGTTTCTTTAATAATGGTGGAAAGCGTGCCAATCTCAAATTTGCAGCGATTGCTTACCATTTATGGCATAACGAAGCGACTCGCGCAAGCTTACCTGAAAACGATAAATTGCTTGAAAATGCAATTTCCCAAAAATTGGTATGGTGTAATAACGGCGTAAAACAGATTAAAGATTTGTTATAAAAAGAGCCGTTTATGTTAGAATGCGCCCCTTATTTCCCCGTTTCTTAGAAGATTTAGAAAATGTTTAAAAAATTATTACCCTTAGTTGCAGCGGTGCTTCCTACAGCTGTTTTGGCGAATGACGGTATGCAATCTTATGTTGTATACGATTTCTGGAATAATCGTGTTTTAGAAAGCCACAATGCAAACCAAGTAAAACCTATTGCGTCAGTAACTAAATTAATGACGGCAAACGTATTTTTAGAAAATAACAAAGATAAAAATTGTGCAACTTCAATTCAGTCGATTGACGCCGATTTTATCAAAGGCACAGGTACATCTTTGCCTATGCATACTCCAATTTCGTGTAATGAACTGTTAAAAGCGATGTTAGTTAAGTCAGATAACTATGCTGCTCACGCTTTGTCTCGTGCTGCGGGAATGAGCCGAGCGCAATTTATTCAAAAAATGAATCAGAAAGCACGTGAATTAGGTATGAATTCTACTTCATTTGAAGATAGTTCAGGTTTATCGAGTGGTAATGTTTCTAGTGCAATGGATCTTGTGAAGCTTGCAAAATATTCTCTTAATAAGAAAACGATTCGTGATTTATCGAACTCTCCAGCTATTATCGTAAATACTGGCAGACAAAATATGTATATGCAAAATACCAATGCATTGGTGAGAGATGAAAACTTTACAGCATTGATTAACAAAACTGGTTATATCCGTGAATCAGGTTATAACCTTGTGTTTGTAAACCGCCATAAATGTGGTAATGCAGTAATTGGTGTGATTAGTTTAAATAACCGTAGCTCTGGAGCTCGTACTAACTTCACTCGTAATAAGTTAGCACAACACGGTTGCCCAACAAGCTTAAGCTAAATTGAGTAGACAAAAAAAGCAGATCGATTGATCTGCTTTTTTGTTTTTTGAGAGATAAAAATTAGTTTGTTTCGTCTAAACGTTTATCTAAGTCAACTTTGCTTACTAAACCTTTATTATCGAAGTAAACAAATAGAGTACGTTGAACCGGTTCTTCGTGGCCTTTACGTAAAATAAATACGTAGTCCCAACGGTGAGTTTCAAACATATCTTTTAGCATTGGTGTACCAAGTAAGTATTGTACTTGCTCAGGCGTCATACCCACTTTAACTTGGTCGATTTTATCTTGCTCTAAATAGTTACCTTGTGGAACATCGATACGATAAACGACTTTTTTCACAGTAGAACAAGCACTTACACCAACGGCAAGTAATAAAATTGCAACAAGAGATTTAATTTTCATAGATTGATAACCTTAAGTTTCAGACAATTAAGGCGAATCATACCGAAATTGCCCTAAAAATACCATTATTTATTACGTTCAAGCTGATCGCGAAGATTAGCGGGTAATCCTTTGATTGTTAAAGTGTCACTTAGTTCATCCCAAATTAATCTTTGACCTAATAATTCTGCGTCAAAGCTAATGGTTACGCCTTTTCCAGAACCTGAATATTTAGTTAACGTTTTAAGCGCATTACGAACAGGCGGAATTGATTCTTCCAGACCGTACTCTTTTTCTTGAGTGAAATCAGCAAAAGGCACTTCATTTAAAGTCGGTAATTCTGCAGAAAGCTCTGTTAATGCAATTTCTTCACCGCTATTGATTTGCCCTTTGCAGTAGTCAAATACCTGTTTTTTTACCGCTTGAGTCTGCTCTTTATTTAACTCGCCTTGTTCGCAGTAATCACTTACAGCTTGTAATAAAGTTTGATTTTGAAGTTGTGGATTGAAACCTTCTTCTGCACCTAAGAAATCCATAAAGAAATCAGCTACTTTACGTCCAACTCGTCCTTTAATAAAGGTTAAATAGCGGTTTGATTGAGCGTCAAGTTTGAGATCTGTTAAGTTAATACGACAAGCAATATCGTATTGTGCAATTTCAAGATATTCCGTGCGTTTTACTTCTAGCTGTTCATCAACAAGCATAGAAGCACGGCTATCAATTAGAGCTAAGAATAGATATTCAGTCGCTAAAAAAGTGTAGCGACAAAGAATAAAGGTACCACCAGATACAAATGGATACTTCACAAGTTCCGTTGCTAGCATTTTCGCACAGCTGTGGCTGAATGGTAGAAAATCAGTTTCTTGCTCTAATAAGCGATTTAACTGCTGAGCAAACACCGATTCCGATTGGAAAATACCATAAGCTTTTGCTTTGCCTTGATAAGCTTGATGAAGTTGTAACATCATCTGATCAACTTCTGGGCTAATATTCAGTAGATTATCACGCAGAACGGTAGTTAATTCAGTAGCTTGATTTTCACCTTGTGGAGTGTGGTGCAGCTGGTGCAACACAATTTCAGATACATTTATGCTCATTGTTTTCCTTTTTTATTTGCAAGCGGTTTGATTTTAAATATTTTTTGCAAATGCTAAAATCTTTTGCAAAAAATAATCGGAAGATTATACTCTAGCGAACGTTTTATTTTTACTACAAAAAGGAAATTTTTATGACAAAAGTTATTCATACAGAAAAAGCTCCTGCAGCAATCGGTCCTTATGTTCAAGCCGTTGATTTAGGCAATATGGTTTTAACATCGGGTCAAATTCCGGTAAATCCTACAACAGGCGAAGTGCCAGCGGATATTACCGCTCAAGCTCGCCAGTCATTAGAAAATGTCAAAGCAATTATTGAACAAGCTGGTTTAACCGTAGCTGATATTGTGAAAACAACGGTATTTGTGAAAGATTTAAATCAATTTGCTACAGTGAATGCAGAATATGAAAAATTTTTCAAAGAAAATAATCACCCTAATTTTCCTGCACGTTCTTGCGTGGAAGTGGCTCGCTTACCAAAAGATGTAGGTATTGAAATCGAAGCAATTGCGGTAAGAAAATAAGATGAAATTCATTCAACCAACTTGGTCTGTACCAACCAATATTCACGCATTCACAACCACTCGTTCTGGCGGGGTAAGTAAAGCGCCTTTTGACAGTTTAAATCTAGGCGATCACGTTCAAGATGAGCCACAGGATGTGCAGGCTAATAGAGAACTTTTAAATCAGCAAGCAAATTTACCGCATTTCCCAATTTATCTTACTCAAACCCATAGCACGCGAGTGATTCGTCTGCCTTATGAAGGAGATAATTTAGAAGCTGATGCGGTTTATACTAATCAGTCTAACCAAGTTTGTTTAGTGATGACAGCAGATTGTTTACCGGCAATTTTTTGTAGTAAAGACGGCAAAGAAGTCGCATCTGCTCACGCAGGTTGGAAAGGATTATGCGATGGCGTGTTAGAAGCAACGGTTGCTGAATTTGAATGTGAACCCAAAGATATTACTGTTTGGTTAGGTCCTGCGATTGGCCCAACAGCTTTTCAGGTGGGACAAGAAGTCATTGAGCAATTCTGTGCTTTTGACCCGCAAGCGAAGGACGCTTTTGTTGCAGATGAAACAACAAGCGGTAAGTTTTTAGGAAATCTTTACCAAATTGCTCGCCAACGCTTAAATAAGCTAGGCATTACGGATATTTCAGGTGGAGATTTCTGTACTTATACAGATGCTGAAAATTTCTTCTCATATAGACGTGATAATAAAACGGGGCGAATGGCAACTGTTGTTTGGCGTAGTGAGTAAAATTTTGTGAATGAGTTCACAAAATAAACCTTAAGTGTTTGACAAGTAGACCATATTTTTAAAAAATGTGGTCTCTTTTTCATTACATTATACTAAGGTTTAGTTATGTCGTGGTATTTCCTATCAGCCTTGCTAATCGGCGGATTACTTGGTTTTGTCTTCCAACGCTCTCGTTTCTGTTTAACCGGCGGATTTCGAGAAATGTATCTCTCTAAAAATAACCGAATGTTCTATGCTCTATTAATTGCAATTTGTGTGCAAAGTATAGGTGTAGTGACGTTAATGGAGTTAGGTTATATTGGTTCTCCTTACAAAGATTTTTCCATAGTTTCAACTATCATTGGCTCTATTATCTTTGGTGCAAGTATTATTCTCGCTAGCGGTTGTGCGACTGGTACTTGGTATCACGCAGGAGAAGGGCTTATCAGTAGTTGGGTTGCACTGTTGATGTATATGATAAGTGCTGCTGCTATGCGATTCGGCTCATTAAATGAAGTTCAGAAATTCTTTTCACAATATGGCAAAGTTAATGAAAACTTAGCGGGAACATTAGGCATTTCAATTTGGTGGCTAGTCATTTTACTTGTGATAGTGACTATCTTCTGTACCTATAAATATCTCTCAAAACCGGTTATAAAAGTCGCTGGATTACCCCCACGTTATACGGGGATTCGCCATTTCTTATTCGAAAAACGTTGGCACCCATTTTTTGCAGCGGTGTTAATTGGCGTATTTGCTTTTTTTGCTTGGGCTGTAAATGGCTTAGAAGGTAAAACCGCAGGACTTGGGATTACAGGCCCTTCTGCAAATATAATTTTATTTATTACAACCGGCGACGCAAAAAGCATTAACTGGGGAGTATTTTTAGTGCTTGGCATAATGCTTGGATCCTATATTGCAGCTAAAGGCAGTAAAGAATTTAAATGGCGAATGCCAGATCTCAAAACTTTCCGTAACAGTGTTATTGGTGGTTTTATGATGGGGGTTGGCGCGTCTTTGGCTGGTGGTTGTACTATCGGCAATGGTTTAACCGCGACAGCCGTTATGAGTAGTAAAGGCTGGTTATCACTCTTTTTCATTATGGTTGGAACTTGGATTATGAGTTATTTTGTCTATGTCAGACCAACAAAACAAGCGTAACAAAGGAGATTATTATGCGTTATACATTAGATACTTTAGGTCAACTTTGCCCGATTCCATTAATGGAAGCGAAAAAGAAAATCGAAGAATTGAATATTGGCGATGAATTGCATATTCAATTTACCTGTGCAGAAGCTACCGAAAACTTACCTCGTTGGGCCGCTGAGAATAATTATCCTGTGACGCATTTCGCTCAAGTAGGCGATGCGGAATGGGAAATTGTGATCCAAAAAGCTTAAAGTTCCCTTAATTAATATTTCATAGTCTCTCTCCCGATTTCGGAAGAGAGACTACAAAAATTATGCTACAGCAATTTTTGTAGAGAAGGAAACAAGCGGTTAAATTTCTCAAAAAATTTGCAAATCTGATTTCTTCCTATCCCATCAATTAATTTCTCATTCTTTCCCTTTAGTGGTACAATCTCGCCTTATTTTAGTTTAGAAAAAAGAGCTGATATGAGCCGTCAAAAGAAAAGTCGTCGTGTTACCGACATTATGCCTACAAGAAAGGCAGATAAACCATTCGAACAACCGAAAGCAAGACCATCAAAAAATCGTAAACCCACTCGCTATGAATTAGATTTACAAGCGCGTGAAGAGAAGAAAAAACGTAAGCACAAAGGCTTACCTTCAGGAAATCGTGCAAACGAAGGTGTAGATCAGAAGAAATCTGCAGTGAAGGAAATTAAAGATCCACGTATTGGTAGCCGTAAAAAAGTACCATTGGTGGTGGAATTTGTAAATCGTCCTGATCAACCGATCAAACCAGTGATTCCTGCACAAGAAATTGCGAAACCACGTTTATCGCCAGAAGCAGAACTAGAGCAATTAGAGAATAATGAGATTCTAAATGAATTACTCGATGCGATTGAAGCGGGTAAAACACTTTCGCCAAAAGATCAGAAATTTGTGGATGAATGCTTAGATCGTGTTCACGAGTTGATGGAAGAACTTGGAATTGAAGATGAAGAAGATGATCCAGAAGCGTTATTACGTCAGTTCGAAACAATGGACATCAATAAATTTCGTTAATTTATGATTATTCGTTTTTTCTTAATTATTTTAGCAGTGCTTATCGTGCTTTCAATGGCAGGATATGCACTCTCTTTATGGTTAAAACTTCGTAAGCAAAAGCAACAACTTGAGCAAGCAAAAAGTGAGCGTTTTCGTAATATCATCGATAGCATTGATGTTATTGCTCGCGCTATGCTTTCTGAGCAGTGTGGCTTTTCTGAAGGTGTATTACGCTTAAAGCCATTACTTGATGTGTTGGGTAAGAAATTATCAGTTTACCCTGCAATGTGGGAGCTTTATCAAGTTGTGGAGAATATGCCAATTTTAGATGAGCGTAAAAATCTTAAACGCAATGAGCGTATGAAATTAGATTTAGAACGTGAATCCAAAGAAGTTGAACTTGAAGAACAAATTAAAATTGAGTTAAAGCAGTTGATTGATGAAATGGCTCAATTTAAGCAAACATTAAAATTATAATTACCTTTAATGTGGTTTTAAACATATCTGTAGGTGCGTTTACACGCACCCTACATCCACATATTAAGCGAACAAAATTTGAAGTAGGTTATCAATGTCAGAAATTATTTGGGATCTTAGTCTTATCCAAAAATATAACCAGTCAGGCCCTCGTTATACCTCTTACCCTACAGCGTTAGAGTTTAACGAGTCTTACAATGATGATGATTTTAAAGCTGCGGTAGCTCGTTACCCTAATAAGCCATTGTCACTTTATATCCATATCCCATTCTGTCACAAGCTTTGCTATTTCTGTGCTTGTAATAAAATTATCACGCGTCATCAGCACAAAGCAGATATCTATTTAGACTATTTAGAAAAAGAGATCAAATACCGTTCTGAGCTTTTCAAGGATCGTAAAGTAACCCAAATTCACTGGGGCGGCGGTACACCAACTTATTTAACTGAAGATCAATCTTTGCGTTTGATGGCGATGTTGCGCAAACATTTTAATGTACAAGATGACGCAGAAATTAGTATTGAGATGGATCCGCGTGAAATTGAGCTAGATATGCTCGATCACCTAAGAAGTATTGGTTTTAACCGTATTAGTATGGGGATTCAAGACTTTAATAAAGACGTTCAAAAATTAGTAAACCGTGAGCAAAATGAAGAGTTTATCTTTGCGTTGATGAAGCGTGCGCGTGAGTTGGGCTTTGCTTCAACTAATATTGACTTAATCTATGGTTTACCACAGCAAACAGTAGAGAGCTTTATGTTCACTTTAGAAAAAGTGATTGAGCTTAATCCTGATCGTATGAGTGTATTTAACTATGCGCATTTACCAAGCCGTTTTGCTGCACAAGTTAAAATTAAAGATGATATGCTACCAGCACCAGAAACTAAGCTTGAGATTTTACAAAAAACGATTGAAACCTTAGGCAATGCGGGCTATAAATTTATCGGAATGGACCATTTTGCGAAGCCAGATGATGAACTTGCAATTGCCCAAGCTAAAGGTGAATTACATCGTAATTTCCAAGGTTACACAACGCAAGAAGACGCTGATTTGCTTGGTATGGGCGTATCTGCGATCAGCTTATTAGGTGATAGCTATGCACAAAACCATAAAGAATTGAAACAGTATTATGCTGAAGTGGAAATGCGTGGTATCGCATTACATAAAGGCTTAAGTATGACGAAAGATGACTGCTTACGTCGTGATGTGATTAAAGCATTGATCTGTAATTTTAAATTAGATTATCAAACTGTCGAAAAAGAGTATCAGATCGACTTTTCAACCTATTTTGCGGAAGATTTACAGCTATTAGCACCATTAATTCAAGATGGATTAGTGGAAGTGAATGAGACCGGTTTGGTTGTTTCTCCACGTGGTCGTTTATTGATTCGTAATATCTGTATGTGTTTTGATATTTATTCAAGACAGCAAGCTAAGAGACAACAATTTTCAAGAATTATTTAATGGGGCTGTTTTATGAAAAAATACCATTATAGTGCAATTTCTTTAGCGATTATGACCGCTTGTTATAGCTCTAATGCTATGGCGGATCTACGCGCGCAATGTCTAGCGGGCGTACCACAATTTCAAGGTGAAGTTGTAGAAGGTGAGCAGACTCAGTTACCTGTTTATATTGAAGCGGATGGTGCAGTTATTAATTATCCAACAGACGCGACTTATACTGGTGATGTGAGTGTTAAACAAGGTAATCGTTCGATTGTTGCTGATGAAGTATATGTAGAAGGTAACCATAATGAAGCGCGTAATGTTCATTTACGCGGTAACTTTAATTATCAAGATAACCTTATTCAAACAACTGGGCAAAATGCAACTTTAGATTTAACGACTAATGACGCACAATTAGGTAATGCAAATTATCAATTAGTAGGGCGTCAGGGACGCGGTACAGCTGAAGAAGTTGTTAATGGTACTGATAAACGAATGATGAAAAATGCGAGTTTTACATCTTGTTTGCCTGACGATAATTCGTGGGAAATTGAAGCGAATGAAATGATTCATCACGTTAAAGATGAATATGCTGAAATGTGGCACGCTCGTTTTAAAGTAATGGGCGTTCCAGTATTTTATTCGCCATATTTACAATTCCCAATTGGTGATCGTCGTCGTACTGGTTTATTGATTCCAAGCGCTGGACACTCAAGCCGTGATGGTTATTTTTATTCACAGCCATTTTATTGGAATATTGCACCAAATTTGGACGCAACTGTAACACCAACTTACTATACCAAGCGTGGTTGGCAAATTAGTCCCGAATTCCGTTATTTAACGACATTAGGTGAAGGAAAAGTCGCGGGCGAACATATGAGCAATGACCGATTAGCCGGCGACTATAAAGGTAAATCACGCAATCTATTTTATTGGCAGCACAACGCAAGTTTTGCTAATGATTGGCGCTTATCGATTGACTATACTCGTGTAAGTGATCCACGTTATTTTTCGGATTTCGATTCAGATTATGGTAATAGCACTGATGGTTATGCAACTCAAAACTTTAAGTTAGGCTACTATCAGCCAAATTATAATATTTCGATTTCTGGTAAGAAATTCCAAACTTTCGATGATTCTGGAACTAAGCCTTACCGTGTATTCCCGAAAATTGATTTTAATTACTATAAGAACGATTTAGTACCTTATGGTGATTTCTCATTCTTTGCTCAATCAGCTTATTTTGCAAATGATAGTAAGGATATGCCGACAGCTTGGCGTTTCCACGCTGAGCCTGCGTTAAATTTTCCAGTGGCTAACCGTTTTGGTAGTATGAATTTGGAAACTAAGCTTTATGCGACTCATTATAAACAGCAAAAAGGTAAAGCTGATAATGCTGAAGAAGTGAAAAGCAGTGTAAGTCGTGTTCTGCCACAAGTGAAATTAGATTTCAAAACAACTCTTGAAGCAGATAAACAACTATTTAATGGCTTTACGCAAGTTTTAGAGCCCCGAGCTCAATACTTATATCGTCCTTATAAAAATCAAGGTGATATCGGTTCCAAACGTGGTTCTGGCTTAGGTCTAGGCTATGATTCTGCATTATTACAACAAGATTATTATTCTCTGTTTAATGATCGTCGTTATAGTGGATTAGATCGTATTGCTTCAGCAAATCAAATTACATTAGGTGGAACAACCCGCTTCTTTAATGATAAAACTGGTGCGGAAGTATTTAACTTCAGTCTTGGACAAATTTATTACTTAAGTCCATCAAAGATTGATGGTAATTCGGCAAATAGTACGGCAAATCGTTCATCGTCTTGGTCGTTAGAATCTAACTGGAAATTCCATCCAAAATGGAATTGGCACGGAAGCTATCAATATGATACACGTTTAAGTGAGACGTCATTAGCGAATATGGCTTTGCAATATAAGCCAAAAGATAATCACTTGATTCAGTTAAACTACCGTTATGCGAGTAAAAACTATATTGACCAAAATTTAAGTTCTAACCTTTATGGGCAAGATATTAAACAAATTGGTGCTGTAGTTGGATGGGAAGTTACTGACAATGTGTCTATGATGGTAAGTCATTACCACGACTTAGCATTGAAAAAGCCAGTTGAAAGTCAATTAGGTATTACTTACAACACGTGCTGTTGGTCTGTGAATCTATATACAGCCCGTCGTTTAACAAATCTTCCAACGGGTAAAACTTACAAAGATCTTCGTGATGTATATTATGACAATCGTTTTGGGGTGAATTTTGAGCTTCGTTTCGGTAATAACTACAGTAGCGGCGTATCAAAAATGTTAAAACGTGGCAATATTCCATACACGGAAGCATTTAATATCAACTAATAAGAAAAGTGGGCATTGCCCACTTTTTTATTGTCTAAATCCAACCTAACTGTCTTAAAATTAATAATCCTAAACTTGAAGTGAACATTGAGCCTAGCGTTGTGATTGCAATGATATTGGCGGTTGCGGTGTAATCTCCCCCAAAGTTTCTAACCATTGAATAGCCAGCTGCTGCAACGGGTGTAGCTGCCATTAGGAAAATAATACCAAGAGACATTGGTTCAAGATGTAGTACAAATTTCCCAAGAATAATCATAAAAAGCGGAGCGAAAATTAAGCGTCCTAAACTTGTCCATATAACGACTGAATTAACCGCGGCCTGATTCTTATCATTACTATTAACTTGTGCGAGTTGGCGGAAATTAAGACTAGCTCCGGCACAAATTAGGGCTAAAGGTAAAGCAATGTGAGCCAAATAATCACCTGTACGTAATAATGGTTCTGGTATAACAAATCCCGTTTTACTCACTATGACTCCTAAGATAATTGCTGATATCAGCGGGTTTTTCGCAAGCCCTTTGAAAATCTTAATAAAGCTAGGTTTACCATCACCAAGGGAGTTCGTTAATGTTATTACTGCAAGAATATTGAAGAGTAATGTGATACAAGCTGTGTAGACCGCCCCAGGTGCAGTTGCAATTGAGCCATATGCATTGATACATAATGCCAAGCCAAGAATACCAGTATTTCCCCTAAACATCCCCTGAACAAAAATACCACGATAACGGCGGTCTGAAATACAACGGAAAGCGATCCATTCACTCACTAAATAGATAATGAGAGTCCCTGATATGCCAGCTCCGACTAGCCAAATTTGACTACTATAATCGGCAGGATGTTTGACAATATTGAGAAATAGGAAAGCAGGAAGGGAGATATTAAAAACTAATTTTGAAGCGACTTCACAGAAATGTTCATCGATGGCTTTGCGATGACGTAATACGATTCCGATAACTAACATTAACATTGTCGGTAGTGTGACGCTTAAACTAAACAGTAATGAATCTAAAAACATTGTGCTTTCCTTAGACAATAAGAGAGAAACAAGCGGTCAGAATCTCTCTGAATTTTGCAAAATTCTGATGGATAGAATCTCCATCAGAATACAGTTAGCAGAAGTGATGAATAAGTTTGATCAGTAAATCTCTTGTGGGTTGAATAAATTGTGTATCTAAATATTCATTTGGCTGATGAGCTTGCTCAATTGAACCCGGGCCTAAAACTAAAGTAGGGCAGAGTTGATTGATAAAAGGGGCTTCGGTACAGTAGTTCACTGCTTCGCATTTTTCACCTAATAATTTTTCGACCACTTGTACCACTTGAGCAGAATGTTCGCATTCATAGCCTGGGATTCCATCGTGTAGATGACGAATTTGAATGCGATCTCCCCATTGCTCAATAAGGGGAGCTAGGTTTTGACGCATTAAATCTTCAAGGTCTTGAACGGCAAGATTTGGTAATGGACGCATATCCAATTGTAATTCACAGCACGCACAAATACGGTTTATCGCGTCACCACCTTGAATATTACCAAAATTCATTGTTGGATAAGGTACTTCAAAAAGGTCGTTACGATATTTCTGTTTGAGCTGATCGCGCATTGTCATCATTCTGCCAGTCACTTCGTGCATAATTTCAATGGCATTAATCCCTTTGGCAGGATCACTAGAATGTCCAGAGTGACCAATAACTCGAATTGCTTCTCCCATATGACCTTTATGGGCGCGAATCGGTTTGAGTGATGTAGGTTCACCAATAATCGCACAATCAGGACGAATATGTGCGTGTTGAGCAAAGGTTCTTGCACCAACCATTGTTGTTTCTTCATCTGCAGTAGCCAAAATTCGCAAAGGCTTAGTTAATTTTGACAGATCAATTTGGCTTACCGCATCGACTACAAAAGCAAAAAAGCCTTTCATATCCGCAGTACCTAATCCATATAGCTTGCCATCTTTCTCCGTTAAATCGAAAGGATTAAAATTCCAACGCCCTTCATCGAATGGTACTGTATCAGAGTGTCCAGCCAATAATAAGCCGCCTTCCCCCTCACCATAAGTAGCAAGTAAATTATATTTATTACGACTTCCTTCAACTTTGATTATTTCCGTTTTGAAACCAAAATCGGCAAGCCAAGTTGCCAATAAATCAATTAAAGGTTTGTTTGATTGATCGCTAATTTCTTCCAAGCTACTGATAGTTGGAATCGCAATAAGCTGACGATAACGTTCGATGAGAGAAAGCTGAGTTGCCATTATCTAACCTGTTTTAAAATATTAAAGCCTAAACGAATTTCCCATAGCATAATTGCATAAAGACTGATACGTTCTAAAATTGCTAGAAAGCTAGTGTCTAAAAGTAACGTAATTAAAATTACTGCTATCCCAATTAGTCCAGCAATAATGCTGAAAAATTTAAAGCATTTAAATTGTTCTGATTTAATCCCTAGTCCTACTAGCAACATTGTTAAGTTACCAAAGATAAAGGTTAAGCTTGCACCTAAACTTTGCAATCCTCCATCAGTAAATTTGCCTCCTTGCGTAGAAGAGAGAATAAGCATTCCACCACTAAAAAGTAAAGCAGATAATGCGGCAAGTATTCTAAAACGGCTTGAAAGTTGCGTAGCACCTAACAGATAAATCACTAAAAATGCACAACCTTGAATAAAAAATATTGCTCGCATAGTGAAAGAGAGCGGAGATAAATTGATTGTTTGATTATCAATAATAGTGCCTAAAGGCATTAATAATTCAAGGGTAGAGTGTTTTACATAAGCACTAATTAGCGAAGTCTCACTAAATAAAATTGTGATGAGTTCACCAAATAGATAATAGAGACCTAAGAATGCTGAAAGTACCGCAATAAATTTAATACTAAGTGTATGGCTAACTCGTACGCAAGGATACATTAAAAGGGGATAAAATTTCACCCCAAAAGAGCCGTTAGTAAAGTAGTCTTCAACTTTTTGATATTTTTGTTCGGCTTGAGTTGCCCATTTTTTTAGTTTTTCTAATTTCATAGTTAAGTTTTAATTTACAGCCTATTTAGGGAGTTTATTATGTTTTTCAGGGATAACCAATTTATGATTTTGTTCTAGTAAATACCACAAGGCTTGATTATTTGTTATAGAATCAAGAGAAGATACATTCTCGTTGAGTTGTACTTTTTTTACGCCTACAAGAGTGCATAAAGAAACATAATGACTGCCTAAAACCATCGAGAGAGGTATATTTTCGGCATTATGCAAAGGTGCATATTCACAGCTAAAATGAGCTGCTACTCTACGTGATGCAAACTGCATTCCTAACTCTTCAAAGAATTTTCGATAAACAGCACAAAGAAATAAATCCTCCACGTGGGCAACATGATTTTTTGCGTAACTCCATTTCATTTCTAGTGGAATGTGCTGAAATTGAGAATATGGGTAAACCATCATAGGAAGATTGTATTGTCGTGGAGCTCGCATTAATCGGAGACTACGTAAGCTGAATCCGCCATTTTGTAATTCATAATGATTTTCTGGAAAGTTATCTTTATTAGCAAAAAAGTACGGCGCAAATTTTCGTTCTATAAGTTGATTATTTTCAATATGTGCTACTTCAGGTAAGGGGGCTCCAATATAGTCATAATTAAAATACTCATCTTTCCATTGATTACCATTAGTTACCCAGCCATCATTTTGTACGACTAGGCAAAAATCCGTTTGAATCAAATCACCTAACCCGTAGATCATAAAGAGATTATATTCAAAATAACTAAAGGGCTTACAAGGGATATGCTGAATATAATCAGGACAGTGTTCTGGCTTTTCAGGACTAACAAGTAAACATTTTAGATCGCTAATTTTATCTTTTAATTCAAGATAACTCGTTTCTATAGCATAAGCAGAACCTTGAGCATAACCTTGATGTCCCGTTACGCTCGCAATTGTCATTGAAGGTTGTTTGTTCATAAGAATATCCTTTTGGAAAAATTTTGCTAAATTTACCATAAATTGCAATTATTGCGGAAAAATAATTTGTCATGCTCGCCTAAAAAATATATTATAGACGTCTAGATGGAAATACTTCCAAACCAGAATTTTCATACAAGCGGTTAGATTAAGCAAATATTTTGCAAAATTTTCGTAAGATCTGACCGCTTGCTTATTGTTAAAAGTTAAATAAATCAAAAGGATAGAAAAATGGCAATTAACCTATTTACTTCTGAATCGGTGTCTGAAGGACATCCGGATAAAATCGCAGACCAAATTTCAGATGCAGTATTAGATGAAATCTTAAAGCAAGACCCTAAAGCGCGTGTTGCGTGTGAAACTTACGTGAAAACAGGTATGGCATTAGTAGGTGGTGAGATTACCACTTCTGCTTGGGTAGATATTGAAAACTTAACTCGCCAAGTAATCTGCGATATCGGTTATACCCACTCAGATATGGGCTTTGATGCACACTCTTGTGCAGTGTTAAATGCGATTGGTAAACAATCACCAGATATCAACCAAGGTGTTGACCGTTCAAGCCCATTAGAGCAAGGTGCAGGTGACCAAGGTATTATGTTCGGTTATGCAACAAATGAAACAGAAGTATTAATGCCAGCGCCAATTACTTATGCGCACCGTTTAATGGAGCAACAAGCAAAAGTTCGTAAATCAGGTAAATTAGACTGGTTACGTCCAGATGCGAAAAGCCAATTAACTTTCATCTACGAAGATAACAAAATCAAAGGTATTGATGCCGTTGTTCTTTCAACGCAACACGCTGAATCTGTATCACAAAAAGATGTATACGAAGGTGTAATGGAAGAGATCATTAAGCCAGTTCTTCCAAGTGAATGGTTAAGTGCGAATACCAAATACTTTATCAACCCAACAGGCCGTTTTGTAATTGGTGGTCCAATGGGTGACTGTGGTCTAACAGGTCGTAAAATTATCGTAGATACTTACGGCGGTGCGGCACGTCACGGTGGCGGAGCATTCTCTGGTAAAGATCCATCAAAAGTGGACCGTTCAGCAGCGTACGCAGCACGTTATGTAGCGAAAAACATCGTAGCGGCTGGTTTAGCTGATCGTTGTGAAATCCAGCTTTCTTATGCTATCGGTATCGCAGAGCCAACATCTATCATGGTAGAAACATTTGGTACTGGCAAAGTAGCTAACGAAGTATTAGTGAAATTAATTCGTGAATTCTTCGATTTACGCCCTTACGGTTTAATCCAAATGTTAGATTTAATCCGCCCAATCTACCGTGAAACAGCGGCTTACGGTCACTTTGGTCGTGAACATTTCCCTTGGGAAAAAACAGACAAAGCAGCAGCATTACGCGAAGCAGCGGGTTTAAAATAATTTAAATCTTTCGGATCCCTCTTTTTAAAGAGGGATTTTTTCTACAGGAAAATCACAATGAAAAATTTTTGGGAAATTGCCATTAAACCTAGTATAGAACAATTAGCACCAACTCATATTATTGAAATTGGTTCAGATAAAGGTTTTAACACTCGCAAGGTTTTATCTTATTGCATTGAAAATAATTGCCGATTTACAGCGATTGATCCTTTTCCTCAATTTGATTATCAAACAATGGAGAAGGAATCTAATGGCTTATTTAAAATGGTCACGGATCTGAGCTTAAATGTTTTAAAAGATCTTGAGCCAGCAGATGTAGCTTTAATTGATGGCGATCATAACTGGTATACGGTTTACAATGAATTAGATCAAATTTTTGCTAACCGAAAAGCAGATAAAACATTGCCAGTTTGCTTTTTCCACGACACAGGTTGGCCTTATGCCCGCCGAGATATGTATTATAACCCTGAAAATATTCCAAAATCACATATTAAGCCCCACGCAAAAGGCGGAATGTTTATTACTAATCCTGAATTATTTAATATTGGTTTTAATAACAATTTATATAACGCCTTAACTGAAGGTGGAGAAAAGAATGGTGTATTAACAGCTATTGAAGATTTTGTTTCGGATAGTAGTCATAATTTAACGCTTTATTCTTTTGATGGACTACATGGACTCAGTATTCTCTTTGAAGGAACCGAACAAAATCATCAGATTTTTTCTCCATTTGATATTCAGAAGAAAATAGCATTACTGACTGAATACCACCGATTAGGCCAATTCTATCAAGTGAGATAGATATTTTAAGGGGGCTACCAAATAGCTCCCATTTATATG
The DNA here is from genome assembly GCA_029852775.1 of Pasteurellaceae bacterium LFhippo2. Lineage (GTDB taxonomy): Bacteria > Pseudomonadota > Gammaproteobacteria > Enterobacterales > Pasteurellaceae. The sequence continues at coordinate 103,993 of LEKJ01000018.1, forward strand.
GAGCACTAATGTTGATAGATTCCCACCTTCATCTCGTTCAATACAACGATCAACAAATCACTCAAATTATTTCTAACCCCAATATTGCTGGTGTTATTGCGGTTAGTACCGATTTTCAAAGTCTTTTACGCTTAGAACAACTGCAACAACAATTCCCTAAAATTCACATTTGCGCAGGTTTTCATCCAGAACAACCTTTACCTACCCAAGTTGAAAAAGCACAATTATTTAACTGGATTGCAAAAAATCACGCAAAACTGACCGCTATTGGTGAAGTTGGCTTACCGCACTATCTTAAACGTGAAAATCCAAATTTAGATTATCAAGCTTATATCGATTTGCTTGAAGAGTTTATGCTTATTAGCAAGCGGTTTGATTTGCCCTTAAATTTACATATCGTTTATGACGATACCCAAATCGCCCTTGATTTGCTCACCAAGCACCAAATCCAAAAAGCCCATTTTCACTGGTTTAAAGCCAGTGATGAGATGCTTCAAAAAGTTCTCGCCACCAATTATCTAGTAAGCATTACCTCTGATATTTTAGTGAATCCTAAAACTCAACGAGTTGCAGAGCTATTTCCATTAGAAAGAATAATGATTGAAACCGATGGACCGTGGCAGCATGACGGCTTTGATATTTGTGATATCGAAGGGCAGTTAAATGCAGTGATTGGCAAAATCGCAGAGATTAAAAAAACATCTATTCAGCAAGTAATATTCCAAACAGATTTGAATGCCCAGCAGCTCTATCTTCTTAAATAAATTTTGTGATCTATTTCACATTTTCTCTTGAAATCCCCTTGACAATCCCAATTTATAGTCTTGCTAGCATAGGTAGATACTGTCTCTCAACCCCAAAGTCAAATTGTTTTTTGCACTAAGCTAAAATAGTTTGCGGCTGATAAACAGATTTGTTCTTTAACACCCCAAAGCAGATATGTACTAAACGACGCATTGCAGCACCAATAGCTTGCATTTTGGTTTTACCCTTAGCAAGTAATCGCTCGTAATGCGCTTTAATATCAGGGTTATAGCTTTTAGCTGAAACAGCTGGC